>NZ_JBQXON010000012.1:0-121451 GCF_052646455.1 Bacillus cereus group sp. Bce041
CATAAAAGAATTAAGGCAAAATTAAAGGGTATGAGCCCAGTACAATACCGGGCTCATACCCTAGAGGCTGCCTAATGAAACGACCTGTCTAACTTTCGGGGGTCACTTCATAAAAGGTGGCTTTTTATTATGAAAATAAAAATGTATGTAAATTCTGACTTTTCTTATTTACATAGGATGATTTTAGTTGTATCCTTCATAGTAACGGTTATATGTAATGGGAAAATATAGGGATAAGGAGATGAAGTTATTCATGGTAAAAATTCATCCGAAAACACGTATTGGTCATGTTGAATTTAAAGTGAAAGATTTAGAGCGTCAAATTGCTTTTTATGAGAATGTTGTAGGATTAGAGGTAATTAAGCAAGAGGGGAATAAAGCATATTTATCTGGAAAAGGTGGAAAGAATGCGTTACTTGTTCTTGAAAAGTTAGAGGACGGGGTACTGCAAGAACCGCGTACGACTGGTATATATCATGTAGCCTTTTTAGTTCCGACTCGTGAAGCTTTTGCTTCTGCGCTATTTGGGGTTCTTCGTAATAAGAATGTAATTGACAGCCCGGCTGAGCAAGAAGGGCGTTATACATATTCAAATGAAATTTTACCAATTTCAAGGTTTAATAGTGCAAGTGATCATACATATAGCGAAGCTTTTTATTTGCAAGATTTAGAGGGGAATGGTATTGAAATTTATGCAGACCGTCCGCGCGATCGATGGGGAGAAGGGCCAGGAGGAAGTACACCACTTGATTTAAAAGAATTGGCAACATTCGTTGATTATGAGTTTGATGGTTTGCCTGCTAATACTGTCGTTGGGCACGTACATTTACGAATAGCTGATGTAGAGAAATCACATGAATTTTATGTGGAAACAGTAGGTTTTGAAGTACAACAGCGTGAAGAGGATTGCTTATTTATTTCAGCAGGGGGATATCATCACCATATTGGTGCAAATACGTGGAATGGAGTAAACAATCCACACCCACCAGTACATGCAACTGGGCTAAAGGTGTATACGATTGTACTACCGTATAAAGAAGCGTTAGATGAAGTGAAAGAAAGATTAATAGAAAAACAACATGAAATAAATGAAACTACAAATGGGTTTGTGGTGGTAGATCCAAGTGGTATTACAGTGCAGTTTGAAATAGAAGCAGTGTAAAATAAGCGAGAAAGTGTATAATCACTTTCTCGCTTATTTGTGATCATTCATAGCTCAATCCAATATCTTCTTACTACATTCCCATCTTCCTCAGTGAAATCATCATCACGAAGCCCGCCGTTATGTAAAATCGTTTTTTCAGAAGCGGTATTCACTGCGTCGCAAACGACAAGTACTTTCGTGATGTCTAATTCCTTCGTTTTTTCTAATGATAATGCTAGTAACTTCGTAGCATAACCTTTTCTTCTTTCAGAAGGGCGAATGCCATAACCAATATGACCGCCAGCGTTAAATAAATGTTCGGTTAAACTATGACGTATATTAACAGCTCCCACAATTTTATTTTCATCTGTAACAAGCCAATATGTAGAGTCTGGTACCCAAGTTTCAGGGATATTTATTCCGTTATGCGCATCGAGAAGTTCTTGAACCATAGCTGGGAAGTTGGCAGGATTTTTTGAGATAACCCACGGGATCATTGTTTCACCGCTATCTTTCCATTCGTTATAGAAATCTAAGTATTCTTCTTGTAAATCAGTAGTAGGTGTAAGTAACGAGACGTTCATTGTTAGTAAGCTCCTTTATTTATGTATTTTTTATAAAAAATTATGAAACAAAATGAAAGCGTTTTCTAAAATTTCTCAACCTAATTTCATGCAATCCACCTTTGGTTTTTTAGAAAATTAGTGAAGGTTTAAAATCAGGAGTTATTTATTTTATGTTAATATTTAAAATATTAACATAAAACAGTCGGAGTATTAAGTGTATTTTAGTGGTATTCTTTCATGGTGATAAATGGATGTTTGTGATAATTTTTGTTTTATCTATCTATAATGAATGAAAGGGGGAAGTGCCCGTGAGTGTAGATTTTGATTTTATTATACGAATCGGTGTTGCTGGCTTGTTAGGAGCAATGATTGGTATTGAAAGAGAAATTCGATCGAAAGAAGCTGGATTAAAGACTCATTTCCTCGTAGCGGTAGGAAGTGCGTTAATAATGGTTGTTTCGAAATATGCCTTTTCAGATATTGTGTATGAAGAGCATACGTCTCTAGACCCAAGTCGGATTGCAGCACAAGTCGTTAGTGGAGTTGGTTTTTTAGGTGCAGGCACAATTATTATTCAAAAGCAGGCGGTGAAAGGATTAACGACCGCGGCTGGTTTATGGGCTACTGCCGGTATAGGATTAGCAATTGGAGCGGGAATGTATGTAGTAGGCATTGGAGCGACGATTCTCGTTTTAATTGGTTTAGAAATTGTAAGTCGTATTTTTAAGGTGCAATTTCTATTTCCACAAAATATAACAGTGCAAATGTTTGTAAATAAACATGAAGCGATACAACAAATATTAGAAACACTACAAGTGAAAGGCATCCCAATACTCTCATATGAGGTGGAAGCTTCACAGCAAGGTACAGAAACTGTTTATAAGGTAGGAATGCAGCTGAAAAATATATCGTCAGAAGAAAAGAATGAGTTTATTCAGCATATGCAAACATTACCGGAAGTTACGTTTATAAAGTTAAAATCATAGTGTTGAAAACGAGGATAGATGTAGCAGAAATTTTGCTATTATCTATCTTTTTTTGATCTAAAATGCACGGAAAGTCAAGCGTTAATTTTACATGAAATGAATATATGTGTGAACGTTACCTTATTTTTTCTCAATACAGGACAAAAAGTAAAAATAGTAAAATAATGGAGCGGGACACTAAAAATGTAAGGTAGGGGAGAGCATGAAAAGCTATTCAAAGAAAATGTTAGTAGGGGTAAGTTTTGCTAGTTTAATGTTAGGGAGTTTTCAAGGGGTCAGTTTGGCAGAAGATACTAAGGGAGAGCAAGTTTCTTATCGAAATGTGCTCAAAATGGAGCCAGTCGGTGTACAACTACCAGTACAAGAATTAGCTCATTCATCGAAAGTGCTCGAAAGCAAGTCTTTTGAGAAAAGGCTACAATTTGCCGATTTATCACAAAGACCACCTGAGGTGAAAAAAGAAAGTAAGCAATTAGCTGTAGCGAAAACTTATACAATTGCTGAATTAAATCAATTAAGCAATCAGCAGTTAGTAGATTTACTTGTAACAATTGATTGGGAGCAAATTACGGGGCTATTTCAGTTTAATACAGACAGTCTAGCATTCTATCAAAATGATAGTAGGATGCAGGCGATTATTGATAAATTGAAGCAGCAAGGACAAGCCTATACGAAGGATGATTCAAAAGGGATTGAGACATTAGTGGAGGTATTGCGTTCAGGATTTTATTTAGGATTTTATAATTCGGAACTTAGTAAATTAAATGAACGGAGTTATCATGATAAATGCTTACCTGCATTAAAAGCGATAGCTAACAATTCAAATTTCAAGCTGGGTACATTAGAGCAAAATAGAGTGGTATCATCATACGGAAAGTTAATAGGAAACGCTTCGAGTGATGTGGAAACGATAACATCAGCTGCAAAGATTTTTAAACAATATAATGATAATTTTTCTACATTAGTAGATAATCTTTCAGCTGGAAATGCTATTTACGATATTATGCAAGGTGTTGATTACGACATTCAATCGTATTTGTACGATACGAGGAAAGCACCGAAAGATACAGTATGGTATCAGAAAATAGATAGTTATATTAATGAACTAAGTCGTTTTGCATTAATGGGAACGATTACAGCAAAAAACGGTTGGCTTATTAATAATGGCATTTATTATACAGGTAGACTCGGTACATTCCATAGTACAGGAACGAAAGGGTTACAAGTTGTAACAGATGCGATGAAAATTTATCCGTATTTAGGGGAGCAATATTTCGTAGCTGCTGAGCAAATCGCAACGAATTATGGCGGAAAAGATGCAAATGGTAAAGTGGTGAATTTAGATCAAATAAGAGAAGATGGAAAGAAAAAATATTTGCCAAAAACGTATACGTTTGATGATGGGGCAATTGTTTTAAAAGCTGGAGATAAAGTGACAGAAGAAAAAGTAAAACGTTTATATTGGGCGGCAAAAGAAGTGAAGGCACAATTCCATCGTACGGTTGAAAGTGATCAACCTTTAGAAAAAGGAAATCCTGATGATGTACTAACGATGGTTATTTATAATAGCCCAGCAGAATATCAATTTAATCGTCAATTGTACGGTTATGAAACGAATAACGGTGGTCTTTATATAGAAGGAACAGGTACGTTCTTTACTTATGAGCGTACGCCAGAAGAAAGTATTTATAGTTTAGAAGAATTATTCAGACACGAGTTCACGCATTATTTACAAGGTAGATATGAAGTACCAGGGTTATGGGGACAAGGGAAAATATATGAAAATGAAAGATTATC
The DNA here is from genome assembly GCF_052646455.1 of Bacillus cereus group sp. Bce041. Taxonomy (NCBI): domain Bacteria; kingdom Bacillati; phylum Bacillota; class Bacilli; order Caryophanales; family Bacillaceae; genus Bacillus; species Bacillus cereus group sp. Bce041. The sequence continues at coordinate 4,494 of NZ_JBQXON010000012.1, forward strand.
TTGGTTTGAAGAAGGGAATGCTGAATTTTTTGCAGGGGCAACGAGAACGGATAATGTTGTACCGAGAAAGAGTATTATAGGAGGATTATCTTCAAATCCAGCAGAGCGTTATACGGCAGAGCGAACGTTAAATGCAAAATATGGAACGTGGGATTTCTATAATTATTCCTTTGCTTTACAATCGTATATGTACAATAAGAGATATGATATGTTCGATAAAATACATGATCTTATTAGGAAAAATGATGTAACAGCATATGATGCATATCGCTCTACATTAAGTAAAGATGCGAATTTAAATAAAGAATATCAAGACTATATGCAAATGCTAGTTGATAATCGTGAGAAGTATAATGTGCCATTAGTATCAGACGATTATTTAGCGAATCATGCATCGAAGCCAGTTTCAGATATTGCAGCAGAAATAACAGCGGAAGCAAAATTGAAAAATGTATCAGTGAAGAAAAATAAATCACAGTTCTTTAATACATTCACACTACAAGGAACATATACAGGAACTGCAGCAAAAGGAGAATATGAAGATTGGAAAACAATTACACAAAACGTTAATGATACGTTAAAACGTTTAAGTGTAAAGGAATGGACAGGCTATAAAACAGTAACAGCATACTTCGTAAATTATCGCGTGAATGCATCAGGACAATTTGAATATGATGTTGTGTTCCATGGTATTGATACGGAAGAAGGGGCAGAGAATAAAGCACCAGTTGCGGTTATAAACGGTCCGTATAGTGGAAATGTAAATGAAGCAATTTCATTTACAAGCAACGGATCAAAAGATGAAGATGGGAAAATTATTTCATATAAATGGGAGTTTGGTGATGGAGCAGTAAGTAATGAGCAAAATCCAACTCACGTATATACAAAAGAAGGAGCGTATACGGCTAAATTAACAGTAACAGACGATAAAGGAGCAACTAATACTGCTACAGCGACTGTAACTGTTCAAAAGAAAGAAGATAACAGTGTAGAAAAAGAACCGAATAACTCATTCCAAACAACAAACAAACTGCAGTTAAATCAAGTTTTACGTGCTAGTTTAGGAAATGGCGATACAAGTGACTTCTTTGAAATTAATGTGGAGAATGCTAAAAACCTTCAAATTAACGTAACGAATGAAAATAATATCGGAATGAACTGGGTACTTTATTCTGAAGCAGATTTAAATAATTATGTTACGTATGCTCAGCAACAAGGGAATAAACTAGTAGGTAGTTACTACACGTATCCAGGGAAGTATTATTTACATGTGTATCAGTATGGTGGTGGAACAGGGAATTATACGGTGGAAGTGAAGTAGTAAAAAGGGAGTTGTCTTTTTCAATGAATGGCACAAGGTCTGTACTTTAATGAAAAAACAACTGCAGGAAATGTCCCTAATGATAATAACAAATTAAGTATCGCGAGATATTATATTTACATTAAACAAATCTAATCAGTAAATGAGATAAAATCGATGAACTAGTATTTCATCACGATGTAAGAAAAGTTATAAATATTAAGTGTTTTTAATTGAATTAAACTAAAGGATCAGAGTATATCTGTAACAATAGATAAGATCTGATCCTTTTATGTAATTAACTAAATAGAAAATTGTTATCACGTTAGCAAGGGATACTAATAGAAAAACGTGTCCCTTTACCTAATTCACTCTCTATCTCTATATCTCCGTTTAATTCTCTAATAATACTATAAGCAATCATAGTACCAAGCCCAGTTCCTTTTTCTGTTGTTGAATAGAATGGCAAAGCAATTCGTTTTATTTGTTGAGATGACATCCCAATTCCTGAATCAATAATATCAATTATGATATTTTCTTTTACTTTTTGTATATTTATTTGTAATAATCCACCATTTTTCATAGCCTCAATTCCGTTTTGGATGATGTTGTTTAGACAGAGTTTGAATTTTTCGGGGTCCCCATTTATATAAAAGGAATCTGTACTATTTTGTTTGATTTCAACTTTGTATGACAGAGCGAGTGGTGAAATAGTATCTTTCACCTGATTTAAAATGTGATTAATATCTATTTTCTCTTTTAGGGTGTTCTGTGGTTTGGTTAAAGATAAATAGTTATTAATAGTAGATTGTATTTGCTGCATTTCAATTAACATGATTTCTAAGTATTGCTCCTGAGATAGCTTAGAGGCATGTTTTTCATTTAATAATTGAGTGAATCCATGTACCGTGGTTAGTGGGTTGTGGATTTCGTGTGCAATTGACGCTGCTAGTTCGCTAGCTATATAAAATTTTTCAGCCCGTTGCAGTTTTTCTTTCATTTTATATTTCTCAATCATTTCCTCTATAAAATAAACTGATAATAATACTGTGAAAATATTAATGACTATATAATTTAATAAAAATTCTATGAGAGTAGAGTCTATTTTACCTCCTGTATTTATTTGAGTTACAATACCGCAAATAGAAAGTGAAGCTGTACATACTAAAATAAGAAGTAAGCTTAATAATATCTTTTTTTCTTTAAAATACATAGGTAATAAGTAACGAAAGAGCATTGTTATACCCAAAATAATAGTGAAGATAATAAATGATGGAAGAACGCCATTTCCTCCTAAGTAAAACCGGTAAGAAAGATATAAAATTCCTATAAAAACAATGTTTTTTGTATTTCCATATAGAAAAACTAATATAATAGGAATAAAACGTAAATCATAAATAAATCCCACATGTAAATGAAAAGGAAAAGTCATACAAAAAATAATAGCAATGGAGGAAAGGATAGAAAATAACATATTATTACATGTTATTTTTTCTTTAAACTCTAGCCAGAGTACGTGATAGCTAAGGATACAAATTATTATAATAAAGGTATTTAATAAAAGAGTAGAAATTCCCATAGTTTTGCATCTCCGATAGTTTGTAAGTAGAATTATGTATGAGTTGGACAAAGATGTTTAGTATTAGTAGACTTTTTATCTAAAAAGGAAGGGTACTTGAAAAGTGCTGTTATATTACTCGTATTAAAATCGATAAGGAAAATAGAAAAAATAATAGATAAAAAATCTATTTAAATTCATGTGCATATGAAATTATAAACTAACTTTTGTATAGGTAAAATTGGGATTGAGTTACTGATAAAATAAGGTTCTTTAAGTATGAATATTCTGTGAAAATGATATGTGTGGTGACTCCTGTTTTGTAGCCTTCGTTATATTAACATGGAATATATCAAATTACAAAGTGAAATTTTAGAAAAATTTTATTAGTACATTTTATCTGAAATAGAAATGCTATTTATTTGAGTATTTTGGTACTTCCTCGTATAAAACTTTGTTAGAAAAAGATTTTAAAATTTATAAGTTTTTTATGAAGTGTAATATTGTAGCTTTATCTATGTGGCTTTCTCAATAACTATTAAGGCGGAAAGTTAAAATATATAGGTTTATAGATATGAATTATTACATAAAAACGCACTTAAAAAAGGATGTATGATGGTAATAGAATACAAACATCAAGGGGGAACTTAAAATGAAGTTAAATAAACTAGTGCTTAGTTGTGGAGTAGTTTCAGCATTAACACTTGGTGTGTTAGGGAATAATACTTATGCTGAAGAAGTACACAAAACGAATGATCCAATTCATGTAGTTGAACATGTTTCTGCAGACTTATTATTAACCCAAACAATGGATTATAGTGGCGAGGCTGTAACTTCTTTCGTATATGATGGGAGTACTGACTTAAGCTTTTCTATGAAAAATAATGGTCAAAATACAATGGGATATAGTGTAAAAGGTCCAAATACAGAGCTAATTGTTGGTGGTTATATAAAACCTGGAGAACAACAAATTAATGTTACAAATGTACGGAATGCTTTATCTCCATTGCCGAATGGAACATATAAAATTTACGTTTCAAATGATGATGGTTCTAAGGGGCAATTCCAAGTTTCAGTAAGATCTATGAATTAAATTTAAAACGCTTTGTTTTTAAGTTAATTTAATCTTTACTTATTGGAAAGAAGCTAAAGTGAATTGAGAATTACCGATAAAAATGAAAACGAGCACCTTATCTAATTGTGAGAGGGTGTTCGTTTTTTGCTATTAAACAGAAAATAATTATAAATATATTTTGATATTCCCATTGCTAACCTACTAGATTGTGTCAACTAGAGAATGTCTACTATAAAACATATTAAAATAAAGATGATGTAACATTCCGCTAAATTATATGGGGAGATAGAAAAACCACCCTTATATGAGTGGTTTTAGTAATTATTTTTAGGTTATACATTTAAAATTAGGCTAAGTTATAGAAATAATAAACATTTAATCCGTTGTTATTATTTTGGTTCTGGATAATGATTGTAGTATGAGATTCTAATAAATTCTTGGTAGACATTTGTTAATTTTGCATCTCTAAGAGCATCGTTGAATTTTTGAATACGTACACTCCCTTGAGCGTAGCCTCCACCTGGAGTATAAGGGTTTCTTGCTTCAAAGTCATCCAAAAATACTTTTAATTTTTTATAGTCTTGAGATTGATAGAAAGCCACGGCCTCTTCAGGAGTGACATCAAAGTAAGAGGATGACGTTGAGTTATAAGAAGCTGCTTGAGCAGTAGGTGCCTCTAGCATAGTTGCAGCTCCACCGAACATAGTAAGCGCCATAGAAGATACAATAATTTTTTTAAACATAATAAAACCTCCATGTAGAATATTGGATTAATAGTAACCATGTAATCATTATAGTTACAGTGAAAATGATTATCAAATGCAATATTGCATAATATATTCCGCTATTTTGGGGCAGTAAGACTCCCGCCCAAAAATTCAATGAAAGCAAGGAAGTTAGATGGGAATCGGGAGGATTAAAGTTTCACTTTATTCTTTGAACGAGAAGTCACCTTTATATTTAAATGGAGGAGTGTAATAGATTAGAAGAGGTGTATAAGTTACTCAGGTTAACAAGAAAATGAAGAAGATATTTTTAATAGGGGAAAGCTTAATAACTGGAGTAAAGGAATTGCTATTTATATATTTAACATACATATTTGTCTTTTAAATTGTAGGCGTGTTTTAGAATTTGTATATAGTAAATTCGTTAAAAAACTTGATAAATAATAAAATGTGTAAATTTTTTGACTATTTCATTAAAATTATTTAATATTTGTAATTTATTGTTTTATAATGATAAATGGGTCGATCGTGAATGTTTTAGATATTGCGATATATACTCGGATTAATTTATTCTAGGGAGGTTACAAAATTGGGTAAGAGAGTCATTATAAGAGTTTTTACATTATTATCAGTACTGGCATTATTCCTTAATGTATTTTTACCTAGGGCTAGTGCAGAGGTTATGACGCATGAGAAATATTCAATGGACTGGAGTTATAGTAATAGTCTAGGTAAGTACATTCGCACTGAAATGATTAAAAATTCAAGTGGTCAAATTGCTTATTGCTTAACCCTTGGATTAAAATCACCAAATGGTGAAGATCTTCCTGAAATGGGGAAAACAGATAATGTAGTATATAGAGTCTTATTAAATGGTTTCCCGCAAAAAAGTGCTGAACAGCTGGGAGTAGCTAATAAAAATGAAGCGCATTATGCAACGCAACTTGCGGTTTGGAATGCATTAGGTCAACTCGATGTAAATGAATTAAAACATGAGAATAAAAATGTTGAAAAAGCAGCTAAGGCTATTATTAGTAATGCTAATAATAGTGAAGAGACTCAAGATGTTTTTATGAATGTGATTCCTGCTGAAAAGCAAAAAGCAGAATTAAAGGGTGAATTCTTCGAAACAAATCTATATTCAGTACAAACAAATGCTAAGAGTGGTTCTTATAAGGTAGTAGCGAAAAATGCACCTAATGGAGTTAGAATTGTAAGTGAAAATGGAGAAGTGAAAGATCAGCTTTCAGTTGGAGAAAAATTTCGTATCCAAATTCCTAAGAATACAAAAACGGGTGAATTTAATTTAAGTGTTGCTGCTAATTTAACTAAAGTTCAAGCAATTGCTTACCGTGGTACGGATACTGTTCAGAATGCTACAGTACTATTAGAGAGAAATGAAGAAAAGCTTAGTAGTGATCTTGCAGTAAATTGGGAAGCAGCTGGTTCTTTAAAAATTAAAAAGGTTGGAGAAAATGGAGAAGTTTTAGCTGGTGCAGTATTTGAGGTCTTTAATGTAAATAATGAATCAGTCGGAAAAATCACGACTGGTGCTGATGGTATGGCAGAATTAAACAACTTACCAATTGGTACTTACACATTAAAAGAAATTAAAGCACCAACAGGCTATGTTTCAGATGATAAACCACAAACTATTGAAGTTAAGACAGGAGAAACAGGAGCTGTCCAAATAGTAAATAACAAAGTAAAAGGTAGCATCGAAATTAAAAAGCTTAGTGATTCAGGAAAGATTTTACCAAATGTTGAATTCACAGTCTTCACTGAAGATGGAAAAGAAGTGAAAAAAGTAGTAACAAAAGAAAATGGAATTGCAAACGTTGAAGGTCTTACGTATGGTAAATATTATTTCTTAGAGACAAAAACACCTAATGGATATATTGGAAATAAAACAAAGTATCCTTTTGAAATTAAAGAGCACAATAAAACACTTACTTTTACAGTGGAAAATACCGAAGTGAAAGGTAGTGTAAAATTACTAAAAGTAGATAATGAAGATATTAGTAAAAAATTAGAAGGTGCAGCATTCGAGCTAAAAGATGCAAGTGGAAAAGTAGTTGGGGAATATAAGACAGATAAAAATGGTGAGATTAACGTCAAAGATTTAGCGTATGGTAAATATTCATTTGTAGAAAAGGCTTCTCCAAATGGTTACGTTCTTGTTAAAGAACCAATTATGTTCGAAATAAAGGAACATGGAAAGATTATTGAGCTATTGGCAGTTAATCATCTTATCAAAGGTGATCTAGAAATTACAAAGGTAGATGTAGCTGATGGAAATAACAAGCTTCCAAATGCAGAATTTACGATTTATAACGAAGCAGGAAAAGAAGTAGTAAAAGGAAAAACAGACGATAAAGGAATTGCTAAATTTGAAAAGTTACCATTTGGAAAATACACATATAAAGAAACTGTTGCACCAAAAGGTTATGTATTAAATGAAGAAACGTTCTCTTTTGAAATTAAAGAGAATGGTCAAATCATTAAACACATTGTCAAAGATGAAAAGATTCCTTCAATAGAAACAAAAGCTACTGATAAAACAGATGGTACAAAAGAAATGCACACGTCTAAGTCTGTAACAATCCAAGATAAAGTGGAATTCAAAGACCTACAAGTAGGTAAAGAGTACACTTTAAAAGGTAAATTAATGGATAAAAAGACTAATAAACCATTCGTTGTAAATGGTAAAGAAGTAACAGCTGAAACGAAGTTTACACCAAAAGAAGCAAATGGTTCTATTACATTAGACTTCACATTTGATGCAACTGGTTTAGAAGAAAAAGAAGTAGTAGTATTTGAAGAGTTACTGAAAGACGGAAAAGTTGTTACGACACATGCTGATATCAATGATAAAGGTCAAACAGTTAAGTTCGTTAAGCCATCAGTAAAAACAACTGCTACAAACAAAGCTGATGGTGGAAAAGAGATTCATTCAAAGGATTCTATCACAATCCAGGATAAAGTGGAGTACACTAACTTAGTTGTTGGTAAAGAGTACACTGTAAAAGGAAAATTAATGAACAAAGCTATTAACAAACCATTACTAATTGATGGTAAAGAAGTAACAGCTGATACTAAATTTACTGCAAAAGAAAAGAACGGTTTTGTAACATTAGACTTTACTTTTGTTGGTGCTGAACAGCAAGGAAGAGAAGTAGTTGTGTTCGAAGACTTATTACATGAAGGGCAAGTAATTGCAACTCACGCTGATATTAACGATGTAGGTCAAACAGTTCGATTTGTAGAGCCTTCTATTAAAACGACAGCAACAAACAAAGCTGATGGTTCTAAAGAGTTAGACGCTTCTAAAACTGTAACAATCCAAGATAAAGTGGAATACAAAGACTTAATCGTGGGTAAAGAGTACGTAGTAAAAGGTAAACTAGTGGATAAAGCAACAAACAAGCCATTATTAGTTGATGGTAAAGAAGTAACAGTAGAATCTAAGTTTACTGCTAAAGAGAAGAATGGTTCTATCACATTAGACTTCACTTTCAATGCTTCTGCATTACAAGGTAAAGAAGTAGTAGTATTTGAAGAACTGTATCAAGATAATATATTAGTAGCTATTCACGCTGAAATTGAAGATAAGGGACAAACAGTGAAATTTAAAGAGGGAAAATCGGAACAACCAAAACCAGAACAGCCAAATTCAGGTAAAAATACGCCAACACCAGAGCAACCTAACGAGCAAGTAAAAGAACAACCACAACTTAAGAAAGAAATTCAATCTAAAATTGGATGGTTACCGCAAACAGGTACTAATCTTACAAGTTGGATCTCTATGGCTGCAGGAGCATTACTATTAATTGTTGGTGGAGTGATTTTCTTAAAACGTAAAAATGCATAGAAATTAAAAAATAAGCACATCTGTTTTTATAACAAGATGTGCTTATTTTTATCATTTTAGCCAAGAAGACTCCTATATTTAAGTGTGAATGGCATTTAAAATAGCAACTTTATTTGTAGTAAATAATACATAATTTTGTTTTACTGTTTTAATTAAAATACGGTCTGTTGTCCCATAAGCTGTTCCAATACGTATTACATCTATTTCTTCAACACCAGCATAGGTAGCATCTTCGGTAACCTCAATCACATCACGTAATGGAATTGTAATCTCCGCCAATTGCCATGAAATAATTAACTCTTCATTTGTTTTTTTTACATTAATGCCTAGCATTATACCAAGACCCTTCAATAATAATATGCTACACTTCTAATCTTATTATATAAATTTTTAGATTTTTTATCTATATGTAGGAATAGAATTTATTTATATCTGTGAGCATTTTAATGATGTCAAACAAATAGAAGGATATACAGTCTTTCTGTTAAGAACTATATATAAACAAAAACAGACTTTAGAAGAATATATGGATCTACAAAAATAGAATTGAAGAATTAAACTGGCTATCAATAGACGTGAGATTGTAAAGGGCAGGGGATATAAATTAAGGTGTTTTTTTATTTTTTTGGTGAAGAGGGAAGGTATCCCTCTTCTTTTTTCATTCCTTGTAAAATTTGAGGATGTCTTAAGGGGGTGAAAAGATGGATTGTGTGGGTGTATTAATAAAGGCTACTTTAGGTGGCTTCTAGAGATGTTTTTTGAGGGAATACAATATTATAAGTTGTAGTATTCATTGCAGCAATTGACTATAGTATAGGAGCATTCACGTTGGGATATAACAGAGAATTATAGAGTAAAGTAGGATTCAAAAGCATTGTTAAAAATGTGGTTATTATAAGTTGTTTTTCTATCAAAATAATTAGCTTTTGTTCAAAATTTAAGATTATTATTTTATTATATGTAGTAACTATTTATATTATTTAATAATTACTTGGTTTACTATTAAGGTGATTATCTTACAAAAGTGTAAGGTTATTTTAATTGACACTCATATATATAAGTAACTATACTGGTTACACGATGTTGGTAATTATATTTAATAATCTCTATCTATAAGTGTATGTCCGAGGATTATTTTTGGAGTAATAGTTCGATTTTAAATTCATTATCTGCTATATAGTAATGCGAAGAACTTAATCTATCCTTTATTCAAGGTCGTATTATTTAAAGATTAATTATAAATGATATATTTACCAAATTGTAATAACTTGATAGAGGTGTTACATTTTGAAATACAAATTAATTGCTACAGGAATTCTTGCTGGAAGTCTATTATCCTACTCATCTAATACATTTGCAAATACTCATAAGTTCCCAGATGTTCCTGCATGGGCGGACAAATCCGTTAATTATTTAGTTGATAAACAGGTATTGAATGGCTATCCAGACGGAACTTTCGGTTCAAATGACTCATTAGACAGAGCTTCGGCTACAAAAATTATGACAAAAGTTTTAGGTCTACAAATTGACTCTAATGCAAAACCATCATTTACAGATTCACAAAACCACTGGGCGACTCCGTATATTGCTGCTGCTGAAAAAGCTGGTATTGTTAAAGGTGAGGGTAATGGAATCTTCAATCCATCCGGAAAAGTAACTCGCGCTGCTATGGCTACGATGCTAGTAAATGCATATAAACTACAAAGCACACCAAATCATAATGAGCAGGTTAAATTTGAAGATTTAAAAGGGCATTGGGGAGAAAAATATGCCAATATTTTAATCGGTTTGAAAATTTCCAATGGTACTGAGAACGGTTGGCAACCAAATAGATTTATAACACGTGCTGAAGCTGCTCAACTTACTGCAAAAACAGATATGATGCAACATCGTCAAAAAAACCCATTAGAAAGCAAAACAATTATTATTGATCCTGGACATGGTGGCGAAGATCCTGGGAAATCCACAAAGGGATTACCTGAAAGTAAGATTGTACTAGACACTTCTTTACGTCTACAACAATTACTTGAAAAGCATACACCATTTACAGTTTTATTAACTCGTCAATCTGATAATAGACCAGGACATGATCAAAAAAGTTCTTTACAGGAACGTGTTAAATTTGCTAAGAAAAATCGGGGTGATATCTTTATAAGCGTACATGCAAATGCTTTTAATGGTAATGCAAAAGGGACAGAAACATATTACTATAAATCTTCTAAATCTGAAAAAACAAATCCTCATGTGGAAGAAAGTCGTGTTTTAGCGGAAAAAATTCAAACACGTTTAGTAGAGGCACTTCAAACACGAGACAGAGGAGTTAAACATGGAGACCTTCATGTTATAAGGGAAAATGACATGCCAGCTGTGTTGACGGAACTGGCATTTATAGATAATGGTATTGATTACAGTAAATTATCTACGGAAAATGGCAGACAAATTGCAGCAGAAGCCATTTATGAAGGAATTTTAGATTATTATGAATGGAAAGGAAATAATGTATCTGAATATAGGCTGTAATAAGTAATTGAAAATATAGTAATTCTCGAAATGAAGAATTCTATAATTTTTTTAATTTTTTTAAACAACAATTTTAAATTTGTATTTAAAATTGTTGTTTAAATCGTTATTTTATGTTTTAATAATGTTGATAATAGTTATCAATAATAGTGAGAGGAAGATTAGTGAAATATGTGTTTTTAGTTAGTGTCATAAAAGTTAATGAATTTCTATATTGTATGGCTATAAATCTATCTCTATTTTTGTGAACTAGAAATAATATATTTATATCTTTTAAATGTTTAAGAAGGAGTGGCTGTCTGTATGAAAAAAGCAAAAGAAATAGCTAAATGCGTTGCGGTAGCGTCCGTTATTATGTCTGGATCATTTGGTTTACAAGCAACATCTGCATTTGCAGATTCTAAAGGAACTGTAGAAAATCTTCAAAATGGTGGGAAGGTCTATAATAGTTTTAAAACTACTTATGACATGAAGCAAAATATCAAAAATTCAATAAAGGTTTCTTTTATTGAGGATCCTTACGCAGATAAAAAGATTGCAATTGTTACCACTGATGGTAGTAATATAGATGCTAAATATACAATTAATAGCGGATACTATAACGCAGGTTTAAAATGGCCATCAGCCTATCATACTGAAGCAGAAATAACAAGTGGTGATAGTGCTCAATTCCATAAAGCTGCCCCAGTTAATACAATGACTTCAGCAAAGGTCACTTCGGAGGTAGGGTATACACTTGGTGGAAGTGTTAAAGTAGGAGTAAATGATAAAGGGCCAAATGCCGATGCAAGTATCACAGGTAGCTTTGCTTGGAAAGAAAGTGTATCTTATGATCAAGTAGATTATAAAACGGTATTAGAGACCCACACAGATAAAAAATTAAATTGGAAAGTAGGATTCCAATCATTTAACTTCCCAGAGTGGGGAATTTATAATCGTGATTCATTCAATACTTTCTATGGTAATCAACTATTTATGAAATCACGTAGTTATAATGAAGGAACGAATAATTTTGTTTCAAAAGATACAGTACCAGCTTTAACAGGATATGGTTTTTCTCCAAACGTAGTAGCGGTTATTACTGCTGATAAAACAGAAACTACATCAGATTTAAAAATAACAAATCGTAGAATTTCAGATCAGTACAATATCGAATGGGTAAGTTCAAAATGGTGGGGAACAAATAATAAAGATACATATAATGAATTCTTTACGAACCACTATAAATTAGACTGGAAAAACCATCAAGTTACTCTTGATAACCAAAAAGCCCTTGAAGAACAAATGAATAGTATCAACAGCGTGAATGATAAACTTAACAAAGGAAAAGGGAAATTATCTCTTTCAATGAATGGAAATCAACTTAAAGCTACATCTAGCAATGCTGGTTATGGTATCAGTTACGAAGATAAAAATTGGGGTATCTTTGTAAATGGTGAAAAGGTCTATACTTTTAATGAAAAATCAACTGTAGGCAATATCTCTAATGATATTAACAAATTAAACATTAAAGGACCTTATATCGAGATTAAACAGATCTAGTCAGTAAATGATGGCCGATTGATGGATAATTATCTCATCAATATACGAGTTTATTTTAAATCTGTATAATGTAATGAAAGGACCAAAGTTTATCTATAAAATAGATAAACTTTGGTCCTTATTATTTTTTTGTTTGCACACGAAGTTAAGATAATATTAGATGTTTTTTGTCCAGACTTTCACTCGATTAGAAAAGAGCGTAAAGTATTTGAAAGCTATTGATATTACGCAAGGGGATATTGTTTAAAGTAATCAGAACTTCATCGGTTGTTAAGTTACCACTTTAAATATATAATTAAATTTCATTAAAAAGATACTCTATTCAAATTCCTTATTGGGTTTTTGAAGTGAAATATATACTATTTGAGGTGTGTGAAATGGGGAAATCTCGAGAGCAGACAATGGAAAATATTTTAAAGGCTGCTAAGAAAAAATTTGGAGAGCGTGGCTACGAAGGTACGAGCATACAAGAAATTGCAAAAGAAGCGAAAGTGAATGTTGCTATGGCCTCGTACTATTTTAACGGGAAAGAAAACCTATATTATGAGGTATTTAAGAAATATGGTCTTGCTAATGAGCTACCCAATTTTCTTGAGAAGAATCAATTTGATCCTATCAATGCCCTTAGAGACTATTTAACGGTTTTTACTACACATATAAAAGAGAACCCTGAAATTGGATCATTGGCATATGAGGAGATTATTAAGGAAAGTGCACGATTAGAAAAGATTAAACCGTATTTCATAGGTAATTTTGAACAGTTAAAAGAAATATTACAGGAGGGTGAAAAGCAAGGAGTTTTTCATTTCTTCTCCATAAATCATACGATACATTGGATCACTTCTATTGTTTTATTTCCAAAGTTTAAAAAGTTTATTGATTCTTTAGGGCCAAATGAAACGAATGATACAAATCATGAATGGATGCCAGAAGACTTAGTGGACAGGATTGTTACTGCATTAACAGATAAACCTAAAGTGTAAAATTATAAAGAAGTATAATGTATTCTTTTTATTGAAAAAATACAAACCTTTTGGAAGTGAACCTAGTAGTATTAATTTATAGATTTATATACTTTTATGAAAATAAATGAAGTAAATTCAATTTAATCTTATTTATCTTATAGGGATTATAAGTTATACTAAAAGTAGGTACAAAATGTACCATTTGAAAAAGAGTGCATTGCAAAAAGGAATCCGTAAAGGATTCCTTTTTTGTTTCTTTGAAAATGAAGCAATGTTCTAATAACTAGCAGTCCTTTTTGTATGGACTTACTGAGGTTATAATGAGAAGAAAAAGAACCCTATAGGGCTCTTTTTCAAGGCATATTAACAGTAAAGAGAATCATGAAATGCTACTTCAAATCTTTATTAGGGGAAAGATTTTGAAAAAGTTTAACATGTATTTATTTTTACATAAATGTAAGATGTAGTAAATTGATAATGTTTATACTTACTATTACTAATATTCAATTAAGATGGTTAATACTATTTATATAGTGTTAACTGGTGTATAGTACAGTATACATTTAGAGATTTAATATTAGATTTCATTTGTTAAAAAAGTTAATAGAAATATTATTTCAAATTCTAACTAACATTTAAACGATTTTAATTGAAATTGGTTGTGTATTAACCCTTATAAGCCAATAAAAGTAAATGAAATAAACAAAGACCCTGTAATAAATACAGGGCCGGATACAGGGTTAAGGGAACGCATAGTTTCTTAATATCATAGTAGCATATATTCTTTGTATAGCTACATGAGGATTTTGACAGAATTAAGAACAAGACAGAAAATCTGTAGGAAAGCAAATATAGTGCTGGAAATGTGATTTTAAATTAAGCTATAGGTATATTGAAATGGATGAAAACTCTTGAGTACCATGATTAAATTGCCTTTAATTATGAGGTTTAGGTTAGAGGGATAATTGGATCTTACTGAAAAGAAAAAATGTTTTTTAGATTAAAAGAAGAAAAGACACCTTTTGGGTGTCTTTTCTTTAGGTAAACAGTTCACATATTGCTGAATTAGATACGAAACTATAATTCGACTACGAAGTAAATCCTAACATAATCTGAACAGAAAAAATATGTAATATTACATTTTTAGTTTTTAATTATTTTATTCAATATAGAGAAGCAACGTAAATAAAAGGGCATGCAGTCGTATCTGCAGCCCTTTTTAGGAGGAATTCAAGACACCATTAGGACACGTATTGGTAAACAGGTTCAAAAATAGTATGTGTGAAAAGAAAAAGTCCTATACCAAAAGTAGACAGGACCTTATCTTTTTTAAATTTTAAAAAATGAAATTCTGTCCTTTTGAAATCAGTACAGCACACACTTGGTTTGAAATGAAATTAGAAAAAGTATACATGAAAATGGCAGACAACTATTTTGTTGCCTGCCGGTGCCAGTGGGTTGAATGAGTTAGTCAATTCAATAAATTGTGCTATCCCATTACCAGAAGAGTGAAGCCGCTAGTTCAAACGGCTTAGACATAGTTTGTCTAATAAAGAAAAAATTATGAGTAGAAATTTTGTTTGCTCTATATGAAAAGATAAATAGATATTCATCAGACAAGGATAATTTAGCATATCTTGAATAGGGTGTAGGAACGAATTAAAGAAAGGGATATTTGTTTAGGAAGGGACTGACTCAGGAGTGGGACTTTCGGACAGGGTTTGGGGAGCGGTGATTGCCTTTGGCATTGCGACTAATATCGTTGCTTGTATAATGGCAGTATACATTCAAAAATATGAGCTAATGATAAATCATCTTACAAATATTTTATTTTTAATAATTATCTCTTTAACGTTTATAAAGATGAAAATTAACAGATGGGTGGCTTTAGGATTTACATTAGTTGTAATAGAAAAAGGTATTAAAGCGGGCTATGACTTCTACACACATAATTATTATAGTGTCAGTTGGAGTTTAGCTATTATTGTCTATTGCATATACGAGATGGAAAAGTATCATATTGAAATAAACGAATAGGCGCAACAAAAAGGTGTTAGTAGGTGGAATTCTTTTTAAAATACTATAAAAAAGACACTACAAGAGTGTCTTTTTTTTGAAAATACTCTATAATTAACTTTGGGGAAGGTAATGTTAGAGTATTCGTTTAGCATTATCTTTATATTTGATAAACCATGAAATCGAAAGATTTTGTGGTTTATTTTATGAACAATAGATATTACAGTATTGGCAGTGAACTATTGATCATTTTAAGCATTAGGAAAGAATGGATTAAAAGTCTAACATCGAATAACGGTTCCGGAATATAGTGTTGCGAAATGATCTCCCATATCCCAAACGGTACTTGCCTGTATATAGCCTTTAAAGCCTTCTGAAGAATAATAAATCTCTTTTGGTATACTTTCTTTAGTTTGGAAATGTGCTTTAGAGTACTTTACATAATGGTTTTTAACAACTTTTGCTTCTGGAACAATAGTGTTTTTTTGTTCCAATTTTGGCCTAGCACTAGAAGGTGGTATGAATTTTACAGAATCTTGGTAATTAGTATCTAAGGTGTCAGCTTGTACACTGTGTGACGAAACAAAGGTGCTTAAACTACTTCCCACGACTAAAGTTGCAAATACTAACTTTGAGAATTTTGTTAATCTACTCATTCTATAATCTCCTTTTTATTATTTTGTAAGGTATCTCCTTACACCTCACAGTCTATATCCACTACAAAAGGGTGTACATACATATTGATAGACAAAATTCTACAAAATACCTCATGTTTTGGCGTTTATGTATAATAATCCAATGTATAATAATCTATCAAAAGTAAAAAGGTAGGCATTATATAAAAGAAAATGAATAATTTATGCAGAGTTTGTATATGAAATTATTGTTTAAATATTCTAAAATGAGTTGATAAAGATGTTGGTAGGTTTTTGGGAAAACAAATGATTCCCTAGGTGGAATTTGAAAGAAAGATTCTCTGTTAGAGTTTTTATAAGGGAATTCATTTTCGTAGATTCAAAATGTAAAAATAACTAAAGAATTAAGTAAAAGCACACATTTTAAATAAAAGCTCTGTTAAAAGTAAATGTTGATATTTGAAACCAATTCGAAATCTTAATATAATTTCATAAAAACTAACGTTCGATATGTATTGAGGTTGAGCAAAGCGTTCAGTAATCTATTGAAACATATTCGTGATTTGTCTCATACAGAGAGAGCAAGTGTTTCAATGGGGAAAAAGCTATGTTGAGTCTTTTTTCTCTGTCGGTGGTCGTCTAATCAATGAAATGACGGATGCTTATGATAGTTTGTGTCTAGCAACATTTGTGTATAAACGAATGAATTAAGAAAAGGGTGAAATATTGGATAACTCGAAATGGATGCCTTTAAGTAATGTTGATGATGATGAGGAAATTTGGGCAGGAGCAAGAGTTAGGTTGTACAATGTTGATATGAATAGAGAAGATAAAGAAAATAATTTCTATGAATATATTATTTCTTATATCTACGACAACACTAACTACTTACAACTAACTAATTTAACAACAGGAAAAGCAGGTTATATTATTTGTGTCGTTGAAAAAGAATTACCAAATAATTATGCTTTGGGCAGAACATTAAAGCAAAGAATAGGTTTAGAAAATACCTATTTTAGATTTGAATAATCAACAAATAAGGGAAGCACCAATTCTAAGGTGTCTTCCCTTATTTAATACTTTTTATCAATAATCAATATTAACAGAGCCTAAATAAAAAAGTGAGAAAAATGATAAACATTCTTCTCACTTTCATCAATTAGGGTGGCATATACATAAATATGCGTTTGGGTGGATTTTTGGATGAAAAATCCACATGCATAGTATAACAAAAAAATTATGGCTTTTCGCATGTAATATTGCATATGAAAAATAGTAAAGTTTTAAATTTTAATATCAACAACTTATATATATATGTTACAATGTAATTCTCTAATTTATTTTATTCTCCTATCTAGAATTTATAGTTTAGTGATTCAATAAAACAAAAGTGATTGTAATAAACAGATAAAACGATGAAGTAATACAGTTAGAATGGTTAAAAGGCAGTTAAATATAATTATTAAAGGAATAAATTTACTTAGTTATGTTTTGTGAATTTATTATGGTAAGGATTTCATCTGATTGGAATAGCGCTAAATCAAATTTTTATCCAAACGAATCCAATAATTATTTTTTAAATGAAGTATATGTTGCATCAAGTTTATTTGGAATAATTCGTAGTCTAATAATTGCTGAATCTAGAAAAATAACATATTTGAAAGGAGGACAGATAAAACTCTGTCTGTGAAAAGTAAATCTCTAAATTATAAAGTACGGATAATAGGATTTAATTGTGGTTTCATTTCGAATGGTACAATAAATGAATATGGAAAAGTAAAGGAGAAAAATTTAAATAAACTATATAAGTAGTAAAAATGAAAAGGAGAAGTATCTAGTGTTTAATATAAAAGAAAGATTGGGACAAATAAAGCTTAAAACGAAGTTGTCTATGGCATTTATAGCAATATTAATTATACCAAGCCTTATCGTAGGAGTATCATCTTATAATAAAGCAAAAACAGATCTTAATGAAACAATTCTACAATCAGCAAAAGATAATATAAGTATTTTAGATAAGATTGTTGATGATGAATTAGAAAATAAGCATACAGATATCACTCATTTTGCAAAGGTACTCACACAAGGGGATTATAATCCTGAACAATCGCAAAATGTACAGAATAAATTTGATCAATATATACAGTTACATCCAGAGATAGAAACGATTTATACGGCATCCAGTAACAATCAATTTATTCATGCACCTGTTGGAAAAATACCAGAAGGGTTTAATCCGCTAGAAAGTAGTTGGTATAAGGATGCAGTAAAAGCAGATGGAGAGATTATTGTTTCATCTCCATATAAATCAAAGTCTACAGGAAATATGGTAATTGCAATTGCAAAGCAGAATGCAGATAAAAGTGGTGTCATTGGCGTAGATTTGAATATTAAAGATATCGTAAAAACATCCAAAATGATAAAAATTGGGAAGCAAGGATTTGTATCTATAGTTAGTCAAGATAAAACTATAGTTGTTCATCCATCACTAAAGCCTGGAGAGAAATTAGAGAAAACTTTAGTGGATGAATTGTACAAGACAGAAGATGGAGTAATTACTTATAGCCTCAATGGCGAAGATCGAAACATAAGCTTTAAGACAAATAAAAAAACAGGTTGGAAAATAGCTGGCGTAATGCCTACGAAAGAAATTGAAGAAGCTACCAATCCTATTTTTTATAAAACACTCACTATAATAGGTGCTTCATTATTGTTAGGTGGAATTGTAATTCTATTCATACTCAAATCTATAATTACTCCACTAAGACAATTAGTCATGTCAGCTCAAAGAATTAGTCAAGGAGATTTAACCGAGAAAATAGATATTCGTTCAAAGGATGAACTTGGTCAATTAGGTGGTAGTTTCAATACAATGGCAGAGTCGTTACGTAATATTATTTCTCAAATTAACACATCTGCAGGACATGTAGCTGCGTCTTCTGAGGAACTAACTGCTAGTGTAGAGCAAGCAAGTGTTGCGACAGAACAAATTACAAAAGAGATGGAAGAAATCTCGAACAGTGCAGAGGTTCAAAATAATGAAGTTGAGTCTGGAGCTGAATTAATTGGTGAGGTAACACGAAATATTCAATACGTAGCTGAGAATGCTTCTGAAGTATCGACTTCCTCCATATACACTAAACAAAAAGCAAATGAAGGTGAACAATTAGTAGAACAAACTGTAACACAAATGCAGTCTATCCATCACTCTGTTTCTCAATCAGATAATGTCATAAAATTATTAGATAAGAAATCACAGCAAATTGGCAGTATATTAGAAGCGATTCAAAATATTGCGGAACAAACAAATTTATTAGCATTAAATGCAGCGATTGAAGCAGCAAGAGCTGGGGAACAGGGGAGAGGGTTTGCAATTGTTGCCGATGAAGTTAGGAAGCTAGCAGAGCAATCATCCGAATCTTCGATGGAAATTGGAAGCTTAATTAAGGAAATACAAGCAGACGTACATGAGACTGTAAAAGCTATGAATGAAGTGGGAGTAGAAGTACAGTCGGGAATTAAAGTTGCGAACGATACAAAACAAAGTTTTTATGAGATTTCAAAATCTGCAAATGATATTGTATCAAAAGTGCATGGTATGGTAGAACTATCAAATAAAATGACAACTGATGCAATGAAAGTTGATACATCGATTGATCAAATAGCTATGGCTGTAAAAGAAAATTCTTCAAGTATGCAAACGATAGCTGGTTCATCTGAGGAACAACATGCTTCTATGGAAGAGATAAATTCTTCAGCAATACAATTAGCACAGATGGCGGAAGAACTTCAAGAGTTAATTGGTGGATTTAAGATTTAAGTTGAGATTCTAGGAGAGAATGCTAGAATCTTGTTACAGAGTGGAAATGAAAAATCTTATAACATAGTAAATAAGTATTGTACTCTCTATGCGTATTGAACAAGCAGATAAGCCATTTAAAAACCCTCCATTTGGAGGGTTTTAAATACATGTACATTAAATTTGTGGTGGTGCACCACCATAATCGCCAACACTATATGAAGGAGCAGGATAATGCCCATGAGTAGCAAGCTGATCTGTTTTAGAAAACTGAAAAATTCCCACCGTTAATACCCCAATAAAAGCAATGCTTGATAATAATAAGCTAATTTTTTTCATTATTTTAACACTCCTTTTGCGATTGATTTTTGTCTTGCTTGATAACAAATATGGAAATAGTCACTTACTTTTTGGTGGTTCTCTAATTGTCTACATTTTGTGGCAAATAATTCGGCGTATTCGACAACATATTCCCATAATTCTTCTTCCTCAAAGTATAAGATTCCTTCTTGAATGATTTTTTCTAATTCTTCCAATGGAATATTTTCGTTTAATTTTTTTAAAATAGAGAAGTGGTGTGTATATTCTTCGTTATGAATCTCTCTGCAAATCTGTAGTCCCTTATCAATGAGTTGGCTGGCCGTTGATTGTTCTCCTAACTTATAATGTTCCTTAGCTTGTAGGAAGATGGCCTTGAAGTGTGTAGGGATTTTCTCTGTTACTTCTGAAAGGTGACGAATAGCTAAAGTAGACATACTTTGATCAGAATACAGCCACCCCATAATATTTTTTACGTATAACAAGGAATCTTCTTCCCTATTTTTTTGTAGTAAATCAATTGCACAATGTAGATATTCTTCTGCTTGTTCGTACTGTTTTAAATAGATGCAGCAACCACCTAGCAAACTATTACAAAAGGCTGTTTTTACTTCATAACCTTCGTACTTTGAAAAGATTGCTCTCGATTTATTTGCGTAGTCGATAGAAGCGAGATTGTTATAGGTATGGTGATAGAAAGTAGCAATTCTATAGTAAAATTCAGCATGTTCAATTTCATCTGGTATAGCTACCAATATTTTTTCTGCTAGTTTATAATGTTCCTCTGCCTCAGTATAATTTGATATAAAAGTGGAATGAATGGATTTGAAAAAATGATAATAGAATTGTAGAAATTGATCTGTAGGCATATCATAATCGCTAATAGTATCAAAACTATTTTGTTGAATACCAAGGCTATCTGTTAAGACCTTGTAACGAAATTCGAGTAGTGAATAGTATAGTAACAAATTTTGATCCTGATGTTCTTGATCCGGTTCAATGCTTAACTTATTAATTTTTTCATCAATTTTCTTTTTTAGATTAGTAGCTTTTATAACTTGTTGAGATAGCATAGCTCGATACCAGTCGTTCAATAGAGAGGTTAATTGCTCATTTCCCTTTACTGAAACACTCATAATATACGCCCCCATTTTCTAAAAAAATCCTAATCCAATTTAATTATAAACATCATAACAAAATAGAAGAAAAAATGGAGTGATATTACAATATTTTTCAAGAAAATTCATAAAAAACAATCAATTAGTGTCGAATATACTTAGAATAAAACATCCAAAAATTATCAAAAGATGATATGAGTCTTTGTATGTTCTATCAGGTGAACTTAGAAACTGTGATTGAAGATTTATGAAATTTCCTTTTCTTAAAACGGATCAATTACGTATTAATTTTAAAATTATTTTATCGGATACATATAGTATGTATCAACACCAAATATATAAATCTTGCGTATGTAAATAAGAAGAGAATAAAGAAAACAAAAAAAGAACTTGTAAGAATTCCTACAAGTTCTTTTTTTAGATAATGTAAAAAGGTGAAACAGACTATCTCATTATTTGTAATAGTGAAATTATCTTACTTATGGTTTTGTTTTATAGAAGATGTACTATATTGAAGATTTGTTCTTATTGTTGATTAAAGGCAAATTAAAGACTGGTAGGGAAGAAGTGCATAAAAGAGAAAGCCTTCTTTACTTATTCTGAAAAGATAATTCAAAAAGCAATTTTTGTATAGAATAAGCAATGCATGAATTCATCAACATTGGTGATAATAAATGAGAGAATCAATATATAAGCATGAAATTTAGTGGAATAGCTACAAGAAGGGGATAATTATAAAATTGTTAAAGCTCAGTATAATTCTATATAGTAGATATAATTATCAAAATTTTCATCTTAGTTACTTTTCGGGTAGGATAAGTAGAAGAAAATAGGAAGTTTTTCTTTGAAGAAAGCTCTTTTGACAGGAATAGATTTTTTCATAACTAGAACAAATAAATTAATAATCGCATATACTGTATTGTCGTTAAAGCAAGACATTATTTTCTCAGAACAAGGGAATCACTAGAAAAATACGTGATTCCTTTATTCTTCAATATAATGTCAATAGTTGATTTGAAATAACCGAAGAAATAAAATCTTTGTTAATGGACAATCACATAATTTTAGGTATAGTAGGTTTATAATTTAGACTATAAAAATTAATGTATCTTTTATTATTTTAACTAAGAAGACTCCCTCCATAAGGAACTCACAGCAAGTATGGGTAAGTGGGAGTAGTTCAAAGCATGCAATATTGTTTGATTTGGCTAATACATAGATTTATCATCTCAGAACTGGTGTAAGAATTATAATGTTTATACCATTCTATTGTATTTTCTAAAGTCTGTTGTAGGGACCATTTTGGCTGCCAATTAAGATTGAATTTTGCTTTGCTAATGTCAAGATTTAGTAAATTTGCTTCATGAAAATTTATTGGACCTATATTTTCTGCTGTCCAATCCCCGCAGCCCCAAATATCTAGTAAACTGGTTACTAATTTTTCAACTGGAACAATATTGCTTAGGGATGGCCCGAAGTTCCATGCTCCTGAATAAAGGATACCATTATTTATAATTTTTTCTGTAAGGAGTAAATACCCGCTTAAGGGTTCTAGTACATGTTGCCAGGGTCTAATAGCAGTAGGGTTTCTAATAATAATGTTTTTGTTTGATTCTAATGCTCGTATACAATCAGGAATAATTCTATCTATTGACCAATCACCACCACCAATTACATTACCAGCTCGAACGCTTGCAATTATTTTCTTGTGTTGAGAAAAGTTTTCTTCTGAAAAGTAAGAATTTCGATAGGAAGAAATTAAAAGTTCACAGCATCCTTTGCTTGAGCTATATATGTCATAGCCGCCTATAGGGTCAATTTCACGATAACCCCAAGGCCATTCTTTATTTTCATAGCACTTGTCACTTGTCACCATAATTCCTATTTTAGCTGATTCATGTAATCGAATTGCCTCTAGTACATTCATAGTTCCTACAACGTTTACCTCGTATGTTTCTCTAGGATATTCATATGAATACTTAACTAGAGGTTGGGCAGCTAAATGGAATACAATTTCAGGTTTATAATCTGTAAAAACCTTATTTAATTTATTAAAATCTCTAATGTCTCCACGAATATCAATTATATTATTTTGAAGGTTAGTAATGTTAAAGTTATCATTTTTATTTTTAGGATCTAATGAATATCCGATTACGGTAGCACCTAATTCATTCAACCATAGAGATAACCAAGAACCTTTAAAACCAGTATGTCCAGTAATTAAAATTGTTTTTCCGTAAAAAGCCTTATTAAAGTTTTGGTTTAACAATTAGTCCACCTCCTTTAGTACCCTATTTTTAGGGGGTTAGGTATAAATGTTTATTATTTTTATACCAATTAACAGTTTTTATAATTCCTTCTTCAATATTAATTCTAGGTTCCCAGGAAAGAGAGTTTTTTATTTTTTGCACATCTGCTTCAGGAACCCATCTTTCGTTTGTTCTAGAGGAAATTGCACCGTAATTTGGTCTGGAATTGGTTTTCAAATGTTTGAATAATAATTCTACATAATGTTTCAAGGGGTGAATAGTGCCGCTCCCAATATTAAAGATTTCATTTTGTACAGTAGTATTTTCTACTGCTAGGATACAGGCATCTATTACATTTTCTATATAACAATAGTCTCTTAATTGATTACATAAAGTTAAATTTACATCTTTGTTTTGTAATACTCGCAAGATTATATAGCTGAAAATTTTATGCGGCTCTTCGCCTTCTCCGAATATGCCAAAAGGTCTTAATGTTATAAGATTAATATTGTTTTCGCTAGCAATTTGATGGGCGAGTATAGTAGCAGCAGCTTTGGTACTTCCATAGATATCCACAGGAGTTAGTAACATATTTTCATGAATAGGTTCCATCTTGTTACCGTATTCAGAACTACTCCCAAAATTGATGATTTTTTTACAATTCACCAATTTCGCTGCTTGAATAATGTTACAAGTCCCTATAACATTTGTTTCTATAGCATGGATGTAATCTGTATGGGCAGAATTTACACCATAGGCTGCCAGGTGAAAGATATAATCGGGATTAATTTTCTTTATTGCATCTTGTACTTGTTTTTTATCTCGTATATCTATTTCATAGGTTTCAATATATTTTAGAATATCCTTTAGTCTCCAAGAGTTTGATGGTGTTCTTATGAAAAGAACAATTTTTGCTTGTAAATTTAAAAGTCTTCGTGCCAAGTGAGAACCAATAAAATCGTATCCACCAGTAATAAGGAAAGTTTTATTTTTAAATGAAGCAATCATAGTGATAATCTATCCTTTATTAAGATGTATTTTTAGTTGCTGAAATAAATAGATTTATTTTTAAATAAGGAAAGTATCAGTTTTAATTGTGATGAGGGGAGGGGTATTTAAAATGATTTTTTATTGTTGTTGTATCAATTTGGTCAGCAAATAAAGAAGAGGAAGGTTTTTGAAAAGTATTATGAAGGGTATGACATGTCTTATTCAATTGTTCAATATAAGGAATGTATATATAATCTAAAACTGCTGGAGGTAATTCTAAAGTTTCGTGTTTCCATAAATCGAACTCATTTGGATTAATAATTTGCATACTTCCAAAATGAAAAGCTATTAATTCATCTTGATCAATAAAAACTTTATTATCTGTTTTGGATATAGAACTGCTATTTAAAATGACATTCCATGGTGCTGCATCAATACCTCTATGAGTCATGATTTTTATATTAGAAAAGATGTTAGGAATGTGATTTAAATATTTTTGATCACCCCATCTATCCATTTCAACATCATAATGATTATTACAATATTCTAGGCATTTATCTTTCCACCATGTTAAAATTTCTTTACTATTTTGATCGTTTTTGAAGCCTACTAAAC
The DNA here is from genome assembly GCF_052646455.1 of Bacillus cereus group sp. Bce041. Lineage (NCBI taxonomy): Bacteria > Bacillati > Bacillota > Bacilli > Caryophanales > Bacillaceae > Bacillus > Bacillus cereus group sp. Bce041. The sequence goes on from NZ_JBQXON010000012.1 coordinate 29,790, forward strand.
CAGCTTGGTATATACTGTGTATGCTTTCAATTTCAGTAGAGCTTCTTTGAGGGCAAAGGAATACAGAGTATTTCCACCACTCATCAAGAATGATATTAGGTGCTGTAAAGAAATACATATCAGCATCACAATATATAATGTGATCAACTTCCGGATAAAGACTAAGGACATGTAGACATAGGGGTGCTTTTAATGTCCAACAATATTCTTGTAAACTTCTATCATTTTTTATACTGAGGAGTTCATGATTTTCAATATCTTTTACCGGAATTAGGATGGCGTGCTTTAATTTTAATTTCTCTAATATTTGATAAGTTAAATCATCCATACAACAGATCCATACAGTAAATTTAGCGTTGAAATTTTCTAAGGAATAATAAGAGGTCAATCCTTGAATTAATCGTTCTTTACTTATAATCATGGAAAAGTTCATAAAATGATTGGATTGATTCATTTTTCTTCTTAATTGTGAATCTTTATATAAAGTTTGAGCTTTATTTATATCTTTTTTACTTAAAAATTGTTTAGTACCTTTATTGAATTTATCCTTTAATTGCTTTAAAATAAATTGAATTCTCTCTAAATACGGAGTGTAAATATGGTTTAATATATTATTGGGTATTGAAATTTCTCCCAAAGACCAAAGATCAAAATCATTTTCAGTAAAGATAGTAATACATGCAAAATGGTAAACAACTAGTTTGTCGTTTTCAATAAATATATCGTTTTTAGTCTTGTCAATTTTATAATCGTTATTATATATACAGTTCCAAGGCGCAGCATTTATACCTAAGTTATTTGAAATTTTTACTTTTGGAAAATAAATAGGGATATAATCTAAATACTTTTGGTCGCCAAATTTTCCCTCCTCAGCCTCGGCACTGCACCAATCTATACATTTATTTTTCCACCATCTTACACTTTTTAGTCCATAGAGGTCATTCTTAAATCCAATTAGACCAGCCTGATATTTTCCATACATTTTTTCTACCCAATCCCGATCTCTTTGGGGGGTTAGGAAAATAGAATGGTCACCCCATTCCTCAAAAATAATATTAGGGTCAGAGAAAAAACATAAATCACCATCACAATATAGAATAGATGGTAAATCATAATTGACCAATAAATATTCTATCAAGACAGATTTTAAAGTCCAACAATATTCATTTACTTTTCTTTTTCTCTTAATTGCTTTTAGTTCACGATCTTCTAATTCTTCAACTTGTAAAAGGTTTACATTAATTAAACTCATTTCTTTTAATAGTGAATATGCAAAAGGATCTATACAACAAATCCACAATGTGAATTTTTCTGAGTACTGCATTAATGATTGCTGTAAAGCAATCATTTTCAAGACATACTCACTACCTACAATGACGCAGAAATGATTATTTAGATTATGTTGTTGATTATAGAATTGGGGATTAATTCTTTTTTGAGTATTTTTTTTGGAGAGATTTGAAGCTTTAATTCCTGTTGAAAGTGGGTTAACTATTTTCTCATTAGAGGGGATGTACAATCGAGGTAAACTTATTTTTTTATCATTAGAGTTCAATGCTTATTCAGTCCTCTCCACTAAAATTTATTTGGATTCCAACTTTCATTTACAGTTTTTAAATCTTTAGGTGTATCGACACTAGCCCAAAAGTCATTGTGTTCATAGACGGCGAGCTCATTGTCTTTTATTAAATTTCGAAGAGGATCTTCTTCTAGAACACAATCATCATTATTACTTAAATAATTGAATATTTCTTTGTTAAATACAAAAAAACCGCCATTAATTACTTCATCAAGTAATGGTTTTTCTTTAAAATCAATAGCAATTCCATCTTCGACCGCCAATAGGCCGTATTGACTATTTTTTTAAATTCCAGTTAATGTAGCAATTTTTCCTTTTTCTTTATGGAATGCTATTAGTTGATCAATATCTATATTAGCTAATCCGTCACCATAAGTTAATAAAAAGGTTTCACCCTGTACAAAGGATTCAAGTTTTTTTAGTCTTGCCCCGGTCATTGTATCAATTCCTGTATCTATAAAGTGTATATTCCAATTTTCTAATTTCTGAAGTAGCGTATATTGACTGGTTTTAAAATTCAAACTAAAGTCATTCTCTTTCCAGCTAAAGTCCATAAAATATTCCTTAATTTTCTCACCTTTATATCCTAAGGGCAAAATGAAATCAGAATGTCCATATTTTCTATACCAATTCATTATATGCAAGAGGAGAGGCTTTCCTTGAACTCGAACTAATGGTTTGGGAATGTCCTCTAAAATTCCTTGCATCCGAAGCCCTTTTCCCCCACACAAAATTATGACTTTCATAGATTTATTTCCTTCCTCTCTATATGTTTTACTAATTTAAACTATGTAGTTTGTTTGGTAAATGTATACACGGTTGTACCATAATGACAATCAACTAAAAAAATATGTTAGATTTATAATTCAGATGCTGATTAAACGTGGAGAATACACATTGTAGTTTATCATTAATTATATGTAAATTAGGTTCTTTTAAAATCTATGCTTTAGTTTATTTAATATTAATGAAAGAAATTGTTTGTTCTTAAGATAAAAGAAGGGGAAGGAAATCAAGGGAATTGAAGAAGCTTATAATGAAATATCCAAGAAGACAAAATATAAGATAAAGTATGGAAGTAAGTAGTTGTGAATGCACTACATAAGCAGAATATGCTGATCGCATAAATGATTTTACAGAAATTAACAGAAGAATAACAAAAGGAATTAACCATTTGAAGGAAAATGGAACAACTATTTTTACATTTTATAAATTCAAAAAAGAGCACCGCATAAAGGTGCTCTAGTGATGGAACTAATTTTGTAAAGAACTATTTATTCAATAAAGAAGGACTTACGAATTATTATATGAACGTTTTGTTAATTAAGTGTGTATCAATTAGATAGGAATTTTATTTCTCTACACCTATTTGATTTTACGGGCCAAATCATGTTAAAAGTAAGAAGAAAATTATTAAGTTAATGTTATTTTGTTTAAAATAACATCCCAATCGGAATCATCACCTTCCCATCTATCCTGATAACGTGGGAGTTCAATTGAACAAACCCTCGATATTCCCCAATTTTGTTCAACAATATTAGATATACCCTCCTTGAAATTAACAATAAGAATATTAAAATCCTTATTTGTAATTTTAGATAATACGTTTTGTAATTCAACCGCTTCATCTCGATTTCCCCAAATTCTAATGAATAAAATGGATTCACTACTATTTATTTTTTCAAGGAATCGGTTAATTCTAGTGTCTAATTTAGCTTTAAAAGAAGGATAGGTTGATTTCAAATCCTTTTCTGAATTAATAGGAAAATCATGCATTGAAAAACAATTATAATAAGTGTCCTTTATACAGTAGGTAATTCGTTCTGCCCATTTAATTTGATTATCAAATTCTGATTCAATAAGACCGTAACTTTCTGAACCTTCTATAACCATATTTTCCAACTTCATAAATTTTTTAAATCGATTTTGAAGTAATCTGTTTACATCTGAAAGTGATGGATAATAAAACCAATCTAAAGGTCCAGAAAATGTTCTTAAATTGTGTCTTTTGATTTGGTTGGTGACTTGACACAATCCTCCTAAACTTACAATTACGCCATAGGATTTTTGTATATCTTCTAGGTTCATCCTCATCATCCTTTATAAAAGTAATTTAAATTATCTGTTCAGTATATGATACAATAACATATTGATGTGGACCTATATATCACAGTACATAGAGCTAAGACATTTGTATAAATTTAAAAAGTTAAATACCTAAGTTGAGGGATTTCATCTTTGACGTTATATCATGGAGTTACTATTGGAATGAAAGCTGGTAGGGATATTGCGCCAGAGTTATATTTTCTCCAGTGACTTAATTTAGAAAACTGTTCTTGATTACTGTAGTAAAATTGTTGTTTTTTAAACATTACTTATCCGGATTCATGAAAAGTATTTTAATGCATTATTTTTATTTTATATAATAATATATATTTTTAATATTAAAACTAAAATATGGAAGTAACATAGGGGATTTACGCATATAGTAATGTTGATGGTAAAATTAACAAAATTTTCATTTAAATCAGATAAAACTATGATGTTTTTAACTTATAATCATGTTACTACGATGAAAAAATGGCTACTAATTAGTTAATTTAAAAATCAATTTTAGATAGGAAGAGGATAATGAAGACCAGAGATAGTTATAAAATTATTGTAATTGGTGCTGGGACAGCAGGACTATCTTCTACTGCACATTTATTACGAAATGTACCCCTATTGAAAGAAAGTATAGCAATTATTGATCCATCAAAAAAACATTACTTTCAGCCACTATGGAGTTTAGTGGGGGGAGGAATTGTTTCAAAGGAAAGTACGATGTGTAATCAGGAATCGCTTATTCCAAAAGGGGCAACGTGGATCCCTAAAAGTGTTGTTGAGTTATTTCCATCTGAAAATAAGATACTTTTAGATGACGGACTGCTACTTGAGTATGAAATTCTTATTGTAGCAGCTGGTATCCAAATAAATTGGGACAGTATTAAAGGCTTAAAAGAGTCTATTGGCACTAATGGGGTATGTAGCAATTATTCTTATACATATGTTGATTCTACTTGGAGAGAAATCGAAAAATTTAAAGGAGGAAATGCGCTTTTTACCCACCCTAATACTCCTATTAAATGCGGTGGTGCTCCACAAAAAATTATGTACTTAGCAGAGGAGTATTTTTGTAATAGTGGTGTAAGAAACAGAAGTAAAGTAATATTTTATTCTGCAAACAATAACATATTTCAGGTTCCACGATATGCAAATACTTTAGAACAAGTACTAGAAAGAAAGCAAATTATAACGAAGTATAATAAAAATCTAGTGGAAATTATCGCCGAAAAGAGAGAGGCAATTTTTGAAGATACGCAAACACTAAAAAGAGAAACCGTACCATATAGTATGATACATGTTGTTCCGCCAATGGGGCCACCTAATTTTATTAAAGAGAGTGAGATAAGTGATCATCAGGGGTGGGTAGATATAAGCCCTTATACTTTGCAGCATGTGCAATATAAAAATATTTTTGGACTTGGAGATTGTACCAATTTACCTACCTCTAAAACTGGAGCAGCAATTCGAAAACAAATACCCGTCTTAAAACAAAATATTATGGACGTACTTAGCGGAAGAGATTTACAGGCTAAATATGATGGATATACATCATGTCCGATTGTTACAGGATATAAAAGTCTTATACTTGCTGAATTTAACTATGAACATGAACCTCAAGAAACGTTTCCATTTAATCAAGCGAAAGAACGGTATAGTATGTTTTTACTTAAAAGATATATGTTGCCATATATGTATTGGAATTTAATGTTGAAAGGGATTCTATAGGAGAAGATAAAAAGTGGTTACAAAAATTGAAAATTAATTTGAAATAACTAATTGGAGGGAATAGCTATGCTTTTAAAATATTTTTATGATGAAAAATTAGCACATGCTTCCTATTTAGTCGGTTGTCAGAAAGAAGGCGTAGCAATCGTTATTGATCCTAGTCGCTATATAGAACAATATATAGAATTTGCTAAGAAAGAGGGGATGGAAGTAATTGCTGCGGCTGAGACTCATATTCATGCTGATTTTCTTTCTGGTTCTAGAGAACTTTCTAATCTTTACCATGCAAATTTATATGTATCTGATGAAGGAGATTGTGATTGGAAATATCAATATCTTAACGAAGGTCGATACAAATTGGTTAGAGAGGACACAGAGTTTAAAGTAGGTCATATAAAATTTAATGTAATTCACACCCCAGGGCATACGCCTGAAAGTATTTCTTTTTTAGTAACTGATACAAGTCAAAATAATTATACGAATGATAAACCGATAGGAATATTCACAGGTGATTTTATATTTGTAGGAGATATAGGAAGACCGGATTTATTAGAAACTGCAGTCGGTATTAAAGATACTGCAAAAATAGGAGCGAAACAATTATTTGATTCTATACAAAAAATAAAAATACTTCCTGATTATTTGCAAATATGGCCATCACATGGTGCGGGAAGCGCATGTGGAAAAGCATTAGGAGCAATTCCAACTTCTACATTAGGTTATGAAAAGATGTTCAATTGGGCATTTCGGTGTAATGAAGAAAGTGATTTTATATCGACTTTATTGACGGGACAGCCAGAGCCTCCAATGTATTTTTCATTAATGAAGAATTTAAATAAGTATGGTCCGCCAATTCGTAAGAAGAGAAAAAGTACTGCTATTAATACAGTAGAAGAACTTCAAGAAATTTTGAAGAGCGTTTATCAAATAGTTGATATAAGGGATGTAGAGAGTTTTGCTGCAGGTCATATCGAGAAGTCAATTAACATACCTTATAACAATTCTTTCACAACTTGGTGTGGATGGTTATTAGATTATAAAAAAGAAACTTTAATAATTCTAGATGAGGAAAAGGTTAAAGTAGAGGCAGTTATTAGAGAATTTGAATCTATTGGGTTAGATAATATTATTGCTTTTGCACCCTTAAAAGTAATACAAAGACTTGATAGATTTGAAAGTTACAAAGAAAAAACATCGATTGAATTATATCCGCATATAAAAGGTGGAAGCGTTAAGGTTATCGATGTGCGTAGTAAAAAAGAGTGGGAGGAAGGACACCTTCATGATGCAATACATATCACTTTAGGTAATCTATTTGAACAACTAGATTATATACCGAAAGATTTTCCAATAGTTTTGCAATGTCGAACCGGATTACGTTCCGCTATAGCAGCTAGTATTTTACAAAGAGCTGGTATAAAGGAAGTAGTGAATTTAAAGGGAGGATTTCTTGCATGGAAAGAAGAAGGGCTTCCTTATACAACATGCAATCTCAATGTGTAGGAAAATATTATATGCTAGGTAAGAATAATTAAAAGAAGTTATAGATGACGTGTTAGAAAAGGGAATCATAATTGGCGCAGATTCAGGAAATACATTAGGATTATTAATTGATTATCCAGTTAAATATGAAAATGTAATATTTGTTTTAGCATTAAATAATTTAACATTGGATCCATCTTTTATGGAATGGCAGTGTTGGAAGTACTTAGGTATTATCAATAAGAACCCAATTTAAAATTCTCTTGGATGCAAGAGAATTTTTTTATTGGGAATAGTAAGGGGGAGGGGAGGTGCATTACATATGGGAAAAGGTAGAAGTAATAATGCTGGTAAAAAGCAACCGAATTTTGATGATTCATCTAATTTTGCTAAACAAAGCCAACCGACAGAAAAGAAGAAGAAATAAGAACAGGAGCTCTCTTGATAAAGGGAGCTCCTGTTAAAAGTGGACTGACGTTTCAGAATAACATATCGATGGATTAACCCAATAGCCATAAATACAAGGTTTTAATTTTTCGAAGGGCACCTAATTTAATATTATTGTCCCGCTTTTTTATACTTATTGACGCGTTAAATCCATTTAAAATGCTCCTTAATGGTGTTGGGCGTGACCTTCATTAAAATTTTTTTAACCTAATGGGACTTACCATTAAGAGGGCGAGGATTAAAGTAATCCATGCATTACTATATGAAAACAATGCCATACCAGCCAATGATAATCCTGCAGCTGGAATAGGTAATCCCTTAAAATATCCAATAGTTGGTTTAATACTAAATTTAGCTAATCTTAAAGCACCCATTGTTGGGAATAGGATAAATGCCAAAGAAGTTAAAATAGAAGGTGTTGCTATCGTATGAAATAAAAGCGCAGGAGCGACGCCGAAACTAACAATATCAGCTAAGGAATCCAATTCTACGCCAAACTCACTGTTCACTTTTAATTTTCTTGCAATTCTTCCATCAAGAAAATCTAAAACAGCTGAAAAGAAAATGAGAATGGAGGCTGCTCTTAAATATTCACTCATATTCAAGGTGATTGAGAAAACACCGCACAATAAATTTCCAATCGTAAATAAATTCGGTATAACTTTTACAAGCTGATTAAACAAGTTTGTTCCTCCTAAATTAATTAAACTTCACATTTCTGTAGCAATTTCTATATATTCTTCCGTTATTCTTAAAAATATATGACCACTGTATTACTGTAAGCTAATTAAATTTCGATAAGAGAAAAATTGATTTCTTAAATGTTCCACGGGTTTATAAAAATGTTTAATCATTTTCAGTACGCGTTATTGAATATTAGCACCTGATAGTTGATATTTCGAGTAGTCAGGGATTTTCCGGTTCTGGTGCAAAAAATTAAAGGTAATTAAAAATAATCTCTAAAAAGGAGACATAATGATACTATTATTTTAAAAAGGTTCGTGGTTGGTATCGAATATAAAAAAATAGAATTTTTATACAAAAATCACCCGAAAGGGTGCCTTTTGTACCTCTTAAAATGACTGAAGATGTGTTTACTTGAGTTCATTAGGTAGTTAGAGGTTGATAGACTATCTTTAACGAAAATGTTGAGTAGTTCATCTTCATTATATATCAATTTAATAATGATTGGGGATTTAGAAAGTTCCATGGAAAGTACATATCAACCTGATTGGAAGATTGGAAATTTAATAACTGGTGATACATTTTACTTAACACAACATTTTGGTGCGCAAATGAAAATTTTTAAAGTCCACACAAATGGTACCCTAGAACGATTCCAAACAATAGAACCAGAATTAAAATAAAATTTTTGTAGCATCAATTAAATTCATTTCTTTTTATGCAAACACACTTTCAGCGGAACTAACTTCTTCACTATTTTGCGCTGGAAAGACTGTATAAAAAATGGTTACGTTTTCTGATCTTGAAATAACCCTCTCAAATTGCAATCCTGCTTTTTCTAAAAGCTTTACTGCATCAACAATAGAAGTAATTGCTACAAAAGTTTTTCAAATAAAATTTATAAAAGCTTGATAGGTAATACCAAGGGAAAAGACCGTAGCTACTATATGTGCAGTCCATTTAGGCATATTTAAATTTAATACGGTATTGTACAACATTCCATATACGATACAAATGATTAATATGAATGCAATGAATTGAAGAACTAATAAAAATAGCGGTTGTTCCATTTATTCTCACTTCCTTTATTTGATATATTAATATAATTTATTTAAATGTGAAAGTTTTATTTCTATGAATTTCCAAAAAATGTGATATGAAAGGCATAGTAGTAATCACAAGAATTACTGCAAAACTATAAATGGAACTAAAAGTATTATGACGAGATCAGTAAAATAGTAAAGAAGGTCACCATTCACGGCGACCTTCTTTACTATGCGTTATACCCAAATAATTTTAAATCTTCTCCTGAATCTGAAATGATTTTCTCAAATCGTAATCCTACTTTTTCTAAAAGCTTTCCTGAGGCGATGTTATCTACAGAAGTAATTGCTACAATTCGTTTCATGCCGAGCTTTTGTACACCGTATTCGATTATCGCAGAAGCTGACTCGTAGCCATATCCTTTTGAACGGAATGTCTCTAAAAAGGCAAACCCGATATCAACGTCTTCTAATGAATCTCTTTTAATAAGGCCACACATACCAAGTGGAGTGAGATCTTTTTTTCGTTCTACTAAGTAAAGGCCGAATCCAAGTTTGTTATACATATCGATGGGACCGTTTACAATATAATTTTTTGCATCTTCTAAGTTACTAACTCCTTTGTCACCGATAAACTGAATCCATGCAGGATCGTTTACTAACTCAAGAATAAAAGGAGCGTCTTTTATATCAAACCAGCGAAGATTAAGACGTTCAGTTTCAAGAACTATCAATAATTACACCACCTTTAAAAAGTTATAACAATTAGTATGGATTGTGTAAAACAAAAGTGCAACATATTTTAATGGGGGTGTTTGTTCACATAAAGTTCGTTTGTTTTGTATAGAGAGATATCTTATAATTAGGATTGATTGTAAAGAGTGAGATGCTTATACAATGACTCCTAGGTGACTAGGAGTTTTTACTATATAACTATCATTATTACTAAATATGACACACTATACATTCTACTCAAGGAGGTACATAATGAAGAAATTATATAATGCATCGTTTACGTATTTGATTATCGGTTTATTATCAGGGATTTTCGCTAGGGAGTATGGTAAGTATAAAGGGATTTTAGGGTCTACTTTGTTAAATCTTTTGCATACGCATACACTTGTACTTGGCTTTTTCTTCTTTTTAATTGCTTTAGGATTAGCAAAAGTAATCGCGTTTCATGAAGTGCAAGGGTTTAATAAGTGGTTTGTTTTACATAATATTGCATTAACATTAATGTTAGGTTCGCTAGCAGCGAGAGGGCTTCTTCAGTTAAATGGAGCTGACTTTAAAGGGTTAACTTATATTGTAGGATTTTCTCATTCGTTGATGGCAGTTACTTTAATTTGGTTTATGTTGTTAATAAAGAAATCGTTTAAAATGTAGTGAAAAAGAACTTGTAGCGTGTGCTGCAGGTTCTTTTTTGTATGTTCAGGTTTAATAATCTTATTTTTCTAATTATTTTGTATAAAGATGGTATACTTGTTTTAAAATTAAAAAGGAGAGTTGATTATGGAAATAACAATTGAACATGTAGTAAATGAATTAAAAGGCATACTTCCTGAAGATCGAGTAGTAATAAATATGACAGTACGAGAGTTACATAGTAAAGATGAATCTTACCATAGTAGTAGTTTACCTGATGTAGTTGTTTTTCCAAAAACGACCGAAGAAGTTAGCGCGATAATGAAAATAGCGATTCAGCACGGAACAGCTGTCGTTCCATTTGGAGTAGGGTCCAGTTTAGAGGGACATGTAATTCCTTACGAAAAAGGAATTACAATGGACTTTTCTCTTATGAACAAAATACTTGAAATAAGAGAAAAGGATTTTCTTGTGAGAGTACAGCCAGGGGTGACGCGCTCTCAGCTTAATAAAGAATTGAAAAAGTATGGATTATTTTTTAGTGTAGACCCAGGAGCTGATGCAACGTTAGGAGGAATGGCTGCTACAAATGCGAGCGGAACGACAGCGGTAAAGTATGGGGTAATGCGTGATCAAGTTCGAGATTTAGAAGTCGTTCTTGCTGATGGAGGAGTAATACATACCGGGAATTTAGCGGCGAAGTCATCATCAGGTTATCATTTAAATGGTATTTTCGTAGGCTCAGAAGGAACACTTGGATGTTTCACGGAGTTAACTTTAAAAGTATACGGTATACCAGAACATGTTATGGCTGCGAGGGCATCGTTTCCAACTATAAATGATGCAGTAGAAGCTGTAATTAACATATTACAGGCAGGTATTCCAATCGCGAGAATTGAACTCGTTGATGAATTATCTATGAAACAAGTAAATCATTACAATGAAACAAGTTACAGAGAAGAACCGACACTGTTTTTAGAGTTTCACGGCAATGAAGCAGGGTTAAAGCAAGATATTGAATTTACGAAAGAAATCGTTCTTGATCATAAATGTATAGAAATTGCGTTTGAGATGGAAACAGCAGCGAGAAATAAACTGTGGGATGCAAGACATAACTTAGCGTACTCTTACGTGCATAGTTATCCTGGTAAAAAGCTAATGAGTACAGACGTATGTGTGCCAATTTCGGAATTAGCTGGAGCGATTCAACATGCGAAAGAGGTATTAGATAAAGTAGGGCTTATTGGCGGTATTCTCGGTCATGTTGGGGATGGGAATTTCCATGTACTCTTAATGATTGATACAAATGATAAAGAGGAAGTGAAGAAGGCAGACGAAATAAATGAAAGTATCGTTCAGTATGCTCTTAAACGAGGAGGAACGTGTACAGGAGAACATGGCGTTGGAATCGGAAAACGAAAGTATCAAGAAGAAGAGCATGGGGCAGCATTATTTGTAATGGAGAAAATAAAGAAAGCTCTTGATCCGCAAAATATTTTGAATCCGAATAAGGTGTTTCAATTAAAAGATAGGGGCTGAGTGGATGAAAGTACTAGAAGCGATAAGTAATGTAGCTGGAATGTATTTTGCATTTTGGACCGGCTGCTGCACTCCCAAGTGTATTAGTGGCAGTATGGCATAACATTGCAGGGCCAATATTAGCAACCATCTGGTCAAAAAATGCAAAAAATGAAAAGAATACTTTTAGCGATGAAAATGTATTAATAAATATAGAAAAATAGGAATGATAAATAATGCAAAAACGTATTGTACATTTTGAAGGAATGGTTGTATTTTTAGCCGCGATTTATATGTATTCGATATATGAGTTTAGTTGGATTATATTTTTTGTATTCCTTTTAGCGCCGGATCTATCAATGTTAGCATATGGGATTAATAATCACGTTGGTGCGAAAATATATAATGTATGTCACACATATATCATATCCATATTAATTGTTCTAATAGGTGTCTATTTTAAGATAGATACCGTTATAATGATTGGCTTAATATGGACAGCACATATTGGAATGGATCGAATGTTTGGATATGGATTGAAATATGAGACGGATTTTAAGGATACTCATATTCAGAGGTTATAAGAAAAAGTATTCATATTTACAGCGGATTTATTAAAATATTGAACGAAATTCAGTGAATGAATTTCGTTCAATTGTTGAGAAATATATATATAGATAGATATAAATAATCGAATTATGTTATTTTTATGATAATTAAAAGAAGGAGAGTGGATTTGATGAATATACAAATCACTGGCAATGAATTAATTACTAAGATGCTGAATGATTGGTATCGAGATATTAGAGCTCAACGTATAAGTGAAGCAAAAAAATTAAAAGGGGAGATCGATAAAAAGCTTTATATTATCGAATCAGATGTAAAGGTTTCATTTCACTATTATCTGTTAGAATTTCGATATAAAGTGTTAATAGTTGGTTTAGGTAATTTGAAAAAAGCTTTTGATAAAATAGATGCATTGCCTAAACCAAATGATGAATATTCTAATTATTATTATTATTTATTCAAAGCCATTCATTATACAATTCTTACTAATTATAGTGAAGCTAGCAACTATTTTGAAAAAGCTGAAGGGTTATTAGAGCATATTTCAGATGAAATTGAATATGCAGAGTTTAATTATAGAGTTGCTATATTAAAATACCACTTGCATTACGCATATTCAGCTATTGAATACGCTTCAAAAGCAAGAGATATCTTTGTTAAACAAGCAGGGTATGAAGTGAACATAGCGCTGTGCGAAAATATATTAGGATTATCTTTTTCGGAATTAAAGCAGCATGATAAAGGTGAGGAATATATTGCGTCAGCAATAAACATTTTACAAAAAAATGATGCTGAAATGTTAGTATTAAGAATCAGACATAATTTAGGTTTATTGTATGCGAGTCAAAATCTTTCAGTTTTAGCAATTAGACACTTATCTGAGGTTTCTAAAAAAATGCCTACTCATTATAAGGCAATCTTTTTAGAGGCAAGAGAATATTATAAATTAGGTGAAATAGAAAAAGCGAAGGAATTAATTGAAAGTGGATTGAAGGTTTGTGAGGAATTAAAAAATGATGAATATAGATATCACTTTTTAATTCTAAAGGGATTTTGTCAGCATTTAGAGGTAGAAAAAATAGAAAAAATTATTCTCGAAGGTTTTTCTTACTTTGAAAGAAAAAATTTATCGGAGTATATTCACGAATATACTGAAAGTCTGGCATTAGAGTTTCATAAAGTAGGTAATTTAGAAAAAGCAGAAAAGTATTTTTTTATGAGTTATGAAATAAAAAAGAGAATACTTGAAAAAGAAGCATTGAAATAAAGAAAAAACTTGGATTATCTATAATGGGAATAGCAGCTGGAGTTATGGGGTTTTATGGTAGAAGGTCTTTGTAATAAATTAGCTCAAAGTGGATATGGTGGAACGTTTATAATTATAAAACCTAATGAAAATCCATATGCTGTCTCTGAAGATACAACGATGCCTGCAAAACAAATCTTCTATTGAACGTGGGTAATTAAACAAGTCACAAATTATAATTTGTGACTTGTTTAAGGTTGGATACTAAATGTGTTGCTTTCAATATTGAAAGCAACTTTTAAGTTTGTGATTAATAGTTAACTTAATAAATTTTTGGGTTAAAATAAAAACAAATTTTTAATCAAGTGCCACAAAAAGTACGATAAGGGCGATTCGTCGGTGCAGGCGGAGCGCAGTATTCTTCTTGATCTGTAGAATACGCATAAGGGTTTGATAAAGCTTCAAGAAGTTTCTCCATTACGCTATAGTCGTCATTTGTAACAGCTGCTTCTAATGCTTCTTCTACACGGTGGTTCCTCGGGATGATTGATGGGTTATTATTTTTCATCATCTCGTAGGCGTTTTCTTTCGATTGTTCTTGTCTGTCTAATCGAGATTGCCACAGTTTGTACCATTCTTTAAATTCAGGACTTTCAAATAGAGCTGTATTTTCGATAGCATCAAGAGTTAATGAACGGAATGTATTTGTGTAATCCGCTTTATATTTCTCCATCATTTTTAAAAGTTGCTCAATAAGTGAGTGATCTTGTTCTTCGTTGCTAAATAGTCCTAATTTCTTTTTCATTCCAAGGAACCACTGTTTTTCATACTGTACGCTAAATTTCGAAATTTCGTCTTGAGCGATTTTTAATGCTTCTTCTTCATCTTCGTGCAGAATTGGTATTAAAGATTCAGCTAGTCGTGCTAGATCCCATGCGGCCATATATGGTTGATTTCCATATGCATAACGACCTTGTGTGTCAATAGAGCTAAATACAGTTCCTTGGTCGTAATTGTCCATAAATGCACAAGGACCGTAATCAATTGTTTCGCCACTGATCGTTATATTGTCAGTGTTCATTACGCCATGAATAAATCCAACAAGTTGCCATTTTGCGATAAGACTGGCTTGTCTTTTAATGACTTCTTGTAGTAATGCAGTATATCGGTTTTCATGAGATTCAATTTCTGGGTAATGCCTTTTTATCGTATAGTCAGCTAGTGATTTCAGGTCCTCTATTGAACCACGAGCTGCAGCATATTGAAATGTACCGACGCGAATATGGCTACTAGCTACTCTAGTTAAAATTGCTCCAGGTAACTTTGTTTCACGATAGGTTGGTTCACCGGTTGTGACAACTGCTAAACTGCGGGTAGTTGGAATATCGAGTGCATACATTGCTTCGCTAATAATATATTCACGTAGCATCGGACCGAGTGCAGCACGGCCATCTCCTCGGCGTGAATAGGGAGTAGGGCCAGAACCTTTCAGTTGAATATCGAAACGCTCACCTGAAGGAGTAATTTGTTCGCCAATTAAAAGAGCACGACCGTCGCCTAACATATTAAAATGTCCGAATTGATGACCAGCATATGCTTGAGCTAATGGATGAGCTCCTTCTGGGAGTGCATTACCAGCGAAAATAGCAATTTCAGCTTCCTTTTTCAGTTCTTCAGGGGTCAAGCCAAGAGATATCGCTAATGAATGGTTTAGTTTAACTAACTCCGGTGAACTTACGGGAGTAGGGGGGATTTCTGTATAAAATGATTGTGGTAAAGTCGTATAACTATTATCTAAATTCCAACCTGTTTCATTATTTTTAGTCATTGTATCTCCTCCTTTTTGTATTTTAAGTTATGTATTTGTACGTATGTATTCTTTGTAAAGTTAACTAAAAGTATAATATAATATTTCCCCTTGCAATCTATTGTAAGGACTTCATTGCACTATGTCTATTTAACAGCAAATTTAAAACCTCCATTTTAAGAAAATGGAGGTTTTATTATTATTTAATTTTTACAATTATTTTTCCTTTTGCTCTTCCAGACTCTGAATATTCCATTGCTTTTTGCGCATCTTCAAAAGGGAAAACTCGATCGATTACCGGTTTAATTTTTCCGGCTTCAATATAGTTTGCAATAGTACGTAATTGATCCCCGCTTGGCTTCATAAATAAAAATGAATATTGAGCATTATGCTTTTTTTCAAGTGCAGTAAGTTTTTTGCTGGCTAATGAAAATAAGAGAGTTTTAAAGAATCCTGAACCAAATTCTTTACCGAAGCGAGCATTCGGCATGCCTGAAACGGAAACAATGTTTCCTCCCCTTTTTATAATATTGAATGATTTTTCAAGTGTTGCACCGCCGATTGTATCAAATACGGCATCATAATTTTTTAGTATATCTTCAAATTTCTCTGTTTTGTAATTAATAATTTCATCTGCGCCAAGAGACGTTACTAAATTCGCACCAGCTTCACTAGCAGTCGTTGTAACAATGGCACCCATTATTTTTGCTAGCTGAATAGCGAAAGTACCAACACCACCGGATCCGGCGTGAATTAAAATCTTTTGTCCTTTTTGTAATTGCATGATGTCATGTAATGCTTGATATGATGTTAAGCCAACGAGTGGAATCGAAGCAGCTTCCTCAAAACTTAAATTTTTCGGTTTTAAAGCTATATCATCTTCATGAATGGCTATATACTCCGCGAAAGTACCAATCTTATTTTTTCTTGGACGAGCATATATTTCATCACCAACTTTAAAACGAGTTACTTTTGATCCAACCTTCGTGATGACACCGGCAAAGTCGTTACCAAGGATTAGGGGCATTTCATATTTCAGTAACATTTTTACTTTTCCGTCGCGTATTTTAAAATCAATTGGGTTAATGCTAGCTGCATGAATTTCTGCGAGCACTTCATACTCATTTATTTCAGGAGTAGGTACCTCTGCCATACGCATTGGGACTTTTCCATATCTATCAATTATCATTGCTTTCATTTCTTATACCTCCAAGTTTTAATAAAAGTTTTGCAATAGCTTCTCAATATCTAATACAAGATTTTTTAATAAACCTAATTTTGTACGTATATCAATATAATAAAAATTCTTTGTACCTTCTTTTCTCATTAAAATAATGCCAGCTTCTCGTAAAATCTTAAGGTGATGTGATACTGCTGGACGGGAAAGGTGTGTTTGCTTCGTGATTTCTCCTACACGTAATCCTGTTTGACATTCCGTTTCCATTAGCACTAATAAAATAGCTTGACGCGTTTCATCACCAATTGCCAATAATACTTTTTGAGAATCAATAAAATCTTTTTTTATAATATTTAATTGTTCTTGTTTATTCATTTCAATCACTTTGCCTCCAGGTAATTAGTCGAAAGGTTTAAGATGATGAACCATTACTTCGATACGGTAATGCTACATGATTGTTGTATGAGGTGCAATATTGAGAAAGAAAATCGAGACGAATGAATTTTTTATTGTTGAAAATTATAGGGAGATAGAAAAGGGATTGGAAGGACTACATAACACAATAGATGAGGTTTTAAAAACAAAAAATGATGTAACAATAAAATAAGCGGTCGTAACCTTGTATAATCCATAAGGTTACGACCGCTTATAATGTTTGTATTATTTTTGAATTTTACGATAGAACATGGTTCAACGTAAAGTACGTTCTTTTGTTTTACACTTTCATACAGACACAATTCAGGTGGATTATAGATGTATGAAAAGGTAAAAGGAATTTTGGGGCGTAATCTATCTATATGATAATTCAAAATGAAATATAAGTCTATATTTTAATGTTTTTTTTGATTATATTTATGTCACTGAGCTCAGAACAATGATTTGGAGGGGAAATATATGAAATCGAATTATGTACCAGTTTTAATTGTTGGAGGGGGATTATCTGGGTTAGCGTCTGCGTTATTTCTTGCAAAACATAACATTGAGTACTTACTTATTGAAAGGCATCCGTCTACTGCCATTCATCCGAAAGCAGGCGGTCTTACTTTACGTACAATGGAGTTATTTCGAGAATTAGGCTTGGAAAAAAGAATTAAATTGGCAGGTAAAGCATTAGAGAACTGCCGAGGAAGAATAGCGGTTTATACAATAGCTGAGGCGAATAAAGAAGAATTGGAACAAATGAGAGCGACACAATACGGAAACGATGAAGAGTTACTTCAAAAAATAGAAAAGATTAGTCCATCAAAACAAACTGCGTGTTATCAAATTATTTTAGAAGAGATGATGTTACAAGAAGCGAAAACATTAGGCGGGCAACTATCTTTTTATCATGAATTAGTTTCATTTGAACAAAATAAAAACGGGGTAAAAGCAAAGATTCGAAATCGTGAAACAGAAAAAGAAAGTGTCATACATTGTGACTATGTAATTGCAGCAGATGGAGTGAAAAGTAAAATACGTGAGCAGTTAGGGATTAAAACTGAGGGGCGTGGAACCATTGGTGGCTATTATATGAATATTTATTTTGAAGCAGACTTAAGTGAGTTTATACAAGGAGACGCATTCGGTTTTTCTATGGTACTTCATCCAGAGGTTCTTGGTGCACTGATCCCAGTAGATAACGTGAAAAAATGGATTTACCATGTAGCCTACGATCCATTAAAAGGAGAGGGACCAGAGGATTTCACGATGGAACGTTGTAAACAAATTATTGAAATAGCAATTGGAAGTACAAATGTTGAGTCAGAAATATTAAGTGTTTTACCGTGGGAAGCGGCCGAAAGTACAGCAATGAAATTTCAAGGAAATCGAGTCTTTCTAGTTGGAGATTCAGCACATATTATGCCGCCAACAGGCGGATTTGGTTCAAATACAGGAATACAAGATGCGCATAACTTAGCTTGGAAATTAGCGGCTGTTATAAAAGGGAAGGCAAAACCAAAATTGTTAGAAACATATCATGAAGAGAGACACTCTGTTGCAAAATTAACGACAGCTTATGCAAGTAGTTTACTGTTTCGTGCTGCGAAGAGAGAGAAAGGCAGTTTGAATAATATGGATGGTTTAGCTGTTACAGTTGGATATCAGTATTGTTCAGAGGCGATTATAGATAATTCAGTCACTCCACATAGAATGGATAGCATAGAGTTGAACGGAAGACCTGGAACGCGAGCGCCACATTTATGGGGAACGTATGAAGGGAAGAAAGTTTCTACATTAGACTTATTCGGTAACAGTTTTGTATTACTTACAGGAGTAGAAAATAGTTCTTGGGCTGAGGCAGCACATACTGTTTCAGCTAAATTAGGAATACATATAAAAGGGTATCGTGTTGGCTTAAGTGGAGACTTTATTGCTCCAGAAGATATTTTTAGCAAATTATATGGTATAGAGAATGGAGGTGCTGTATTAATTAGACCAGATGGCTTTATCGGATGGCGTTCGGAAAAAACGGTAGTAAATCCAGATATAGTATTGGAAGAGGTAATGAGAAATTTATTATGTGATTTTTAAGTAACTAAAGAAATATTGTTTTATGCGCTTCACTGTACTGAAAAAAATATTCACAAATTTCAATAGGTTTGATATGATTAAATTCGACAAGTTAATAGAGGCCGGAGATATTTGAGAAAAGCCATAAATTTATTTAGGGACACAGGAGTGTATTCTAAATAATTTATGGCTTTTTTTATTGAATGAACCGTACAAAATAGGGAGTTACATGTGAAAAGGAGGGCTATAGAAATTAAATAGGATAATACTAGTTTTCTATATTAATAATATAGAAAACATTTGTAAGATTGGAATTTTAATATAGGTTTATAAAAATAATGAAAGTGTGTCTTCTGTTTCGTGTAAATCTCATTAGCTTGTTGAAATTTGCAACGTAGGAAGGGTTAGAAGAATGAGAAAGATTATTAGCGTTTTAGTTATTTTCTTTATGACTGGAAGTATCTTTGCTGGGGGAGCTGTTCATGCGAAAGCAGAAGGAAAGCATGAATGGAATACGAATAAGCTTTTAAATATTGCACATCGCGGAGCAAGTGGACATGCACCTGAGCATACTTTTGCTTCTTATGATTTAGTGAAAAAAATGAAAGCGGATTATTTAGAGTTAGACATTCAATTAACAAAGGATGGCCAATTAATTGCAATGCATGATACAGCAGTTGATCGCACTACAAATGGAACAGGCGAAGTACGCAATAAAACGTTAAGTGAAATAAAGAGTTTAGATGCTGGATCATGGTTTAATAAAGCGTATCCAGAAAAGGCTAAGCAAGAGTATGTTGGGCAAAAGGTTCCAACTCTTGAAGAAATCTTCCAAAAGTATGGAAGAAGTATGAAGTATTATATTGAAACAAAATCACCAGATGTGTATCCAGGAATGGAAGAGAAATTGTTGGCGTTGTTACAAAAATATAATTTAGTAGGCCAAAACATGTCTTCTAGCCGTGTTATGATTCAATCATTTAGTAAAGATAGTTTGAAAAAGATTCATAGTATGAATGAAAATATTCCGTTAGTTCAATTGCTTTGGTATTATCCAAATGAAAACAATGAAATTGTTGAATGGTCTGGCATTACACATGAACCGAAAAGTGTAACAAATGATGATTTTCAAGAAATTAAAAAGTATGCAGCTGGTATTGGACCAAACTTACGTAATGATAACGGGGAACTAATTATTGATGAGTCCTATATGAAAATGGCTAGGAAAAATGGACTGTTAATTCACCCTTATACAATTAATGAGAAACCAGATATGAGACTGTTAATCAAATGGGGTGCTACAGGAATGTTTACAAATTATCCGGATCGATTACATAGTGTATTGAAGGAAAAATAAGTGGAAAAGGGTATACCAGTGTTTTAGGTATACCCTTTTTAATCTAACTCTCCGATAAACAGAATCTCTTTTTCATAGCATTCATCTGCATCATAAATAATTTCTTGAAAGTGAAGCGTTTTGAAGGAATGACAAACTGACATTTCCCATGTCTCCCAAAAATCAATTTCATTTGAAAGAAGAATCCATTTTTGAAATTCACTATCTCTATTAAAGAAATTATGAAAGTAGTCCTCATTTTTAAATATAATGATTTGCGAATCCCACAAATTATTTATAGAAATCAAAACAACAACTCGATATGTATGTGTATCGCTCGGTTTCATATTTATTAAATGATTTGCTTGATTTAATAAGGTTTGAATACATAACCGTTTTACTTTTCTAGGTGTTTTACGAGAGTCAATAAAAGCTTGCGAAACTGGCAATAGCATATTCCAATATTCATCGTTATAGAAAGTAGAAGGGAACGTTTTTGTATGTTCCTCAATTCGCTTTATCATAGTGTTTGTTTTTCGGTTTATACCACGTATTTTCTTTTCACGCATTGTGAGTCATCTCCATAAATTTTTGTAATGCAGCAGAGTGATATATATCTTTTCTAGTAATAAAAGTAGTAGGAACTTTTTTGAAGCTATTTGGTAAAGGATTGAATGATACGTCATGTTTATGACCACTTAAAATAGACTTCATCATAATTGCTATGCCCATACCTGATTTTACACATGCGAGAATCGCTTCAATTGTTCCAAACTCTAATACTCGCTTAGGTGAAATTCCTTCTTCTTGAAGCCAATCTTCTAATAAATTTCTATAATAGCACCCATGACTAAATGCAAGTAAATTCATGTCTCCTATGTCTTTAAAGGAAGATAAAGGCTTTTTGCTAATGAGAACTAATTCTTCTTCACGAAATATATTTGTATGAAGTTCAGCATGCTGAGTAGAGCCAGCTATAAACGCTCCGTCCAGTTTTCGTTCTAGTACAAGCCTAATCAATTGTTCCGTCGTATTTGATTCTAAAATCAATTCGACTTTTGAGTATTTCTCATAATAGGCTGTTAATATAGATGGAAGTCTTACAGCGGTTGTAGATTCTGTACATCCAATTTTTAAAGTGCCTCTTGGTTCGATCCCATTACTTTGAACTGCTTTAACAGATTGATCCATTAAGTAGATAATTTGTTTGGCGTATGTTAATAAAATCTCACCGTTAGAAGTTAAAGTTACACCTTTTCCGTTTCGGTAAAATAAAGGCACACCTAATTCGTTTTCTAGTTGTTTCATACGCATTGTTACGCCAGACTGTACATAGTTTAAATTTTTAGCTGCGTGAGATATGTTTTTTTCTTTCGCAACTTCGTAAAATACAGTTAAATCTTTTATATCCAAGTATCATCCCTCCAGAAAAGGTATCATTTTTTTTGATGAATTACATGATAAATCTTTATTTTATATGATATCAGAACTTTCATACAATGGAAGGGGATGGAGGGATTATTGTGTTAATGGAAGAAAGGGTGAATAGTACTTATAAGTGGGTTATGTTAATTTTTGCGACGGTTGCTCAAACAACAGCGACACTTATAACGTATGGTGTTGGAGCGTTTGCTTTATTTTGGAAAGAAGAATATGCACTTACGAATACGGAGATTGGATTGTTAGTAAGTGTTGTAAATATAGGACCGCTATTTTGTATACTTTTTGTCGGGCGGCTACTTGATCAATACAATGAAAAGTTGTTAATTTCGATAAGTTCATTTTTACTAGGAGGTTCGTTTTTACTGACTAATATGGTCAATGGATTTAATGGGTTACTCTTTGTACTTTTATTAGTAGGAACGTTTTATAGTGTTTCGCAGCCAGGAGGAAGTAAGGTGATAATGAAGTGGTTCTCAAAAGAAAATCGCGGGTTAGCGATGGGGATTAGACAAGCCGGTATACCGATTGGTGGTACATTAGCGGGAGTATTGATCCCGTTTCTTACAATAAAATATAATATGGCCTATGCGGTAAATAGTATTGCATGTATTTGTATAATTGGAGGGTTTTTATTTTTTATATTTTATAAGGAACCATATATTCAAGAGAAAGTTAAACAAGAACGTAGTAAACTTTCTTTTTGGATGCAGTTAAAAGAAGTGATGTGTAAAAAAGAGTTATATGCAATTTATATAACTGGCATTTGTATGATTTCATTGCAAATGGTGTTAGTTGCGCACTTTATAAAATTTTTAGTATTGGAACAATCAATCACGCCAATTTTAGCTGGAAAAGTATTTTCCGTTATGTTCTTTTCTGGAATGGTTGGTAGGGTTATATTAGCAGCTACTAGTGATTTATTTTATAAGGGGAATAGGCGTACCCTCTTATTTATAACTGTTTGTATTTCTATTTTCTTCATTCTAATATTAGTAATGAGCATACATACAATAACGAATGTATTGTATGGTGTAAGTGCATTGTTAGGGTTCTTTGCAATTGGATGGTTTAGCCTTTTCATAACTGAAGTTGCGGAATCAGCAAGTGAAGAATCGGTAGGGATGACAGTGAGTTTTGCACTTACATTAAATCAAATTGCCATTATTGCTGCGCCTGCTTTATTTGGTTATATTGTAGATAAGAAGGGATATACGTATGCGTGGTTATGCATAGTTGTATTACTAACTATTTCAGCGGTTAGCTTATATAGGAAGTATAGAAAATGAAGGAATGTTAGCAATGTAAATTTTTTATGAAGAAAGTCTAAAGAAATGTTGAATGAGCGACATTTCTTTTTTATTTGTTGTATAATCAAAATGTAAATGAGATTCGTTTTCAATTTCGTTCATTACCTCTTTTGAAATTACCTGTAATTTTAGCCATAATTAGCTGTTTTTCTTTATCGTTATTTGCATGATTTATTTTATTTAAAAATTTTTCAGCATCATTTCCTTTTAATACCATAATCTGTTTTCCGTAATATTCAATTAATACCATGTTTTTTTTTGTTATCCGATAATGAAACATCTTATCATCTAAACGATTGCGTTTATCGGTGTTTTTCATATTACATCTCCATTCTTTTTAGTATGTAACAAATGTTACAAAAGAATTTGAAATTATAGTGTAATGCATCCGATTGTATGTTGGAAATTTTGCAAGAAAGAAATACAATAGAGAGTAGTCAAAATTGAAAATGAGAAAAAGGAATCTAGTTTTAACAGAGTGAATATTAAATAATATTATAATATACTTGATAATTAAAAGATATAAAATAGAATGGATGTACGTTAAGTGAAACTAGATAAAAGAGGGTTCCTAGTATGTTAAAGAAATGGTTAATCGTTTTCTTTATTTTTGCTGTTTTTTGTGGAAGTGTTGTTACACTAATACATGCAAATAAAGGAAAAAAATATGATACAAAGGCATTTTCTAATGTAAATAGTAAGCAAAAAGATGTTAAGCAGGAAGTTGATGCGAATGAGAAAAAGCGTTATGAAATTGCAGCTGGAAAACTAGATCAGTACTTAAAAGATAAAGGATTTAATGGGAGTGTTCTTGTAGCAAGTAAAGGTCATGTAATTTTACGAAAAGGCTACGGTTATGCGAATGTGAAAGATCAAGTATTAACAACGCCAAGAACGAAATATCGCATTGGGTCTATTACGAAAACAGTAGTTGCAATATCTATTATGCAACTAAAAGAAAAAGGGAAGTTGAACATTGAAGACAATGTAAATAAATATATCCCATCGTTTCCAGCAGATAAAAATATTACGTTACGAAACTTGTTAACACATACGTCTGGATTACCAGAACAGGGACAAGGTAGTGTTGACGCAGCATCACGGTTAAAATTAGTAACGTGGATTGGGGCACAAACGTTACAATTTCCAGCAGGGACAGGATGGAAATATACAGATTATAATTATATGGTGCTTGCATATATTGTAGAAAAAATATCGAATAAACCACTTGCTGAATATGTGAAAGAAAATATTTTGACTCCCGTTGAAATGAATGAATCTGGAATGGGCGCAACACTTCCAGAAGATATTTTCTTAGCAGAAGGGTATACGAAAAAAGATAATAAGTTAATAGCCACGCCGCGCTTAAAAATGAACTGGCTGTATGGTTGTGGTGAAATGTATACGACTGTTGAAGATATGAAAAAGTTAGATGAAGCTATTATGGATGGTAAACTACTTTCTAAACAAAGTGTATCAGATATGTTTTCTGCATCACCTGCAAGAAAATATGGATTTAGTTTCTATATTTACCCAGATTATTATCATAACCACGGTGTATTAGCTGGCTGGAACACTTTTAATAATTTTAACTGGGATAAACGAACGTTTGTCATATTATTTTCTAACGTCCAAAATGGTATGAATGACGCATTTAATCAAGAATTCAGGAAAATGGCGAATGATTTAATAGAAGGAAAATAATTATAAAAAATCGGTATTGATATGTAATTATCAATACCGATTTTTTTATTTTGTAAAGTTTTACTTACTGAATAAAGTGAAACTTTATTCAGTGGAGGGGCTTTGTTCATCCCCACTGAGTAGAAGCCCTCATCAATCGGGCTTTTACGGACAGCAGGGCCCCCACCTAACTTTTTTGCTTCCGCTGAATTTTGAGGTGAGGGTCTTACTGCACATAAATAGCGGGATAAATAGGTAAGAAAGGTGATTGACATATGAATAAATCTAAATAGGTAGTTAAATGCTAAGTAATGCAAAGAACAATTGGTAATTTTTACATTGATAAAAAAGCTTGAGCTTCACACTATGTGAAGCTTTATATTATTGGAGACAAGAACAGGAGGTTGAAAAAATGAAAAAAGCAATAAAGTTTTGTTTAATAGCTACATTATCTACAACAATTATTAGTGGATGCTCTTTTGAGGGTAACAATGAAAATGTTAAAGGGAAAGAAGGGGAAAAAGTAGAGGTACAGAAAAATGCTGGGAAATATACGATGCCAGATGAAAAAGATAAACATGAAGGTACATGGCTGCAATGGCCACATGAATACACATATGGTGAAGAGTATAAGAAGGAAGTTGAACCTATTTGGGTTAAGATGGCAAGTGCTTTAACTGAGGGTGAGAAAGTCCACATTGTTGCATATGACCAGGAAGAAAAAGAAAGAATCAATAACCTTTTAACAGATGAAGGGTTAAATATGGAGAAGATTGATTTCTTTATCGCGCCTACTGATGATGTATGGGCAAGGGACAGTGGACCAATTTTTGTTTATGACAGCAATAAAAATCTCAAAATATTAGATCCAGCATTTAATGGTTGGGGGAAGAAAACACCTTATAAAAATGATGCTCAAATACGTAAGAATGTGAGTAAACAATCAGGAATTGAAAGAATTGATTGGGGGAAATTTGTCCTTGAAGGCGGCGCAATTGAATTAGACAGCAATGGGACTGCGTTATTAACTCGAAGTGCGGTAACGAATAAAAATAGAAATCCTGATTTATCAGAAAAGGAGATTGAAAAATATATAAGTGATCTTGGGGTATCAAACTTTATTTGGTTAGACGGAGTACCTAATTTAGATATTACGGACTTTCATATTGATGGATTTGCTAAATTCCATAATAAATCTACCATTGTAACGATGAAAGAAGATGACCTAGCTGAATGGGGTTTATCCAATAAAGATATGGATACATTGTTAGATGCCAAAAATGCTTCAGGACAGAAATATAAGTATGAATACTTGCCGCTTAGTAAAGAAAAGGTTGCTTTAGAGAATGGAAAAACTCTCGATTATAAGGGATCGTATATCAATTATTATATTGGGAATACAGTTGTATTAGTGCCTAATTATAATGATCCGAATGATAAAATCGCAAACGATACGATTCAGAAGTTATACCCAGATCGTAAAGTAGTCGGTATTGATGTGAGGGAGTTGTATAAAAACGGCGGTATGATACATTGTGTGACACAACAACAACCAATTGCATTGAAGTAATTAATTGTAATTTCGTTGTGCTGCTATATAGACAAAATAGGTGGAATCTTATTACCTATTTTGTCATTCCTTATTATTTATAAAAATAAATTTAAATATAATGATGAATGAATTGTAGTGTATATTCGCTTTTCGTTTTATATGGTAAAGGAGAAAAATGTTTGTGTTAAAGAATTTTAAAATAGTGTTTTCGTATTTCCCTATCGTTTTACAGTACATTTTAAATGTAGCTTTAATTTGCTTAGGGGTTGTTCTAAGTGTGTTTCTTATGAAAGAAGTCATTCAGTTTATGCAAGAACTGAAATTGGATGGTAATGAATCTAGTTATCATTTAATTGATAGTATCGTCGTATTCTTTCTGTACTTCGAGTTCATCGTAATGATTATAAAGTATTTTCAAATGAATTTTCATTTTCCATTACGATATTTTATATATATAGGTATAACAGCTATTGTGCGTCTCATCATTATAGATCACGATAGTCCGTTAGATTTATTGTTATATGCCTGTGCAATCTTTGTATTAATTAGTGCATTGTTCATTGCGAATTCTAAAATGATGCGTCGGGATTTAGAATAGTAAACATTTGTTGTTGAATTAAATAAGATATTTTATCTTTTTGCAAAAAAGGAGTAACGGTATTGAAAGAAATAATCTTAACCAGCCTCATAATGATAGGGTTTATGATTCTATTATTTAATTGTATACTTTCATGATTTAAAAGAATAAAAGGTTAATAGAGAAAGAGGTTTTTGTAAATATGGTTCATTACAATAATCAAAATAGTTTACATCAAATATTTACATTAAAAGGGACAATTATAAGAGATATTTTCCCACAAATCGTATTATATACGTGTATTTCAACGATAGTAGCTGTGATTAATTATTACTATACAGAAATAAATATAAATCAGACTCCTTGGGTAATCGTCGGAGGAGCTTTAGGATTACTATTAGTGTTTCGTACGAATACTGCCTATGATCGGTACTGGGAAGGTAGAAAGCTGTTTGGCGCGATTGGTGCTTGTACTAGAAATTTAGCAATTAGTTTTTTGTGTCATTGGGATTCTAAAGGGAAGAGTATGGAGCAGGAAAAAATAAAATTTTTACATCTATTAATTGCATTTCCAAAGTTAGCGAAAGGACACTTGAGAGAGGAAAAAGATTTATCTGAAGTGAAATCATTGCTTGCTGTCTGTTCTGAGAAGGAAAAAGCATTTTTGGTTGAGTCCAATCATTTACCGATTAGTATAGTTTTTATGTTGAAAACTATACTATCAAAAGGTTTGAAAACGGGGCAAATTCATCCAAATGCGATAATTAGTATGGAAACAGATTTGAATACGTTACTTACATCTGTGGGTGGATGTGATCGTATCAAAACAACACCTATTCCTTTTGCATATTTTGCTCATATAAAAATTTTATTGATTATATTTTGTGCAACTTTACCGATTGGTCTTGTTGATAGTCTCGGATGGTTTACAGTACTTGCGACTACGTTTATAAGTTTTGCATTCATAGGTATTGAAGCAATAGGGGTTGAAATTGAAGATCCCTTTGGTCAGGATCCAAATGATCTTCCGCTAGAAGGAATTTGTATAGGAGTAGAAGCGCATTTGGTGAATCTATATAATCAAAATGATCTATTAGAAGTAATGGGTTTGAATCTTGATAAAAAAATCATTTAATCATTTATTGTTGTTTTAAAATAGGTTATTTAAAAACTTGTCAAGAGTCAATTTAAGGCTTAACGTCAGCTTTATATTTTTTATATAAATATATAATATTCCTCCATGCTATAATCCATTCATGAAATGTACATGTTGCATGAGTTGGAATAAAAAAGACATGAATTGAGGATTAGTTGGCTTTGTGAAATCAATTATGTAACTACTATTAAAAAGCGAGGTAAATAATATGGAACAAAAACATAATGGAATTATTTTTACTGCAATACCAGACGAATCGAATGAATATTATCAACCATTTTATGAAGACTTGATTTACTTTAATGAATGTTTAAATGAAAAGAAATCAATTGCGGATCAACTTATATCTTTATCTGTTGAAGAACAAGACTTTCATACGAGCTGTTTTGAGTATGATGATATTTGGCTAAGAGATGTTGCACCGGTTGTCACAAATCATCTAGTTAAATTTAAATATCGACCAAATTATTTGCCAGATGATCAAGGGCGATATTTAGATCAACAGTTTAATAAATGGTTGAAAAAGAATGACTTTGAATATGTGAAATCCCCATTAATATTAGATGGTGGTAATCTTATTTGGAATAAAAAAGATACCGTAATATTAACAGAACGTATATTTGATGATAACGATGATTGGACAGAAGAGGAAATTATTGAGCAGTTAGAATGGGATTTAGATGTGAGCCGAGTTATTATTATTCCTGCTGAAGAAGGGGATGTACTAGCACACGCAGACGGAATGGTTAAATTTATTGATGAACATACAATGTTTATTAGTGATTTTTTAGGGGATCATGAATTTAGATATAGTGTTCAAGAGATTATTCAAGAACAAATGCCAGAAGCTGAATTTATAGTTGTTCCTTCATCATATACAGAGAAAGGACAATATGATCAAGAGATAGCATCAGCAAAAGGGTTGTATATAAATATGTTAGAATCATGTGATGCTCTTTATGTTCCTAAGTTTGGACTAGCTAAAGATGAGGAAGTTTTACGATATATTCAACAGTATACGGAGAAGCAAGTTATTCAAATTCATGTAGGAGAAATATCAACAATGGGAGGCGCAATGAATTGTTTAACGTGGTATTGTTCAAGCCATTTGTTACCTTCAAAAATGAGAAGATTAAAAAATCAGAATGAAGATTTTTCAATGAAGAAGATTTTTGATTGGTTTTAATAAATAAGTAATGAAAAGAAAATCTATTCAAGGAGTATTGATATGTATACCATCGCTGAGTTTTCTCGGATTTGTAAAATGAGTACGCGGATGTTAAGACATTATGACAAAGAGGAGATATTAAAACCGGCATATGTGAATCCGGTTAATGGGTATAGGTATTATGAACAAGAGCAGCTGGAAGTAGCGTTGAAAATCAAAAAGTTAAGGGAGTATAAATTTCCTCTTCCAAAAATTAAAATTGTTTTGCAGTCATCAGATCAAGATTCGTTTGTTCAACATATACAATCACAAATTATCGAGTTGTCTCATGAAGTGAAGCAAAATTTACAGGTTATTTCAGAAATGAATGAAATGGTAAAGGTGAATAGTAGTCTAAATATTGCTCGTCATAGAAATTACGATATATTAATGGGAATGAGGAATGAAGTAACGATAATTACTCAAAGAGTAAAAATAGATATAGATGATATGGATGATTATTTTTATGACTTATATGAAGAGGTACAAAAAAATAATTTTCAAATAGTCGGTTCACCATCTGCAGTCTTTTATGATGAAGAATATATTCCAAGTAACAGTGATATTGAATTAAGAATCCCGGTTATGCAGGGGAATGATGAAGACGTAGCACAAGAGTATGAAATGAAACAACTAAGTCCACATCATATCGTTACTACTATGCATTATGGAAGTTACGACTATATAGGTTACGCTTATATAGCGTTAGAAGAATGGATTGAAAGAAATGGGTATGTGATAATTAATTCGCCATATGAGGTTTATATAAAGGGACCTGAATGTGATTGTTTAGCAGAAGAGTATGTGACACAAATTTGTTTTTTAGTTACGAAAATAGAATGAGAATAAGGATTGACATTAACATTATGTCAAGCCTTATTCTATGTATGAAAGCAATTTATCATAATAAAAAGGAGAGAGAATATGAGAAGAACAATCATGATTATTTGTCTCGTTCTAAGTATGGTATGGATTTCCGCATGTACTGCTGGAGTAGGAGAAGGTGAGAGTGGTAGCGCTGTACTACCAAGTCAGTTACCTAAAAATGTAGTGTTTAAAAATGGTACAATCTATACTTCAAATGAAAAGCAAGACATCGTAGAGGCTGTAGCCGTTAAAGAGGGGAAAATTATATTTGTTGGTTCAAACAAGGATGTAGAGGAATTTATAAATGAAGATACGAAAGTGGTGGATTTACAAGGACGTTTTATCCTTCCTGGTTTTGTGGACAATCATAATCATATATTTGAAGCAAAATCACCAGCAGCAGGAAATTGTAGTGTCTCACCAGATGCTTCTCTGCAAAAACAACGCTCGTATTTAAAGGCTTGTAAAAAAGGTGTGAAAGATGGCGAATGGATAAGTGGAACGGGGTTCAGTTTGGAAGCGTTGTTAAAAGATATGGACGAAAAATCAGAGCAACAAACCCCATTACAAGTTCTTGATGAGTTATTTCCTAATAATCCAGTATTAATTATGGAAAGAACCTCCCATTCTGTATGGGTTAATTCAAAGGCACTCGAGTTAGCTGGAATAAATAAAGATACAAAAGATCCACAAGGTGGAAGGATTATTCGGGATTCCGAGACAGGAGAACCGTTTGGTATTCTTTATGATACAGCAGGAGATATCGTGATGGAAAAAGCATGGAATTCTCAACCAAATCTGTTTGAAAAAAATTATGAAGGTTTATTAGACGGTTTAGATGAGGTTGCAAAGAATGGTATTACTACAGTTGGTGATGGACGTCTTTATTGGAAGCGAGGCTGGTTAGACGTTTGGAATAAAGTAAATGACGAAAAAAAGCTAACGTCACGCGTAGTACTTCGACCATGGGTATATCCAAATTTAAACGAAGCAGAACAAATGGAGTATTTCAAAAAAATTAAGCGTGATGATGTGTCATCCCGTATGCTTATTAATCAAGTGAAAATGTATAGTGATGGAATTAGTATTAATAGCACTGCTAAAACACTAGAAAAATATAAATTTGAATGGTTTACAGGAACTCCGTATGGGTTGAATTATATTCCAGAAGAAAAAATGAAATGGTGGTTAACCGAATTAAATAAAATTGGTTACGGTGCACTTATTCATACAATTGGAGATGCTGGGGTAAGAGAGAGTTTAAATGCGATTGAAGCAGCGAAAAAAGAAGGTGCAAACCAGCCTTATACACTTACGCATGTGGAAATGGTAGAAGATAGTGATATAGATCGTTTTGCTAAGTTAGGTATTAGCGCTGATTTTCAAGTAGGTCATGATTTTGCGGAAGATCCAAAACAAAGCTGGGCAAGTACGTATTTTACAAATCAGCAAATGAAACGAATTATGCCGTTAGGGCGAATTTGGAAAACCGGTGCGAATGTATCACTTAGTAGTGATTGGGATGTAAACGAACTGAATCCACTTGTGACGATTTCAAATGCATTAAGCATTGATGAAAAGGGCTTGTCTGATGTATACGCAGCTATTGATGCCTATACAATTAAGCCAGCTAAAGCGCTAGGTCTTGATAACATTACAGGTTCGATTGAAGTAGGCAAATCAGCTGATATGGTATTACTAAATGAAGATATTACTAAAATGAGTGCCGATAAGATTCCGAATGCGAAAGTTTTAGTGACGGTTTTACAAGGAGAAGTAGTGTATCACAAGGAGAAATAAAGAGTCACCTTATAAAGTTGCTACAAGTAAATGAATATATTCCTGTTGACCTTAACACGATGTCAAAGTATAGACTGGACATACATTCATATAAGGGGTGAACACGTATGAGAAATATAGAAAATAGTTTGTATTATATGCCTGCGGAATGGGAGAAACATGAAGGTACATGGCTCCAATGGCCACATGATAAAGCACATAGAGGTGAAGGTTATAGAGCTAAGTTAGATGATATTTGGATATCGATGGCAAAGGAGCTTCACTATGGAGAAAATGTCCATATTGTTGTATGTGATGAAGAAGAGAAAATACATGTCCAATCGAAGTTAATGGAAGCTAATGTAAATATGGATAAAATTGATTTCTTAATTCAAGAAACTGATGATATTTGGATAAGAGATAACGGACCAATCTTTGTAACGGATAAGGAAGGGAATCGCTGCCTAACGCACTGGATATTTAATGGTTGGGGAGATAAATATCCGTACGAAAACGACGCTAATATTCCGAATAAAATAAGTGAAATGTATCGCATTCCAAAAGTTGAATCTAGTGTCTGTCTAGAGGGCGGGGGAATTGAGATAAACGGAAACGGGACCTTAATGGCGGCGAAAACGTCTATTATAAATGAAAATCGAAATCCTACACTAAGTCAGAAAGAAATTGAAATAGAATTAACGAAATATTTAGGAGTAACGAATTTTATATGGATAACTGGTATACGCGGAGAAGATAATTATGATGAAGATACGGATTATCATATTGATGGCGCGGCACGGTTTGTAAATGAAAATACGATACTGTATGAATATGATCCTTTCGGTGAAGGAGAGCCATACCTTTTGGAGGCGTACGAAAAGCATTATCAAGAATTGCGACAAGCGAAAAATATAGATGGAAAGCCATTTCAGCTCATTCCAGTACCAGTAACAAGAAAAGTGGTAAAAGAAGCAGACTGTAAGGGTTCATATTTGAATTTTTATATTGGTAATGAAGTTGTATTGGTACCTATATACGGTGATGAACATGATAAATTAGGGCTTCAAATCATTGAAGGTCAATTTCCAGGGAGAAGAATTGTCGGTATATATGTTAACGAATTGTATGCATACGGTGGTATGATTCATTGTGTGACGCAGCAGTATATAGAATAGAGTAATTCAAATAAAAAGCATGCAGAGCATATACTCTGCATGCTTTTTATAATGTTGAAAACTCCTCAACAAGTTGAGTGAATTGTTTCAATGCACTTTCAATCGGTTCTGGCGTTGTTAAATCGACGCCAGCTTTTTTCAATAAGTTTAATGGGTAGTCTGAACTTCCACCTTTAAGGAATTCAATATAATTTTTCTGAGCATTCGGATCACCGCTTAATAGTTTATCAGCGATTTGAATGGCAGATGCGAATCCAGTTGCATATTTGTATACGTAAAACGGGCGATAGAAATGAGGGATTCTAGCCCATCCGTATTTTACTTCTTCATCAAATACAAGTGAATCACCGTTATATTCTTTAAATAGCTTTTCATAAATTTCACTGAATACTTGTGCATTTAATGGTTTACCTTGTTCAGCCATTTCATGTGTGATTTTTTCAAATTCTGCAAACATAATTTGTGTAAAGAAAGTACCTTTAAATTTCTCAATAAAATGGTTAACTAAATGGTTACGTACGTTCGTTTCTTTTGCTTCTTTTAATAAATAGTGAATTAATAACACTTCATTTACTGTTGAAGCGACTTCTGCGACAAAGATAGAATAATGTGCAGAAATTCGTGGTTGGTATCCATGTGAATAGTGCGTATGCATACCGTGTCCGCATTCATGAGTAAGAGTGAACAGGCTGTTTAAATCATCGTGATGATTTAAAAGAATGAAAGGGTGAACACCATATACACCAAAGTTATAAGCACCAGAACGTTTTCCTGGTGTTTCCCTTACGTCTATATATCTTTTATCTTTAAAACTTTTTAATGTTTCAATATATTCTTCTCCTAAAGGAGCTAGTGATGCAATCATAATGTCAAATGCTTCACTATATGGAATGTCTTGTTTTGCACCTTCTACTAAATCGACGCCTAAGTCGTATTGTCTTAGTTCATCTACGTTTAATTTTTCTTTTCGAATTTCATTGTATGTATGTAATGTTTGAATGTTTTTTTTCGTTGTATCAATTAGGTTTTCATATACTTCTTTCGGAACCATATCGCCAAATAATGATTTCTCTAGCGCTGATGGATAGTTTCTTAGCTTCGAAACAGTAACATTATTTTTAATAGCAGCAGATAAAGTAGATGCGATGGAATTCTTTAACTGAACATATGGTTTGTAATATGCTTTATAAGCTTCTTTACGCTTTTCACGATTCGTATCTTCTATTAACTTTGCATACATTCCGCGTGTTAAGTTCACTTTTTCTCCATCGTCAGTCGTCACTTCACCAAATAATATATCTGCATTGTTTAACATACCAAATGTGTGCTGTGGAGAAGAAAGAGCTTCACCCATCTGTGATAAAATTGCTTCTTGGTCCTTATTCAATACGTGTTTTTTATACCGATATAATTCAAATAAGTCTTCTTTATAATATTGTAAGCCTTCTGTTTCTTCTATGTAAGAATGTAATGTGCTTTCGTCTATGCTAAGTAAGAAGGGGGAAAAGAAAGATTTCGCCGCACTTACTTTCACGTGTAATTGTGATACTTTATCGACAAGAGATTGCGCGTCAGTATCGCGTGTATCAAGGTCAGATTGTAATCGTGCATAAGCGAACATTAAAGATATTATGCTAGAAATTTCTTCACTCTTCGTTAAATAAGCTAATAAACTATTGCCATCGTGAATATTGCCATTAAACTCGTGTAATTCCTTCGTTAATACTTCAATTTTATGAAAATCACTTTCCCAATCTTCAATTGTATGGTAAATGTCTGTTAAATCCCATTTTTCTATATCAGCTACTTGTAATCGATCTTTAAGTTCTGTCATAATCATTTCCTTTCTAAACATGTAGTTATATTTCTATATAACTATGAAATACAACAAATTGCAAAAAATCCCTGCTGAAAATTGAAAAGCCTTGCTAAAATAACAAGGCTTACATACTTATAGTGTAATTCCAAATTTTGAATGTAAAAGGTTTGTATATTGCATGTCTGTAACGGTTTCTTTCGTTTTTTTACCATTTTTCGCTACTGTAAGGCTATCTTTCGTTAAAGAGGCATGCCCATCTTCAGTTAGTTTTACAATAAGAGGTACTTTATTAAAGGGTGATCCTTCATGTTCAACGATAATTTTTTGTGCTGTATTTGCTTTTTCTTCATCCACTTCTTCTATATAAAATGCATAGCCTAACGTCCAATCATCAGCAGCAGATTGATCCAAGAACTCATTGTTTTTCCGCATCTCTAAAATGTAGTTTCCCTTTTCGGTCATTTCTTTACGAATACGATAATCTCCTGTAGCAGAGTGAATGACTTCACCTAAGAAAGGGACAGGGGCAAGAGGTAAGTATGATCCGAATCCTACTTCAATTAAATAAAGTTCATTATGATGGGTTAAAACGGTTGCGATATGGCCAGAATCAACAGCCCATATGGAGTTTGCAGCGTTATAAACTGTTCCTGAAACGAGATGAACATCGAATCCAGAATCTTTCAGGAAGTAATACATAGTAGGATTGAGTTCATAACAAAGACCGCCACGGTTATTTACTAAAATTTTCTCTTTCAAATTTTCTTTTGATATTTCTTTAAAATTCTTTTCGAGAATATTTAAGTTTTCAAAAGGAACAGTTTGTGCCATTGCGTACATAATGTTAGATAAATCTTCAAATAAAACTGTGTCTTTTTCTTCTATATGTAATCGTGCGAAAAATTGTTTTTGAAAGTCTGTCATCGAAATCCCTCCGTTATGCTTTTATAGGTAAATTGTAAACAATCTTGAATAGGATGTGAAATTAAAACTACGTTGAATATTTGAAATTAGATTAAAAATAATATGGGAGAGTGAGAGATTGCTACTTTACTAACGGTGGGACGAATATTATAATAATTCTGATAAACTATGCAAACGCTTTCTTGGGAGGGGATGGTGTACAGATGTTTAAAAGAATAACAATAGTCGGATTGTCGGTTGTTATGTTTTTACCTAGTATATATGAGGGGAGTAAAGCATATGCAGACACAGTTAACAATGGAACGTTAATGCAGTATTTTGAGTGGTATGCTCCGAATGATGGGAATCATTGGAATCGTTTGCGTACTGATGTTGAAAATTTAGCGGAAAAAGGAATTACATCTGTTTGGATACCACCTGCATATAAAGGAACTACGCAAAATGACGTAGGATATGGAGCATATGATTTATATGATCTGGGGGAATTCAATCAAAAGGGCACAGTGCGGACGAAATATGGGACGAAAGCACAATTGAAATCTGCAATTGACGCTTTACATAAGAAAAACATCGATGTATACGGTGATGTAGTTATGAATCATAAAGGTGGGGCTGATTATACAGAAACTGTAACAGCAGTTGAGGTAGACCCGAGCAATCGAAATGTTGAAGTATCAGGTGATTATGAAATTAGTGCGTGGACGGGATTTAACTTTCCAGGACGTGGAGATTCTTATTCTAATTTCAAATGGAAATGGTATCATTTTGACGGAACGGATTGGGATGAAGGAAGGAAATTAAACCGAATTTATAAATTTAGGGGCATAGGTAAAGCATGGGACTGGGAAGTGTCTAGCGAGAATGGGAATTATGATTATTTGATGTATGCGGATCTTGATTTTGATCATCCAGATGTTGCGAATGAAATGAAAAAATGGGGAACGTGGTATGCGAATGAATTAAATTTAGATGGTTTTCGTTTAGATGCTGTTAAACATATTGATCATGAATATTTGCGCGATTGGGTAAATCATGTTAGACAGCAAACAGGGAAAGAAATGTTTACAGTAGCTGAATATTGGCAAAACGATATCCAGACTTTAAATAATTATTTAGCGAAGGTTAATTATAATCAATCTGTGTTCGATGCACCACTTCATTATAATTTTCATTATGCTTCAACAGGAAATGGAAATTATGATATGAGAAATATTTTAAAAGGAACGGTAGTTGCGAATCATCCTACACTTGCGGTTACTCTAGTTGAAAATCATGATTCACAGCCTGGTCAGTCATTGGAATCTGTAGTGAGCCCTTGGTTCAAACCGCTGGCATATGCATTTATTTTAACGCGTGCAGAGGGGTATCCTTCTGTTTTCTATGGTGATTACTATGGTACAAAAGGAAATAGTAACTATGAAATTCCAGCGTTAAAGGACAAAATTGATCCGATTTTGACGGCACGAAAAAACTTTGCATATGGTACGCAGCGTGATTATTTTGATCATCCGGATGTGATTGGCTGGACAAGAGAAGGTGATAGTGTACATGCTAATTCTGGTTTAGCAACATTAATCTCTGATGGACCAGGAGGGGCGAAGTGGATGGATGTTGGAAAGAATAACGCAGGGGAAGTATGGTACGATATTACGGGTAATCAAACAAATACTGTAACAATTAATAAGGACGGATGGGGGCAGTTCCAAGTAAGTGGAGGATCAGTTTCCATATATGTTCAACAATAATTTGG
This sequence comes from Bacillus cereus group sp. Bce041, assembly GCF_052646455.1. Classification (NCBI taxonomy): domain Bacteria; kingdom Bacillati; phylum Bacillota; class Bacilli; order Caryophanales; family Bacillaceae; genus Bacillus; species Bacillus cereus group sp. Bce041. Next base: position 67,604 of record NZ_JBQXON010000012.1, read on the forward strand.
TGATGAAAAAGAAGAGGTAGACTGAAATATAAGTTTTCCTCTTCTTTTTATATTGTGCATATTTATCCCGCTATTTGTGGGAAGCCCGATTGGTGAGGGCTTATTAAAGTTTCACTTTATTTTTCATAAATCTTTATTGTAATAAAAGAGCTAGTCGACCTTTATAACAACAAGAGAGGCGTTGGAATATATAATGTCACCCGTGGCTTCTCTTATTCGTACTCGAAGAACATCCCCTTGATTTAAAGGTAGTAAATCAGTTCTGGCGGATGTAGCTCTCACCCCAGAAGCACCACCAACTCGCGTTTCAATTGCGAATTGAATGGAATCGTTTATTGTAAGATTTAATATACTAGACGATATAGCTTGTATTACAAATACAATTGAAAAGGATACAGAGTACACGCCAGTGGTATCAATTGTAATAGAATTATTTAATGGATTTAGGGTAGTTCCACTAGCAGGTCCTGGAATGGTAAAATTAATATTTGTATTAACTACTGCTGAAAAACCGATTCCTACTTCAGAAGTTATTGTTCCAAATATGGGAAGAATCCCTAAACCTGTAACCCCAGTAGGACCAGTTATTCCGATTCCGGTAGGACCTGTAACCCCAGTAGGACCAGTTATTCCGATTCCGGTAAAACCTGTCGCGCCGGTAGGTCCTGTGATTCCAGTAGGTCCGGTGGGGAATGTAAATGGTGGAATTGATGGTAGTGTGGGACCGATTAAATTTGGTTCCAGAGCAGTTCCATGTAAAATACTATATTCTTCATTCATATAGTAAACCTCCTATTATTGCTTGTCATAATTATTAAATGTATCAGGGGAAGGAAATGACATTCGCAATAGCGGAGGCGCTTCTTATAATTTCTCCTCAGCGAATATAGGTCTAATTTAAGAAATATTGAAGTGTAGAGTTGCGTACTACTGAAGTATGGCACCTTTACTTCTCACGTAACATATAGTATGATGATTTCAATAAATTAGATTTCAATGACTATAATATAAATTAATGAGAGGTGCTTTTTGTGAGTGCGGTAGGTATTAAATAGGAAAAATTTAATGAAATAAATCGGATAAGACCAGGGGATTTTTATGTACATCATACCCCTAATTTTGTCATGCATTTATTTCAAAACCTATGAAGATACCTACAATACTTTATAAAGCGTGTAATAAGGGACTGCCATCTATTTTTTATGGCTTATTTCCTCATACGTTATTACACATGCCTTGTAAATGTAAAAGCTGCGGTATCCCCGCAGCTTTTTTGTATATGTTTTTATTGTATAATTATGGAATTTTATATATGACTCATTGGAATCTAATGAGTAGGTATCTTCATTTATGATAAAAATCAATCATAGTGAGGAGAAACAAAATGAATACGATGACTTTTGAAAAGTTACAATATAACGAATTAAAGGATATAGTGAAATCTTATTGTGTAAGTGGATTAGGTAAGGAATTATTAAACAAATTAGAGCCGAGTACGAGTATAAAAGTAGTGAGAAATCGGCTGAATGAAACGACAGAAGCACGAGCTATATTAGATGCAGAAGGGCATGTTCCTTTCTTCGGCATTTCTAATATTGCTAGTACAATTCAAAAATTAGAAAAAGGTATGATTTTAGATCCAGAAGAATTAGTGAGTGTTTCAGACTTTTTACGTGGATGTAGAAAGATTAAAAAGTTTATGTTAGATAAAGAATTTTTTGCACCAGTATTAGCTTCTTATGCAAATTCAATGACTGAATATAAAAGTATTGAAGAGGAAATTAACTTTTCAATTAAAGGAAATAGTATTGATGCAGCTGCAAGTAAAGAGTTAAAACGAATTCGAAATAATATCGATTCTGTAGATGGGAAAATAAAAGAACGTTTAACGAAGTTTTTAAATAGTAGTGCAAATAAGAAATTCATTCAGGAATTCTTTATTAGTAAAAAGGATGACCGTTATACGATTCCAATTAAATCTTCCTATAAAAACCAAGTTGCCGGAAGTATTATTGAAGCCTCGGCAAAAGGTTCTACTGTATTTATAGAACCGCATACGGTTACGAAATTGAATGCAGAACTAGCTGGTTTGAAAGCAGAAGAAGCGGTTGAAGAATATCAAATTTTAGCGACTTTATCAGGGATGGTATTAGAAAATATTTATAGTATAAAGATTAACATGGAGCTAATTAGTCAGTATGATATGGTATTTGCGAAAGCGAAGTTTAGTAAATCGATTGATGGAATAGAACCGAAGTTAAATGATCATGGCTACATTCATTTAGTGAATTGTAAGCATCCGCTTTTAACAGGGCAAGTTGTACCCTTGAATTTTAAAATTGGTCAAGAGTATCGTAGTTTAATTATTACAGGGCCGAATGCGGGCGGAAAGACAATTGTGTTAAAAACGATTGGATTGTTAACATTAGCTACAATGTCAGGTCTTCATATTGCAGGAGATAAAGGGACAGAAATCGCTATTTTTGAAAATGTATTTGTAGATATTGGTGATAATCAAAGTATCGAAAACGCACTAAGTACATTTTCATCTCATATGAAAAATCTTTCTGAGATTATGAGGATGTCAAATAATAATACGTTACTTTTATTTGATGAAATAGGGAGCGGTACAGAGCCAAATGAAGGTGCAGCACTTGCAATTTCTATTTTAGAAGAGTTGTACTTTGCGGGATGTATTACCGTTGCGAGTACGCATTACGGAGAAATTAAACGATTTTCAGAAATGCATGATGACTTTATGAATGCAGCGATGCAGTTTAATAGTGAAACGTTAGAGCCGCTTTATAAATTAGTTATCGGAAAATCAGGAGAAAGTAATGCACTTTGGATTGCGAATAAAATGAACGTAAAAGAACATGTACTGAAAAGGGCGAAAGAGTACATGGGAAATAAAGAGTACGCTTTAGAAAAAGTGAATGAAAGTAAAATTAGAAAACCGAAATTCGTACAAGAAAAAAGAGAATCTCATTATGAGTACAAAATCGGCGATCGTGTTAATTTATTGGATCATGATGATTTTGGTATCATCTATAAGGAAAAAGATAATTTTTATAACGTTGTTGTATATTATAACGGTGAATTCGTTGAAGTAAATGTAAAACGTATTACTTTAGAAGTAGCAGCGAAGGAGTTATATCCAGAAGGATACGATTTAAATACACTATTTGTTGATTATAAAGAAAGAAAAATGCAACACGATATTGAGCGCGGATCGAAAAAAGCACTGCGTAAAATTCAAAAAGAAATAAGAAAGAATAGAGGATAAGTTAAAATGGTAACGATTAGACAAGAACAAAAAAATGATTATAGAAAAACAGAAGAAGTCGTAAAAGAAGCATTTTTAAAGGAAGAATTTAGTGATAAAACAGAACATGAACTTGTAAAACGTATTAGAGAATGTGACGCGTTTGTTCCAGAGTTATCAATTGTTGCGGTAGATGAAGATATAGTTGGTCACATTATGTTATCGAAAATTACAATAGAACAAGATGGAACTTCTGTAGAATCGTTAGCGCTTGCACCAGTTTCAGTTGCTAGGGGTCATCAGAAAAAAGGAATTGGTGGAAAACTGATTGTAGCTGCATTAGAAAAAGCGAAAGAACTTGGATACGGATCAGTTGTAGTATTAGGACATCCAGAGTACTACCCGAAATTTGGTTTTAAGAAAGCAAGTGAGTGGAATATAAAAGCACCGTTTGAAGTGCCTGAAGAGGTATTTATGATAATGGAATTAACAGAAAATTCTCTTCGAGGTGTAAAAGGAATTGTACAATATTCGAGTGCTTTTGCTGAGTAGGAGTAACGGTTAAGAAATGTAATCATAAAAGATGCTATCTTTTTGTATGGATATACAGAAAGATAGCTTTTTTTATTAAGCGGATCTACTGACGTATATTTTGCTCAATGAATAATTGAGGTGGTAAAATTGATATAGAAACGTAAAGGGAGAGAATGAAATGAATAAGCGAGAAACAGATAGCAATGAGAATGCAGTTACGTTATATGTTACAAGACACGGTAAAACAATATTAAATACGAATCATCGCGCGCAAGGTTGGGCTGATTCTCCATTAGTAGAAAAAGGTGTTGAAGTTGCCACAAATTTAGGGACAGGATTAAAAGATATTCATTTTATGAATGCATATAGTAGTGATAGCGGCCGCGCAATTGAAACTGCTAATTTAGTATTAAAATATAGTGAGCAATCAAAATTAAAACTTGAGCAAAGAAAAGATTTGCGAGAATTAAATTTCGGTATTTTTGAAGGTGAAAAACTTGAGAATATGTGGGATGTGGTTGGAAAAGCTGCAGGCGTTGCATCACCAGAAGAACTTATGAAGTTTTCTATTCAAGAAGTGATTAATCTTATTAGAGTAGCAGATCCTACAAAACAGGCGGAAGATTGGGAATTATTTTCTACTCGCATAAAAGCTGAGATAGATAAAATTAGTGAAGAAGCTGCTGGAAATGGTGGCGGTAACGTTTTAGTTGTCGTTCATGGGCTTTTGATTACTACCTTAATAGAAATGTTAGACAGTAGCAAAACAAAACTTGGGGTGGAAAATGCTAGTGTGACGAAGATTGTATACCAAGATGGAACATATACAGTCGAGTCGGTTGGAGATATGAGTTATGTTGCAAAAGGGAAAGAAAGTGTGGAAATATAATTAAATCTCAAATAGAAATAAGAAAAGGAAGGTAGAGAAATCTAGCTTCCTTTTCATTTTGTGAATTATGGGATTAATAAAATCTTCCCTGTGCTTTTACGGCTCTCTAATAATTCATGAGCAAGAGCACCGTCTTGTAAAGAGAATGTAGTAGGATTTGAAATGTTTAATTTTCCAGTTGCGATCCAATCGAATAATTGAGTAGAGCGTTTTTTACGTTCTTCATAAGTGGTAAGCACGTTCCAAAGGTCTCCACCAGTTAAAGTTTTTGAAGTATCCATAAGCATACGCGGATCAACTGGCGCAGGATTACCACCAGCCATTCCGTAAAATACGACAGTACCGCCAATTTTAGTAGCGTTAAAACTTTCCCCTAATGTAGAACCTACTGATTCATACACAACATTTACTCCAGTTCCATTAGTCATTTCAAGTACTTTCATATGCCATGCTTCGGTATATAAAAATACGTGATCGGCACCAGCTAATGTAGCTATCTTTGCTTTTTCTTTTGATGATGTAAGACCAATTACTGTTCCGCCCTGTAGTTTAATCATTTGAATAAGAAGTTGACCGACGCCACCAGCTGCAGCGTGTACTAAAGCTATATCACCTTGTTTTAGTTGATAGCTATCGTGCGTTAAATAATGTGCAGTTAATCCTTGTAATAAGACAGAAGCGGCTGTTTCAAAAGAAATAGAATCTGGTAGTGGGATTACTTTTTCAGATGGAACGGCAACTAGTTCTGCATTTGCAAATGGGACGTCCGCAAATGTAATACGGTCTCCTAGGTTGATAGTAGTAACGTCAGCTCCTACTTTTTCAACAATTCCAGCTCCTTCATAACCTAATACATAAGGCGGATTGCCAGCAAGATGATAATCGCCGCGGCGTCTATAAATATCAGCGAAGTTTAATCCGATTGCTTTCGTGCGGACAAGAATTTCATTTGGACTTATGATTGGATTGTGTATTTCTTTATAGTGTAGAACATTAGCGTCTCCGAATGTTTCGAAACAAAGTGCTTTCATATGGAATACCTCCATTTATATTGTTTATAGATGTTCTTTATCATACAATACAAATATCAATAGACAAAGAGGATTATTTCGATGGAATCAATCGGAAATATCGATTGAAAAGAGGGATGATAAATGGAAATAAAACAGTTAATTACATTTAAAGTAGCGGCACATACTTTGAACTTTACACAAACTGCGAAGAAATTAAACTTTGCCCAATCGAGCGTTACAGCACAAATTAAAACATTAGAGGCTGAGCTCGGTACACCACTATTTGAGAGATTAGGGAAACGTCTTTTCTTAACTGAAGCAGGTAGGAAGTTTCAACTATATGCCGACAAGATGATTGCACTCAGTAACGAAGCGAAAATGGCTGTGAAAGATGATGAAGAAATAGCAGGTACGTTAATAATTGGTGCACAAGAAAGTCAATGTACATACAGACTGCCTTCTATATTAAAGAAGTTTAAAGCACAATTTCCTCAAATAAAACTTATATTTAAACCAGCACACTCCAATAAAGATGCGAAGGAACAATTGATGGAGGGGAAAGTAGATCTTGCATTTATTTTGGACGAATGTAAAACAGAAGATGTTTTACATGTGGAACCACTTATGAAAGAAGAATTAAAAGTAGTAGCTGCTCCTACGCATCGTTTACTTGAACAACCTTCAGTTTCTATAAAAGATTTAGAGAGTGAAACACTTTTACTAACAGAATTAGGCTGCTCGTATCGGACTTTATTTGAAGAGCTATTTCGCGGGGAAGATGTATATCCAGCAAATAAAATTGAATTTGTGAGTGTTGAAGCAATTAAACAATGTGTTATTGCAGATTTAGGTATAGCCATTTTACCAGCGATAGTAGTAGAAAAAGATATACGGGAAGGGACGTTAAAGGAGTTAATGTTAAACGAAACAATATCTCCAATTTATACACAAATTGCTTGGCATAAAGATAAATGGATGACAGCACCACTGCAGCAATTTATTGATGTAACGAGGGAGTTCTTTACAACGGATTAAGTGGAGAAATATTTATTTTATAAAAAGAAAAAATGGCAATTTTGTATAAAGAACTGATGCTTGCATGTAACAAGTATCGGTTCTTTTATGTTTGAAATAAAGGATGTCTTCAAATTTGTATTTCTCAACTTTTTTTCTTAAAAGGATAAGTAAATTTCTTTGTATATTCCAATAATCGTAAGGGAATTTACAACTTTTATTCGTTTCTGTAAGATGCCTCTAGGCAGCATGAAAGGAGGGGCGTACATAGGGGATAGATAAACGTACTTATTTTGAGGGAGGAGATTTACAATGTTTAAAAAGCTAATGAAAGTATGTGTGTTAAGTGCAGCGAGTGTAGGGGTATTATTTAGTTTCCAAGGAAGTACATTTGCAGCTACTGATTTAAGCAGTTATTATGACGGGAAGAATCCAGCAACAACGAAAGTATACGGGGGAAGTACGACGTGTGATGCAGATGGATTTAATGCAAAATCTACAGCTGTATATGAAGGTAGTAAAAAAGTAGGGACAGTGTATTTACGTTACAGTAATAAATGTCATGCAGCATGGGCTAAGTTTGTTTTAGATCAACCAGCACCAGCTGTTTCGGGAGGAGTGTACGCGTACGCTGTTGTGAATAAATACAAAAATGGTGTATTCCAAAAATCAGTTACTTCTAATCAGGGGAACGGCACAATAAAAACAGGTCAAACGAGCACTTATACAGGAATGGTATTTGATTTAACTGCTGATTTCGGATACACAGCAGATGCTGAAGCAGTTACGTTTAATAACGGTTACGGGAAAACAGCACGTTATTAATAAAGGAGTGAAAAGATATGAAACTTTTAAAAAAGACGAGTGCATGTTTATTGCTATCTTTACTCGTTGTAACTAGTATGTTTAGCACGACTAATAGCGATAAAGCATACGCAGAAGACCATTCATATGATGGGAAAAGTCCTTATTATAACAGCTGTGATCAATCTGCAGTAACGAAAGAAAAGAAGTGGATTGATTCAAATTCTTATGTGGAATTAAAATTTAGCACGACGTGTAAAACAGCGTGGGCAAAAGTTACTGTAACTCGCCTGGCAGTTTATAATAATGAAGCTGATGCAAGGATTGTTAGAAAAACAGATGGAAAGGCATACACTTGCGGAAGTGCTGGAGGAAATGGTGTTGTAAATAAAGGGCAAACATCATGCTATACACCAATGGTATATGATTTAGATCCAAGAAAGGCACAAGCACAAGGGAAACATGCAATTCCGAATAGTGATGCATATAATTATGCGGAGACTATTTGGTATTAATACGATTATACATGTTTTAAGAGCTGTTATTTGATATAAAAATGAAAGAGCCTTACTGCATTTTATTGTGGTAAGGTTCTTTAAATTTGTTTAATAGATTAACTGCATCCATTTACAAAGGTCTCTCTATATAATCGCTTTTAAGTATGGCCATAATAATTTCATCTGAGTATGTATCGTTATAAAATAAAGATTGACGTAAGGTTCCTTCTTTTACAAAACCAACTTTTTTATAAGCTTTAATTCCGCGTAAATTATGGCTAAATACTTCTAACTGTAAACGATTTAATGATAGTTGTTCAAAAACAAATCTTAAAACTATTTTAATAGCTTCCGTTCCATAGCCTTGTCCTGTTAATGCTATTGAAAGCATTGATATTCTGAATCCTGCTCTTTTGTTCTCCTCATCGATATCTAAAATCGACAACTCTCCAATCATCTTGTCAGTACTTTGTAAACAAATAGCGAAATCATAGCGACTTGAATCATTATTTATATGATCTATATGTTTCGTAATTTGCTCCAATGAAAAAGTGGACTTAGTTCCAGTCATATATCTTATTTCATCATCCATTGTACTTTCTAATATAATAGGAGCATCTAGCTGACAAAGAGGCCTTAAATAAATTCTCTCGCTCTCTAATCTCATTATAATTTTCTCCTTTAGTTAGTAATTGAATGTATAAATACTTAACTTTCTTCAATGAGTTACATAAAAAATATGAATCTTAATTCGACGTTACATGAATTTTATAATGGCATGGTATACCTAAAACAAATAATAAATGTTTTATACACAACAAAATGTATCAACGAGTTTTTTGATCATACTATTATTCTTGCTGCTCATTCCGCTTTTAAATGAACACGAATGTATTAACTAAGGTCTGTATCAGGAGGAGTATATCCAAGGTGACGAGTCATAGATACAATTTGTCCTTTATGGTGAAATTCATGCGTCTCCGTATGAGTTAAAAGCCATAGCGGAGTTGTGCTCCAAGGTTCTTTTTGCCATTTCACTTCATTTGCTATATTTTCGAGCCAACGGTCATTGTATTCATCTAAAAAACGTTGTACAGTCTCATCTACTAACTTAAATCTAGCGCGAACTTTTTCCACATCTGCATGCTCAATTTCGTAATCGCTAGCAAATGAAAAATCTGCTCTTTTTTGCTTGAATGCGAATGATCCAAGCCAGTATCGATAGCAATCGGCTACATGAATATGAGTCTTTATAATGCTACCGCTTCCGAAATTAGAAACTGTGCTATGTAATTTTTCTACTGGGATTTCTTCCAAAAACGAAAATAGAGTTTCTCTTGTAGAGCTAATAAGATTATATTGTTGTTTTAAAATATGTAACATGCAAGTACACTCCTCTTTTATTAACATAGTAAGTAATTCTATATTTACGAGGAGTGAACCTTTTTATTATTTTTAATAAGCATATTAGATGTATTTCTTATTTGTTTCTGATAGATTAAACAAGGTGAAACTTTAATAAGTTGAACATTCTTAGTTCATAATAAATTGTACATCAAGAAGGGGAACGATAAAATGAATAGACTAGTGGGTTTAAAACAATTTGAAATAACGCGCGGGGCGTTACTTAAATTTATGGAAACGTTAGATGATAAAACTGTGGATACGCAGCCAGAGGGTTTTAACAATACAATTCGTTGGCATATTGGACACGTGTTAACAGCAGCAGAGACTTTCATGTTCGGAAGAGAATTTAAACAATTGCCAACTGAATATCCAGGTATGTTTGGATATGGATCAAGACCATCTAAATGGACGACAGAAGGACCATCGTTAGAAGTGTTAACGGCTCAATTAAAAGAACAAGCAAAACGTATTAACGAAATTCCAGCAGAAGCATTTGAAAATAAACTGCCAGAGCCATTCCTAGGATTGGAAACAGTAGGGGAGCTTTACGGTATGATGCTTTATCATGAAGCTGATCATATTGGGCAAATGAAGGCGATGGAACGTATTATTAAAGCTCTTTAGTCTTAATTGCATATAACAAGCAATACAGTTGTAATGTTAAATAATATATACAAAAAAGGTAGATAAATTATTATCTACTTTTTTGTATAACTTCTTGAAGGATTAGAGAATTTTTTATGTTGTGATTATTAATTATAGTATTCCTAAATATGGAATATACGTATAATGATAGAGAAGAACTAGAAATAGGAGTGAATACTATGATTACATTAGAGAAAAAGTTGGAGCAATATAAACATACATATGTACAGTTAAAGGGAGAACTAAAATGGAAAACGAGTGATTCTCGAACAGGAATGATGATTGCTGCTATGTATGCAGGTAGTGATAAATTGTTTGATCTCGGACGTTTTTTAGAAATTAGTAGTTATATTAAGAATCAGGTAGGGATGTTTTCATACTTAAAGTCTTATCATCGTTTTGTAGTGGCCGCAACATTAGATATTCACTTTACAGATTACAAGAAAGCTTTTCGGACGTTTTTAGATTTATATGAACAATTGGTCACTGGTGGCTTTAGCCGGAGTATATTTACTTATCTCGCAGCAGCTGTGCTTTTGACAGAAGAAGATGAACAGCATGGCGCGCACATTCAGCGTTCGATGCAAGTATATAAACGCATGAAAAAGGATCATCTCTTTCTTACAAGTACAAATGATTATCCGCTCGCAGTTTTATTAGCAGGACAATCAGAGCATGTAGAAACACTTATGGACCGAGTGGAACGTCTTTATCAGAAACTAGCGACAGCTGGTTTGCGTAAAGGGAATGATCTTCAATTCTTGAGTCATATTCTTTCATTAAAGAAGGAGGTCAGGGAAGAACTATTAGTTGCAAAATGCACAAATATATGGAATTTGTTAAAGCAAGAAAAGGTAAAAGTAAAACAGATGCATTACCCAGCTATCGGGCTACTAGCGTTACTCGAGGATGGAGAAAAAGAGATTCATTCTATTCGAGCATTTATTGAAAAATTGCAGGGGGATAAATTGTTCCGTTGGCATACAGATACAACTATTCTTATTGCTATTCAACTGTTCGTAAGTCAGAAAGGTGAGGAAAGTAAAGCTACTAACACAGGTTTACAAACAATGATAGAAGTCCTCATACAAGCACAACAGGCAGCCATGATGGCAACGATTGCCGCTTCATCTGTAGCAACATCTTCTGCTAGTAGCAGTTCATAATGTGTAATTGCTTATACTCTTGTAAATTATAACTCCCTTGATAAGGACGGTTTAAAAAATATTACTAAAAACAGTTAGCTCATCACTCTCTAATGAGTGATGGGCTAACTGTTTTTACATAATCAGCATTATCTTTTTGATTCCTTCAAATGTTTGAGCTGCGTGACAATCATAATGCTAATAACAACGAGTAAAAACCATGAACTAATTTTGCTTAAGTGAACGAGATTCCATGCTTCCCGTTGATTTGGATATTGCCATGCTCCGAAAAATGTTGCGATGTTCTCTGCAATCCAAATGAAGAAACCGATAAGGAAAAAGGAGAGAACGAGTGGTATTTTATATGTAACGCCTCGTAATGAAAATTCCACAAATGTCCGAAAGAAACCGATGAATAGAAGTAAAGTTAAGAACCATCTAAAATCGTATAGAAAATGATGCGTGAAAAAATTGAAGTAAATCATTGCTCCTAATGGCACGGTAAAAATAGCTTTCGGCCAATAATGCATTTGTAAATGCAACCTTCTCCACGCTTGGCATATGTAACTTGCGACACTTGCGTACATAAAGCCGCTGTAAAGCGGAACTCCAAAAATCTTTGAATACGCCTCTTCAGGATAACTCCATGAACCGAAATGAACTTTATATATTTCTAGTAAAAGGCCGATGAGGTGAAAGGCAGTAATTACTTTTAATTCGTCTTTCGTCTCAAGTCCAGTCTTGTACATAATCCACTGCATAAGAAGACATGCGATGAGTATGAAATCATAGCGATATAACCCTGGAATAGAAACGATTTTTGAAAGGGAATTGTAATAAGTATTTTAATATTTAGCGAAGTGAAAAAATAGTTTGCTATTTAAAAAAAGTGGGGATATAATATCTAAATGAAAATGATAATTATTATCAATAATAATTATAAATAAAAAATAATTATAAAAAACAACTGAATATAAAGGATGAAATGAAACATGTTACATAAGTCTACTGTACATGCTGGTAATAACCGCTGGATACATATTAAGTTCATATGTTTCATGAGCTTAACAATTTTATGTTTAATTGGATCTATATTTTTAGCCATTTCATTTGGTGCAAAAGATATTCATTTACAAACGGTGTGGGCAGCGATTTTGAATTACGATCCGAAATTAACGCAGCACCAAATTATTTATGAATTAAGGCTCCCGAGAGTAATTGGTGCAGCAGTTGTAGGGGCAGCTTTTGCGGTTGCTGGTGCTGTTATGCAAGGTATAACACGAAATCCTTTAGCTGATGCAGGTGTACTCGGAATAAATGCAGGTGCGATGTTTGTAGTAGCACTTAGTTTTGCTTTTTTTCCGCATATGCCGTATTCCTATTTAATGATTGTTTCCTTTATTGGAGCAGTCTTAAGTACAGTACTTATTTTTGTTATTGGATCAGCAACATCAGGCGGGTTAACACCAATGAGGTTAACGATTGCTGGAGCGGTTATGGCAGCGCTTTTACATTCATTAAGTTCAGGTGTTGCGATTTATTATGATTTAAGCCAGGATTTAGCGTTTTGGTATGCTGGTGGTGTTGCAGGGATTAAGTGGGAACACTTGAAATTTTTAGTTCCTATTATTCTTATAACGATTATTTTCGCGACAATGCTAGGGAAATCTATTTCACTCATATCAATGGGGGATGATGTTGCTACAAATTTAGGAGTGAAAACGAACCGAACGAGAATACTAGGGATGATTATAGTAGTTATTCTGGCAGGTGTTTCTGTTTCAGCTGTTGGTTCTATTGGATTTGTGGGACTAGTTATCCCACACATTGCTAGAAAATTAGTTGGTGTGAATTATAGACTCATTATTCCTATGTCAGCATTATTAGGAGCTATGTTATTAGTTGTAGCTGATTTAGGGGCAAGAACAGTAAATCCTCCTAAGGAACTTGCGATAGGGATTATGGTAGCTCTTGTTGGAGTTCCGTTCTTCCTCTATATAGCACGTAAAGTTGGGAGGGAGTTATAAGTGAAAGATCTTTTTAACACGGATAAAAAGAGAGCTATTACTGTAACTACAATCTTCGGATGTATAAGTATCGCTGTAATTTTAATTAGTTTAAATACAGGGACGCTGAGTATAGCACCACTTAGAGTAATTGAAACACTTTTGGGTTATGGTGATTTTGAGAGTGCAACCGTGCTATATGATTATCGTATGCCAAGAATAATAATCACGATGTTAGCCGGCATTGGTCTTGGTATTTCCGGTGCGATTTTGCAAGGGTTATCACGTAATGCACTTGCAGATCCTGGTATTTTAGGGTTGCATTCAGGTGCATCTTTCGGTCTTATCGTATTTGTTACTCTCTTTCATTCTATTAATGAGAGTGCATCCATTTTAATACCGTTATTTACATTTGGCGGAGGAGTATTAGCTGCATTTCTTATTATTTTACTTGCGAGTGATCGGTCAAAAGGTTTACTTCCCATTAGACTTATTCTCGTTGGTATTGCAGTTTCAGCTGGCTTTAGTGCAATTTCGTTATTTTTCTCTCTCAAGTTAAATGATGAGACGTATACATTCGCTTCTAGATGGCTAGTTGGTAACGTGTGGGGAAGGGATTGGATTCATGTCTTTGCATTATTACCTTGGATTTTCATACTAACCCCTTATGCGTGGCTAAAATCTAAAACGTTAAATGCATTGTCACTAGGTGATAGTGTAGCAGCAGGACTTGGTGTTTCTGTTCAAAAAGAACGGTTATTACTTTTAGCTACAGCGGTTGGATTATCTTGCACAAGTGTATCGATGGCAGGAGGAATTGGTTTTATCGGTTTAGTTGCTCCGCATATCGCAAGGAAGTTAGTAGGTACTACATATCAACACTTTCTTCCTTTAGCTGGCATTATCGGAATGATTATTTTAGTGCTAGCAGATACGATAGGTCGTTCTATATTTGAGCCAAACTCTATTCCGGCTGGTGTAGTAGTGGCAGCTTTAGGAGCACCGTATTTTCTTTATTTACTTACAAAAACAAAATAAATACTTCAAAGAGGAGAACATATGAAAAAGAAACTTACTATTTTATTTAGCATGATGTGTATTTTAGTATTAGCAGCATGTGGTCAAACGAAAGCTAATGAAGAGGCAACGAAAAAAACGGAAAAAAGTAATGATCCAAAAATTGCTTCAATGTCTATTCATTTAACAAATGATTTACTTGCATTAGGAATTACACCAGTAGGTTCTGTTATTGGTGGAGATTTAAAAGATTTCTTACCGCACGCTAAAGAGAAGTTGAAAGATACGAAGAAGCTTGGTGTTGTAACAGATCCGAATATGGAAGCGTTACTTCAATTAAAGCCAACTGACATTTATGTTGATGAAAAATATGCTGGTAAAGATGTAGCGAAATACGAAAAAATTGCAAAAACACATTCTTTCAATTTAGATGAAGGTACGTGGAGAGAGCATTTAAAACAAGTTGGTAAACTTGTAAACCGTGAGAAAGAAGCAGATAAATATATTCAAGATTACGAAGAGCAATCAAAACGAGTAAAAGGTTTAATAGATAAAGAGCTAGGTAATAACGAAAAAGTAATGGCAATTCGCGTTACTGCAAAAGAATTGCGTGTATTTAGTACGAAAAGACCGATGGGACCAATTTTATTCCAAGACCTAGGGTTACAACCTGCAAATGGTGTAGAGAAAATTGATGGAAACCGTCCTTTCGAAGTCATTTCACAAGAAGTATTACCTGACTTTGATGCAGATGCGATTTTCGTTGTTGTAAATAGAGATGATAAAGCAAAAGCAGCATTTAAACAACTTCAAGAAACACCAATTTGGAAAGACTTAAAAGCAGTTAAAGGCAAGCACGTATACATTATCAATGATCAACCATGGCTTGACTATTCTGCTTTAGGAAACAAAATGGCAATGGATGAAGCGGAGAAAATGTTTACGAAATAATATAGTTTTGCTATTAGGAAAGGCCCTCAAAATTTGGAGGGCCTTTCTGTTATTGTTAGAATAAATAAAAAATTATACAATGAAGTTAATTCAATATGGAGGAGATGTGCCAATGTCAGCGCTTATTGTAAGTATCCCGTTTATGAAACGAGGGGGTAAATAGGCTGGAATAATTATCCCCGTTATTTAATAAAGGGGGAGTTTGAAATGACAATGAATCTTTTTCGAAATAAAACGATTAAATTATCAGCTATGAGAGAAACAGATGCTGAAGTAATGGCTATGTGGCAAGAAGATAGTGAGTATTTAAGAAATGTTGATACAGATGTAGCATTCCCGCAATCTTTAAATGAAATAGCAAGTGATGGGTTATTAAAAGGACGAAGATCGAATAGTGTTTCTTTCATGGTAAGGACAGTTCAAGAAGATCGCTTAATTGGTTTTGTGGCGATTCATGGTATAGAGTGGAATAACAGAACAGGTTTATTAGCCATTGGTATAGGAGATGCGAATGATAGAGGAAAAGGATATGGGAAAGAAGCAATACATCTTATTTTAAAGTATGCTTTCTATGAATTGAATTTACACCGCGTCGGTCTGGATGTAATTTCTTATAATAAAGCAGCCATTGCGTTGTATAAAAAGATAGGTTTTCAGATGGAAGGGTGTATGAGAGAAGCGGTTCAAAGAGATGGGAAGTGTTTTGATCGTATCATTATGGGGATATTGCGGGATGAATGGATAGGGTTGCAAGATTAGCGAATACATTCAATATTATATATGTAGTATGCAGGAGATATAATGATAATTGGCGAAAATTCACAGTGAACTGATTGAATTTATAAGGAGTTATGTAAAATGAATTTAGAAAAAGCAAAACCAGTAAATGAAGAGGTCGCTGAATTAAAGGAACTAATTAAAGAGTTACACGGAAGTGTACATCAACTGCAAAGCGAAGTGCAGCAACTAAGGCACGAAAGACCAGTTGTTGAAGTGAGAAAAGGTGTTCAATTATCACCAACAATTGTCGGACAAATTGGTGGTATGATTTTAGGTGGGTTAGCAATTATCGGTATATTTTGGTGATGAAAAAAGGTTTGCAGCACGATGCTGCAAACCTTTTGGATTTGACGATATAATTTCATGCAATACAACTTTTACATTAAATAACGTAAATATATATAAGCATGTGATAACAAGAGTGCAACAATAGTTAATGGTAAACCAATTTTTAAGAAGTCCATATAAGAGAAAGCATGTCCTTCACGTTTTGCAATACCAGCAACGACTACGTTTGCAGATGCTCCGATTAGCGTTCCATTTCCTCCTAAGCAAGCTCCAAGAGATAACGCCCACCATAGTACTTCGATTTGCGGAGAATCGACAGATAGTCCGAGTCCTGTAGCTAAGTCTTGAATAAGAGGAATCATCGTAGCGACAAAAGGGATGTTGTCGATTGTCGCAGATGCGATGCCAGATACCCATAAAATAAGTATAGCTGCGAATCCGATGTCACCGTTTGTTACGCCGATTACTTCTTTTGCAAGTGAAGAGATAAGTCCGATATCAATTAACCCGCCAACGAGAACGAATAGTCCGGCGAAGAAGAAAATGGTTACCCATTCAACGTGGGCAAATACATCTTCAATATCATGTTCTTTCACGCCGATTAACATAAGAAGTGTAGCGCCTGTCATCGCTATAACGGCAGCGTCTACATGAATAATCGAATGAAGTACGAAGCCTAAAATAGTTAGTCCTAAAATCGAAATAGATTTTAAAAGGAGGCTTTGATCCTTAATATAATCTTTTTCATTTAATGCCATTAGTTTTTCGATTTGTTCAGGTGTTGTTTTTAGTTTGTTACGGTACATGAAGTAAATAATGCCAAGTGTCACAATAGAAATAATAATTACGATTGGAGCTAAGTTAAGTAAAAAGGCGTTAAAGTCTAAATGCTTGTTTGCTGATCCAATCATAATATTAGGTGGATCACCGATTAATGTTGCTGTTCCGCCTATATTTGAAAACAGCACTTCTGAAATCAAATAAGGCACAGGATTTACTTTTAAAATACGTGTAATGGATAATGTAACAGGAACGATTAATAAAACAGTCGTTACATTGTCCAAAAATGCTGATCCGACAGCAGTTAATAGGGATAGTAATAATAAAATGCGAATCGGTTTTCCGCCAGCTGCTTTTGCCGCTTTAATGGCCACAAATTCAAAGACGCCTGATTGACTCGTAATATGTACGAGAATCATCATCCCAATTAAAAGGGTAATCGTTTCCCATTGAATATGTGATGTGAAAGCAGTATGTAAATCTACAACTCCAAAAATAATCATAATAGCAGCACCGAATAGTGCGATTACAGCACGATTCAATTTCTCAGAAATAATAAATCCGTACGTGATTAAAAATACGGCAATTGCAAAATAATATTGCCAATTTGCTACTTCATGTGCTGACTGTTCCAATCATGTCACCTTCTTTAAATTATGTATTCAATTGTCGAAATGTATCTCGCTGCAATAATACGGGATAAAATATATTGTAGCAAATTCAAAAAAGAAAGAAAACTATTTAACAAAGTGAAGGAAAAAATGTATTTTTTACATATCATATAAAAAATATAAAAAACACAGTGCAAATTATTAGGAAAAGTGAGCGTTGTCCTCTAATATAGAGATAGCAATTTACATTATTTTTGCGTAAAATGGTTTAAAGAGGTGAATTCCGATGGAAATAGTAAAAGATAGTTCTCTTATTCAAAATGAAATTGAACGTTTTGTAAATAAAGATGTATATATTCATTTAGAAACGACAAACGGAGCGTATGCATCACACATAAATGAAAAGATGATGACAGTTGGTGCTTTCATTCGAAATGCGATTATCCGTTTTGAACGCGGGAAGATAACTGGAACAAATCCATACCGAGTTGGTCTGAAAATGGATCACGGTTGGGTATATGCTGAAGGTATTACGCACTGGGAAGTAGACGATCAAGAGCGTTTATTATTAGCTGGACATGATAATTTAGGTCGTCTAGCAGTTGCACTTGAGTTAAGCTTAACACCATTTAAGTAAGAAGGAGGGAAACTTATGGAGAGACATGTACTTGTTGTATTTCCGCATCCAGATGATGAAGCATATGCTGCGGGAGGAACAATTCGCTTATTAACAGATCAAGGAGTACCTGTAACATATGCATGTGGTACTCTAGGACAAATGGGACGTAACATGGGTAAGAACGTATTCGCTAACCGTGAAACGATTCCACATATCCGTAAGAAAGAATTGAAAGATGCTTGTGAAGCGATGGGTATTAAAGATTTAAGAATGCTTGGCTTCCATGATAAAACGTTAGAATTTGAAGATGTTGATTTCGTTGCTGACAAAATTCAAGCAATCATTCAAGAAGTAAATCCATCTCGAATTATTACATTTTATCCAGAGCACGGTGTACATCCAGATCATAATGCATTTGGCCGCGCTGTCGTTCGCGCTGTATCACGTATGCCAAAAGAAGAGCGCCCAGTTATTCATGCTGTTGCGATTACGAAAAATCGTGAAGCAGTATTAGGAGAACCGGATGTTGTAAATAACATTAGTGAAGTATTTGATCATAAATTAACTGCATTAGGTGCGCACCGTTCACAAACAGAAGCAATGCTTGAAGACACGCATGCAAAAATAAAAAACAAAGATGCAGCAACATTAAAATGGCTGCAATTTGAACAGTTTTGGACTTATAAATGGGAGTAGGCTAGAAGGATATCTTCTAGTTGCTCTTACATAGAAAAAGCGCCGTCACTTGTGATGGCGCTTTTTCTTGTTGAAGACTATATATTTTTTAGGGTGCTTCAAAATTTTTAAATTAACGTGCAGTATAGCCTCCATCAACAAGAAGTGTTGTGCCGTTAACAAAACTAGCATCATCACTTGCTAAAAATAAGACAGCTTTAGCGACTTCTTCTGGTGTTCCAAGTCTGCCTTGTGGATGAAGTGAAGCTAAATATTCTTTCTGTTGAGGATTAACACTACCTAGTAAAGGGGTGTCAATATAACCAGGGCACACCGCGTTAATACGTATTCCATATTTAGCGTAGGCAGTACATAAATTTTGAGTTAATAGTTTCACACCACCTTTTGCAGAGGAGTATGCTGTTGGTGTAGGTAATGAAACAAAACTATGAATCGAACCAGCGTTAACGATGACACCACCTGTACCTTGTTTAAGAAATTGTTCAATCGAATATTTATCAGAAAGGAATACCCCAGACAAATTAATATCAATAGTTCTTTTCCACTTTTCATAGGATAATTCGTTTGCCGGTGCATCATCAGCAACGCCGGCATTGGCATACATAATATCTAATTTACCGTATGTACTTACTGTCTCATGAATTAGCTGTTTAATATCTGCCTCTTTTGTTACATCGGTTTTAATAAATAATGTATTATATCCATGTGCATTCAATTCATCTGATAGTTCTTTTCCACGTTCAGAAAAGTCAGCAATAACTACTTTTGCACCTTCTTCGATAAAAAGACGAACAGTAGATTCGCCAATTCCACTTGCACCACCAGTTATGATTGCTACTTTGTCTTTTAATTTCATATAAACCTCTCCATTCATTAATGAATTTAAGTCGAATTTTTAAATCTTGTTACTAAACTATTAACCTTAAATAGTAAGTAGATAGAAGAAAAAAGCTCGCGTTTACTTAATCGTGAGAGTGCTATTTTTTCTTTAGTGTACTTTTTGATACAGTTATGGACGAAAATATTAATTTGGTCAATTTTATCATTAGATTGAATATTTGGTAAAGAGCTCTCGAACAGAGCGAGTAAGGATGTTGAAAAAGTAAAATAAACATTCAGTATTATTTGTAGGGTAAGGAACAAAGGGGAGAGATGCATAACGAAAACTACTACTCTAGTTAAATAGGAAAAAGCCTTGCAGGGGGGCAAGGCTTTAAACAGGGTATTAAAAATGATTGATTTATTAAGAATAACTTCTTCTTGTGAATAAACTAATTTTAGCATAATAACTCATATATATGTGTTACGAATTTGTGAATAAAAACTCAATGATAAAAGTATGAGTGAAAGGAAATAATGTATTTGAAATATGCATTATTACACAAAGTTAAGTTGAAATAGGGGATTTGTATATGTAATTTCTTTTTGCATTTAATTCTTTAGAACTGATTTTTAATAATGTATATGAGAAGCGTATATTTTGAATTATTTAATAGAATAATATATATTTATATTGATTTAATGATTTTAGTTTGTTAAAAATGGGGAAATCGATATGAAGGTTAAATTTGCCGTAATAAAAGATGAGAATTTTGATTGTAGTTTATTGGAAACAAAATTATTGAAAACTTTTAAAGAAGTAGATTGTGAAGCAGATATTGTAAAGGTTGAGGATGAAATTTTTGAAAACAATGATATACAAACGTATTTATCAGAAATAACCATTCATGTTACTGGAAAAAATATTGGATATAGATCCGTTTCAGCCAGTATATTTATTGTTCTAGAGAGTTTATCAATACAGCTATTTCGTATTCATATTAGTATACTTTAAACAGTTCAAAAAGTGGCTTCTTCAGAAAATCATACTGATTATATGGAGTTGTAAATATGAAAACAATAGAAATTATCGTAGGTGCTCCCGAATGTTGGATTGCACCTTGTTTGTTGTTAAATAAACAAGGGATTCCTTTTTTAATTTATCTTAACGCTGATTTATATAGAAGATAGGAAACATATGAATAATTCAATTAGATTGTACAAATAATTTGGTACGCGGATGTACGCAATGTATTCACAGGTAAGAGGGTTGTCTCATAATATATATAGATTTTTCTATTAAGATGAACAGAGGGTGTGAATATATGGAAGATGTTTACGCTAAAATTGACAGTCTCAAGGCGGAGCAAAAAGAAATTATGAGAGACATTCGTGCTTTAGAAACGCGTACTACTATTAATGAGAAAGATATAGCAACAATCAATAAGCAATTAGAAAAAATAAGTACAAACACAACTTGGATTTTGCGAATTATTATTAGTGCGATAATAATGTCAGTTTTAGGATTAATATTAAAAGGGATGATTTAAAAGAAAGAGGGGAGCTCCCTCTTTCTTTTATGTAAATGAGAAGCTATAAATTTTCCGTTTCCCCTTCATCTGCATACTTATCCTCTAAGGAAATTAATAGAGGGATTGATATAGTTACAAGAATGATTAAAGTAGTTATAAAAGATTTAGAAAGAGAAAAAGAACTTTCAATTAAAGGTGATAAAAACTTGAATGAAAGTATGCTTGTTATTAAGGAAATTACTAAAAAGCTCAAAAGAGATATATTTTTATTCTTTATAGATGTCTCTATAAAGTCTTTAACACAGGTTATTACGACAAATATAGTTAATATGATAAGAGAAACAAAATAATGTGTTAAATTCGTCATACTAATAGTAGGATCGTCTATTATGTAAGCAAGTAACTTAGATACTAATATTCCTCCAAACAATAAAATAATAAAAGCAAGTAATCCTTCCGATATATAAGTGCTGAAATTGCCTTTCTTGTTAAAGAGTTTATAGTTTAGAGTAGATTGGGTTATTTGAATTAGGAATAGGGTAATAATCCATACATAATATACAAATGGTAATTCTCCTGAGAATAGAGAAATTAGAAAGTTTACTACTGTCCTTAAAATTTCAATCATTACGAAAGGCCTCCAGTTTGTAAGCTTGTGACATTAAAATATGCTAGTCTATCGTTTAATAATTAAACTTACGAATTCAAACTATTTCTAATTATTCCATAAAAAGGTGACTGCATCAAGTTATCTTTTTAACAATCCTCCAAGGCCGAGCACTAGTAAAAGAAACGCAGTATGTAATATAATTGAAAAAGTATATTTAAAAATCGATGTTAATATTACCCTCCTATAAGTATTAACATACGTAATTGAGGTGTTTTCTTTGTTGTTTTATGAACGGATTTCTATAATGGCCCCTCCTGTTCCGTAGCTAAGGAAAGTCTTTTTATTTCTGAGATTTTCAAAGTTATAGGAGGGTATGAAAAATGAAAAAAGTCTCAGTACCATCACTTTTGTTAATGATTGTTCTTGTCGCATTTCCGCAAATTAGTGAAACGATTTACACACCGTCTTTACCAGACATTTCAAAGGCGTTACATGTAAGTAATAATGAGGTGCAGTTAACACTTAGTGTGTATTTTGCTGGTTTTGCGTTAGGTGTATTTTTTATTGGGTGGTTATCAGATATAATTGGTCGTCGCCGGGCGATGTTACTTGGAATTGTCGTATATGGCGCTGGGAGTTTCTTATGCTATATTGCAAGTTCCATTGAAGTTTTATTGATAAGTCGTTTTATTCAAGCGTTTGGAGCAAGTGCAGGATCCGTGGTTACACAAACGATTCTTCGGGAAAGTGTAGAAGGGCATAAGCGGCATGTTATGTTTGCTCAAATCTCGGCAGTCATTGCTTTTACACCAGCGATAGGACCGTTAATTGGTGGCTTTCTTGATCAAATGTTTGGATTTAAAATAGTATTTTTAAGTTTAGTAGTTATGAGTATCGGTATTTTTCTGTATACGTTTGTTTCTCTCCCTGAAACAAAAACGGTCTCAGTAACGAATAAAATAAATGTATTTTCAGTCTCGAAGAGGTTAATTACAAATCCGAAAGTGGTAACATATGGGCTGTTAATTGGAGGAGCAAATGGTGTTTTATTTAGCTATTATGCAGAAGCGCCGTTTATCTTTATTGAATATTTTCAATTATCGCCTAGTATGTATGGATTTCTAGGAATTGTTGTTGCATCTGCTTCTATTGTTGGAGCGAAAATTTCAAAACGTTTACTTGCTACTTATAAACCAGAGAAAATTATATATATCGGTTGTCTCGTAATGACAGGGGGAGCTATCCTTTTATCTGTTATTACGTTTATTGGATTAAATCCGAATGTAATATATATGGTTGTATTTTTAATAGCAATGTTTATATTGTTATTAGGGATTGGAGTAGCGTTACCTAACTGTTTAAGTTTAGCGTTAGTAGATTTTCAAGATGTCATTGGTACAGCAGGTGCATTGTTTAGTTTAGGGTACTATGTAATTGTAACGATGACAATTTTGGGAATGAGTCAGCTGCATACAGGCTCGTTACTAGTGATGCCACTTTATTTTCTGGTTATTGTAGTTATAATGGTAGTGTTTACTAGGGTATTTATCTTTGGTAAGCAAACTTCGAAATCGATTTAAATATGAAATTGTAAAAGAGTCTCATTTTTTAATGAGACTCTTTTATATTTTGGCTGGTGTAAAGAAGTTAGTAGTTTATTAATATATTAAATTTCTCATTGGTATATAAATCGAATGTGTGGGAAATTACGTTATTAACTATAAAGGTTGAAGTATTTGACATATGAAACCGAGGAAGATATACTTTCCTCGGTTATTTATATTGTAATAATATTCATGCCGGAATCATATTGAATAGATGTATTTTATTGTTAATTTAGTTAAAAATTAATCAGACTTATGTATAATAATTTATTGAAAAAATAATTGAATTTTTCAGATTAATGAATTAATATAAGGTAAGTAATTTTAAGATTTATAGAATATTGGAAGATGAAAGGTTTTGAGAATTTTATTAGGAGCGCAAAACGATTTTAGGATAGCTTTAAAGCTAGTGTAAAATGACGTTTGCTTCATCATTTTCAGGGCCGAAAGGAATTAGGGGAAAGCATCTTGTGTTAAAATGCGGCTATGAATCATCTAAGAGGGGGAAGTGAAGTGGCAAACAAAGAATTGAAAAGAGGTTTAGAAGCACGTCATATTCAAATGATTGCTTTAGGCGGAACGATTGGTGTTGGTTTGTTTATGGGGTCAGCCAGCACAATTAAATGGACAGGTCCGTCAGTAATGCTTGCTTATGCCATTGCAGGTATTTTTATCTTCTTCATCATGCGTGCCATGGGAGAAATGTTGTATATGGAGCCAAGTACAGGCTCATTTGCGACGTTCGGTCATAAGTATATTCACCCGTTAGCTGGTTATATGACAGCGTGGAGTAACTGGTTCCAGTGGGTTATCGTTGGGATGTCAGAAATTATCGCGGTTGGAGCATATATGCAATATTGGTTCCCGGATTTACCAGCTTGGATACCAGGTATAATCGCAATGGTTATTCTTGGTGCAGCTAACTTAATTTCAGTTAAGTCATTTGGTGAATTTGAATTTTGGTTTGCGATGATTAAAATCGTTACGATTCTATTAATGATTATTGCGGGATTTGGCCTTATTTTCTTTGGAATTGGTAACGGCGGAGAAGCGATTGGCATATCTAATCTTTGGTCAAATGGCGGTTTCTTTACAGGTGGTTTTTCAGGATTCTTCTTTGCATTATCACTTGTAGTTGGAGCGTATCAAGGTGTGGAATTAATCGGTATTACTGCTGGTGAAGCGAAGGATCCAAAGAAGACACTTACAAGAGCGATTCAAAGTACAATTTGGCGTATTTTAATTTTCTACATCGGTGCTATTTTCGTTATTGTAACTGTGTATCCGTGGGATCAATTAAGTACAATTGGTAGCCCGTTCGTAGCGACTTTTGCGAAAGTTGGTATTACGGCAGCAGCTGGACTTATTAACTTTGTTGTTATTACAGCAGCAATGTCTGGTTGTAATAGTGGTATTTATAGTGCTGGTCGTATGCTTTATACGTTAGGTGTAAATGGACAAGCACCGAAATATTTTACGAAACTTTCTGGAAATGGTGTACCTTTATTTGGTACAGTTGGCGTAATTATCGGTCTGGCGGTTGGTGTTGTTTTAAGTTACATCGCACCGAAAAACTTATTCGTATATGTATATAGTGCGAGTGTACTTCCTGGTATGGTACCATGGTTTGTCATTTTAATTAGTCAAATTAATTTTAGAAAAGAAAAGGGAGCAGAGATGAAAGATCATCCATTCAAAATGCCATTTGCTCCTGTAACAAACTATTTAACGATTGCCTTTTTAATTATGGTATTAATCGGAATGTGGTTTAACGATGATACTCGTATTTCATTAGTTGTAGGTATTATTTTCTTAGCTATCGTTACAATTAGTTTCTATGCTTTCGGAATAGGAAAGCGAGCTCCGTTAGACGTTCAAAATAATAAAGAGATTTCAAGTAAATAAAGAAAAGGCTGTTCATCTGGAACAGCCTTTTCTTATTGTTGCTATTTGTCGATAAATCGATATAGCTTGACGAATCGTTGATATAATTTGATTTATGATAGATATATTTGAAAAATCGTTGATATATTGTACGTTATGATAGATATATTCGAAAAATCGTTGATATATTGTACGTTATGATAGATATATTCGAAAAATCGTTAATATAGTTTCACATACTATCTGTCACTATCATGATTAAAATCTCTCTAATACGATTTTCCCAATGGTGTGCCCGCTTTCAAGTAGTGCATGTGCTTTCTTTTAGTTTTCAGCGTTAATCGGTGTTAATGTTTCATTTTTATGTAAGCTGTACTGATAGTCTAGAAGGAGTTTATTTCTAAAAAGAAGAATTTTTTATTGTATTACTTTATCCCAAACTAAATGTAAAGGTGGATACATAATGACAGTAAAGAAGCTTTATTTCATCCCAGCAGGTCGTTGTATGTTAGATCATTCTTCTGTTAATGGTACACTCGCGCCGGGGAATTTATTGAACTTACCTGTATGGTGTTATCTTTTGGAGACAGAAGAGGGGCCTATTTTAGTAGATACAGGTATGCCAGAAAGTGCAGTTAATAATGAAGGGCTTTTTAACGGTACATTTGTTGAAGGACAGATTTTACCGAAAATGACTGAAGAAGATAGAATCGTGAATATATTAAAGCGTGTAGGGTATGAGCCGGACGACCTTTTATATATTATTAGTTCTCACTTACATTTTGATCATGCAGGAGGAAACGGTGCTTTTACAAATACACCGATTATTGTGCAGCGAACGGAATATGAGGCAGCACTTCATAGAGAAGAATATATGAAAGAATGTATATTACCGCATTTGAACTACAAAATTATTGAAGGGGATTATGAAGTGGTACCAGGTGTTCAATTATTGTATACGCCAGGTCATTCTCCAGGCCATCAGTCGCTATTCATTGAGACGGAGCAATCCGGTTCAGTTTTATTAACAATTGATGCATCGTACACGAAAGAGAATTTTGAAGATGAAGTGCCGTTCGCAGGATTTGATCCAGAATTAGCTTTATCTTCAATTAAACGTTTAAAAGGAGTTGTGGCGAAAGAGAAACCAATTGTTTTCTTTGGTCATGATATAGAGCAGGAAAAGGGTTGTAGAGTGTTCCCTGAGTATATATAGTGCAAAAAGTCATGAGTTCGCGTGCTCATGACTTTTTCGTTTAAATAATTTTTTTAAATAAATTATAAACTTTTTTTGAACTATCTTCGTTTAACTGATAGTACGTAAGGTTTACATCATCAGGAGTATCTTGCTGAGCAATCATCACTTCGCTGCTGTGATGATCAACTACCCATATGAAATATTTTTTATAAGTTCCATCCTCGAAAGTAATCCACATATCACAATCTATTAAGTCTGATCCTTCTTCATCTAATGTTAATTTACCTTTTTTTGCGGTATTCATACTGTTAATAAACGTTTTTAATTCATCTGTTTTTGTGAGAAAGATATCCTGTTTTGTTTTAATTGATTCGACATGTATATCTTTTATTTCCTGTTTACCTAAAAAAACAGAGGGCTCATTTGGATCTCGCGAGCTTGAAATAATAGTAGCTTTCTTTTTCGGCTTATTTGCAGTATAGAGATCTTGAATAGATTTTCCCGAGTTTATAAACCATGCAATTCCAGAAATAATTAATACGCTACCTAGCAATAAAATAATTTTTTTAATAGGATTTTCTCCTCTCTATTACTTCGTGTGAAGAGCTTTTCTATTAATATATGATAGGTAAGCGTAAAGTATTATAGTTGAACTTGGTTATGCTTCACAGTTTTTATCGGGCGATCTATGAGTAAATTGTAAGTGAGCCCAATTAATACGAAAATGCCACCGATAACTTTACCAATTGAGAGTTCATTTGTCAGGAAGAAATCAATAATAGTCCCCGCAAATAATTGTCCGATAAAGATGAGTAATGTTAAATAAAAGGCTGATATTTTAGGAGTAATATAGTTGGATAATGAAATAACGATAACTCCTACTAATCCGCCTAAGTATACGGCGATAGGAATAGATTGCAACTTATGAATAGGGATATACAATGAATCTGAACTGAAAATTAAAAATAACATAGAGAAAAATAATCCAGTAATATAATTGAAAAACGTGCCTTCCCAGTTTCCAATTTCCTTTGCTAAATTCGCGTTAATAATTCTAGCAACAACGATAGAAACACCAGCTAAAATAGCGATCGTAATATATAACATTTTCTTGCCCCCATTAATAAATTGTCATGATTATAATTCCAGAAGAGATGAAACATAATCCAATTAGTTTTTTCTTTTCAAACTTTGCAACTTTCATTCCTAATAAGCCGAAATGATCAATAACGATGGAAGCAATAGATTGACCGAGTAAACTTAATGCGATCGTAATAGAAGCACCAAGGACGGAGAAACTTATATTGTTAAAAAGAACAGTGAATACTCCAATCGCTCCAGCGCTATATAAAAAAAGTGGAATACTTTTATCGAAACGAATTTTATTTTTGTTTATGATTAAAATGAAGATAACTGCAATTAAACCGACAAGGTGAATGACCACGCTTGCTGTGTACTTGCCAATTAACTCAGATAAAATTCCATTCAATGGAAGCATAACGGCGATGAGCACACCAATAAAGACAGAAAGAAAGTTATACAATGTAATATCCCCTTTGTATTTCATATTTGTAATGACTGTATCATGCTGAAATTGTGTATTGTTATGACATATGTCATAGTGGAAGAAGAAAATTTTGATTACAATGGGGATGAGTTGTAAAGGTGGGGAACTATGAAGAAAGTATGTAATTCTATTAAATTAGCAGAGTATATGAAGAAAAATAATATTGATTCATTTTTTAGTCATGATATGAAGCCATATATGAAACTTATATTTTTTAAAAAGAATGAGTTTATTTGTAGAGAAAATGAAGAGATAGATTATTTATTTTTCTTCGTTGAAGGAAAAGCGAAAGCGTTTAATACATTAAGTAACGGGAAATCTGTATTATTATGCTTTTATGATAGCTTGCAGCTGTTAGGAGATGTGGAGTTAATTCATTCTCAAAAGACAACTTCAAACGTACAAGTGATGGCAGATTCATATTGTGTTGGTTTGCCTTTAGGGAAAGTGAGAAATCAACTATTTAATGATGCGAAATTTTTACGATGTATTTGCGGATCGTTAGCGCATAAGTTAAATCGGCTTTCAAAAAATAGTACAATTAATTTACTATATCCTCTTGAAAATAGACTTGCGAGTTACATGTTAGCAGCAGGAGAACGGGCAGTACAGCACGGAAATAGAATTGTATTTAGTGGGAATTTAACGGAAACAGCGGAATTGTTAGGAACGAGCTATCGGCATTTGTTGCGCACATTAAATGTTTTTTGTGATAAAGAGATAATAAAGAAGAATGATGGTTGTTTTGAAGTAGTAAACGTGGAAGTTTTGAGAGAATTGGCAGCAGATGTTTATAAATAGGAGGAGAGTATAAATGATAACACCTATATTTAGAATTTTTGATATTGAAAAAGCAAAACTATTTTACTTAGGTTTTTTAGGATTTAAACTGGATTGGGAACATCGGTATGAGGAAAATATGCCATTATATTTGCAAATTTCGTTACAGGATGCTGTGATACATTTATCAGAACATCATGGTGATGCCTCACCAGGTGGTGCGATTCGGATCAAAATAGATGATGTAAAGGATTATCATTCTGTAGTATTAAGTAAAGAATATGCTTATTCGAAGCCGAATATAGAAAAAACACCTTGGGGTACAATTGAATTAACCGTAATTGATCCGTTTTCAAATAGAATTACACTATACGAGGAAAAATTGTAGAAATGGAATGAAGAGTAGTTCATAGAGCAGTGAACTGCTCTTTTTTATTTTGAGTAGATATTGAATCATATAAAAAGAAAATGTTATGATTATGGAAACGTATGAATATATGAACAAGTATTCATGCGTTTAAGAAGAGGAGGGATTAGAATGAAAGATCTAATTATTATTGGGGCGGGTCAAGCTGGATTAACAATGGGATATTACTTGAAGCAAGAAGGGCATAATTTTTTATTACTTGAGGCAGGAAAACGAGTTGGTGATTCATGGAGAAATCGATATGATTCTTTGCAGCTTTTTACCCCAAGGTCTTACAGTAGCTTGCCGGGTATGGCGTTAATAGGTGAAAAAAATGAATTTCCATATAAAGATGAAATTGCAACTTATTTAGAAGAATATGCAAGACATTTTCAATTACCGGTACAATTACAAACGGAAGTTCTAAAAATAAAGAAAGAAAAAGAAATATTTGAATTACATACTCCTACAGAAATTTTACAAACGAAAAAAGTTATTATCGCATCAGGTGCTTTTCAGCAACCGTTTATTCCCTCAGTTTCAGCAAATCTATCATCACATATTTTTCAAATACATTCATCACAATATAAATCACCATCACAAATTCCTAAGGGAAAAGTACTAGTAGTAGGTGGTGGGAATTCAGGAATGCAAATTGCAGTAGAACTGGCAAAGACTCATGAAGTTACGGTGTCTATTAGTCATCCTTTAACGTTTTTACCGTTACAACTTTTTGGAAAAAGTATTTTTAATCTGCTAGAAAAAGTGGGTTTATTGTACGCTGAAATAAATACAAAGAGGGGAAGATGGTTTCAGAAGAGAAAGGACCCTATTTTCGGTTTTGAAGGTAAGAAACTTATTCGTAATGGAGCAATCAAACTGCAAGAAAAAGTAGTAAGTGCATCAAGAAATAACATTATGTTTCAGAATGGTGATACTTATAGTGCAGAAAGCATTATATGGTCAACTGGTTTTGTTCAAAATTATAATTGGATTGAAATTGAACAGGCAGTGAATGAGAAAGGATTTCCTAATCATATAAAGGGAATCAGTCCAGTAAAAGGATTGTATTATATCGGTTTACCATGGCAATCTCAAAGGGGTTCCGCACTTATTTGTGGTGTAGGAAAGGATGCAGAGTATGTACTTTCTGAAATCAAAAAAATAGATCAGTAGCAATAACTACTGATCATCCATATGTACATGAATTAGGAGAGGTCAAACATTTATTAACTTTATTATAATAGATTTTCATAGGATTAAAAACTGAAAATTCAAATTTAATGTTGAGAAAGTTTTTTGTATCGAAATATATGAAAAAATAGGGATTTTTATTAAAACAGAAAAAGATATTTCTATTTTAGTAAATTATGATATAGTCTAAATAAGTGTGTTTTTCCATAAATGTAATTATTTTCATTGTAATTTTGTTTATATGAGGGAAGGAGAAGTAATTATGAAGTTTGATGATCAACGCTTACTAGGAGTCCGATTAGGTTCTGTACTTGTGACAGAGGAAAATCAATATTTAGTAATTAAGAAAAAAGATCATTATGCACTGTTAAATATACATAATTTAGAATGCACTCATGTTGAAGTGCAGTTAGAACATTTGGAAGAAATGTTGCGGGAAGATTTCCAAGAAAGTATAACGGAGATTATCGCACCAGAACATATAAAAATTGTTGCGAAAAATGTTATATAGATAAAGAAGCTGGAAGGAACAGCTTCTTTATTTTCATTATAAGGATAACGTTTTTACAACCTCACCAATGATCCCTTCCATTTGATGAACACCTAAATCGGAATTAGTCATAATAACAGCACCATTCCCGCAGTATGGATAACAAACCATCATACATTGAAATCCAACGCCCCATCCGAGTGAATAAATCTGTAATTCTTCATTAGAATCATCTAGAAAAAAACCTAATCCAGTCCATTTTGAGCAACCTTGAGGAGAAATCATGTCTATTACTAATTTTTGAGAAAGTTTTAGTTTGCCCTTTCCTTGTAAGGAATGAATGATTTCAATAACTAAAGCTGATAAGTCAGTTGGTGTTGTCCAAATACCTGAAGCAGCTGCGAATGGATAAAATGGATACTTCTCATTTGTTACAGTTCTATCTTTATTATGTCCGCAAGCAAAAACATCGGTTTTATCTATGTCTTTTGGAGAAAAAAGTGTACTATTTTTCATTTGTAATGGCTGGAAGATGTGTTCTTCTAATAACTGACTAAATGATCTTCCTGTAATATCTTCTAGTAGTAGTTCGATTATACAAAAGTTTGCGTCTGAGTAGTGAAATTCACTTTCTGGTTTATAAGTTACCTCTATAGGTACGGGGCAATATAGTGTTTTACCGGAAAGGAGCTCAGACATATTAGGTAAGCCTTTTGCAGGTGTATAATGTTCAAAACTATTAGGTGGATCAATGAGTCCAGATTGATGGCTTAATAAGTTTCTCAAAGTGATGCTTTTTTGTGAAGTAAATAGATTAGTAGGAATGTTCCAAGATGTGAGTTTATCATTTACGTCTTCGTCTAAATGCAAGATTTCTTGATCTGATAACATTAGTACGAGCATTGTAGTGATGAATTTGCTGATAGAACAAGAATTAAAGAGAGAATTTGTAGTAACAGCTCTAGTTGTTCCAGCTTCAAGTGTTCCAAAGGCAGTCGCTTCATCTAGTTTGCCATTACATATAACAGCGAGGCTTAAACCTGCAACGGAATATTGGTTCATTTTCTCGTATATATTGCTACTTTTTAAGTTCATGGTGACTCCTTTCTTTAAAGACAGAATAGTATTTTTATTATACAGTAGTAAAAAAAAGAAAACACTTCGTCATTCACCAATGAAGTGTTTTCTTTTTTAGTTAGTTTGAAGTGAACTTTTGAAAAAATTTGTCTCGGTACATGTACATAACCCATGAGATTGTTATTAAAGAAATGATGATTTGTTTGTTTTTAATTGGTGCATTGAAAACAAGCCAACCAACTATATCAAATAACAAATGTAGCACGATTGAAAGAACTACAAATTGAAGTAACGTATTTAAAAATCTTTTCATAAAGTGTCCCCCTAAAATAATAGGTTTTATTAACAGTTTGATATAGTGATATTATACATTAAATGTGTATTGTGGTAAAATTTACATAAGTTAGTGGAATAAAGTAAATGAAAGTTAGTAAGGGGGGAACATTCATGGAATTCTGGATGGTTATACTGATAGTAGCTGTTGGTTTCATTTATATCGCTGAAAAATTAACTACAATTGAAAAGAAAAATGATGCGCGTTTAAAGAGAATTGAAGATAGATTACAATTAATTACGAAAGAAATGGGAATTATAGAAAGAGAACCTGAAATTAATAAAGAACTACGCCAGCTTGTAGAAGAAGGCAAAAAAATTACAGCAGTTAAGAGAGTAAGAGAAGCTTTTAGTTTTTCCTTACTAGAAGCGAAGCAATATGTTGATAAATTATAAAAAAGATCATCCATTTGGGTGATCTTTTTTACTGCACCATGCGTGTATTTACATAAGCCGCGATTATAAAGTGTCCAATTATATGGAACAAACATTTGAGATAAATTGTCTAATATAGGTAATAACTATTTAGCTTGAAAGAAAGGGTTGATAACATGAAAAAGAATACGTTGTTAAAAGTAGGATTATGTGTAGGTTTACTAGGAACAATTCAATTTGTTAGCACAATTTCTTCTGTACAAGCATCACAAAAGGTAGAGAAAACAGTAATAAAAAATGAGACGGGAACCATTTCAATATCTCAGTTAAACAAGAATGTATGGGTTCATACGGAGTTAGGTTATTTTAATGGAGAAGCAGTTCCTTCGAACGGTCTAGTTCTTAATACTACTAAAGGACTAGTGCTTGTTGATTCTTCTTGGGATAACAAATTAACGAAGGAACTAATGGAAATGGTAGAAAAGAAATTTCAGAAGCGCATAACGGATGTCATTATTACACATGCGCACGCTGATCGAATTGGCGGAATAAAAACGTTGAAAGAAAGAGGAATTAAAGCGCATAGTACAGCATTAACCGCAGAACTAGCAAAGAACAGTGGATATGAAGAGCCGCTTGGAGATTTACAAATAATTACGAGTTTGAAGTTTGGCAATACAAAAGTAGAAACGTTCTATCCAGGGAAAGGACATACAGAAGATAATATTGTTGTTTGGTTGCCACAATATCAAATTTTAGCTGGAGGCTGTTTAGTAAAATCTGCGGAAGCTAAAGATTTAGGAAATGTTGCGGATGCGTATGTAAATGAATGGTCTACATCGATTGAGAATGTGCTGAAGCGATATGGAAATATAAATTCGGTAGTACCTGGTCATGGAGAAGTAGGAGACAAGGGATTACTTTTACATACATTGGATTTATTAAAATAAGAAATTGTAGAAATACAAAAGAAAGGAGAAATAATTTTCTCCTTTCTTTCTTTCTTCTAACTATATTTAAATGCTGAATCTGTCGATTACGTCAGCATATATTACTGAGATTTTAATTCCAAGTATACAAATACTAGTACTGTCATAATTGCAATAACAACGTAAGTAGCATCAAGCATTATAAGTGTTTTTAAAGTTTCAGTCATCGTAATTCACCCCTGTTATAAAAATATAACATGATCTTTTTATTGATTAGATTAGAGATCATAAAGATAAAATGTATATGAAATTTCTTAAGTAGCTTCTATATAAATATATCATATAAATAATGTAAGTAATGTTAAGATAGTGTAAATGTATTGTAAATAAAGAGGTTTACAATGAAGGCTTTAATAAAAAAATGATAGTTCCTTAAAATAAAAAATACGCTATTTTCATATGAGATGAATTGCAATTATTTGTATAAGGGATTCAAAAAAATTTTTTTGTTGTATATATTTCTCCAAATTAATTATTTAGCTATTTAAAAGTATCGAAAGATGTGTGCACACTAATGTATATTTTTTGGATGTCAATAAAAGTATTATGTCAACAATATGAACTGTCACAAATCTTTATATATTATTGTGATTGATATCACATCACTTTTTTTCAATGGGTATTATGCTTAAGGTGTAATGAATGATTGGGAGAGGGTGGGATGATATGTTTTGTTATCAATGTGAACAAACGCCAACAGGCGGATGTAAAGTAATGGGTGTTTGTGGCAAGAATGAAACGATTGCGAGTCTACAAGATACGATTGTGTTTGGGCTAAAAGGAATTGCAGCTTATCGCACACATGCTGCTCAGCTAGGGTATACGGATGGATTTGTAGATGCTACAACACAAGAAGCTTTATATATGACATTAACAAATTCTAATTTTAACGAACAAGAGCATATTGATATGGCTATGAAAGTGGGGAAATCAGCTTTACAGGTGATGGAATTATTAGATGAGGCACATACGAATCATTTTGGTGTGCCAGAACCTGTACAAATTACACAAAATCGTGTAGAAGGTAAAGCAATTGTAGTTACGGGCCATAATTTATTTGCATTAGAAGAACTATTAAAGCAAACAGAAGGAAAAGACATTAATATTTATACGCATTCTGAAATGCTACCAGCACACGGATACCCGCAACTGAAAAAATATAAACATTTAAAAGGAAACATCGGTAAGGCATGGTATGATCAAAGACGCCTTTTTGAAAAATTTACTGGTGCCATATTAGCTACAACGAACTGTGTTATGCCAATTAAAGGATCATACTCTGATCGATTCTTTTCATATGACATTGCAGGTTTAGAGGGTGTACAAAAAATTGAAAATGATGATTTTACACCATTGATTCAAAAAGCACTAGAACTTTCAGAAGTACATATGGAGTCGGATGAACAGTTAGTAACAGGGTTTCATCATAATACAGTATTATCATTAGCTCCGGAAATTATTAATGCAGTAAAAGAGGGGAAGATAAAGCGTTTCTTTGTTATTACCGGTTGTGATGCACCGGGAAAAGGTGGAGAATATTATCGTGAATTAGCAACGTCACTTCCGCCAGAAACAGTTATTTTAACAACTTCTTGCGGGAAATTCCGCTTTAATGATGTGGATTACGGTGTTGTACCTGGTACCGAGATTCCGCGCTACATCGACTTAGGACAATGTAATAATTCCATTTCTACAGTGAAAATAGCAGCTGCATTAGCTGATGCTTTCCAATGTGAAGTGAATGAATTGCCAGTAAGTATTGTGCTATCATGGTTTGAACAAAAAGCGGTTGCCATTTTACTCGGGCTATTTAGTCTTGGAATTCAAGATATTCGCATCGGTCCAAAGGCTCCTGAATTTATTTCACCTGGCGTGCTTGATGTATTACAAGAAACATTTGGTTTAAAACTAATTACAAATGCAGCAGAAGACATGGCTATGATGTTATCGTAACGGAAAAGATGTTTTCACTTAATTGTGGCTTTATAAATCATTTGTATGTGTGTGAGTAAACACACATACAAATGATTATTAATAAAGAAAATCGCTATATCTATAAAATTTATAGAGCTTTTAAAGTATAACACCACATGCCCATCACCTTAAGATTTTAAGTATCCCCAAAACGAAATTTCTACATGAATATCTATAATTTTACCTCTTTTTCATTTGATTTGAAAATAAGCTTTCTATTTTTAAAAACCAACGATACCACCTCAAATTATAGGAATAAAATCCATTCATTTATTAGGAAAATGGATTGAAAATAATAAGGTAGACTAAAAAGTAAAATATTATTTATGATAATCATTCTTTTATAAAATTTAAATTGGAAATAGCCCTACTCATTTTGATTGCGCATTTTCAAAATGGAGGGGCTTTTTTTACTGTAAAATCAATAACTGCATCTTATTTTTGTTGAAAAAATTCTCATTCTTATTTTGAAAGTGATATGGGTACATTTACATGCACATCAATCTTTTATTATGAAGTGGACCTTGAATATATTGTTTTTTATTGACAGACATAAAAATGATTTATTTGTTGTATTGATAATTTATAGACGTTATAATAAAATGTTTATGTATATGTAAACTTAATTTATTTTCGTTTGGTTTTATTGTAAGGTTAGGCAGTGTTGATAACAATAAAATAATGAATATATCACCTGTAAAAAGAATGAAACCAATACGGAGAAGATGATTTCGTTAAAAATTCAAAAAATAAGCGTTATTAGCTCTTGAAGAAAAATGACTAGAAAAATTACAAGCATATGGAAAATAGGGTTATACAAAAAGTCCTAAAGGGGGACGGAATTATGGAGAAAAGAAAGTATTCAGTAACACCACAAGATCGAATGAATTATGTATTAGGTCTTTATTCTGCAGATCAACAAATTAATGCAGTTCTTTATTTTCCTGTAGGTATATCCAAGGAAATACTTGAAGAATCAGTAAGGATAACGTTGCAATTGCAACCAGTTTTGAACAGCCGGTTTGTAGAAAATGATATTCCTTACTGGGAGGAACATTCATCTGACACTAACTCATCTATTTGCTTTTTTGCAGAAGGAAATAATCAAGAACTTGAAATAATGGCAATAGATTTTATTAAGGAACCTGGTGATCGTATTCAGGGGCCTATGGTTCAAACGAAATTAT
This sequence comes from Bacillus cereus group sp. Bce041, assembly GCF_052646455.1. Taxonomy (NCBI): domain Bacteria; kingdom Bacillati; phylum Bacillota; class Bacilli; order Caryophanales; family Bacillaceae; genus Bacillus; species Bacillus cereus group sp. Bce041. The sequence goes on from NZ_JBQXON010000012.1 coordinate 104,584, forward strand.
TACGGGGCACTACAATAGATATGTTAGTTGTGAAATTGTCTCATCTATGTTCAGATGGTGCAGGAGTCAAGGAATATATAAAATTGCTTGGAACAATATATACTCACCTTTCATTGGGACGGTCTAAGAAGCAAATTATAAAGGAATTTGATGAGGGAAATGAGAGTTGTCGAGATCAATCACATGTATTCAAATACGCTGGAATATCGGACATAAAAAGTGCGTATCGTCCTAACCAAGAACAACAGGCATCGTTATGGTCTTTTCCATCTCAACCTAACAAAAATAAATTTCCCCAAATGTCCGTACGGCGATTGAGCCATAAGCAAACTCTACGTTTAACCCAATGGACAAAAGCACAACAGGTTACCTTGAATGATGTAATCATGACTGCTTACTTCCGAGTTTTATCACATTTCACTGTGTATGCAGAACCTCGCACTGCAGAAAAAATGATTGGTTTGACAATTGATTTACGTCGATATCTGCCTAATAATACAACTGGTGCTATTTGCAACTTATCCGGTATGGAAATGCCAGTGATTAAAATGGAAGACGATGAAACATTTAAGCAGACTCTTGTTCGAGTTAAACAATCAATGGATAAAATAAAGTCTCAAAATCCAGGTCTTTCTTCAGCAGCAGGAATGGAGTTACTGGCAGAAATGAAGCTATCTACAGTGAAGGAAATGTATAATCAGCAATATGAACAGGCTGTACAGATGGGGATGGCGTTGCCATTACTGACAAATTTGGGAGTGATTGCTGAGGAACCTATTCAGTTTGGTCAAATTCAAGCTGAGGACGGGTATATGGCATCACCTATTATGTATGCACCATTCTTTTCAATGGGAGCAAGCTCTTATAATGGAAGGCTTACATTTACGATCGGTTATCATGCGCCGGATACATCAAAAGAAAAGGTAGAAAAATTTTTAGATAGTGTTGCTAATCAACTATCAGAAATAAAATAAAAGAGAATATAGAGAACAGATTTCTAACAGAATTGTATTTTAGGGGCTCGTATCATGTACGGATAATCTCTGGAAATTTTCTCTGACCGCACTTGCCTTTATGCTTTATATGCAATGGGAATGGTAGTGAGAAACAATTTGTATCGTGAAAAAACAAGATATATCGGTATAAAAACAATAAAACAGAGCTGATATAAATTACACTTTGAATCAGTTCTGTTTTGCTAGTGTGATGGTCCTTACAATAAAAAAGTAGGCTGTATCCGATTAGGGTAAAGCGGATTTTTAATTTTTTTGAAAATAAAGTTGACATCCATAACTACTTAGTCATACAATGTAGATGTAATAAGTGATACTGAATAGTTCAGATTCACAAAAACTGTTCAGTAAAAAATTCGCCTTAGTACTCTGTGATACTGAATATAAGTCAGACAGAATAGGGGGTAAAGGAGGATCAGGACATGGAAAATTTAACTGAAATGCTGAAAGGTTCACTGGAAGGGTGTGTACTGGAAATCATTAGTCGCCGTGAAACGTATGGCTATGAGATTACCCGCCACCTGAATGATCTTGGGTTTACCGAAGTTGTGGAAGGTACGGTGTATACCATCCTCGTACGATTAGAGAAGAAAAAGCTTGTGAATATTGAAAAGAAACCATCAGATATGGGACCGCCTCGTAAGTTTTATTCATTAAATGAAGAAGGCCGCCAGGAGCTTGAATTGTTTTGGGAAAAATGGGATTTTGTATCGTCAAAAATTAACGTCTTGAAGTCAAAATAGGTTCATAAGATAAAATGTTCCGGCCGATACTTTGGGAATTTCTTGTTCGGTTTTATAAAAAAGGAGGAAAATAAGATGTTAGAAATGTTCAAAAAGTTAATTGGTGATAAAAAAGAGTACAAAATGATGATGGCACGAGTTGAGGCTCTGCCAGAGGACTACCAATTTGTATTTAAGAAAATTCAAAACTACATGTGGAATTTTTCAGCGGGTAACGGGATGGATATGTTACACATACAGTATGAATTAATCGATTTGTTCGAAGCGGGTGCAACGGAAGGAAGACAAGTGCTTGACATTACTGGGGATGACGTGGCTTCCTTTGCTGACGAACTAGTGGCAAATGCTAAAACTTACGTCTCCAAGTATCGTGAAGATTTGAATGAAAGTATTATGAAGAAATTGAGAAAAAAATAAATGGAATAAGTAGTACCGACTGATTAGCTGGTTACACATATGAATTGCCATCATAGCTATTCAGTTATATTTTTAACTCGGTACTAAGTAATACAGAATATCAGTGATACTAAATAGATAGAGGTAAATAAATAGTCTTCGCAAAACATTTTTATAGGGAGGAAAAAAGTATGAGTCATGCAGTGATTTCTGTAAAAGGCTTGAAAAAATCCTTTAAAGATAAGGAAGTTTTAAAAGGGGTAGATTTTGAGGTGCAGCGTGGAGAAATTTTCGCGCTGCTAGGCTCAAATGGAGCGGGAAAGACGACAACGGTCAACATCCTTTCGACACTAATGAAGCAAGATAGCGGTGAAGTAAGTATTTGTGGATTTGATGTACAGAGTCAACCAGATCATGTTCGTCAAAGTATCAGTTTGACAGGGCAGTTTGCAGCTTTAGACGGTATGCTGACTGGGAGGGAAAACTTGATAATGATCGCCAAATTACGTGGTGTTTCCAATCCCGCTCAAGTTGCTGACAATCTACTTGCAAGATTTAGCCTGACTGATGCGGCAAACCAAAGGGCAGATCAGTATTCAGGCGGGATGAAGCGCCGGCTTGATATCGCGATGAGTTTGATTGGGGCGCCAGCAGTTATTTTTCTTGACGAACCAACGACTGGACTTGATCCTGAAGCGCGAATCGAAGTGTGGGATACAGTCAAGGAACTTGCTGGTAGCGGTACAACTATTTTGCTTACGACTCAGTACTTGGAGGAAGCAGAACAACTGGCAGACCGTATCGCTATTTTGCATGGCGGAAAAATTATTACGACAGGTACTCTTGCTGAACTAAAAGAGATGTTCCCGCCGGCAAAAGTGGAGTATATCGAGAAGCAACCGACATTGGAAGAAATATTCCTTTCGATCATTGGCAAAAAGGAGGAGATGTAAATGAAAAGTAAAACAGGTGTATTACTAGGTCGTTTAATGCGTAACATTATGCGCAGTCCGGATACAATTATTACAGTAGCGATTACACCGATTATGATGATGCTATTATTTGTCTACGTGTTTGGCGGCGCAATAAAAACTGGAACGGAAAACTACGTTAATTATTTATTGCCGGGAATTTTGCTAATGGCTATCGCATCCGGTGTAGCTTACACTTCCGTGCGACTCTTTACGGATGTAAAGAGTGGGCTGATGGCACGTTTCATTACGATGCCTATTAAGCGCTCATCCATATTGTGGGCTCACGTTTTAACCTCTCTAGTTGCTAATGTACTTACTATCGTGGTGGTTATTCTTGTTGCACTCTTAATGGGTTTCCGTTCCAGTGCTAATATTCTAGATTGGCTCGCGGTAGCTGGGATACTTGGGATGTTTACGCTGGCGCTAACATGGCTAGCTATCATTCCAGGATTGAAAGCGAGGTCTATGGAAGGGGCGACTGCTTACTCGTACCCGCTAGTTTTTCTTCCATTTATTAGTTCGGCCTTTGTGCCTACCGAAACGATGCCAAAAATTGTTCGTGCGTTTGCAGAGAATCAGCCTGTAACTTCAATCGTGAATGCGATTCGTGCTCTTTTATATGAAGGAACTGTTGGAAACGATATTTGGATTGCGCTCGCTTGGTGCGTAGGTATAATGGTCATCTCTTACTTTTTCGCCAGTAAAGCATTTAAACGTCAGTTAGGGTAAGAAACGTGATAAACGAAACCTTCAGGAATAATATATATCTAGAAAAGCACGGGAGATTTTCCGTGCTTTTATTATTTATCATGCTCTCATTGTAGTAAATGAAATGGTATTTAAAAATAGGATAATTATCCAGTGATAAAGCTTAATATTTGAGGCTCACTGCTTATGGAATGTATAAGCACACTCGTTTTTGTAAATCTGCTAATACTTCATCGGGTATTTCTTTGATTTTAATATCCTTCCCTAGAAAAAGCAGCCAATTTATTATTTCCGTCACTTCATCGGGATTGTTAACATTGATAAAAGTTTTTAAAATGGCTGTAGATTGGTAAGGATTAGTATAAGATATTGAAATTTTTAAAGGATGGTATTTTTTGAACTGGGCAATTGCTTTTGGTCCAAGTTCAAGTACCAAGTTGATTATTTCGTCCTTCTTACTTAGTTTTTCTAAAATCTTTTTCTTATTTAGCCTTTTGTTCGTCGTGTATGGTTCGATATTAATGAGATCATCGACAGGAAACATCATCTTCTTTTCTTTTTTTAAGTCAAACCCTTCAATGATCCAATGGCTTTTTTCTTGATAAAGGTGCAATAGATAAATTGGATAAGTCTTGATTTCTTCATCTTCTTTCATAGTAATCAATAAATGATTATCCAAAAGAAGGATTTGAATGAGTTTTTCTAACATAGGATGGGGGAGATCAGAAAGCTCAAGTAGATCGGGATTATGAGGGTTAGTCCCTTGGAAAAGCAAGAGTTGATTTAAAAGAACGAGATCATCTTGCTGGGTTTCTGAGATGAGTCCTAGTAGTTTTTCGGCTAAAGATTGACGACTCTTTAGGTAGGGAAGTTGTTGATTCCTCGTAGCCATAAAGGCAATAAAAAGAGCTTTCACTTCATTATCAGTAAAGCGAACAACGGGCAGGATAGAGTTGTGCATAACAAAATATCCCCCAGCCCTCCCAACTTCAGTGACAAGTGGCATTCCCATAGCTTCAATTTCTCTAATGTCTCTAATAGCTGTCGACCGTGATATGTTAAATTCTTGTATAATTTCAGAAATTGTAAAGTGAGAGCGGTTGTTGATATACCGCATCATTGTATTAATCCGTTCAACTTTTTTCATTTTAGTCTCCTAAACAGTATCATTTTTTGACATGGTTTAAAGGTATTATAAACGTATCAGATGAAAAGATAAATCGTTTGATTAATAAAAAAAGAGGCAGGTTTTGAACATGAAAAATTATACTATAGAAGAAAAAGATAGCTTTATTGTGTTAGGTATTGGAACTGAAATTAAGAGTGAATACACAGACTTTGCTGGAATAAATAAAGAAAAGGAAGACTTTTGGTCGGCTGTTAAAGAAGATGGAAGGCTGGACACTTTAAAAGCTTTAGCTACAAATGAATACATTTTTTCCGTGAGCGAAGCGGTGAATAACAAAATGATGTATTATGCGGGTGTCATGACAGAAGCACAAATAGAAGAAGAATCTAGAGTGATTCAGTTTCCGAGGGGAGAATACTTAGTAGTGAAAGGGGAAGACAAAACGGCTGAAGAGCTAAGTAATAAGCTTACTGGCATCGGCTTCGGTCAAGCTTTACCAGAAGCAAAGGATTTTGCCTATGTTGGTGGACCGAATACAACGGTTGAAATGGGGCAGAGAAATGGCTTAGTATTTGGTGAAATGTGGATTCCTGTTGTTAGGAAGTAAAGTGATAAAAGGTGCGAATATGGAAATTAGAGGCTAACAATCTTGGATTGTTGGCCTTTTTAACATGAATATAATATTCATGTGCTGCTACACAGTATGTTCTGATAAAATGGAATAAAAGGTAATTGCTGTAAGGTGGTGGTGGGGTGAATAAAAAAAGGTTATTTGAGCTATTCATAGTAACGTTTGTTTTTCTATTCCTTCATGTAAGTACATTTACTAATGAAAAGTTTAACGATAAATTGGGATCTTTTACTTTCATTGTGCTACTTCTTATGCTTTCTATTTACACTGCATTTATAGAAAAGTATTTTGATGATATACAAAAGTGGATTCGAAATATTACATGTTGCTTTGCTTTATTCGTAGTGGTTTTAGTAGCTCTATGGATAGGTTATTTTTAGTCCTTACTTAAGAGAATGAGAAATATGTGATTACACTACATTTGATCCGATAATATTACTTAGCTGCATCGGTTTATATTAATCTTTTCTCTCCTCAATCATGATAAAATGTACAATAGGAAATTTTATGTAAGATAAAGAAGGAAGGTTTACGGTCAGCCTGAGTACTTTGCTAGCTTTTGCGCTTGTTTCACTTAGTATGGTGAGCCTATTTTGATTTATCTTATTTCTCATTCCATTACGTAGGGGCGTATGACAGGATTTATTTTTTTATTAAGCATCATGCTTGGATTTGTAATTCATATAAATGAAGCAACTTTAGTATTCACTCAAAAATCCATTGTCTATGAAACAACTAGATTTGTAAACGGCTTTAATAGAAAGATGTCTATTGTATTTTTTGCGGCAAGATTAAATAGCTTTTTTGTTACTTTACAATAAAGTATACTTAATATCAGTAATTCATGTAATTAGGGGTGGTTTCTATATTTAGAGAAAATACAAAAAGGATACTTCTGTCATTAGTAACAAATCCAATACTAATAATTGTATACGGAATTTTTTGTTATGAGTTGGCCTTATACTGTAAGTACGGAAGAATGAATTATAATATTTACATTTTGTTATTATGTATAGTACTTTTTATATCCATAACTACATTTACTACAATGCGGGTGATAAAAAATAGAGAATATGAATCTAAAAAATTAACAAATTCAATAGCATGGAGATCCATTTCTATTATCATTATTGTTGCAATTACATCATTTTATGGGATGCAGATTTATAAAAGTGCAATAAATTACAATGGTAAATTGGCATGGTTTATAGAAAAGTTAAAACATGAAAGGTCAGTTAAACTTAAACATAATAATATATATAAGTCTGGAGTAGAAGGTATTTTTGAAGATATAAATAAAAAATATCCTTTGCCAAAGAAATTGTATATGGCAACTGATTTTGATCTTACATTTCATTCAGATGGAACAATCACAGCGTTTGATACATTTGTTTATGGGAAAAATGATGATGGGAAAGAAGAAACTTATTTAATCTCTTATAATAAGAAGAAGTCAGAAGATATTACTATAATACGAGACGGATACGCAAAGCCTGATTATAATGATGATAAATTAGTAGAACCTTTAATTGAAACGGTTAAGGCGATTCCAGTTAAGCAAACGGTTAGAAAATGGAATGAAAGTAAGTATGGGTTGATTTATTATGGAAAAAGAAATTGGGGATCCAATACAGAGGGAATTATTAATATTACTGAGGATGGTAAGGGGCAGAGTCTTAAAAAAGCAGCTTCTGATATCATTGGATATACTGTATCTATATTTGTCCCTGGAAAAGAGCAAGAGCTAGTCCCTGCTAGATATAATTTAATAAGTGACGCAAGTTGGAGTAAATCAAAGACGCCTCCAAAAGAAGATATGCTTAAAGAGAAGAAACAACAAGATTTAAAGAATGAAAAAGAACAGTTTTTCCTATCGAAAGAAGTTGGTTATAAACTAAATATGACAGATAAAGCATTAGGGAGCGCCTTTTATTCATTAAGCAAGACTAGTGATGAAGGGAAAACATGGGAGGTTATCAATCCAGACCCATTTAATGGGGGGATTGGTAGTGTATCAGGAATCACTTTTATAAATGATAAACTTGGGTTTTTAGGAGCAATTAGGCCTTCTGGTAATGAAGGAGAGTTATATCGCACAGATGATGGGGGAGTATCTTTTAAAAAGGTAGAATATCCGCCGCATGAAGTGAAATTAGATCATACACAGTCCACAATAAGTCCTTTTGATTCACCTAGTATGCCATATGAGAAAGATGGGGTTTTTCATATGTTAGTTGGACAAGGGGCAGATGGAGACTACAATGGCGATAGTAGTGCACTTTATCAATCAAAAGATAACGGAGAGACATGGGAATTTGTAGAAGAAGTGAAAAAGAAATAATCAGAATGTTTTTTTGAAAAATAAGGTAACTACTCAGCTATACATTTCATTTAGAAGTTTGGTAAGGGGTATAATTCCAGCCATGAAGATAAAAATGGACCTATACCTCGCTGCCTTTCTTTGTTTTATTTCTTATGCTTACTATCAACGCTATATATAGAAAGGTATTTTGGTGATATACAAAAGTGGATTCGAAATATCACATGTTGTTTTGCTTTATTTGTAGTGGTTTTAGTAGCTCTATGGATAGGGTACTCTTAGATCCTTACTTAAGAGAATGAGAAGTATGTGATTACAATACATTCGATCCGATAATATTACTTAGCTGCATCGTTTTATATTAATCTTTTCTCTCCTCAATCATGATAAAATGTACAATAGGAAATTTTATGTAAAATAAAGGGGGAAGGTTTATGGTCAGCTTGAGTACATTGGTAGCTTTTGCAATTGTTTCGCTTAGCATGGTTTGTTCACCTGGGCCTAATATGATTTACCTCATTTCCCGTTCCATTACGCAAGGACGTATGGCGGGATTTATTTCTTTATTGGGCATCATGCTCGGATTTGTAATCTATATAATCGCAACTATGTTTGGACTTACAGTTCTATTCGTTGCTGTTCCCGCTGTATATGAAGCAGTAAAGTGGGCAGGTGCTGCTTACTTGCTCTGGCTCGCCTGGAATTCGATTAAACCGGGTGCTACATCTATTATGGAACCTCGTATGATTTCTAATGAGCCACCAAGGAAATTATTTCTGAGGGGACTCATGACGAATCTTCTGAATCCAAAGATTGCTATTTTGTATGTATCACTTCTACCTCAATTTGAAGATCCAGAGAAGGGATCGTTGCTTTTTCAAGGTGCAGTTTTGGGGCTTACGCAAATCACTGTTAGCTTTATGGTTAACCTTGTAATTGTATGTACAGCAAGTAAAATTGCAAAATGGTTTGGCACACGCCCGACGTGGCTACGAGTACAGCGTTGGCTTATGGCAAGTGTTTTAACGGGGCTTGCTGTACGTCTTGCTTTTGAACGTCGACAGTAAGAGCCTCTTTACCGTCAGTTTCTATAATATAACCTAATAAATATTAATATAATTTATGTATAGTAGATATTTACCTTATAAAATAAGGGGGGAATATTATGACTGAGACAAACGAATCTTCAGGAGTTAATTTGAAAAAAGATGTGAAGTTTTCTATTATAATTCCTGCGCATAATGAAGAAAAGTACATTAGAAAATGTTTAGATTCAATTGCAAAGGCATCAGAGGCATATAAAGAGCAAACGGAAGTTATAGTTGTTTTAAATCGTTGTACAGATAAAACAGAGGAAATAGCAAAATCTTATAATTGTGTTACATTGAAAAATAACGATAAAAACTTATCTAAAATTCGAAATGCAGGGGCTAAAATAGCTAGTGGAGAAATAATCGTTACTATAGACGCTGATACCATAATGACAGAGTCTATGTTGTTTAATGTAGATAAATATTTAGCTTCAGGTACATACATTGGTGGTGGGGTGAATGGTAAGTTTGAAAGAATATCTTTAGGAATATTTCTCTCCGCAATGTTAATCATAATCCCCTTACTTTTTAAGTACGGAGCTATATCTGTAGGGATTTTTTGGTGCTATAGAAAAGACTTTATGGCAATCAACGGATTTAATGAAAACATGCTTATGGCAGAAGATGCAGATTTCGCTAAACGTTTAAAAGAGTGGGGAAAGAAAAATAATAAGAAATTCGGTACTATTAAAAATGGAATGATAACTTCATGCAGAAGATTTGATACATATGGAGACTGGACTTTACTTAAAAATCCAAAAGTAATTTTAGCTTATCTAAAAGGAAATGATAGAAAATACGCAGATAAGACATATTATGATAACCAAGAAAGATAAAAATGGAGAAAATCAGAAGAGGATAGCTAGTACTTTTTTAGATATAATGAGAATCCAACTTAATTTAATAGATATTATAAGAAAACCACCAATTTGATTATCCTTTTTCAAATTGGTGGTTTTTATTTTTGAAATAAATATGTATTTTTTTATAAAAATATTTTTTGACCCCCATAAAACTATGTATTCCTCCGAATATGTATAGTGAAGAAAATAAATAGAAGAAAAATGACTATGAAAGAATATAGAAGCATTAATAAAATTACTAGATTAGGTGGGCATCCAAAATAAAAGGATGAAATTACCAATGGTATAGAGGAGAGTTATTCAAGGATTGCAGATAAAATAGAAAAAGAATAAGCAAAACGAACGGTAGAAAATAAGAAAGTAGATAAAAATACAAACTTAACTGTAGTGCCGAGAGAAAAGGAAAATCATTAAGAAAACGTTGGAAAAAGTTAGACTCAAAAAATATAACTAACAGCAAGAAAACAAGACCGAAGAAAAGTACCAAGAAAATCTGGTTAAATGGTCACTTTTGTAGTGGCCATTTTGCTATTTGAAGGAGGCTGGGAGATTACAAGTGTTGAGTTTAGTAATGAAGATCTTAAGAAAACCGAAAATAGAAGATATCGTATGTAACATACAAAACAACGAAGAAGATAAAGAAGCGTTTATCGTACAGTATCAGCCTTTTATTAGAAAATCAATCTCATCTGTCTGCCGCCGGTATATTACAGAACAGGATGATGAATATAGCATTGGATTGTTTGCGTTTAACGAAGCAATTGAACAGTATTCCTATACAAAAGGAAAATCCTTTTTAGCGTTTGCTGATCTTCTTATAAAAAGAGATGTAATTGACTATATACGTAAGGAGTCTAAACATAACTTTGTCTTTTTAAAAGAAGATGAGCAAGAGGAAATGTTAGAAATGCAAGTGTCGCTTACAGAGTATATGAAAGAGATGGAAAATAGTAACCGTAAGGAGGAAATTCTTCATTTTCAAAGTGTGCTAGCTGAGTTTAAAATCACATTCTCAGAGCTTGCTAAAGAATCTCCTAAGCATCGTGATACGCGTGAGCACTTAATAGAAATTGTAAAAATTATTATAAAAGAAGAGGAAATGATGGAAGAGCTGTTCCGAAAGAAAAAGTTACCGCTTAAACATATTGAACCGCGTGTTAGGGTAAGTCGTAAAACGTTGGAACGACATAGAAAATACATTATTGCAATGTGTATTATTTTTGCAAACAACTATACATATATTCTGGATTACATAAGAGGGGAAAAGCATGATGAATAAAGGAATTGTGATGGATATAAAAAAGCATAGCGTAGTTGTTTTAACACCAAATGGAGAGTTTATTACGTGTAAAAGAAAAGGGGATTCTTGCATGATCGGGGAGGAAATCTCATTTGATGAGCAAGAACAAAAAGCATCGCATTTTTCGATCCCTTCCTTTCTAAAACCTGCATCAATACTTGTTGCTTGTTTTCTATTTGCAGTGCTGTTTTTCTACAACCAACCAGAAGAAAAAGTATTTGCTTACGTCTCAGTTGATATAAATCCAAGTTTAGAGGTGAGCGTAACGAAGGATTTTCGTGTTATAGATTTACAGGCTTGTAATGATGATGGAAGGCGTATTTTAAAAGAATTGAAGCAATGGGAAAATAAACAATTACAAGAAGTAATACGTACTATTATAAAGCAAAGTCAAGAGGATAAGTATTTAACGAATGATAAGCAAGTTATGCTAACAGCAGTTGCAAAGGACAAGGCGCTAGAACCACAGTTAGAAAAGGCAATGAAAGAATTGAAGAAAGAATATGAGTTAAAACATATTACAGTTGAATATCAAAGTAGCACGATGCAAGTACGAGAGAATGCTAGAAAAGCTGGAATTGGCACAGGTGTCTATATAAAGCAAGAGAATGAGAAAAACAAATCGCTTACTCCTCCTGCCACGCCGCCTAATCCGGTGGGAAATGAAGAAGAGGTGCAATCACAGCCGGAGTCATCTCCTGATGCATCAATGGATTTATCTCCTGTAAAAGAAAAAAAATATGAAAAGCAAGAGCAGAAAGAACAAAAGAAAACAGAGGGACAGCCATCGAAGCAAATAAAAGAAAACAATGGAAGAGGATCTCAGCAAGAAAATAGAGGGAATCAACAGGAGAATAACAGTAGAGAATCTCAACAAGGAAATAATGGGAATCAGCAAGGGAACAACGGAAGAGAATCACAACAAGGAAATAATGGAAATGGGCAAGGGAACAACGGAAGAGGATCACAACAAGGGAATAATGGAAATGGGCAAGGGAACAACGGAAGAGGATCACAACAAGGGAATAATGGAAATGGACAAGGGAACAACGGAAGAGGGTCTCAACAAGGAAATAATGGGAACGAGCAAGGGAACAACGGAAGAGGGTCTCAACAAGGGAATAATGGAAATGGGCAAGGGAACAATGGAAGAGATCCTCAACAAGGAAATAACGGGAATCAGCAAGGGAACAATGGAAGAGGATCCCAGAAAGAAAATGACGGAAACGAGCAAGGGAACAACGGTAGGGGGGCTCAACAAGAAAATAGAGGCCACCAGCAAGGGAATGAAAAGAAGAATCAATAGAATATGGAAGTGAGAGATTCATTTCAAAGCTAAAAGGATTTCTCTCGCTATTGTGGGCAGTAAAACTCCCATCTCAAAATTTGGCTGGAGCAAAGAAGTTAGGTGGGAGTTGGGCTGCTTGTAAATGCCCAATTGGTGAGGGCTGATTAAAGTTGCACTTTATTATTTTATAGTTCTATTAAGAAGGAGTATGTGAAAAATATAATGGAGAAAAACATTCAACAAGAGAAAGATAAAGAAAAACCTGTTTTTTATGATCCGAAAGGAAGGAGAAACATAGCCTTTATTTCGTTTCTATGTATCTCAATAGTTAGTGTAGGTGTTGTATTTTATTTTTTCTTTCAAAGTATTTTTTCAACACCAGAAATTCCAAATATGAATACCGCTGTACAACAAGATACTAAACTTGTACCAATTAATCAAAAACTTAGTGATCAGCAGTTAAAGAAGGAAGAATTTAACCCAAATACCGGAACGAAGGATAATGAAAATTTGGTGAATCCGCCGAAGGATAGTAAACAACCTAAAGAAGTGTATGGTTTTTATGTAAACTGGGATGAAAATAGTACCGCTTCTTTAAAAGAAAATATCGATTCCTTAACTACGTTAGTACCAGAGTGGTATCATTTAAAAGCAGATTTAACGATTAGAAGTGAAATCAAACCTGAGATAGTAAAGTTGGCAGAAAAAAATCAAGTGAAGATTATGCCTTTGCTTACTAATTATACTGAGGAAGCTTCTGGTCCTGATAGTGGGCTAATTCATAAGTTACTGAATTCCTCAAATGATGTAAAGACAAAGTTTATTAATGATTTAGTAAGCCAAGTTAAAAAGAATCATTTTTCAGGAATTAATATTGACTTTGAGGCCGTACCTGAAAGTGATAGAGAAAACTTAACAAATTTTATGAAAGAACTTACTACGGAATTTCATCAACATGATTTGCTCGTTACACAAGATGTTCCAGCTAATGATAAGGCTTTTGATTATAGTGCGTTAGCAAAAATAATAGATCGAATGATTGTAATGATGTACGATGAGCACTATGGAGCCGGGGAACCAGGACCAATTGCTTCAAATAAGTGGTTCCAACATACATTGAAAGAACTGAATATTCCGTCTAATAAACTTATAGTTGCTTTCGGTAACTATGGGTATGATTGGGAAGTAAATAGTAAAGAAGCTGCGAAATCTTTAACTTTCTCAGAAGTTATGGCAATGGCTCATGATTCAAATATGAAAATTCAATGGGATAAGATTAGTGGGAACCCTTATTTTAGATATAAAACAGGAGAGAAAGAACATACTGCTTGGTTCTTAGATGGCGTTACTCTCTATAATCAAGTGAAAATCGCAATGGACAATAATGCAAATGGATTTGCGCTATGGAGATTAGGAGCAGAAGATCCTACAATATGGAAAGTTTTAAAAAATCCGATTGAGGTACAAAAAAATCCTAATGTATTACATAAAATCAATAGTTTAGATGAAGTAAATTATTCTGGACAAGGTGAAATTTTACAGATTGAGAATGAAAGAAAAAATGGATTGAGAGATTTTAAAGTAGGCAGAGATGGTTACCTTACAGATGAAGTATATCAATCCTTACCATCTGCATATGAAGTGCAACGATATGGAAAACCAAATGGGAAACAAGTAGTATTAACATTTGATGATGGACCAGACCCGAAATATACGCCAGAAATTTTAGATATATTAAAAGAGAATCAAATAAAAGCTGCTTTTTTTGTACTTGGTGAAAACGCACAACTAAATACTAGTATTGTAAAAAGAATATACGATGAAGGGCATGAAATTGGCAATCATACTTTCAAGCATCCTAACATAGCTGATACGTCTTTACTACGAACGAAAGTAGAACTTAATACGACGCAACGTTTAATTCAGGAAGTAACTGGACATTCTACGGTTTTATTTAGACCGCCATATGAAGCGGATGCTAACCCGGATTCATCAAATGAAATATTGCCTATTTTACGTGCACAAAATATGAACTATACAATGGTAGCGGAAAAAGTTGATCCCGAAGACTGGGCAACACCATCAACAAATGAATTAGTAAAGCGTGCTCTTAATCCCATTTATAAGGGAGAGGGAAATATTATTCTTCTCCATGATGCGGGAGGGAATCGTACACATACAGTAGAGGCGCTCCCAATCATTATTAAAGACCTAAAAAAGCATGGATATAGTTTTGTAACAATTTCAGATTTAATGAATAAAGAACGAGATGAAATTATGCCTCCTGTTTCTTCTGAGGGGAAGCAATATTTACTTTACAATAAAGCTGTCTTTTCAGGAGCGGGATACTTTAAACATATATTAACTACTATTTTTTATATTGCTATTGGATTAGGGATTTTTCGATTTTTATTCTTAATTTATTTTGCATGGAAGCAGAAAAGAAAAACGTTATCTCGCTATATTAATTCGTCTTATCAACCTTTTGTTAGTGTTGTCATAGCGGCATATAATGAAGAAAAGGTGATAGCCAAGACGATTCACTCAATTTTGAATAGTAATTATAGAGAATTTGAAGTTATTGTTGTGGATGACGGATCGACAGATGGTACGTCAAAAGTAATGAAAGAAACATTTTATAAACACCCTAAAGTTCGTTTCATTCAGAAAGGAAATGGCGGGAAATCATCGGCAATGAACCTAGGGTTTCAACAATCGCGAGGAGAAATCATTGTCACTTTAGATGCGGATACTATTATTGCGCAAGACGCTATTTCTTTAATGGTTAGACACTTTGAAGATCAGAATGTAGCTGCAGTTTCAGGTAATGTCAAAGTGGGGAATAGACGGAATTTGTTAACTACTTGGCAACATGTTGAGTATATTACAGGGTTTAATTTAGAACGTAGAGCTTTTGATGAGTTAAATTGTATTACAGTAGTTCCAGGAGCTATTGGGGCGTGGCGCAAGAAGAATGTAGTTGAATCTGGATATTTAAGCGAAGATACATTAGCAGAAGATACCGATCTTACTATTACATTTTTACGTCAAGGGCATAGAATTGTATATGAAGAAAAAGCGCATGCTTTTACGGAATCACCTGAGGATGTGAAAAGTCTCATTAAACAGCGATATCGTTGGTCATATGGTACACTTCAATGTCTTTGGAAACATCGAAAAGCGTTGTGTAATTCAAAACATAAAACGTTAGGGTTTATTGCACTGCCTAACATGTGGTTATTCCAATATGTTCTGCAATTCATTGCTCCTTTTGCAGATATATTAATGATTATAGGACTATTTAGTAGTAATCCGCTAAAAGTTTTAGGATTTTATTTTGTATTCTTTTTAATGGATCTTTTCGCTTCTCTGTTCGCATTTAAATTAGAGGAAGAAAATCCGAAACCATTAGTATGGTTAATTTTACAACGTTTTATTTATCGTCAATTTATGACTTATGTTGTCATTAAATCTATATTCTCATCGCTTCGAGGAGTAGCGGTAGGGTGGAATAAACTAAAGAGACTGGGGAGTGTTAAACATTCCACGGAACATAAGGAGGCATCATAAAAGAGCGGACTATCTGCTCTTTTTTTCATTAGTTTTAGTTAGTTGAATGTAGAGTTGTAGCATAAAAACTGCTGCTTCTATAACGAGATTCCTATTCATTATGAATAGTGAGACAGTATGTTAAGCTAATCCTTTAGTTTCGGATTAAAGTTTTTTTATATTTTTTTAAAATGACGGACACAAAAACGCATATACCTTCGAATTATATATATGGATAACATAAATATGTATATAAAAGGGGAGAAATAAGATGAAAGAAAAAAAAGAAATGTTTCAAGAAATCGCTGAGGTGTTAAAGGTATTGGCGCATCCAGTTCGTCTATCTTTAGTAAAAATAATGCTTGCAAAAGGTCCTACTAATGTAACAACAATGTATGGGGATTTACAAATGCCTCAAAGTACAATTAGTCAACATTTATCTAAACTAAAAGCTGCTAAAATGGTTACAGGTACTCGGAAAGGATTAGAAATTTATTATGAGGTAACTGACAATCGCACAAAATCAATATTAGCATGTTTAGTTTAAATAATGACTTCTATTTCAAAATAAAAAACGCTATTCTTTTCTATTGGAGTGAACCCTGAGAATGAGACGATAAAAAACACCTCTCTAAATCGTAAGTATCAGTTATGATTTTAATGGAGGTGTTTTTCGTATGGGGAAAAAGGCGCATTATCCCGCCGAAATAAAGTGGAAAGTAGTTGAAATGAAACACCAAGGATTCAAAAATAAAGAAATTATGGATGCCTTAGGAATTAGACATGTGGCTCAAATTAAAACTTGGATGAAATGGTATCGTGAAGGCGAAACCTATCGGTTTGAACAATCTATTGGAAGACAA
>NZ_JBQXON010000013.1:0-116726 GCF_052646455.1 Bacillus cereus group sp. Bce041
ACTATCCACTTCTTTGAGCCAAACAAGCTCTTTCTTCATGGCAGGTAGTTTGGCAGAGCATGTACCATAGGTCAAGCCTTTTCCTGTCTCTTTGTATGCTTGATCCCATAAGGATAGGAAATGATTGAATACAAAGCGAGAACACCCAATCGTTTTATTGATTAAAATTGCTTGTGCCTGATTTGGATAGATACGAAACTTATAGGCTTTATTCATCATTATTTGATTCACCTCCATTTCGGTATATGACTATTATATACCAAACGTACATTCGATAGGTAGTGGAGTAACACTTTCTGTATGTCGAACAATTAAGATGGCTTCCTGCCATCCCTTGTTCGAAGCCAATTCATCTCCCACCTACTCACTGGGCTGTGCCCCTTCACGCTCCTTGAGGAAGGAGTCTTCTTGGCTAAAATGATAAATCCAGTTAAACAGTCCCACAAAGCATCTGCATTTTCCTGAAGCTACCCCTATAGGGGTTCAGCCGAGATACGTGTAAAAATGGGTCGCAGATACAATATTTACCAAACGGTGGTTATTGAGGGCTTTTGTAGCATCACCCGAAGTCACTCTGGCTCCAGCATCGAAATAGGTTAGATTGCTAAAGGTACCTCTATTGTTTCTCGTAGACGAAGCATACACTTCTCAAACATGCCCTTGTTGCCAAAGAAGAAAGTGCGGACACGTAACTACGTTTGTGTGTGCGGCTACGAAGAACACTGGGACATTCACGGTGCCCGCAACATTTTGGTAAAAGAACTGTACGGAAAGATGTGTCATATCCCGGAAGAAACGAAGAGAAAGTATTTGTGGATTGCGTAAGCAAAAAGTAGTAGACGGTGTGGTCCCACCCTTCTGCATGTGCAGAAGTTGCTTAGTCAAATGAAGAAAAGGAGTCCCTGCATAGGTGCAGAGAGGAGATGGAAAATCCGCTTCTCATGGGACCTTGTCTTTGTTGATGCTAAGAAATCCCCACTTCAAGCGGAAGCGAGTAAGTGGGGGAGGTTCATAGTGAATTATTTTTGTACTTAAATTACTTAATCTCTAAAATCATTGCTAGATCGATTGCATAATTCGTGCGAGTTCTTTTTCTAAAGCAGCGGGCTCGTTTGCATAATTGTAAATCCCTAAAAACTTCTCTATAGCCTCTGGATGGGAACTGATTAGCTTGTTGACAGCATCCTGTTGTTCAGATATGCGTTCATTCTTCGAAATTTGGCATCCCATGTGAAACCGAACCATAAACTCATCTTCTATTGCCTTTTGATATTCTTCAGACATTTGATTTGATTGATCGGATTGTCCCTTATATTTTGATAGAATATTGGATAATATACGTGCTCCACATATAGCATCATGGATACCCTGCGCCATGCCAGGATCTTTAAAACAAACTGCATCTCCAACCAACGCCCATCCTTTTCCCATTCCTTTATACCAGTAATTATCATATCCGAGAATGCCTTTGACCGGTTCTACTAGTTCTGCATTTTTCAAGCGCGCCCCAATTGTTGTATTCGGAAAGTTATCTGTAAAGAAATTGCGTAGACAGCTTTCCGGATTTAATTTCAACCGTTCTATCAATTCCTTATTTTCTAATGGGAAAATGCCGACAATTACATATAAATCATCATTCGTCGGAAAGAGAATGGCTGTGTTATCTTTTATCTTGTATACTTCAAATTTAGGGACATTATCGTGGCGAAATCCAGAGAAATACCCGAAATAGATGCCGACTGTTGCCGGAATACTTATTTTGAGTTCACTTTTTACCAGCTTGCGAATAATAGAGGATCGGCCGTCTGCCCCGACTACCAGGCGAGCTAAAAATTCTTGTTTCTCGTTGTCGCCGTCTAAACCTCTCACGCCTATCACTGTTTCGTCATCACGGATGACATCCGTCACACGAAATCCTTCTAAAACAGTTACATTCATTTGGGATTTGGCTTGTTCAAGTAGAATATGATCGAGATAAGTTCTTCTAATACAATAACAACTTTCCTCTCCGTAAACCTCAGGGATGAGACCTTCTATCACGGTATCCTCAAATTGAAATTTAATATCCCGTACCGGCGGTGCTTTTGTTTCCAATAACTTGTCCAGGACACCGGTTTCTCGAAGAAGAGCGACAGTATTATTGAAAAAGGTATGGGTTGATAATGTGTCCCTTGGAAAATTCGCTCGGTCCACTAACAACACATGGAAACCTGCCTTAGCAAGATAAATTGCAAGGGTAGAGCCAGCACATCTTGCACCGGTAATGATGACATCATACGTCCTATTCATCGTATCACTCCATTTTCAAGTATAATTATTAACTTGCTTATCCATTAGTAGAGTTCTAAAGTTAATGCCCCTACGAGTTAAAGTAATGGGGAAAATTGATAAGAATGCACTACATACATAAAGTATGGAAGCTAAAACGAAATAAGTACAGAAAATTCTCACCTGCTATACAATTAAAAAGAATTTGTGGTAAAAATCGGAATGATAATTTAAGTATTAAACAAAGGTCCGTTTACTTGTCTCGTGAAGAGTTAATAGATGTATATTCACAAAAATGGTTGTTAAAACATCGACTCCAAACTCCTTGTATAAAGTTATGGAAATCAAGTCCATTTGCTATGTTAAATGCGCTATAATTTTTGGGTAGTCGTCCTTATCATATGTTGAATGAATTATATCCAAATCGTTTTAAAGAGTGGGAATTTAAAAAAAACGTCTACAGGATTCTGGACAAAAGAGAAGGGACTCCATTTAGCAGATGAGTTCAACATAAGATTCAATGTAGACTATTGATTATGTATCTTGTTTTTTATTAAATATCAAGGTACGTGAAATTTTAAATATCTTTACTAAAAAAGCCCCTTGAAAGGAGCACTTATTTTACAAGATACTTTTCTATTTCTTTTATTAATAGTTCTGCACCTTCTGGGCTTAATGTGATCTTACCATTTGCTAATGCTATGTTACGATTTGACACTTCTCCTGTTAATACACAAACAGCACCAGGCTGATACTTCTGTAAAATGATGTCTTCCCCTTCTACAAAAATCTCTAATGGTGATTTTTCTTTAATCCCAAGCGTATTTCTAAGTTCCTTTGGAATTACTATACGCCCTAATTCATCCACTTTTCTAGTTACTCCGGTTGCTTTCATCCAGCATATTTCCCCATTTCATTATCAATTTGTAACCAAGTTATTCTTTACTATTGTAACAGGCTTTCACCATACATGAGAAACATAATGAATCAAAAACAGAGCATCATTATAAGAAATTCTTTAAACCCTTGCCGAAAGGAAATACGACCTTCTTCCATTTAATGTGCATTCTTTTTTATTAGGCGTACGGCCAACATTTTAAAGAAAACGTACGCAACAAAAGGTGCACTTTTAGATATAGTATATTCTATGCAGCTTAAACTACTTCAAAAGGTATCAAAATGTACTTAAGACACACTTCATAAGTACACACACTTTTTGAGATGTGTTTGTTGAATGATTTTATGCTTATTGGATGTCCCTATCAGTTGGATACACCACAGAGAATCCCCTTGTTGTGCTGTTTATTGTTTTTAATATGTAATATGGTACATGAAATTTTACGATTAAGTTGTTCCTTTGTTTTTCTTTTAAAACTCTTATAGCATTCTATATAAATATTATGGTATTATATAGATAGAAAATTTGTTTCCATTGTTTATACTCTATTGTACGTAGCGTGAAGGACAAACCTTACGCCCTGTTAACTCGGGCGAGGTTTGTCCTTTTTTATTTTAAGGAGGAATTTACTATGAAAAAAGTCTATAAAATCGGAGCCGTTATCACAACTTTATGTGTTGCTTGTATTGCGATTTTTACTTTAACTAAGAATGAATCAGTCCAAACAGAAACTATAACACCAGAAAAAACAATTGTATATGCTGCAGACGCAAAAGTATCACCTGAGATTATAAAAGATATTTCAAAAGATGAATTAAAGCAAAAAATACAATCCCATGAAGAATTCATTGCGTATTACTATCAACCAACCTGTCATTATTGTAAAAAGGCTGCGCCAGACATCAATAGTATGTCGAAAAAGCATGATAGAACCATTTATCGTATTGATATCTCTACACCAGAAAATCAAAGTGCCTTTCAAGAGTTCGACATTCCAGGTACTCCAGTTGTTGTAGCTTATAACAGAGGTGAAGAAGTTGAACGTCTAGAAGGAGCCGTTTCAGCTGCTACATATGATGGATTCTTTGCAAGACGTAATTCGAGCGCTAGCTAGTATAGTGCTCGTTTTTCTTTGTAAGAAAGGAGAATTAACATGCAACAAAACGCCCGTATTCATTCTTTAGACATAATAAGAGGTATCGCCATACTATGTATCCTATTTGCGAATCTACCAACTATGACGGGACTAGATCCCTTTAATCAGGCAGGTTACACCGGTACAGATAAAACGATTCGTTTTTTAGTAGATTTGTTTATACAAGCAAAGTTCTACACTATTTTCGCATTCTTATTTGGAGTAGGATTTTATATCTTTATGAAAAATACAGAAGCAAAAGGATATCCTATGTATAAGCTATTTACCCGGAGACTATGTATTTTACTAGTCTTCGGTTTACTCCACTTCACCTTTCTATGGTATGGAGATATTCTACATGCGTATGCTATAGCTGGATTTATTCTATTGTTCTTTTATAAGCGATCTACTAAGCTTATTTTTATAGCTGGTTGTAGTTTCCTAACGGTTAGTTATGTATTACATATTATTGTATTTTTACGAGCAAGTTCTTCTATTACTGAAGTACCAAATTACTATCAATATATGTTTACAGGTAACACTACCAATCACACTGTAAATCTATTTATACATTATTCTCATCAAGTAAAAGCACGTCTTTTCTTTCTAATGACTCAGGAATTCCAGCAACTACTAATAGGAATTCCTGAATATATAGGCTTATTTTTAATAGGGTTATGGGCTGGTAAGAAAAAGATTTTTAAAAGGGTACCGGAATTAATAAAAAAAATTAGATTTTTACAGTGGAGTTCGTTATGTATCTCATGCCTTCTCTCTTGTCCTATTCTCTACTACTTTATAAAAACAGATGTCTATTACTCTCAGGATGTACAACTATGGATTCTATTTGGAGGGAAAATGCTAGCTATATTCTATATTTGTACTCTACTGAGAGTTTGTGAGAATAAAAAATATATAGAATGCCTGCACCCCTTTATGAACGTTGGCCAGTATGCTTTAACGAATTACATCACTCAAAGCATAATTACGCTTGTCATTCTTTCGTGGTGCTTTAAAGATGTCTCACACGTATATTACTGGCAACTATGTATCTTTGGGCTTGTAATTATTTTTGTACAAATCATATTCAGCAAGATTTGGAGTAAATATTTCCGTTATGGTCCTATTGAGTGGGTATGGAGAAAAGGAGTTTACAAGAAATAGACTGTTTTTTACCAGTTACATGCAATTAACTGAAAAAAATGTTAAAATATTATATGAAAGATTAAAGATATATTTGTGGTTGTAAAATGGTGTTATTAAAATTAAAGTGGTTCAAGTCAGAGAAAGGCACCTTGTGGTGTCTTTTCTTTATGCATAAAAAAGCCTTATCTTCCTATAAAAAAGATAAGACCTTTATATACTACCTATTATCCGATTCATCAATTTTATTATAAACACATTTAGCTTCTCCAAAAAGACCGCCAGTGTCCCATTCGCCACCATAATGAGCACATCCTAAAGGATCACGATCGTCTCGTATACTTGGATGTGTATTTGGTTCATTGTCATTATTTATAATACTACCAACAATAAATACCCCTCCGATTATAAATACCACAGCAATGATTAAGAGTGTTTTCCCATTAGGACCGGTAATAATGTCATTTACAACTTCTTTTGCTTCTTGCTGAGTTTCACCTTTTGAAAATAATGAAAGAATAATAGAGATTATAAATATGAAAAATAACACTATTATAAATACCATTACTTATGTACCTCCCTAATGCGTGCTATTAATTTCCTTATACGTTTTAAGCTAAGATATCTGAAATCATAATGATAATAAATATATCCCCCCGATTAAAAGTGCCGCAGCAACGATTAATATTATTATTCCATCAGGACTATTAAGAATTTCTTTTATATGTTTTTTTGCTATTTGCTTAGTTTCTCCACTTGAAAAGAGATAAACAATGGAATGGATAATTAGTAAGAAAAATGCCGTAACTAACTCTATCATGGTTTATGTACCTCCTAATATATATGAACTATTAATTAACCAATAATTTCCTTATACATTATATCAGCTAGGGTACACGGAAGTATAACAAATTATTTTTATAATTTAATGTATTAATCGATACGGCATTAATACAGGATAGTTCAAGTCAGAGAAAGGCACCCTAGGGTGTTTTTTTTATTTCATTTCGACATAACATGACAAAATAGTTGTGATTATATTTGTTATGATAGTTCAGGTAAATCTTACATTTTAAACGCTGGGGGATACATACTATGGACAAAAAACTATTAACAACACTTACTTGTTTCGCTTTATTTATGGGATTAGCAGCATGTTCATCTAACGAGACAGCAAGTACTTCCAAAGAATCTAAAGCTGAGCAAGAAGCACAAAAGGAAGCTGAGAAAGCGAAGAAAGCTGAAGAAAAAGGGACTTTTAAAAAGGAGAATGCAGAAAAAGAGACGGCTGAAAAGCAACGCAAACAGCAAGAAGAGGCTACAAAAAAGGAACAACCAACAACTACTTCTGGTAACACTATTAAAGGCTTAAAAGACGAACTATCCATTGGTATGCCATTTAAAGATTATCTTGCTAAAAAGAAATCATTAAATGTAGAGAATCCCTTCAGTATTTCACTCGGAAAAGGTAATGTAGGTAGTGTTCTTCAAGCTCAAGATGGAGTATTAGTTGTATGTATTGATGGAGAAAAGATATTCGATTTAAAAACATTTAAAAATGTTGATGAAGCTAAAGAATACGAAAAGAGCTTAAAAGTAAAACAATAGATTCAATTCATATTTCTCAATCACCAATATCACTTAATATTGTAAAATATTATTTGGATGAAAGTCCAAATGCATATTATTAAAAGTAAAGTGGTTCGAGTCGGAGGAAGGCACCTTAGGATGTCTTTTCTTCTGTACATTATATCCATTACGTGCTCATTGATTTTTTATGTACGTTTGATATAATTAGTGTAATAGTATTACATTAATACCTTGTGTATATAATAAAAGAAGAGATGCGCTAACATCTCTTCAAGTAACTGCTACCGCAAGGTGGTCGGTTGCTTAAACTTATTTTTTGCGTTTAGAACCGCCCTTTCGCTTGCCGGCATTTGGGGCGGTTCTTTTATTTCGTTTACTGCTAATCTTTTTCGCTAGCTCATTCGCATAAGCTGTTGCAAATACTGTAAGGAATACCTTAGCAGCGTCATACAATAAATTAAATAAAGAATCCATTCGGTCACCTCCTTTCTCTCTAGAATCAGAGAAAGGATAGCAACCTCCCGCCCTCACAATATACAGTTACATACAGTCTATCACACAATTTTATTAGAGGAAATATCATCGGGATAATCTCAAATTATATCGAGCTAAAAATAGAATATAGATTTGAACCATATTTATCAATGTGCGAAACAACTTAACATGGCAAAATTAATATTTGGATGGGAGTCCAATACATAGTATTAAAATTAAAGTGGTTCAAGTTGGAGGAAGGCACCTTAGGGTGTCTTTTCTTTATGCATAAAAAAGCCTCATCTTCCTATGGAAAAGATAAGGTCTATATATTATTTATTATCCGATTCATCAATTAACATATTTGGCTCCTCCAAAAAGACCACCTGTGTCCCATTCTCCACCATAATACGCATACTTCCTAGATGAACCATTGTCTCGTATACTTGGATATGATTTTAGTTTATAGTCATAAACCGAAACCATAAAAAGATAAATATATCCCCCCGATTAAAAGTGCCGCAGCAACGATTAATATTATTACTCCATCAGGACTATTAAAAATTTCTTTTATATTTTTTTTTGCTATTTGCTTAGTTTCTCCACTTGAAAAGAGATAAACAATGGAATAGAGAATTAATAAGAAAAATGCCGAAACTACCTCTAACATGGCTTATGTACCTCCTAATATATATGTACCTTTAATTATCCAGTAATTTTCTTGCACCTTGTATCAGCCTGAGTAACTGGAATGCTTAATTTAATAGAAGCCAAATGACAAAAATTACTCCTGTAACTGCTGCAGATCCAAAAAAACCTACCAACATTTTCCCCTCAGGACCATTAATAAGCTCTTTTAAAACTTCTTTTGCTATTCGCTGACCTTTACCACTTAAAACTATCGAAAGAATAAAGAATATTACCACTAATACAAATGAAGAAATTATTAGCTCCATGAATTATGTACCTCCCTAATATATGTGTGCTATTAATTAACCAATAATTGCCTTATATATTATATCAGCTAGGGTACACGGAAGTATAACAAATTATCTTTATAATTTAATGTATTAATCGATATGTTAAAAAAAGACACCGAATAATCCCTTAGCGTACGAAATTCGCGTTTTGTTTGCAAGACCCCTTATAGAACTAATTGGGTTAAAGATGAAAGAAATGAAAGTAAACTTTAATTTTGCTAGTTACAGTATTTTTATTATGTGATTTACGCTTTTTCTATTCTAAAACCAAATACTCCATCTTTTACTTTTACTAAATGTTTTCCAGACCAAAAAGTATGTACTTTAAAATAGTACCAATCTCCATTTTTTCTTAAATATTCTTTAATCTCATAACCTTCTTGTATAAGGTATTCTTTAATTTCATTTTCTTTATTCCCAATCACACTAATTTCCCCCTTTCAAATAATTAAATTAAACCTATTAAACAATAAATAAAAAAGTGCAAAATCCATCAACAGATTTCGCACCAAAAACAGATAAAAAATACAATCACTAGAAACATAGGAGAGTGTTTCACCACCATTATAAACCATATCCTCACATTTTTGATTGGTATTTTAAAAATTTGTAAATATTTATCATTTTATTTTGAACTTTCTTTTCATTTAAGTTATATGCAGAATGACAATAAAGTTGTTTAATTCACAACATAGTCATTAAAAAAATAATAAAGTTATTTGAAAATCTTTCTATCAAGTGGTCAAAAGGTATTTTCAACTTAGTACAGAACTATATCCTAATAGGTAGACATAAAATAGGTTGGATAAAATTGATATGAATAGGGAGAAAAATTCTAATGAATTGCTTAGTTGCAAAGGGTAGTATTTATTATGAAATCATAGGTAATGGCTTTCCGATATTAATAATGCATTCAATGGGTACAGACCATAAATCTATGAAAACTTGGATAGAGCCAATATTTGATAAGATTCAGGGTTTTCAGAGGATATATATAGATTTACCTGCTCACGGTCGAAGTTTAATTGACGAAAATTTCAACTCTTCAGATGATATGCTTTTAAATATTTTGAACTTTATTGATATGACAATTCCTAACCAAGCATTTTCCCTTATCGGTTTTTCATATGGAGGATATTTGGCACAAGGTGTTTTGCACCATAGGCATAAAAATATAAAGAGCATTTGTTTGCTGGCTACTTCACTTCATTTGAAAGATAGGAATCTTCCTAAAAAAATAGTTATTACAAAAGATGAAGATTTATTAACAGAATTGGATTCTGATATAAGAATAGCTTTTGAAACATTAATGAATTATCAAAATAAAGAGAACCTTAATTACTTTTTAAACGAAATCCAACCTGGACGATTATTAGCTAATAAAAATTTTTTAATGTCAAATTGGAGAGAAAAAGGGTATTTTCTTTCTGAAGAACCGCTTAATGATGTAGGTACACTTACACAACCTGTACTCATCATTCTAGGGAAACAAGATTCAATCTGTGGTTATAAAGATCACTTTTTTCTTCTAGAAAAATTTCCGAATGCTACGTTTTCCATTTTAGATGGTGCTGGTCATATGCTTCAAATAGAAAAACGTAAAATAGTACAAGAACTAATCAAAGACTGGCTAATTAGGAGCAATTCGGTTTGCAAATCAAGCAAGTAAATACAATCGATATCTTTTTCAACCCAATTTCCATATCTGTTTCCTGTCAGTTCATTTTGTTATTCTTCAACTAACAGGTGCTTTAGTTCAATAAGGATTAAATAACTTTATTATGAATTTTTGAGTGCAAATACAACTAAATGGATAGAAATTAAACAACTTTAAAGAGCCTTAGTACAATAAAATGTGCAAATCTTATATATTTCATAACAAAATTCAATAACTTTATTATCTCTTTACATTATACTAAACTACAAAGAAACAACTCTCCTTTAGGCTGTCAATAATTATGCTAACAAAACACACACCAAAAAAACCAATTCCCGTGTAATAGAATTGGTTTTTTTGTGTAATTCAGTCAATACAGCAACTTGAACCCACATTTTCAAATGAAGTCTTATTAAGACTACCATAATTTTAAAATTCATAAACAAAAAAACAAACCACTAGTAAGTTGGCGAATCCACTGCATTTTCATCAAGAAATCTGGAGTATAACAACAATTAAGTTCATACTAGTATGAACAACAAATGATACTAGTAACTTATTAGTACGCACATATACTACAGCAAGTACAAGCCCAATTAGAAAATATCCAAATATAAATGGAAAGTCAAAATGTATAATAGAAAAGAAAAATGAGCTTATTAGTATACCCCAGGTTTGTTTAAACCTTCGAGTTAAGATATTTATGGCCGCATAACGAAAAATAAATTCTTCTACTAAAGGTGCAAGAAGAATAATTGAAATAAGTGCCACAGGGAATATTGCTGCAGCAGAAACTGTACTAGACGTATGTGCTGATGGTGTAGTTAACTGAAATAAACTCTTATCTAGCAAACTACTAACCATCTGCGTAACAAATACTAATATAATCCCAACTAAAATCCATACGAATGAATTTCTTGATAATTTAGTCGATAACTTTGGATCTTTCATTAATTATACATTATATATAAGAAAAATGATTATCAATGTAAGTGAAAATTCAATTAGTTCCCAATACACTAGAAGTTGTTGGATTGCTTGCTGTTGGTGTCCCTGAATATCATACCAGCCTGTCTTCGCTAGCAATTGTACCTACAAATTGTGCCATTATAAAATCAATCAAAATGATGAAACCCGATTTATATCTGGTATCACTACTCATATTCTGATTTCCATCCTTCACTTTCTTTATGCTATTTTTATACGCTACCCAAACAACATTTTTAATATTTATTTCTCAATATCTAGCACCTAGAATTAAGTCACCTTCATTGATACTATATTAGTAGACATTGTTTTCCTCTTATGCATTTTTGTAAAAGGGCCTGTTCTCTATTTTAGGTCCTCTTATTTTTTACTAGTAGACCATATTTCAAACACAAGGTATTTCAGTTTTATATTTAGTTATAAGAAATTTTAAGAACTATTATAAATTCTTTATGAATAGAGCAATCTGTAATTAAAACTGAATTTGGACACAAATTAACCAGTTCCCAATACGTTAAGGAACTGGTTTTTTAGTTTAATTTGTCTTATCAAATGGTTTATATTGAGTGGTTTTTGTCTATTCCCTTGAAAAGGGGAATAAGGAGTTGATCCAATGCCGAGCGAAACCCTCAGCGGATGGATAAGGAAATCCTAAAAGAGAACCTACATTGTCTATTCCTTTTGTCAAAAATTACTCATTGAAATAATTAGGAATGCATTATTTTTATTTAATAATTCTTAACTAATTTTCTTGAAGTACGAGTTCATTCTTATACCACTTAGCTTGAGTATTAAATAGTTCTGCATATTCACCTTTTAAATTTAATAATTCATTATGTGTCCCTTTTTCAATAAGTTTTCCATCTTTTAGTACTAAGACTAAATCAGCATTTACACAACTTCCTAAGCGATGCGTGACAAAAATTGCAGTTTTCCCTTCAGATATTTCATAAAATTTATCAATAACTTTTGCTTCACTAAGAGGATCTAAAGCTGCAGTAGGTTCATCCATAATAATAATCTCGCTCTCTTTATACATAGCCCTACTTAATGCTATTTTTTGCCACTCTCCTCCCGAAAGTTCTTTTCCATATAAAGTTGATCCAATTAAAGAATCGTATTCTATTTTATGTTTTTGTAATATAGAGTTAGCATTTGATAAATGAGTAACTTCTTGCAATTTATTTAGTTTTGTATTTTGTATATTAGTAAAAGAAATGTTTTCTAAGAAAGACATTTCATATTTATGGAAATCTTGAAATATTGCACTAACTGTTTTTAATCTTGCTTCATTGGTAACTGGCATATCATTATATAAAACTTCCCCCTCTGAAACATCGTATAGTCCAGTTAAACATTTAATTAATGTACTTTTTCCAGCACCATTTCTTCCAACTACAGCCACTTTACTCCCTGGTTTAATTTCAAAAGAAATATCATTAATTACATAAAAGTCTTGATGAGGATACTTGAAAGAAATATT
The DNA here is from genome assembly GCF_052646455.1 of Bacillus cereus group sp. Bce041. Taxonomy (NCBI): domain Bacteria; kingdom Bacillati; phylum Bacillota; class Bacilli; order Caryophanales; family Bacillaceae; genus Bacillus; species Bacillus cereus group sp. Bce041. Next base: position 12,616 of record NZ_JBQXON010000013.1, read on the forward strand.
GTTTACACTAATTTTAATATCTTTATATACATTAGAATTTTGATCTATATTATATTTTTTACTTTGCATTTCAAAATTCTTTTCTTTGAACTTAAAATACTCTGATATAAAAAGGGACTCACTATAGACACCGCTAACACCTGTTACTAATTGATTTGTAACACCTACTGATGTATTAAACATTTGTGTTAAAGCAACAAATTGCCCGATGTTAATTTTTTTATATATAACGTAAAAAATAAGCATACCAATAAATAAAGTATTACAAGTAAGTTGAAATACTGTCGATCCATACAGCCTATAATTTGATTTTTTTTCAAGTTTATACTGCTCGTTTGCACATTCCCAATAAAGCTTTTTCCATTCTTTTATAAGGTATGTACCATGATTGAAAATTTTGATTTCCTTTTGCACTTCTTTTGTTTTAAATAATCGTTCTAGGTACTCTAATTTCCGTATTTTTTGGATTTGCTGAAGAAATTGGTTATAACTTTTTTTGGCTACGTTTGTATTTACTGCAATTAATAATATTATAATTCCTAACATACATAAAACGAGAATCCAATGGAAATAAAGTAGTGATATCAAAAAACCTATAATTGTTACGCTAGACTGTACAACTTGTAATAAATTTCTAATCAGTTCACAACTCCGTTTTCCCATATGTAAAGTGGATTTCATCAATGTATTATAATTCTCAGAATCATCAAAGAAAATTAAGGATAGCTTAATTATCTTTTCAAAGTTGATATTATTAAAGTAATATTCAACTTGCTGTAACATGCGATAATTATATATCTTTTCAAAATGAAATATAGTTTTTTCAAGAAAAAAATACATGAGTTGTATACCTAAATATACAAATGGTTCTATAGGGAATCTTTCACCTTGAATACTATTAACTATGGAGTTAATTAAATTTTGCGAAATATAAATGTAAATTACTGGGGAAATCCCTGCGAAGATTGTAAAAGATACTATAGTGAATAAATATAGAGGGGCAATTTTATAAATTATTTTCACTATCTCTTTACAAATGAAAACTATTCTTGAAAATTTTTTGTAGGTTTTTAGAAACATTTTAATTCCCCCGTATTTCAAATCTTTATGTGCTAGCTATATCATTTATTTGGTGTATAATGGTTAATATTATTTATCGTTTTCCGACAGAAAACTCCTTCCTCAAAAATGTGAAGGTGTGAAACACCAATTTTAGGTGGGAGATGAATGTCGGTTGGCATAAGCCAACATATTTGCTATCATTTACTTGTACAGATTGCTCTTCGAAAACTGAAGATATGAGGTTGGTTGCAGAAAAACGTTGCAACCGTAAAATCTTCAACGTTCTATCGCCCCACGCTTCTCAAAATTGCGAAAACCAAGCTAAAGTAGGTAGTGTGTTGAGTTAGCGTACAAGATACTTATGTTCTCACCGTAGGGACTGCGGGTAGAGCCTGCTAAGATAACTGATGGATACATCGGTGTTCGCAGGAATCTCCCACTTCAAACAGTCCGTTAGGACGTTAAGTGGTGAGTAGTTCAAATAAAACTACTTCCCTATCAATAAAAATTGATAGGGAAGTAAATAATTAGCAACATCCTACATAAACATCTTTATTTCCATCATCACACACATACTTTTTCCACTTTAACTGTCTTCCATTACCACAATCACCAGCACAAAACTCGAAAAGATATTGACATGGTGCCATCTTTTTCACCTCCTTTCAAAATTTAGTTTTTCATTTTCTGCAAACTACTGAATTATAAAATTACTAAATGTATTTTTCCTTATAATGACTGTTTACATTACACTTACCAGTAAAATCTATGGAAGTAAACTATTAACAACATCCTACATAAACATCTTTATTTCCATTATCACACGCATACTTTTTCCACTTTAACTGTTTTCCATTACCACAATCACCAGCACAAAACTCGAAAAGGTATTGACATGGCGCCATCTTTTTCACCTCCTTTCATAATTAAGTTTGTTATTTTCTGTAAAATAACAAACTATAAAAATACTAAGTATATTTTCCCTTATAATTAATGTTTAATTTGCACTTCCCGTTACAATCTATGGAAATAACCATTAACAACATCCTACTTGAACATCTTTATTTCCATCATCACACACATACTTTTTCCATTTTAATTGTCTTCCATTACCACAATCACCAGCACAAAACTCGAAAAGGTATTGACATGGCGCCATCTTTTTCACCTCCTTTCATAATTAAGTTTGTTATTTTCTGCAAACTACTGAATTATAAAACTACTAAATGTATTTTTCCTTGTAATCAATTTTTACATTACACATATTATTACAATCTATTTTTTATATAATTCCATGTCCTTCTCTTCTATTTGAATAACATCAATAAAAAGTGGATATGTAAAAATCTTTTGATTATTGCTATAGACCACATATTCGTATTTGCCACTCTCCATAACTGGAAATCTTATTTCTATTACGCCATCAATACCAGGAGTCATTCTGCTATCTCGAAGATTTTTTAATTTTGGTAGTTGACCACTATAAACAATTTCCTCGTTAGAATTATATACAAGGATTTTGTTATTAATTTCCTCCAATCCATCTTCTTCAGAAAATTGAAATTTGAATAAAACTGATGTAATAACAGAAGCCGGAAGTATAGGAACAGTAATTTTATTTAGGATATTATAAGCAGTATGCTTTTTTTCCTTTGGATCAAACATTATATTTTCTGCTATTAAAATTTGACATGAAATATTATTCTTCATACTTTTCTCTCCTTATTCATACAAACTATCGAAAAGTAAGCGCTATCATTTTTGGATAATTTTTTACTATCTTTCTGATAATGTACATATTCATACTTTTTAAAATAACCTATACTGCTTTTCACATCTGTACTATCGCTTACCATATGATTTCTCCAGTGCTTAACTTTTCTTTTGTATAGCCAAATCGGTGCTGTTAATATAACAACATATTTTTCATCAATTATTTCTAGAAGTTTATCGATATTCTTAAAGTAATAATTATCATAGCTCAAAAAAAGAATATGATATTCCTCCATCTCGGGTATGTGCAAACTATCAATTAAATTATCTATTTCAGATTTTTCTTGCACATGTAGCCGTTTGTTATAATAATGTGCATAAACAATAAGTATACATGCTATTAAACCACTAATTACTAACATCAGATTTATAGCCATAGTTTAATCTTTCCCTATCATTATTTTTTAAAGATATGAGATTGTACAATAGCACAGTATATACAATAAGTAGCCCTAAGAATAAACTTATTTCTAATGTTCGAAAAGAGAAAGGTAACAACACCTTTATTATTAATAATATTACGATGATTGAATTCCTTACAATTGGAGACCTATTCATAAACTGCATCTTACCAAAACAGCTACAACTTGTTTTCTCTAACTTATATAAATATTTTTTTCTGAGAATTAACAATATAAAACCGATCATTAAAGCAATAGTACCTAATTCCTTATATGGATAATATATATTTAATACAAACATGATAAAAATACAAAATTCTAAAATTAGTACCATATAACTAAAAAATAGTATGGATTTTAATGGTAAAATATTATATAAAATTAAATCACATTTTAAACCATGGATAGAATAACTTTTCATGTAGAAAGATGCAAAAAATATAAATGCTAAACTCAAGTCGATACACGACGATAGAATATTAATTTGACTCACCTTCTAGGATAGAAAGAAATTCAACTGCATTTTCTATATCATCAATTACTCTCATAGCAGTTATCCTGTTATTTTCATCTATTAGACAAAAACTTGGCGTTTCCTGAAAGCCACCTTCATCAATCAATTCATCACCATAGGAGATTATATTAAATGCAAACCCAAAGTAATCTTTTATCTCTTCAATATCTTCAATAGATCCATCAGTTACTAATACAAACTCTCCTTTGTATGAATTTGCTATCTCTGATATTTTCGGAAGTAAATCAATACATTTCATACAACTTAAAGAAATTGCCCCTAGTAGCCAAGGACTCTTATTTGAAATATTCATTAAATTCTCAGGTAATATTTTACCCACTGTTAAATAATTCGTATTAGATTGAGGTGGCACTCTATGTTTTTGAAACATTTCTTTAAATCCCTTTATCATTCTGGAGTCCTCCTTAATATCATATAATACATTTAAATTTAGTTATAATATCTTCAAACATATTATCTTGATAGCCTATTTCTGCATATAACACTTGTCCTAGTTCATTGACAAAATACGTTCTAGGGACACCACTGACTTTAAATTCTTTCTTCATCTTATCTTTATTACATAAAGATACTAAAGCCCTACCTTCAAATATAGATTTGATATATTCAAAGTTTTCTAGGCTTGTATCGATTAAAATAAGAACATTTAATGATGAATCTTTAGTTAAGAATTTATTAAGCGCTTCCATTGAAGGTAAGCATCCTTCACATGACGTACTATAAAATAGAATTAAGAGATGTTTTTTCAGAATATCATGTAATTTGCACGTATTCATTGTATCTATATAAACATTTTCTATATATTCTCCTACATCTAAACTTTTAGGAAACCTAAAAAATTTCCTATGCCCTTCTAGAATTGAATCCATAATATCCTCCTTGTTTTTTATTTTCCATACAATTATTAAGCCCTTAAATTTCTGCTCTTTTCTACAATAATCCTTAAAATTTTTATCATATCTAACTAAGAAAAACTTTAACATATATTGCTTTTAATTGGAATATTTGTAAATTTTATAAAGTTTTTATGGAATATTCAGGGAATTGATCTATTTTTAAAGCTATACATTTTTAATAGCTGATACTGAGTACCTTATGGTTAATTCTGGGTTTTACTAACAAAAACCATTTAAATAATGATTTCCAAATAATAACAACAAAAAAGAATGCCTTTCTATTTAAAGAAAATGGCATTCTTTTTTAATTTTTGTTAAGAATATAAATCTATCATCTATTATTTTCTCAAGATATATCTCATTACAAAAATACTATATAGTAGATCAAAATCATACTTGCATAATATGAATCATCAATACAATAAAATTCATCATAGCATGTACTATATAAGAAACTAATAATTGTTTTGATTGTTTATATACAAAGGCCAATACACAACCAATAAAAAAATAACCAAATATAAATGGGAAGTCAAAATGCATTATTGCAAAAAACAATGCACTAATTACAATACTCCCTACTTCTTTAAATTTCTTCATTAAAATATTCATAGTAGCATATCGGAATACCAGTTCCTCTACCAATGGAGCAAGAATTACAATTGATATAATTGCAATAGGTGAAATTGATGCAGCTACAACTGTACTAGATGTGTTTTCTGATTGCGTAGAAATTTGAAATAAACTTTTATCTAAAAAACTACCAATTATCTGTGCAAGGAAAACTAAAACAATTCCAACTAGAATCCATCCACATGAGGTTTTTGATAATTTAATTGATAACATAGATTTATAAACCCATTCCTTCTTATATATGGTAAAAATGATAATCAATATAAGTAGAAACCCAATTAGCTCCCAATGTACTAAAATCTGTTGAATCGCCTGCTCTTGATTCCCCTGAATATCATACCAACCAGTCTTAGCCAATAACTGCACACCTATTATTCCTATAAATTGATTCATAATAAAATAAATAAGAATAACATAAGCTGATTTATATATATTAGTAGCATTCAAATTATTATATTCATCCTTCTTCTTTTAGACATTTACCATCACCTAGAAATTCTTTTTCAAATTTGTACAATTATAAAGACATATATACAATATCATGTGGACCTTTTTAAATTATGAAAGCATCATATTTTTTATTACACTTCGAAAAGGTTTCTTTACGCTAAAGTAATTCTTTCCTTCACAGGAATTATCTCACAATCTACTTTTACTAATTTTCTACTAACAAATATCCATTACCCAAACAAAAACAAAACTTCTTTAAATTTTATAAAGGGTTGTGCTTTACATCCACAACCCTCGCTTTTCTCTTAATCCACAGGCACTTCTTCTTGACCATGTGGAATTTGTGCAATTGGTGTTACAATTTGTGCATATTTGTTTACCTGCACTTTAAATTGTCGTGGTTCTAAGAAGTTTACCTGTTGAATTAAAACTTCAATATGAAACGTATCTACTTTTTTCCCACGATCAATTTTGGTAATACGTGCATTGTAAAACTGATCCCCATTTAGGAAGTATCGTTGTACAGCTTCTGTAGCCAGCATACGCTCATTACTTGTCATTTTCATTGGTTCAATACCAAATCCATCCTTTGTAAACAAATACGGGACATCATAACTACTATTAGATATTTTTCGTAGTAAGTCCTCTACTGTTTTTGTTTTCGCGATATATTCCTCTTCTTTTGTATCAAATCCCTTTGGCTTATCTCCAAATATCTCTATTTCATCTTGGTTTACTTGCTCTTCCTCCTGTACTTGTAATTTCATCATATAACGATGAATAGTATTATAGGTAGCAACACCTACTACTATTACGATAATTCCTAATATGACCAAGTACTTACGAGGCATATTGGATAAAATCCTGATTATCTTCTTCATCTACTCTCATCCCTTATCAGTCTATAACATTACGTATTTGCGTCATATGTTGTCCTCTAGCAGTATAGTTTAGACCTGTAATTTGTACACCTTTATTATCACCAATATGAATCATTTTCTGATTTCCTAAATAAATTGATACATGGTTCGGATTTTCATAGAAAATTAAATCTCCTGGTTGTGCACGAACGATATCTGGCACCTGTTTTCCTTGACCAATTTGAGCACCTGTCCAATCTCCTAGCTGGACACCTATACTGGTTTTAAATACATATTGTGTGAATCCAGAACAATCTGCACTACCTACAGCTGGATTTCTAGCACCGGATACATAGCTCACTTTCCCTTGCCCAAGCCATTTTTTTGCTTCTTCTAATACTTTTTGTCGTTTAGCATTTGTCATTGTAGGAGCACCACCTGATGATAACCCTGGATCATCATTTTTCTTAAAGAATTTCATTGGATCCGTTGGCTGGTCATTAATACGAATTTGGAAATCTAAATGGACAGCGTATCCAAACATATTAAGAATACCACCGACATAGTTAGATCCCCCCATTTCCCCAATAATCTGTCCTTTTGTTACCATAGTTCCTGGTGCAACTAAGATTTTACTCAAATGTAAGTAACGAGATACAATGCCATTTCCATGGTCAACATAGACTCCTAAACCACCGTTGTTTACATTTCCTGTTTTATCCGTAACCATACCAGCTTCCATCGACCATACGGGGTCTCCTGGTTTTCCGGCGGTCATGGCCCCAATATCTACAGCATTATGCGGTTTGCTAGCATGAATTTCATCAAATGTACCTGTAATACGCCCGCTTTTCGTTGGCCATTTCCAACCTTTATCAGATATCCATTCGCCAGATACATCTGCTACACAACCTAAATCTTTGTAATATTTCAAAACTTTAGAAACGTAAGTGTAGAGTAAACATCCAGCGCCTTATTACATTCCTGTGATCGGTTTCCAAATGTTCCTCCCCGAACCGGACTTACATCTCTCAATGTATCCGGCTCTCCATCTGTCTTCTGCATTTTATATCTCGCCCTTGTGTCTTTTCATATGACACTCTTTACAGAGTGCGATAGTCTTTCGATTTCTCGCTATCATTTGTTGTTCAAGATATGATTTATTTGACTTTGCTCGTAGATTCTTTAATCTCTTAATGTGATGCATATGTATCACAACATTGCTAGCTCCGCATAGTTCACATGTTTCCGCCTTGATTCTATCTGACAATTTAGTCGTACTCATTACATGCCGAGTATTTGGTAAGATATCTGTTCCCTCTAGCGATAAATTTCTTGTCATTGGAAACTTTCTTTCAATGAAATGAACTTTATTAATTCCCTTCTTTGTCTCATACTGTACAGTGAATTGTCCGTATTTTTCGTATTTCTTTCGAATTTGTTTCGTACGTGTTCTGTATTTTGACGCAAAAGTTTTTAACATTGAATAATACATGAAATATGCAAAGCGGTGCATGTGATTGCTCACATTTTCAGCTAGTCGATAGTAATTATATAACCCTCGAATTTCACTATTATATTGCGTGATAATCTCTAAATCTTCGTTGTGTTGGAAATATCCTCTTGGCTGAGGTTTCCAAGTGCCATCGGCACACATTTTAATGGCTTGATACTTTTGAAGTTTCTTTACCCATGCCTCATGTGGCATTTTTAATTGAATTTTACCGTTAAGAACCCTAGAAGCTCTTCCAAGACTGTTAATACGTGTTGCTTCACTTTTAAACACTTTAATTTCAAATCCCAGAAATTTAGCGTGTTTCTTGAAGGCATTTGTTATCAGAGTCTTTTCCATAGATAATTCTAGTTTTAGCTCTTCTTTCAAAAATGAAGCTATCTCATTTTTAATAAGAGTTGCATCCTCTTTAGAACCTATTACTCCAATAAGAAAGTCATCCGCATATCTTACATATTTGAGCCTTCTATAATTTTCATCCATTGGATTATTATAAGGTGTTTGTAACAACTTCCTTTTCAAAACTTTTTGTTGTTCTTTTAGTTCCGTAATTCGTGTTACTTCTCCATTTAGATGGGCAGTATCGATTTTCTCTTGAATCTTTCGCACTTTATACTGTAAATTTCTATACTCTTTATTTATTTGTCGCTTTTTCCCTGATTCAAATCTATCCTGATACTTTTTCATATAAGCATCTAATTCGTTTAGATAAATATTAGAAAGTATGGGACTAATGATTCCACCTTGAGGTGCTCCACTATAGGTATTATGAAATTTCCATTCTTCTAAATATCCAGCTCGTAAGAATTTCCAGATCAACTCTATAAATGCCTCATCCTTTATTCTTCTTTTAAGAATTGTAATTAGAGTATGATGTTCAATGTTGTCGAAAAATCCTTTAATATCTCCTTCGATAAACCATTTACTACCTGTAAATGTGCGCTTTATCTCTAATAACGCACTATGGCATCCCTTGCCTTTTCGGTATCCATGTGATGAATTAGAAAAGCTTGAATCGTATATTGCTTCTAGTATCATACGTATAACTTCTTGGACTAATTTATCATAAAAGCTAGGAATTCCTAATGGTCTTTTCTTACCATTTTTCTTTTCAATATAGGTTCTTCTAGATGGATATGGTTGATAGCTTTTGCTTTTTAAAATACTTATTAAACCTTCCACTTCCTTCATAGAAAAACCATCAATAGACCTTTGGTCTACTCCTATTGTTAATGCGCCATCATTTTTACTTAGATTATCGTATGCTAATAAAAAGAAATCTGGGTTATATAAATTACGATAAAGTCTTGTATATTGATATTCCTTATTAAGACTCTTCGTTCGCAGATTGCTTAGTACTATTTTTGGACATTGCATAGTGCCTTTCGCACCTCCCCAATTTTGTATTAAGCTAACAGACTGCCTTCCTTCGCCTTGTACTAGGCTTTCCCTAGCTCTAACTACTACGAAGGCTCCGTTGTCATATTAGATATTCATGAGCCATACTTCTTGATTTCTATATCTTGAAGTTATCCTCAATAGCCCAATGGGCGTTCTAACTTAGACAATCCCCATTTAGTAAACAAAGAACTTGCACGTATAGTTTCGGATGCGACGTTCACACGTTTCTTCCATATAGAAGTGGGCAACAGATAACCCTACTCATATAGGATGACTACTACTACCCTTATGATATCTGTTGAGTCTCGTCTGTAAGCATCTTCCGAGTCCAGTTACGGTGGCCTCCCTTGTGCTATCGTTCAAGCAGTTTAGCCTTCGTCCTTATCTATACTTTATATCTTGCCGTTCAGTCTTGACTCGATGCTTAGTCAACTTACGGCTTTCTTGGCATGCTGTTGTCCCCCTTCAGTTTCCCTCCAAGGTTAGCCAAGTGATACTAGGTCTTTTAGGGTTGACCTAACAGTTTGCAATCACTGTGTTTCTTTGCTCCCTTATGGGCGCACATAATCCCCATAGCACGCTCCGACTTTAGTTCTAAAATTGTTTGGATCTTTGCACCCAGCTCTATTTTCATCAGCATGCTCCCTAGAAAACGCAATAGCTGTTTCTTCTGAATATCCACCTCTTGCTAATGCATAACTAATAAATCCAGGACCGTAATTATAACTCTGTAAGGCAAGTGCTATATCTCCATTTGCCTTTCCTAACACATCTTTAAATTCTTGTACGCCTGCTTCAATGGAAATATTCGGGTCTTTAATACACCCTATACGGGCACTTCCTTTTAGACCTACACAATATGAACTTAAGTTTCCATGACTCCCTTCTGCCGCTTGCATCGGGTCATTTCCCTCTCCTTGTGACTCCTGCATCATTTGAGCAGCCAAAATACCAACATATTGAGCAACACCATGTTTTTCTGCCATTTCTTTAATCTTAGGAAGATATCCTGTAACTTTTGCATTAAGGTTAACAGGCTCTCCGCCAGGACTCACATTACCTACACACATACCACCAATAAATCCACCAGTAGTAGGAGCAAGATGTCCATACATACCTTCTAACATCCCGGCTTCTAATATCTCACGCGCACGCTCTTTTTGACTTTTACTAAACTTTGCGAGTTCCATCGCTTTCTCTAGCCCATGAGAAGATGTTGTCACTTTTTTACTTCCACTCGCATTAATCTCATCTATTTTTTTCTTAAAATCTGTATCTCCTAATATCTTTTTTACATCTGGTCCGGAGTAATTTTCAGATTTTGTTTTTTGCATCTCCTTTTTCTTTTTTTCGCAAGGACCATTCGGTCCTGCCTCGCATACCTCTTTTTCCGTATATTCTTCATATTGGATATCCAAGAAATATGATATAGCATCGTGCGGATCTTTACCAGTCAAATCATTATCGTATCGCGCCATATCAAATGCGACAACCTCTTTCCAATCCACATTCAATGCCATTGAAACTTCCATATATTTTTTTACTTGTTCCTCTGTCTTACCTTCATCATCGGTAAAAGGTACAAAAGAGACTAAAATCACACACACAGCAATAATTACTCCCATAATTAAAGCGGCAGGTACTCCAACCGCTGCCACAACAGCACCCACAATTTTTAATATACCTGCTTTTAGCATTTTGGCAGCAGCTTTCGCTGCCGCCCTTCCTGCTTTTCCTGCCAATTTTGCCATCTTCCCGCGCGCTTGCATCCCTTTTTTCTTAATAAAGTGGGAAGCTACATCTTTTAAAGGATTACTTTTTTTCTGTTCATTTGGATCGTTAGGATTTTGACTCATAGACTTATCACACCATATTTTCCATTTTGAGAATTTCTTCCTCTTCGCTGTGCTAAGCGAGGGTTTGGCGCAAATGGAATCAGATTTTGTGGGTCATGTTCTGATAAATTTAAATGCGTCTCTGTACGAACAACTTCGTCCTGTTTATGTGTTACTAGGATTTCTTCTCTTGGCTTAATACTACTGTCCTTCACTTCACAGACTCTTTCAATCCTTTGGTTTGCTTGTAAGCGCGTATCTCCTTTTCCGAACGGCGAAATACGTGACACTGTACCGTCTGTTGTTGTCGCAACCATGTAACTACGATCTCTTTCTACAACCATTTGTACATTCTTATAGCCACCTTGGTCTAAATCAGACATATAGAAGTGACCATTGTCTACTTTGTGATTGACCGTAAGTGGTGGTTCATTAAATACCGGTTTCTGTTGTAACGGTCTTTGATTTTGGTTTCCTACTAATTGATTTGGATTTACATTGATTGAGCGATTGATATTGATTTTTCCACCACTTGAATCTTGTATATAAGCCGGAGATGCTTTCGCACCATTACGATACTGCGTTAATTGTCCATCTGAAATATTTAAGTCCTGATATACGACTTGTCCAGATCGTATACTGCTATCTCCACTACCATAACGAGATACAACTTGCGTCATACCACTAGCGTCTTTTGCTTCAATCCAAGATTTATTATTTGTCGTCACAAGACGTACGGCACCTTTTACAATCGATTGCGCGCCTGTATGATCTGTTGTTGTCGGTACCATCTGTTGAATTTCCTGAATCTCTTTTGCTTCTGTACGGACTGCACTGTTATACGGATTATGTTTACTTACCATACGTGCAGTTGCTTGATAAGCGCCCGCACCACCAATCACACCTGCAGCGTAACTTAAGCCTTTTGTCACATTATAGTGACGCTCTGCTGCATTCCCACCTAATGATGTATTAACAGCAGCAGTAGTCCCACTTATCACTCTTTGTACTGCATTCCCTCCGGATTGTTGTACAGCACTCGCGGCACTTAAGTATGCATTTGATACTGTATCAATGCGATCCGCAAGCATAAGGTGTTTCGCACCTTCCATTACACTCATGCCGAGTTTTGTACTTTGCTGTGTCATACGTCCCACTGCGGAAGTTGGGATAGACATTTTACCAGCACTTTGTGCAATGTTCGCTACACTTGTTGATGCATCTGCATAAGAGCGTTCAATTTCCGCAACGGAAAAACCTCCTGCACGTGCTATACTCGCTTGCGTTTGTGTCGCTGCATATACAGCTTTATTGATTGCGCCACCTGTCTCAACACCATGTGAACGAACACCTTGAATCGCACTAGTAATTCCAGAACCTACTTGTTGGCTTACCTTTCCAAGACTTGCATGGCTTTGTAAACCTTTTGTTAATTGCGAAGTAAAGGCATCTTTATTAATATAGGATTGATTATGTAGACTCTTACCACTCGTATCTTTTGCCTGTACGGGCATCGCTCCCGCTTGTACTGCCGCTTGTTGTGCAACTGCTTTAAATTCATTTCCTTTTTCATTTAGGTGCGACTGCCAAGCTTGCTCTTTTTGTGGTTGAGACATAGTTGGAGACAACTTTTTCATAAAGCTTGCCTGTTGTTCTGCTGCATAGCCCTGTTTAAAGGATTCTGTAGAGGCTTGTACTAGGTTCCCAACATTACTTACTTGTTTTGCTTGCTGACTTCCATTTCCACTTGTCAAACCGTGTGTTTTCACACCATTAACTGCCTTCTGAATACCTGCCGAACTGGATATACCCATAGCATTTAAACCAGGATCTTTTTGTAACTGTTGTGATAAATGAGAAGCGAAAGCTTCTTTATTCGCATAGTTTGTACCGTCTTTTTGCTGTACAATACCAGCTGATTCCGCCGCTTGTTGTGCATAATTTTTGAAGCCTTGTACTTTTTGATCTAAATGCTTATTCCATGCTGCTTCTTTTTCTTGTTGCGGCATATCTGCAGGGAATTGTTTCATAAATCCAGCCTTATGGTCTGCACTATACGCTTTCTTAAATGCAGCAGTAGAAGCACCGACAAGAGCACCGACTTGTCCCATATTTTGATGGCCACTTTCCAACGTTTCTCCTTTTACATCCTCGACTGCTTTTCCGACTTTTCCTAATGCAAGTCGGGAAGCAAACGCATCTTTATTCACATAGGACTTATCAAACAGATTATTTCCTTGTTTGTCCTTCGCATCAACTGGCATGGCTCCTGCTTTTGTTGCAGCTTGTTCTGCGTGGTTTCTAAATCCTTGTACTTTTGTGTTCAGATGGTCGTTCCAATGGTTCTCTTTCTCTTCTGCTGACATATTTTCTGGTAACTGACTCATAAACGTATCTTTATGGTCTGCCTCATACCCCTTTTGGAATGCATTCGTTGCAGCCTTTACTAAATCTCTAGCATTTCCATATGGTGTAGCGGCTTTCTTCATATTTTGTAAATCCTGTTTCCGCTGATTTGAGAAACGAGACATTTGATCACTATTTGTTTTCGCTACTTTTTTAGCAATCTCCGCATCGGACGCACCAGGGAATGCTTGTTTCAAGCGACTTGCCACTGCAGAATCCGGATTATCTGCTTTCCAATTTTCAAAGTCTTTTGTAGCTAAATCCTGTGCGATATCTTCATCGGTTAGTTCCGGATAAGATTTGCCATTTAGATTTGAATACGTGTCCGCACCCTTCTTTACACTGGAACCAATATGTTTTCCTAAGGCTACAGCCCCTTCGCCAACTGCAGCAGCAGATCTTCCAGTAACTGCACCAGTAAATCCGCCCGCTTTACTGCCAGCGAATGTCCCTATTGCCATTCCTTCTGGTCCAAGACCAGCTCCTGCTGTCATACCTGCAAGTCCACCAGCCGCTTTACCAATTGAACTTCCAATTTGACCAGCTTTTAACATACGAGCTGCACGAGATGTTGTACCAACATCTGTCCCTAAATTCGCTCCTAATGCATCTTTCGGGTTATCAGCATCTTCTTTTGTCTTTTCTTTATCCCCTTTATCATCAGGTTTTGCTTTTGAATTACGATAGTCATCACGAACACCTTTAACCAGTCCAGCCACACTTGCTAAAGCACCCATACCCATCATCGTACCTGCTCTATGAATACCACCTGATGCATTGGTACTAAGGCCAATAAAACTTTTCACAATCTCACCTATTGGGATAAACATAGCAAGTAAAATTAATTTGATTAACGGACTATTTGCTGCTCCAATTAAAGAAATAATGAGCCATAAGGTAATCGCATGAATTGCTTGTATGAACACCGCTCCTATAAATTCACGTATCCAATATAATGTCTGTTGTTTCTTTTGTGGAAATAGCCACATACCTACCATTAACGGACCAATTAACATTAAAACGTATAGTGACACCGCTCGCATTAAGTAGTAAAAGTTTGCCCAGACGATGAGACCAGCTTCTATAAACAAACCAAATATAATAAACATATAGTCATTTTCATGACCTTTCAAACCCAGCTCAGTAATGGTAAGTCCAGCCCCACCAAATCCAGGTTGTAGAAATTTAGTACCCTTATCTGGATCAAAATTCCCCCCACTTGCTACATTAACAGCGTCTCTAAACTCTATTATTATCCAAGAATTGATTTCAAATATGAGTGTATAGAAGTAATCGAGGTGCCAAAGAAAAATTGAAATGATCATCAAATCCTTCGCATACTCTATTAATGCTGTTCTATTATTAGGATTAATAGCTGTTGCCGAATATTTTGCCGCCGTAATAACTACACTGACAAGGACACAAAAAGCAACAAGCTTGAACATGACAGGCATGCCTGTGTCTAATACTTTGGTTAAAGAATTACCTGAAAATAAGAAATCTAAGTTTGTCCCCTTTCCTTCTGTTCCCTCTCCTCCAAACACTAAAACTGGCAGCGGATCCAAAGTTGCATACACCGGACTAAGAAAAGCCTTTACTATAGCAATAATTAAGCCTCCGACCCACTCTACTATTTTCTCAAGCATAATTTCACCTTCCTTTTTAAGAGTACGCTATTATCCTGCGTACCCTTGTACTTTCTTCATATTGTTTAAAAGCTCTTGTAGTACCGCTTCATTCGATTCAATGAACATCATTTCTTTGTCAGATGGATCAGTTTGAATCCAAACCGAACTATCTCCTACTCGGAAAATCCCTTCTCCTTTTCCAGGGTTGTTGAGAATAATATCAAGCTCCCCAGCAGTTAAGTTAAAGTTCTCCTGGATCTTTTTCTTATCTATCTTATTTTGTTCTAAGAAGAAATAGGAGAAAGTAGATTGCAAGATACCACGAGCTTTTACATTTTCTAAAATACGAACGAAGTCCTGACTCGCCCAACACATACCAGCATTTCTTTTACGTGAACGACGTGCTACTTTTTCCAAGAAGTTAACCGTTTGTTCATAGTCGATAAACTGCCACATCTCATCCACATATAATACTTTTCGCTTGATAGCGTGTTCTGGACTCTTAATCCAATGCTCCCAAATATAGTTCAAGATAACGTGGAAAGCGATTGGTTTTAAGAATCCTTCTTCTAAATGACTAATATTAAAATTAACAACACGAGATTCATTTAACTGTGTTTCTACACCACGGCCAAAATGACTTTGTCCATCAAATAATGGTTTTGAACCATCGCGTAAGAATGGACGAATCGCAGCAATTAACTCTTCTGCTTTCACATCGTCTCCATGATGTTCTACTATGACATCGTAGATTTCTTTTAACTCTGGTTCTGGCTTTCTCACTTGAGACTGAATTAATTGTCCATCCACCTTCTTCACTTCATCCATATATAAAGATGAAGGGTGTGAGGTAATACCATGTTTATCAAACACTTCACGAATTGCATCTTCTAGCATTGTACGCTGGAATACATTTAATCCTGGTTGATCAAAGTCTTGTCCGCGAATAATAATGTCAAAGAATCCAAGTATTTCATTGATTTTCTCTAAAATCGGTACAAACCTTACATACTTCACGCCATCACGCTCTACAAGTTCTTTCTTATCATATTGTTCAAGTGCTTCTAGCTCTTCATCTTTATCCGTAATCTGAAGTTCTGTTACAGCAATTGCACAAGGGTTGATAATGATATTACTTTCAGGTGAAATATTTAAATTAATGCCACCTAGACGTTTTGTAATTTTTACGAATTCTCCTTCTGGATCGATAATCATTGCATGTGTATCTGCAAGTGACGTTTCACGGGCTAACTTCATTTTTAAAAGTAAACTTTTTCCGGAACCTGAGATCCCTGTTACACCAATGTTATAGTTTGGAGGACGATAATCTGCATTCCCGAATGAATTTAAAAATTCTACTTGCCCAGTAATTTTGTTCTTTCCTATTGGTATCCCACCATTAAACCTTCCAGAACCTGACACAAAAGGTGCAAATGTACATAACGCACGTCTATCGATATTTCGATAGGTATCTTGTAACGTATTTAGTGCTCCTAGCGGCATAACAGCTTTCAAACCACTCTTCACACGATTCCAAGTACTTGCTATCTTAAAGTGAGATGCTTGCATTTCATCTTCAATATACTCACATAAAACGTCCAATTCTTTCTTTGATTCTGCGTAAGCAACACCCATTGTACTCACCATATAGGAGTCGTTTTCATTGAACTGGATTTCATCCATTAAATTGTTTGTATCTTGAATTTTTGCATCTAAGTCTTTTTCTTGGTCAATGTTTCCTCGTGTACGTTGGAAAGAAAGATTGGAACGTAACATCGTCAGCTGCATATCTAATGATCGCATTGCTTTAGCTTTTGGTTCTTTATGAATATCGATCATGACATCCACTTCCCCAGCCGAAGTTAACATGTTGAGCCAATTGGTTTGCATCATACGCGGGTACCCATCACGTGGAATATAAAACGGACGAAAGAACGTATTACTTCCTAAAGATTGTTTAATGACCCCATAATCTTCTGCATCAATTTTCATTCCTTCTGGAGCAATAACATCAAACACTGTTGTTTGATTGTCTAATTGCGTCGGTATTTCCTCTTCTTCCAACTCTTCCTCCTCTAGCTCCAATTCGTCCCTCTCTTCTGCTTCTATTTTTTTCTTTTCCTTTTTCTTTTTTCCGAACAACTTCATGTTTACGCCACCCCGTTATTTGATTTTTCTGCCTTTTCTTCCGCTAGCACTTTCTTCATTAACTCTAGTTTTCTTTCATTCGTTTCCCCTGTTGAATAGAGGGAGAAATTCTCGTTTTCAATTAAATCCTGGAAACGAGCTTTTATAGCTTTACGACGGTTAAATGCTACATATAAAAGTTCTATTAATTTATCTTTCGTTAACATTTCTACATTAATTTTTGCTTTCGATAGTAGATTTCGAGATGCATTATAACGACGATATAGTTCGTTAAATGCCTTATCTACAATCTTTTCTTCTAACTCGTCCTCTGTATCAGCCGTAATCGTACTAATATCAACCTTGTATGGATAAATTAAATAACGTTTTTGTTCATATCGAGGTTGCGAACGTTGCCAGTACTCTAAATTATCAATAACTTCTTGACCATATAGAACCGTCTCTGGTGTAAGGTCCTTCGCACCTTTCATCGTTTCTGTCATTTTTCGTACAGGATCTGTTAAATCTACAAACTTACTTTGAATATATACTTTCGTATTAAACTCTAATGTGGTTAACCATGATTCAATTTTGATATCAATCGCTTCTTGTTCCATATTGGAAAGTAAATAATAGTTAACTGGATGTGCTTCCGCAATCAGGACAAATGTGTCATCATGATACCGAATCATATGATTATCAATTTCCTTAATGTCTTCTACAAAAATACGAAAGAAGTCAACATTATCCTCATCAATTTCCGATTCAGCAGACATATTTTTTTTATTTTTCTTTCCAGCTTTTTCAGTAGTGTGTTTCTCTACTCCACCTTGCTTTTTCCCTTTTTTCTTAGAACCAAACAGCGGTTTTCCATTCATTTTCCGATAAAAGAAAAATCCTACAATGGCTATCGCCGCAAAATATATCATTTCTAACATTTACAGATTCTCCTTTGCCCATGTAGTTGGCTCGTACCCTTTTCTCCACTTACCTTTTTCGGAGCGGCTACGCATTTTAATAATTAAATACTTATCTAGATACATGTGTTGTTTTTCTTTATATATAAACGCAAACGCTATTACACTTACTACCGTTGGTAATGCTAAAATTAAGCAAATAAAAAATGCTACTACTGCATCAATAGGTGCAAATAGTCGCCATAAAAATGGTACATATAAATAAAGGGATGCTCCGCCACCCAATAGATAAATCAATTGGCGCTTGCTCAGCACACCTAGTAGTGTTTTTTGTTCCGAAGTCATATCAACAGGAACGGTTACTTTTCTCATTCTTTTTCCTCCCTTGTATAAGAGAAGCTCTCCCCAAATCGAGGAGAGCTTGTACAAACTCTTATGTTAGATTGTCGTAACCCAAGCAGCGATATCGTACGCTTTGATCATTACAAAGCCTCCAATTGCTGCGCAAGCTAAACCAATCATAGCTTGTGTACGGTTTTCAGGATTCTTCCCTTGTGCACCAGATAGTTTAATAGCTGCAAATACAACGCAAGCTGCCACCCAAATTCCCCCAAAACCAATTAAGGTTTTCACCAAAGTGTTCATGCTTTTTTGAACGGTTTCAGCATTGGCACCACTACCACTACCACCAAGACCCTTCGTAAAGCTACTTTTTGCCAATAGGAAATCTCCTACTGATGTTGTCATAAGTTTTGCAGACAACCAATTCAACATAATTCCTGCACCTCCAGGTGTGTTTTTGCTCGCAAAACGCAAAAAGACCTCAATACACGCACACGTCCCCTAAGGACATGGCGCATATTGAGGTCTTCTCTTATATGCGAACTGATTAATTTTATATTTTTATTGTAAAATCTTATTACCTTTATATTATAGCAATACGATTTTAAAAAAACAAGTCCTTGTTTACACCTTTATTTCTACCCTCTTTGTTAGGATCGTACCATACTATAAGAATTTTAAAAATATTACCGTCCTTAAGACCTAGAGCATTCATTTCTTCTTTCAGTGAGCAACATAATTCTATTTTATCCATTTTGGAATTTTATCTCTAAGGGTATGCGCTTCTTTTTTCTTATTCATTTTAATCTCTCCAACAACTTATTATGCTCCTTAATAAGAGTATACTACCTATTAAGGAGTGTCTAAGCCTTGTGTTTATCAAACTATTCATTAGAAACAAAAAACAGGTAATTGTGCGTTTTTCACAAGTACCTGTTTTTCACTACTTCTATCTACTCTTTGTTTCTTAAAATTTCATTAACCTTTTCGACACTTAATTCAGTGGCTTCCGCTATCTTCTCTATAGGTACACCTACTTTAATTAAATTATGAATCATTTCTATTCTAGCTTCTTTTGCAGCTTTTTCTTCTGCCGTCTCTATTTCTGATATTCTATCTTTTATTGCCTTCTCTCTCGCCTCATATAAGCGTAAAAAGTCCTTATCACTACTTAAACGCTCCCAATCCTCTATTGCCTTTTTCAAAACTGGATCTTTTTCCATCGCGATTCCCTCCAGGATTGTAGTTAAATTCTCATCTTCATATGCAGGAAATAATAATAGCCAACGTGCTAATATATCCTCCCATGGATCCATTCGATCTTCTTGCCATTCTCGAATAACCTTTGGAATCTCAAGAAAGTGCAATTGCATATTCTCTGAAATTATGTGCACCGATTTTTTGTTCATGACTACACCGACATTATGAAAGTCCTCTTCTCCTGGAAACAGAATGAAATCCACTATATTAATACAAATAGTTGGTCTTAATTCTGTATACTTCATCCCCTGAGTCATTTGAGAATAATACATGCCAGCCCAGTAGAACAAAGATCGCTCGATCATGTCTTTTTTGTCGCGAACCTGTATCTCTATATTTAATTTTATACCACTATTAAGGGTAGCTCGCAAATCTAAAATAGACAATTTATCATCCTTTTGTTCCCTTGGAAGATGTGGATCATCTAAATGCAAAGAAATAATTTCCTCATCTAAAGAGGATTGTAATACCGCATTAAGAAAACCAATGAGTATATCCTCGTTTCCTTCTACTCCAAACAAGCGCTTGAAAGCAAAATCAACTCGTAAATTTACTAGACTTTTTTTCATAGATGTATTCATATTCTCTTCTACCTTTCTTTTAGTGAATTTTTATCCTTTGTGGTAATTGGATATAAGAAAAAGATAGAATTAAAAATTCTATCTTTTTCAATCTACCTATTTATGAAAATACCAACCTACTTTTTTGTTTAATTACAACAAACCCTTGTACTAATATGCTTTTAAAACATTATATTTAAGGCCCTTAAGAGAAAATAATTACAAGAAAGTTTTACACTAATGTATTTCCTTTAGGAATGCATACTATCTTAATTATTACAAGAAAGTTATGGACTATCCTACTAAAATAAATTATTAAAAATTTATACACTCCCACTTAATACTTGAGCATAAATAAAGAGTGTATTCTGAAAAAGATCAAAACACACTCTTTATATTTTTTTTGTAAAACAAAAGTTCAGAACAAAATGGGTTAACTTTCTATCTATATCCCTTTGTTTGTTTATAAATTCGATATTAATTTTCTTCTTTTCTTATTTATTCATCATGCTCACTATATCTCAATAAAAAAGCCGAAATCATAGATAGATTTCAGTTTATCCTTTTTATAAAAGAGTTATATTTATTTTAAACTCACGAATGAATTTTTTTGTTTTAAAAACGATGATTTATAATCCTTAGCCCACACTATCTTTTAGTTTGTTTGATTATGAGCATTGATCAATTTTTCAACGTATTCTTTTATATCCCCTTCGCCTTCCCTTACAGCCACCTTTATACTTGCAGCCTCTTTTATTTTAGATAAAGTAACTACTTTATCTTTGAATTTTGTATTTAATAAATATCGAACTCTTCTTTTTTGAAAATCTTGTAAAGATTCTTCAACTGTGACAATGTAACTTTGTAATAAAGAATGATTTTTCTTTTTTTGACATTTCTGGTATACACCTAATATTTTCGTAACAGCTGCATACGTTTTTCTAATTAACTTGCCTCTATTTTTTTCATATCCATCCCAGTTATTAACTATTTTTTTTGCTTCTTCGATTAATATCAAATCTTCTCTATTGTAGCTTTCTACACTCTTTTTTTTTGAATACTTCCCCAAAACCTTAGGTGGTGAATGTTCCTCTAACCACGCTCTCTCATAATTGCTTAGCCACGCATATGCTGCTCTATTTAAATCACTTAATTTCGCTCTCGTATACGCTGGATATTTATTTCGTAATTGTATCCAATTATGCTTGTACTGAGCTGTTTTCTTTTCTCGAGCGACCTTCAAACTGTCTTCTCTCAATTTTTTAATTGAGACATTTTTACGATCCTTTAATATTTTTCGTATAGTCCGTGGTGTAAAACCCGTTTTCATAGCTATTTCTTTTTGTGTTAATCCACTAGATAGAAGTTTGCTAAACTCTACTTCCCATACGTGACCTTTTTGAATAATCCTATTATTAAAGAATGCAACTTCTAGGGGGTTTTGTTCCCATCCCCTAAGTCTATATATATAACCACAATCACACTCAAAATCCCCTTGAATTTCTCGATTCAATCCGTGAACACTGATTTTCACCTTATCTACACATTTTTGTAAATAATGATTCGATAGGGAATTCATGCATAACCATGGACCTTTTCCAAAGGGTTCATACAAATATTCATTTTCAAAAAAATTTTTTACTGAGCCACACAAACATCGCATAACCAAAATATGCCTAATGGGATGACAAAATTGTATACTACCCTTCCCCAGAATATAATTTCCCCATGATGATCTTTCATCTATGTCAAATGAAGATTCTAACATCCTTAATAGGGTTTGCGAATAATGATCTTGAAGTAACTCCCTTAAGCGCTGATGTCTTTTTAAAGCGGGGTATCCAATCCCTTTAACCTTCAAAAGTGTCTCATATTTCTCAACGTAATAATCTTTTGAAAAAGACGAAAAATTTTTATCCAGCAAATATTTTACATCTTCTGCAATTCCTATTAATTCATCCACAAGTTCACTTTCCATGAATACTTCAATGCTGTTACTATCCTTTAGATTTGGATAGATAAAATTATGAGACCGAAAAGTCGTAATATTAACCGGATGTTTCTTTAGAGGTAATTGATGTTTAATGCATACAAAAACTCCTGGAACCTGATGTACTCTATTCCAATAACCTTCACCATAAAGTTGATATTGTTCCTTTACGCATACAGAGCAATAATATAAATGCTCTTTTGACTTTATATTCCCTTTTTTCAAACTAAATAAACTCTGATAAACTTTTGAAGAGATTCCTATGCTTAATTGTTCGTACCATTCTTTTGTTTTAAATGGTCTTATAAGTGGAATCAGTGAATGCCTTTCTATAAAATACTTTTCAGTAAACACATCTGAAAACACCTGTAAATTATCAACTAAATATTTTAATTCACCAATGGATTCAATCCCGAGGAAACAGCCACTTTTATTAAACAACTTCTTCATAGTATGCTTTTTTGATAAATCTGGACTTCGAATATGATATCTAGAGACTATACTATAAAACAATTCATCCTCATACGGTACAGGAAAATAATCAAGCATTTTACATCACCTTGATTCTTTATAATTAAATTCTTTTAAAGGGTCCTTAATATATCCTTCACCATTGAGAGCCTCATACGTAGACTTTCTATTCTTTTTACCTTCATCAATGATACACTTTAATTTATTTCTATCCTCTACTACAACTTGTTTCTTTTTGTTCTCTTTATCCTTAATATATTGTAAAGCTTCTTTCATCAACTCACTAATTTTAGAGTTAGGTGATTTATTTAATACATATTTCATTGCTCTTTCTGCATCCTTCTCGTTTATATCTAAGTTTATAAGGGAAATAATCAATTTCTCTACCTTTGTTGGTTCTATTTTCTGGCGCTCTTGTGCGATTTTTTCTTTTTTATCTTGGAGTTTAGCTCTCATATCAATTACTGGAAGTTTATTAAATATATAATCTTGTATATCTAACGATACAATATCTTCATATTTTGCAATCTCTGTTTCACAACCAGATTTAAGAGCTTGAAGCATAGGTTGAACAAGTCTTAAATCTTCTTTACCAACTTTTCTGATTAGTTCTGATGAAATTTTTTCAATGCCCGTTTCAATCGCTCGCCCCTGTGCTAGTAAAAACAACTTTATAGCTATATCAGTAATACCCTCGCTTTCCTCGTAAATAACATCTAATAAACCTTGATTTAGTTCCACATGTTGCTTTGTCCACTGATAATCCCACATACTTGTAATTAAAACTTCCCAATCTTCTTTATTACTCATTTGTTGCCAGACCATGTCTCCTTGTCCACTACCACGACGTGCTTGTCTAAAATCTTTTTGTAAAAGGCTCCTAGCTCTCATGGTTCCAATTATCATTACCGGAATTCCAATTTCATTAATAAGAGTAACAAAAAAATTCATCATTTTCTCTGAGGCATCCCCTGTCGCTGCCAACAGATGTTGAATTTCATCTATGATCAATGCACCAACACAATGTAATCTAGAAATTTGCCCCATCCTAGTTACCATTGAACTTATAGAATTAGAGGATTTCCCATAACTTTCGAGATAGTTTGTACCAATTAATTGATCTATCTTGTCAAAGAAGTTTTGACATAATGACTTTAACGACCCATCATGTGGGCAATTTAATTTTAACCAAACAATTTGAAGCGTATTGAGGGGATATCTATGAATAATAAGTTGAGGATATAATGAAAGTATTCGTTCTATAGCTGTTGATTTTCCAATTCCAGAGAAACCCATTAATGTGAAACTAGATGCAGTAGCCCGTATATCCGCCGGCAGACTTAAATTATTTCTTTCTACTAATTGATGATGTAATTCATTTAGTACTTGAACATGTTGCTTTTGAAGAGGATTCCGATTCACATATCCATAGCGTAAAAATCTTGAAAAACGTCTTTCCAAGTCTAATGTTTGAGAGATTGGTTGAAAAAAACGAGTTAAACGTAATAAAGCATGAAATCGATGATGATCTGATAAATTTCTTTCTTTTTCATGATAATTGGGTAAAAAGCTAAGTTGATCAAAAGCTTCTTCATATGACAATATGCCAGGTAAAGCTTCTATCAACGGATTCCCCTGATAATCAACTAATTGCTGTTGTTGATAATGAGCTAGAACAGCGTATGTCCCATTATCTAACTGTATTTCTCTTAGATTGTCACTCATGCTTATGCCCCCTCCTTTTATTGAATAATTCTTTAACTGAGCGACGCTTGAATTCATCTTCTTGTTGTTTGTCCAAATGAATAACCTCTGGTAGAGCCTCTTCTTCATTGTTATCAAGTTTAAATACTTCCTTAGTTCTTCGCATTTTTCTCTCCAATTGGGTATGATGCTTAATGTCTTTAATTTTCTTTTTCTTTGTTACATGCTTTGTTTGTTTTTTGCTTGCTTCCTTAACAGCTTCTTTAACAATAGATTGAATATTATCAAAAAAGTTAATTTCATTTTGTAGTAATATATGTTCTTCTTCTTTGTAACCTTTACTTTCTAAGCTATTTAACTGTCTAACCTCCTCTAAGGCTTTATCTTGATACCGCTCTTGATGTTTTAATAAATAGCAGTTTTCAAATATCTTTTCATCCTTTGTATGAATATAAATATTATTCATATTTCGAGGATCATAAGAAACATCCACTTTCCAACTTTTCTTTGTTCTTGCTGTAGCAAACCATGATTGTTGTATTGCCGTGTCACAGCTATACAACATTTTTTCAAATCTGATTCCTTTTGCAGTGACTGTAGCAACACCTCTCGGCATTAAATAAAATTTCATGATATCAGGATGAATGACTCGTAATTTCCCAGAGCGATTTTTTATTCCCCATTTCCACAATTCAATTGGTGTTGGTTTTACATTATCAACTATCATATCTTTGTCCCGTATATAATTCTTCATATAAAAATTTTTATTGTAATGCAGAATAAAATTGATAATAATTTTTGTATATTGTTCTATATCGAGTTTCGCCTCTAAACGTGGATCTTTTGCCCCCCTTTCACCCCAATCTTTTGAAACATATCCAGGTAAAAAGGGGCGTATTGTTTCTTGAGATGTATCAAATAATTTTTCTACAATACCTTTCCAGTCTGGACGAAAAGATGGATTATTTTCCACTGTAATATTAAGCCCTTGTATCAAATGATTTACATTATATCCTTCTAATTCTCCGCGGTCTCCTAAAATAATCTCTGGTAGATGTGCTGCTGGCCAACAATTATCTGTAATATTAATACCATAATCCGCACAAAAGTCCTTTTTATAAACTGTAGAATTCAAAAGTGCCATCATCATTCCAGTCCATGAGGGACCTTCAATCCCAATATAAAAACCAGTAATTAAATGGGTAAAGACATCCGTTACATAGTATATAGTTGGTCTCTTCAATACCCAATCAGAATTATAACGAGAAACTATATATACGTTAGCGATTGTCGCATCAATTTGATATCTGGACCCTGGTCCAAAAACTTCAAAAGAAGACGAACCTAAAACGGCTCTATGATCTCTTTCAAATTTCTTCCTCCCATGCTTAGCTGACGTAATTTCTTCAACTCCATATTCTTTATGAAACCAATAATAGAATTGTCGAAAAGTAGGAACGGTATCTGCGTCTTCAATCACAATATACTTTCTTCCATCTTGATAACGAATGCTTGCTTGAAAAGCATCCCTAATCATCATTTTGTATGTAAATGTCAGTGTATTTTCTGGATTTGTAAAATAATAATTTTGTATAGATTTCTTGAATATTTCTTTTAATTCCGATGTAATATTGATTCCTGTGCTATTTGTCATTCTCGGTCTACCCGTCTTTTTTCCGCTCCAATTCTTCGACTTCCCCTTATTACCGCAATTTTTAAAATCAGGAAGTAAGCTATCTCTGACCTTTCCTCTTTGCCAATACCGCTTTAAATATTTGTAAATCGTTTGCTTTGAGCAACCAAAATTCCCTCTCGTTTGTCTAATTAACGTACCTCTTTTATCTCTTTTATAAATGTTAGGTTCTTGAATTGTTAAATCTTGTATAATATTCCATGCCTTATCTCTCATAAGGATATCTTTTTCTGTCAATTCTTGATGAATTACAACTGGAAATACCTCATCATTGCTTACTTTCATATATTGTCCATTCGAAAAGCCTTCTTGAAGACTTTTCAGTGTATCCACAAAAGGCATAGCTTTTTCATCATATACATCGATTAAATACGTAATAACATTACTTTCATCTATCCAGAGTAGTCTGTATATCTTTGAATCATCAATTGATTTAAAGATTTCATTAACTGATAGCGTAATCAAAATTCTCATCGCCTCTTTCACTAAAAGCTAGTTCGCTTATACTTAAACCTCGCATATTTAATTTTTGCTTATTGATATCTACAAAAATTAACTTTCTAGCCACTAAATATTTAAAATAATTAATTGACGAACCTTGTTCCAAATTATACTGTTCTTCAAACTCATTGCAGATTTCTATAAGGCTCTTATCCACATTTTGAAACGTGATTAAGTAACTAAAAAAGAATTTCGCAAAAGTTTCATCTTCAATTCCCTCGAGATAATAGTGCTTATGAATCCACGAAATATTCCGACATATCATGTCAGGAATATCCTTTTCTGTTACAACTCCCCAATCGATTCCTTTCCTTTCCCAATATTCTCTTTCTATCTCAAACTTTTCAATTACTCTTTCATTTTCTAATTCACTACTAGGTTTTATAGTCCTAGCAATATATTTAATTTCTTTTCCGTCTCGAACCGTCAGGAAAAAATCTGTTGTCAGAACTATTAACGTTTCAGTTCCTTTACAAATAGGATGATGTATCCCTTTCTCTTCAGTAATTTTATATGTCAATTCTCGATTTAATGGAAATTGTTCACGAATATCAATAACTTCTTCTATCCATTCTAATATAAAAAAATAATCCCTCTCTAAATCTGACAAAAACTCATGTCTCCTATTAGTTTTCCATCCCATTAAACGAGAGCTATTCCCCGTTGAAGATACATTTTGTATCGTTAACCAGGGTTTATAGTTATTTAATTCACCTTGTCCTCTGCCTTCTTTTATATACTTCTCTATTTTCTTGTCCGTCCAATCATTTTTACGCTTTGGCATTTATATATCCCCCCTTAAAAAAATTTTATCATTTACATTATCGGATGTTTTTATGCGTACAATACATATTCTTATTTATAAAAAAACGGATATCTTTTATAAAATATCCGTTTCACTCTTAGCTTTGATATAGGTTTTGTAATACTTGTTTTAACTCTGGTTTAATTGCAATAATTGAACGAATCGCCTTTACTTGCTGTTCCGCATCTTCAACATTAGAAGCATGACCTAATTCTAGCAATAAGCCCGTAGCAACTGTACCTGTACGATTACGTCCACCAGAACAATGGAAAAATACTTTTTTATCTTGTTCAACAGCTTCCTTGACCGCTGCAATTGCATTTCTTACTGATTCATCTTGCCCTTCTACACCTTCTACGATTGGATAAGCATGACGTTTAGTTCCAGCCGGAAACCCTTCTGGTTCTTCTCCACCAGCACGTAAATCAAACACCTCTGTGATCCCGTGCTTGTTTACTGCGTCTTGTATAGCTTCTACTCCACCAATATATACTTTTCCTTTTACTAGTTCGTGATAGTTAGTCATGTTTGTTAGTCTCCTTCAATTATTAGTTAGCAGCAGTTAGATCCGCCACTGATAACAAGTCCTGCGCCTTGTTGATCTTCTACATAGTCTAATGTTAAAGTATTAACGATTTCTGCTACCTTTGGATCCATTGCGACTTGAATACCGTTTACTGTTTCTGTGATGTCACTTTCTTCTGCTTCGCCTAAATTAATACCGTAACTAGGACCACAGCATCCAGCACCATCAAATGTAAAACGTAATGTTGTAACACCATTTTCTTTCATAGCAGTTTCAATAAACTCTTTTGCTTTATCTGTAATATTCATTATTATTTCTCCCCTTCACAGTAACTAATTAGAATTTTTTATTTTACTAACTCTTTAAGCTTCTCATATCCTACAATATCTTCCGATTGCCAAGGGATGATAACACAGTTATTTTGTGATTCCTTTTGTACTTCTTGAATCCACTGTATTTCGGACTGTGCTCTTCCTCTTAACACGAAATCACTTGTATGTGTTGCGTAAAAACTTTGATTGATAACACACCATTTCGGATTAATGTCCGCACGTTTTAAGTCTTCTTGTAGACGGCTCGCTTCATGAACTGGTGTTGCTTCTGCAAGTGTTACAATTACAACGCTTGTTTCTTCTGGATTACGCAAACGTGGTAATAAGTTTTTCACAGACTGTGGTACTTCACCCGTAGAACGTGCAATTTCCTTATGATACGTTTGTGCTGCATCTAGTAACAATAATGTATGACCTGTTGGTGCTGTATCAATTACTACAATTTCATCATTAGCTCTTTCAACAATATCGGCCAAAGCACGAAAGACTGCAATCTCTTCCGTACAAGGAGAACGTAAGTCCTCTTCAAGATACGCTAAACCTTCTTCATCAACTGTATCTTTTGCTTGCTCTATGACTTCCTTACGATAGTTTTCAACTTCTACTTTTGGATCAATTCGACTTATCGTAATGTTTCCTTGTTCTCCATGCATGACATAATCAATATGTGCTGCGGGATCAGTTGTAGTTAGGTGTACATGGTGTCCTTTTTCCGCCAGACCTACTGCAATTGCTGAAGCTACCGTAGTCTTTCCGACACCACCTTTTCCCATTGTAAAAATTACTCGTTTTCCTGATTCTGAAAGATTAGTAATCAATGTCTGAAGTGAAGGAATAGAGACGGTATTTGTTTCTTCATCTGAAATCGAGAGATTTTCCATTGGTTGAACCAGTTTTCTCATATTCTCTATCCCAGTAACATTAAACGGTACTAATGGAATTTCATAAGTAGGAAGATCTTTTAATTCTTTTGCCATGTTTTCTAACGCGCGTGATTGTCTCTTAAACAGTGCATTTGAGACATTATCACTTTGCATATAGTCTTTCAAAATCCCATTTACAAGTAGAAATTGATTACTAACACCAATTTCTTTTAATTCA
Organism: Bacillus cereus group sp. Bce041; assembly: GCF_052646455.1. Classification (NCBI taxonomy): domain Bacteria; kingdom Bacillati; phylum Bacillota; class Bacilli; order Caryophanales; family Bacillaceae; genus Bacillus; species Bacillus cereus group sp. Bce041. The sequence goes on from NZ_JBQXON010000013.1 coordinate 42,338, forward strand.
TGCGCTGCTCGTTCTGCTTCTTGTAATGGAGAACTATCTGGTCGTGTAACAAGCAATAACATCGTTTGGTTCGGATTAGATAGTGCCTGGACCGTTTGACTATATAACTCTTTTTTATCACCAAGTCCTGCTAATGGTCCTAAACAAGAAGCTCCATGAGTACTTTCTTCTAGGAAACCACTCCAAGCCGTAGGAAGTTGAAGAAGACGTAGCGTATGACCTGTTGGTGCTGTATCAAATATAATGTGATCGAATTTTGCTGTTAATTCTTTATTTGTAAGTAACGTAGAGAATTCATCAAATGCGGCCATTTCTACTGTGCAAGCTCCAGATAATTGCTCTTCCATCGTTGCAATAACAGCATCAGGGAGCTTTCCACGGTATGGACTAACAACACGTTCTTTATATTCATGTGCTGCTGTTTCAGGATCTAAGTTTGCTACTTGTAGATTTGGAACACTTGGAATTTCTTTCGGTTTATTCGTAAGTTCTATTTCGAACACATCTTGTAAATTAGAAGCTGGGTCAGTACTTATTAATAAAACTTGTTTCCCCATATCAGCTAACGTAATAGCTGTTGCACATGCAGTAGATGTTTTTCCTACTCCGCCTTTACCAGTAAAGAACAAAAATGGTGTGAATGCTATTGTGTTTGGGTTATATAAGTTTATCATTGCCTTTCACTTCTTTCTCTATTTTTTCACGTTTAACTTTAAACGTACGACTGGCTTTTGACTCAACTCTTCTACTGTTATATCTGTTAATTGTGTAAGTTCTTCATTTGTCAGGTGACTTTTTTCTTTTACTACTTTTCCATCTACCAAGGTTACAGGCAACACGTCTGGTCCTTTATCTGTTAATAGTTGACTAATAACAACATTATTGGCAAATGCATCTGGTTCACTTGCCAAATTATAACGAGTCACATCAATTCCTTTATTCTTCAAGTTGTTAACAGCAACTGAAATACGAATTAACTCTGGATCAACACTTGGACCGCAAACTCCAGTAGAACAACACATTGCAGGATCAAAAATTTCAATCTTTTTCATCTCTGATTTCTCCCCTTCTTTATAAAAAAGCCGAGAAAGAATTCTCGGCCTATTTTATTTTCAATTATTCTCCTGTTTCAGCATAATTTTTAATGCGTGCGCCAATTTCATCACGGACTCTTTGGAATACAGACCATTCCTGACCCGCTGGATCATCAAATCCCCAGTGAACTCGTTTTACATGTGGTGGTGTTGTCGGACATACATCATTTGCGTGACCACAAAGTGTTACAACTAAATCTGCTTTGTCTAAAATATCACGGTCAATGATATCAGATGTTTGGTCCGTAATATCGATGTCTACTTCTTTCATTGCTTTAATTGCATTCGGATTTACTCCGTGTGCCTCAATACCAGCAGAAAGTACATTCCATTTGTCACCTAAATATTTTTTACCCCAAGCTTCTGCCATTTGGCTACGACATGAGTTTCCTGTGCATAAAAAGTAAATTGTTTTCTTGTTTTCCATGATAATTCCACCTTTATTTATGAATGTTTATTTTTATTGTGTTTGAAAGTATTTACGTTGGAACCAAAGTGCTACATTTACAAGTGCTATCATAACTGGCACCTCAACTAAAGGTCCGATTACTGCTGCAAACGCTGCGCCTGACTGAATCCCAAATACACCTACAGCTACCGCAATCGCTAATTCAAAGTTATTACTTCCAGCCGTAAACGCTAATGTTGTTGATACCCCGTAACTCGCACCGATTTTTTTGCCCATAAAGAAAGAGACAAAGAACATGATTACAAAGTAAATGAGTAATGGAATTGCAATACGTACAACATCAAATGGTACGCTAACAATCACTTCTCCTTTTAGAGAGAACATTACAATGATTGTAAATAGTAATGCGATTAAAGTAATTGGACTAATCTTTGGAATGAATACTTTTTCATACCATTCTCGTCCTTTCGTTTTTACAAAAATTAAGCGTGTTAGCATTCCTGCGATGAATGGGATTCCTAAATATATAAACACTGATTTTGCAACCTCTGCCATTGTTATATCTACAACAGCACCTTCAATTCCTAACCATTCTGGAATAACTGTTACAAACACATAAGCATATACTGAGAAAAATAACATTTGGAATACAGAGTTAAATGCTACTAATCCAGCCGCATATTCTGTATCACCTTTTGCTAAGTCATTCCATACGATAACCATCGCAATACAACGAGCTAAACCTATCATGATTAAGCCCACCATATATTCTGGCTTATCTGGTAAGAATATAACAGCCAAAGCAAACATTAAAACCGGACCGATAATCCAGTTTTGTACCAGTGATAATACTAATACTTTTACATCTTTAAAAACGCGCCCCATCTCTTCGTAGCGAACTTTTGCAAGCGGTGCGTACATCATTAAAATTAGGCCAATCGCAAGTGGAATAGACGTTGTTCCTACCTGTAAACTATTCATTCCATCAACGAATCCAGGCGATAGATATCCAACTCCAATCCCTACTGCCATCGCAAGAAAAATCCATAGGGTTAGATATCGATCTAGGAAAGACAGACGTTTTTTCCCCGTGTTGCTCATCCTTCTCACTTCCCTTTCTAACTATTTATTAACAACCACACCGGAGTGTAGGGTTGCTCTTCACAATTTGTTTAATTTTCTCTGTTTGATCTGGTACATGTGCTAAAATATCTTCTAAAAGCGTGTATAAATCACTTGCTTGATTTAAAGAATAATAAATCCACTGACCTCTACGCTCTTCCTGCACTAAACCTAAATCCTTTAACTTTCGAAGATGCTGACTGATAGAAGGTTGACTCATATCAAATACTTCGAGAAGTTCACAAACACAGCATTCACGTTGTTTAAGGATTGATACAATTGTTAATCTTGTTTTATCTCCTAATAGTTTCAATAATTGAGATGCTCTTGTTACTTCTACAACTGTTTTTTCCATATCTACACCTACCTCATTATAATTACATAAGCATATGCTTATATGTTGTGTAAAAATAAAATGTATTATTCCTTCAAGTTACCTTATTCTCACTTTCAAAATAAGTATATAACTATTTGCTTATATGTTCAACTGAAAAATCTCACCTTTACAGAATCTTTACATTCGATTTCCTTATTTAAAATTTGTACTCTTTTTCTTATCCCAAAAGATATACACGATAAATCCTATAGGTCCTGTTAAAAAGATAAATATCAACCATATCAGAAAATGTTGCTTACTAATTTTATTTTTCCTATATTCGAGCGTAACATATGAACACATGTAAATAATCAAAAGATATATACCTAAAATTAGCAATTGATCTAACAATCCTATCCCCCCATTTTTTAATAGATAATTCTTAGGTGTTTTTTTAAATCATATCATAAGTAAATAATTATATGTCTATATAAAGGGTGATAAACTTTATAAAACCCCTACTAATTTAAATGAGGATTTACTTATCTGAACTATGCTTAAGGATTCGAGGTATATGTAAATAATTACGTTATAAAGGTATTCACATACCCTGCAAATGTGTAAATACCTTTACCATTTATATTTCAGATACAACTTTATTTATTCTGCAGTTAACAATTTTCCCATGATCATCACATCTACATGCTCGCCGTCCATTATTCCCTGCTTTTCAAACACTCCTACTTCACGATAACCCATTTTACGATATAGCCCTTGCCCTAGATTATTAAAAGAAAAGGTAAATAAAACAAATTTATAGAATTCATTTTGCTGTCCGGTCTTTTCTAAAGCTAAAAGTAATTTCTGTCCCAAACCTTTACCACGATATTCTCTCTTTATATATATAGATAGTTCACCTACCCCTCGATAAGCATATCGATGACTATATGGATTGATGGAAGCCCAACCGACAATATGTGAATTCTCTTCCATAACAATTACCGAATATCTATTTTCTCTTTTAAACAGCGATTCCATCACATATGTATCTGTTTTTATTTCTGTCTCTAAAGTTGCAATACGATCCTCAATACCCTCATTATAAATAGTCATAATTTCTTGTACATCTTGTTCGGTTGCTTTTCTAATCCCCATATTTATCTCTCCCTTATTCACCTCATATTTTTAAGTAGTTTATTAGCTTCCTCACAACAAATTTAGCATCCGCCCCAACTCCCCTTAATGTCGCAGAAGAAAACGAACGTTGACCTTCCAAACCAACATAATATACCCCTTGAACTTCTGTACTTACACCAGCTATTTGCATAGGTCTTCCTTCTGAGTCCAGTGCTCCAATAGAATTGAAATAAGAGAGATTAGGATGATAGCCCGTTGCAAAAATGACCGTATCGATTGGCTCCTTCTTCCCATCAGGCCAAACTACACCATCAGTGTAAAAAGATGTAAACATAGGTCTTTGATCTGGATTCCCCCTAGCTAATCGTTCCTTGTAATCACCTAAATCGATGACTCCACCTGAACTCGGTGCTGTTTTTCCAAATCGCCAAAACGGAAAGGTATCTATGCCTAATACCTTAAGCCAAAAATGTAAGTCATTCCCCCACACTTTTTGTTTCATAAGTTGAACAGGCTTTCGTACAGCTAAAGATACTTTACTTACATCGGCCAGTTCGAGCGCAATTTGGACAGCTGAATTTCTCCGCCCCACCACCACTACTCTTTGATTAATATAATGATTCGGACTCCGATACATAGCGGAATGTATAATATTTCCCTTGAATTTCTCTTGATCCTTTATTATCGGATTAGACGGACTGTGAAAAGAACCAGTTGCATTTATAATAGTTCTAGTCAAAAATGTCTTTCCAGAGACTGTTTGAACTTTAAATATTCCATCTTCTTTTTCTACAGATTCTACTCGCTGATTTAACATAATTGGTAGCTGAAAATTGTCCACATATTTTTGCAAGTAATCAATCACTTCGTTCCTCGTGGGATAATCATCAGGATGCCCTGGGAATTGCATTCCAGGTAACGATGAAAAACGTGCGGGAGAAAACAATTTCAGACTGTCATAATAGTAAGCCCAAGACCCAGCTGTCCGCTCACTCGCTTCTAATATTAAAAACTGTAATCCTTTTTTTTGAAGGTGATAACCAGACGCAAGACCAGCTTGCCCTCCTCCAATTACAATGGAATCTAATATTTCTTTCATCTTTATCCCACCTTTGCTTTACTTATTTAATTAGATTCTTTTAATTCTCGATACGCTTCAAGGAAACTCTGATAAGTTTTCTTTCCTAAACTGTTTTTTTCGAGTCTGAACATACTTTGAAAAACATAATCCTTTGCATTTTCAACATTACATTGGTGGGCATTCATTATTAATCTTATATAGGATACAAAATAGTCTTTCTTTAAATTACCCGCATGATTAATAACCATTTCATTGTGTTCTCCTTTCAAACTTAATTATTCTGTAAGGAGGAGTAATATAAATTACTCCTCCTTACAGTTATTCTCCTTAACAACAAGATTCTGTACCACAACATGAATCATCTACTTTATTAGGCTTTAAATTCACACTACAAACACCAGTCTCTGGCAAATCAAGTTCTACTTTTTCAGCTGCCTCATAATCACCAGTAAGGTAAGCAACTATAGATCTAACTTGTTCATAGCCTGTCGCCATAAGGAAAGTAGGCGCTCTTCCATAACTTTTTGAACCTACAATATAGAAACCTTTCTCTGGGTGTCGAAGCTCTTTTTCACCATGGGGGCGAACAGTGCCACAACTATGAAGGTTAGGATCGATTAGTGGTGCTAAAGCCCCTACACTTTCAGTAGCAGTATCAATAGAAGTACGTATTTCACTTATCATAGATAAGTTAGGGCGATTCCCTGTATTTACAATCATCTCATGGATATCAGTAATTTTTATTTCTTTCTCATCTTGATGACCTACAATGTCCATTCCGTTTTTTGTACTAACTACGTATTGAATTTTATATGGTGTCATTACTTCCACGATTCCTTCATCAACCAATTGATGAATGCGGCTACCTAAGGTTCCTCGTGCTTCAAGAGCATCTTTTTCCTCTCCTCCGTATGCTTCTTCCACACGTTGCTTTCTCATAATCCATACAATCTTAGTCCCTGGATAGGATTCCTTTAATTTTGCCAACTCTAATAAAGCATTGATTGCAGAATGACCACTTCCAACAACAGCTACATGCTTATTGGCATATCGCTTTTGTTCGTTTCCTAAAATATCTGGAATACCATAAAAAATATGCTCGTTAAGGGATTTCTCTTCTTTCAACCAGATACCATTAGAATTTGCCGGATTTGGATTTCCCCACGTACCTGAAGCATCTAATATCGTTCTAGCTTCATAAACTTGAAGTTTACCTTCTTTTTCTGTATAGATCATGAATGGCATTTTTTCACGATTCGTTGTTTTCATTTTATCTGTATCTTTCTTACCTATAGATAGTACTTTAGTATTCAAATGGATAAATGGTTTAATTTCTGGAAGGTTCGCAAGCGGTTGTAAGTATTGTTCTACAATTTCTCTTCCTGTTGGTAATGCGTTTATGTCTGGTGATTCCCAACCGTGTTGTTCAAGAAGAGCTAGAGTTACTTTATCTATGTTATATTGCCAAGGTGAGAATAACCGCACATGGCCCCATGTAAGAATGTTTGATCCTATTTTTTCTCCAGCTTCTAATAAGATAAATGATACACCCTGTTTTGCTAAGTGTGCTGCAGCTGCCAAACCTACGGGTCCGCCCCCAATAATTGCTATTGGTAACTGTTTTATTCTCTGCATACCAGTATTGTTTTGTAATGTTTGATTTTCTGTTCCGCAACACTCTTGTACTTTGAATGAAAGTTGAATAGGTTTCATGAAAAAACCTCCTTATTTTATCTAATATAGTAAGTGTAGTTCCTTAATTGGATTCTTTAAATCAAAAAAAATTGATTTAAAAGCCAGAGTGATTATTCAAGTTTAATCACTTATCAAAATGTTATGTTAATCAAAAAAAATTGATTTAAGATATATTAAAATGCTATTTCGTCCCAACCAAAGTTATGACATAGGACGAAATATACAGCATAATTGCTCAGATAATAGTGCATCTACTTCTTTTTTATTAATATTATAGTAACTCCATGTTCCTTTTGTTTCTTTCGTAATAAGGTTCGCATCAAGTAAAAGTTTTAAATGATATGAAAGTTTTGATTGTGGTAATTCAAGAACACCTGTTAAATCACATACACAAGTTTCTCCACGCTGACACAATTCGTACAAAATGTGTAACCTTTTTCGATCTGCCAATGCTTTAAACTTCTTTTCATACGTTTCAAAGGTTTGGGTAGTTGATTGAGTGTACAATTTAATTTCTTTCATGGTAATTTCCTTTCATCAATTTTTTTTGATATTTATAATATATACGCATTTCATTACTTTTACAACTAATAAATCAAAAAAAATTGATTTATTAGTTGTAAAAAGCATTTAGTTTATAAAGGTATACGTTGATAAACAGTATAAGAAAGATGGTATAAACGTTACTCCAACACCGATGCCAATCTCTTAATAGGCACAATGCTATCTATTACTAAATAAAGGCTCCTAACATATTTTTAATATCACGAATGATTTTATGAGCATTTCATACTAGTATTATCTACTTGATTAAGTCTGTTTTTTAAAGCGACATATCAGCGATAATTTATGTCTATTCTGTCCATGTGTTAGCAAGTTCGTTTGCAAACTTGTTAGCACTGTAAGTACATCCCAAATGTACTTATCTATATCACATTGTAAGTTCGTATATTTTTCTAACGATACTCCCCTAATCTATAGTGGTTTCTTGCCCTTAAATTTGTAAAAAATATTCTACACCAATAAGGGCTTCAACAATTCCGTTAATAATATTAACTCTTTACTCATATATAAATAATAGGGGCTGTAGCAATGAAATTTTTTAAGTAATAAGGGCATAAATTACTAATCTTTACAGCTCTGATGTCCACTAGTATTACTTAGAGAATATTCTAAAACTGAAAATTACTCCTGAGATATGATTGGAAAATCCGTACGATTTGAGTTTTTCCCATTATGTTTGATATCTGGTTTAATTACGTAATTTGGTACCGTTGCTAAATAAGATCCATAATTTACTTTTTATAGGGAGTGGAATATATGGGATCAACACAGTTAACAGGACGAGTAATCTTCAAAGGAGATCCAGGTTATTTAGAAGCAGTTAAAAATTGGAATCCTTATGTTGATGTCTTTCCTCTCGTCTTTGTTTTTGCACAAGATTCAGGCGATGTAAGTATTGCTATTAAATGGGCTCGTGAGAATAAAGTTCCCTTACGTGTCAGAAGTGGTCGACATGCTCTAGATAAAAACCTTTCAGTAGTAAATGGAGGACTTGTTATTGATGTGAGTGACATGAATAAAGTTTCTTTAGATAAAAAAAATGCGATTGCAACCGTTCAAACAGGAATTCACGTTGGCCCATTAGTAAAAGGATTAGCTCGTGAAGGTTTTATGGCTCCTTTTGGAGATAGCCCAACGGTTGGAATCGGAGGAATTACGATGGGTGGTGGATTTGGAGTACTTTCACGATCGATTGGTCTTATAAGTGATAACCTTCTTGCATTGGAAATGGTAGATGCGAAAGGCGAAATTCTTCAAGCGGATCATTGTAACAACGAAGATTTACTATGGGCTTCTAGAGGTGGTGGAGGCGGTAATTTTGGATATAATACTGAATACACTTTTAAAGTTCGTCGTGCCCCTAAAACAGCAACCGTCTTCAATATTATTTGGCCGTGGGAACAATTTGAATCGGTGTTTAGAGCTTGGCAAGAATGGGCGCCGTTTGTAGATTCACGATTAGGATGCTTACTCGAGATTTATAGCAAAGTAAATGGATTATGTCATGCTGAAGGTATTTTCTTAGGTTCAAAAGATGAAGCAATCGAATTATTAGAACCTTTAACTAGTATTGGAACCCCAACACAAATAGTTATAGAAACTTTACCTTATCCAGATGCTATAGATTTTTTAGATCCAGATGAACCAATACCTGGTAGATCTGATCAGAGTGTTAAGTTTTCTTCGGCTTGGGCACTTGATCTTTGGTCAGAAGAACCTATTTCGATAATGAGAAAATTTTTAGAAGAAGCTACTGGGACAGAAGCCAATTTCTTTTTTATAAATTGGGGTGGTGCTATAAGTAAAGTACCTAGCAGTAAAACAGCTTTCTTTTGGCGAAGTCCATTGTTTTATACGGAATGGACTGCTAGTTGGAAAAACAAATCAGAAGAAGCTTCAAATCTGGCATCAGTTGAAAGGGTACGCCAGCTGATACGACCATATGTAACAGGTTCTTATGTGAATGTTCCGGATCAAAATATTGAAGATTTCGGAAAAGCATATTATGGATCGAACTTTGAAAAACTTCGAAAAGTAAAAGCGAAGTATGACCCTGAAAACTTATTTCGTTTCCCTCAAAGCATACCACCATCTTCATCTTGTTAAATAGTTTATTTGTTTTACAAAATAAACTCCCTAGATTTTAAAATGCACCTCAATCGTTAATACCCTCTAACAATTGAGGTGCATTTTTCACATAAGAAAGTCTTCATTCTTATTGGCGTAAAAGCAAACATATATGAAATCCCCGTGATTTATATTGAAAATTTCGCATAATTTATTTTCACTTTAACTGGTGATTCACCAAATACCTTTTCATAAAACTCAATAGACTTCTCTAAATCAGTAACATTTATACCAACATGAACATACTTCATTGCTAATTCCACCTTTTTTTAAAAAATGATGGTCGTTTTGACAATTTTTTAATGTGTTTTTATTACTTTAAAATTGTTTTCATTTAATACTCTGAGCATAATAAAAAGCATGACAATTATATATCATGCTTTTTATTATGTATTATTTTCTCTTAACTTCACAATAAGTGTACAACTTTGTTTTGAATTGTATAACTTTGTTTTGAATTGTACAACTTTCTTTTAAGTTAACAAAAAATTGATTTATTATATTTAATTCATAAAAATAAAAAAGCACGGTCTAAAAATAGCCATGCTTTTTATCTATATAATTTGTAGAGCCATTATATTCATTAATGTACAACTTTGTTGTAAAGTCCATAACTTTGTTGTAAAGTCTACAACTTTCTTGTATAGTCCACGACTTTGTTGTAATTATACATTTTTAAATTTCACAATATCTGAAATACAGGTTTAAATCCCGCTTGCATTGCATCATCCAGCCCCTTACCTTGTGCTGGGTTCCATGCAGCTACGATTACGTTATAGCCCTCTGTCTTTAACTTTGTCGCAAAGTCTATAAGAGCTTTTCTTACTTTTTGATTCTCTACTAAATCGGCATCAAACGCTAAATAGACATTTTCTACACCCATATCCTTTAATACAGGCATAGTAATTCGCCAAGCATTTACACCAGGAATCGCAAGAACGGTTGTTCCTATTTCAGAAAGCTCCTCTTTATTAAATCTCTCTGAAAGCAAATCAGCAACCAGATCTGCTTTCATAGCTCCCTCTGTAATCATTACTGATTTAGTTTGATGAAGTGTACCAGAATTCCAATGTTTTAAATGAGAACTTGGTACCGCCACATGCACAGGAAGTGGATTTTCACTACCGCCTGCCCCAGTTCCATGATTTTTGTTTGCTGATGAGAGCCAGAGATATTTTTGCCCTTTATGTATCTTTACAACAATTTGTCCCTCTTGAAATGGAATCTCTACCTTTTTGCTCACTTCTAGTTCGCCTTCAAAGATACAATTACCATTTTTAGTTATCTTCACAACATTAGGCTGTTCGATTAATTCTGTTTGAACTCCAGTAGGTGCAGATTTCACATGAACGGAGTTTTTCACTTCATCCACACGAACTTGCCATCCAACAATTTGATTGTACTGATTCCGAAAAGGAATCAACATACCAGGAGAGCCTGACATCAAACGAAGAGAAAGTTGACCTTTCTTCATCTCATAGAAACCCGGGATCCCCTGCCAGCAATTTTTATTCCCCATCTGTTTAAATAGCTGCTCCCAAACAGTCGTATACGTATTATCATCCTCTAACACAATTTGTTGTTTTAAGAAAGAACGATAATGACGTACTTGTATTTGTTCCTCGCTCATTTTTCTATCTCTTAATAAATGTGCATGATGATGCTCTTTTAATGATATGAACTCCATTAATTTACGATTAAACACATTTAATTCCTCATTACTTTTCTTATCATGAATCTGAATTTCATCCACCTCAGGCAATTGATATTTATCTTTTCCTTTTATGTAGTGAATGTAGCTTGGATTACCCGTGTTTTTTCCATAAATCCATTTACTTTCTACACGTGTACATGCTACCTTATCTTGCGAAACGTGCAGCATACAATTACCTGTATCATAACAAACTGGACAAGGTATACGATAAAACTCCCACCAGCTACCTCTCGGATAAGCACTTGTTAAACGAAACTGTCCTTTTTGAATGTTATAATTCATTTTTCCCCACTCCTTATATACTGTTTATTATATATGGGACTATTACTTCCGTTAAACTTTTTATAATTACATTAGGATATTACGTATAATCACCTAATGGATATACAAAAGGATACGCATTACAAACTAAATAATCATTTCTATGTTCTTGATCTTGCAAATCCGATTCTACGTATGCTTCAAATGCTCTAGCAAACATCTTGTGATTTGTAGACTAATACTTTTTGCTTCTCTTCTTATCTAACTAAATTGTTGTATCACAAAGTACACAGACACTTTCGCTCGATAAGACATTCCATCAAATTTTCCACCTATTTTTCATAAAAATAAGCCAACATTTGTGTAAATCTCTTGAATTCTTTGTCAATCTTACGTTCCATACGTGTCTTTATTGCTCCTGATAAAATAAAAGATAGAAATTCATAGTAATTCTTCACTACGGATTTCTGTCATTCCCTCTGACTACATATTTCCATATGGTTCTGTAAATTATTCATTACGATACGCTGACACCTGTTAAAGAGAATACACCCTCTTTTATCGGATTAAGTGCTTGTAATGCACGTAAACTTTGAATAGGACCATCTGGATGTGCAGAATAAAATAATGATACTTCATAACAGATAATCATAATTAAGTCCCCTAAATAAAAATTTTTTCCCAATGTGATAATGGGTTCTCCAATCAAACAGATTTGGAAACAACACAAAAAGGACTTCTTAAAGTCGATTAAAAATGTATATAGCAAAATAAGCTATATATACACTAATCGGCTCAAAGAAGCCCTTTCAGAATTAAAACAAGACTCAGCTTGCTTCTACAGCTCAACCACAACTCATAAAGTGTGAGAATAAACAGAATCAAATAAACAATAAATACAATTACATATTAATGAATTCACATAAAAATTTCAACAACTTTATATTTCCTTAAGATTTTTCGCTCCATTCTACTTTCCAGTGAATATTTTTGTAGAACCATAAGTTTCTCCCGTGTTAAATTGCAATTCTAAATCTTGCTCTCTTATACTAGCTCGTACATATCACACTAATTTCATCAGTCATCCCCTAATATTATTTAAAATTTATCATTGTTTTATATACTCTATTTCAGACTAACTCTTAGATAAATATAAGGTATGATTTCAATAATTTTTCACAGCATTTTCCCACATCATCTAAAAGCATCAACTTTTAGACAGTTGAAATTTATTTTCGTTCTTTGTGTTCGTTTGTTTTGTAAAATGTTAAATAAAATCGAAACTGCATCCTTCTAGTTAATAATTAGTAATTAAAAAAATAATAAAAAAGAGTGCTATTAAAATATGCACTCTTTCAAAAGACTTTACCAATCTCGATGGTCACCATGATCATGCTCACGATCGCGGTCATGATTACGTCTACGACGACACTCATCACAATCGCAGTCACGTCTACAATGACAGTCGTTAAAATCGTTTCTTCTTCGTCTACGGCCGCAACCGCAAAATACTAAATCATCCCAAAATCTATTACAATCTCGAGAATGTCCAAAATTATTATCCCATCCCATAGATATGATTCCCTCCTCTAAAATAGAATTCATCATATTCTATGACTAAAAGGTAGAAATAGTTTGTTTATTAGCCCATGTTTTAAACTAATAATATTTCAATTTGCAAGTCTATCTCACGCCTTATCTTTCCTTAACAGCAAACAAGACGCCACCCAGATCACGGCAGCGCCTACGATAATTGCTATACACTTAATCAAAATCATTATATCCTCACATTATTTATTTCTTTGTTTCCATACCCCATTCTCTTTACGATAAGTATTCTTCCCATTCATGAATCCAGCTGTATTACCAGGGATGCTATATTTCTTATTCTTAGTCTTTTTCTTCATCCTCTTTTCTTCTTGAACAGCCTGCAAATCTACCTTCCATTGTTTCAACAAATCCTTTTTACGTCGCATCGAATTTGTACCCCTCAGATTAAAATGAAAATCCATTAATCATATTATATATATTTATGTTTTATTTTCAATATAAAGAGAGCACCCTCGCTATTGGCGCTCTCAATGTGAATTGGGGTTTATTCTGAGCATTGAATAGGACACGAAGAACTCGTCCTATTACATTATATGCTTGTCCTTATCAGAATGTGCAAAAAAAGCACCCTCGCCCAGGCGCCAAAAGATACATATACTTTGAGGTAACTAACACGTTAGAAAAGACCCTTCCATATCATTGTATGATTATCGATTATCTTTATACCTAGATGACTCATTAAATACGTTTAATGTGTAATTTCTATATAACTATGAAAAAAGCAACCGTTATGGACGTTTTCCTCATCTTACCTACTCAACTACATAAAATGGCTATTTTGTTCACATTTTTGATACATTTATGAAACATTCATGTGTTATCTTCAGTAAGTTCTTTTCTTTTCATAAACCGTGTGGGTTATACCAACACAAGAAGCTCTAGATCCCTAAATCTAGAGCTTCTTCGTTTTAATAACTATTTTGTTCAACTGTGTATAGACAACTATATATTTAGGTTTTAAAATATTATTGTGATTCCCACGTGGTTTCACATACGACTTTTTTCTTCGATTATGGGGTTCTTACGTAATTTAAGGACCATTTTTTATTCAAATAAGGACTTTTTTAAAATTTATATGTACATATTTTTCAGCATATAATTAAATTATCAATATATTAGAGACAATAATGATTTTGTAATATATTTGTTTCGGAATGAGTGCTGTTTTTAGCATACTAAAGAAATTTCGAAAGCCTCAGATAAACCGGTTCTTGGTTTTAGTTGATTCTTTAATTTTGCTTGGAGCTTTATTCCTAGTAGGTAGCATCTGCATCCCTCGTTTAACCCTTGAGTAAAAAGTAACGTTCTTACTGCCTTTCTTTCTCACTAATTCCAAATGCACTGCGTACACTTTTCCCTTCTTTGCTGTTTCATATGAATTCATACCATTTTTGACCTGTTTGAAGAAGGCCGACTGGCTTATTCCATTCCGTTCAGCTGGTGTTATCATCCTAGAATTAATGTCAGCTTTTATCTTTACATATTAAATAATATTCGGATAGGAGTCCTAATAAATATTATTAATATTAAGCGGGTTCACGTCAGAGGAAGGTACCTTAGGTTGTCTTTTTTTTATTTTCATTCGACATAATATGACAATATACGAATTAATAATTTGCTATTATTATCTAGAAATCTTACATTTATCTACAAATTATTATTGTATTTTTAATTTTTTAAATGTAAAATATTTCAATGTAAATACATACCATTTAGGGAGATGGAGAAAATTATGAAAAAATTATTAGCTTCAGCAACAGCGGTAACACTATTAACAGTGGGGTACAGTTCTTCTGCATTTGCAGCTAAGAGTCCTAATGATACAAAAAACTGTGGACATTTTAAAAGTCAACAAGATGCTCAAGCATTCTGGGATCAAAATGGATATGGTGTTGGGAATGATCCACATCGTTTAGATAATGATAAAGACGGCATTCCATGTGAAGATTATAAATATCCAAAGAGCACAAATACTACAACAGAAAATAAAGAAACTACTAATCCTCAAGAACAACCTAAACAAGAAAACAATAAACAAGAGAATTCAAAACAAAATAACCAAACAACAAATAATAAACAAGAACAAACTAAGCCTCAAACAACTGTAAAAGAAACAAAGAAAAATACTAATACAACTGTGAAAAAAGAAACGAAAAAACAAGGTGAGAAATTACCTAATACAGCATCAAACGGTGTTACAATGATGTTAGCAAGCTTAGGATTAGCATTAGCTGGATCTGTATTAATGTTCCGTCGTAAAAAGACAAACGCATAAAATAGTTCCTTAAAACGGCAGGAGAAATCCTGTCGTTTTCAAATGGAGTGATAAGAGTGAATAAAAAACAATGGATAGGCTTATGTTTAACTATTATTGGACTTACTATCTTTTCCTATTATTTTCTAGAATGGTATAGTGCTAGACAATCAGCAGAATCGTTAACAACTAACGAGGCTAAACAATATGAGACCTCCACACCTTCTAAAGAAAATGAAGCGCAAAATAGCAATCAAACAGAGACAGAGACGGAAACTTCATTACAACCTGAAGAATCTGTACAAATTCCCGCTTCAAAGGTAAACCATCAGTTAGGAGATAAAGTAGCGTATTTAATTATCCCTAAAATACAAAAGAAATACTCTGTATATTGGGGAGCTGATGATAAAGTACTAAAAAAGGGTGTAGGTATGTTTGTTAGTGACTTAACTACTACACCATCTAGAAATGGCCATACAGTTTTAAGTGGACATAGAGATACTGTTTTTACCGAGCTTGGTCAACTAAAGGAAAATGACCAACTTATTGTGGAATATGAAAATAAAACATATACATATACAATTAACAAGCATTGGATAACAGATTCAGAAGATCGAACAGTTATTGTAGAAAAAAGTGAGCCAACATTAACATTAACAACGTGTTATCCTTTTGACTATATAGGAGACGCTCCAGATCGGTACATAATTGAATCATCTCTACTTTCCATTCGGTGAGGATGAGAGTCCAAAAATTAAAGTGGTTTAAGTAGGAAGAAGGCACCTTTGGGTGTCTTTTTTTATGAGTAAGAAGTACTGCCAAGATGCGAGGAAAAATAGGTCATAAGACGGAATTTCAGCCTGAAAATTCTAAACTATCTTTTTTATTTCCTTTCGACATAATATGACAATATCTTTATATATAGTTTGTTATTATTAGCTTGGCAATCTTATATTTTACATAATTGGAGGAACAAACGTGGGAAAAATATTTAAATTTGGATGCCTAGGCATTATAGCTTTATTTGTAATCGGAATAATTGCTATGGTCGCTGGTGGTGGAGACTCAACAGAAAAAACTTCAACAGACACTAAAGCAGTATCAAAAGAAGGTGTATCTTCTGATGTAAAAATCGCTGTAGGATCTATGGAAACAGTAGATTCTGTGGGTAATGAATATACAAAAGAACAAGCACAAGGTGTCTTTAAAATTTTAGAAGTTACACTTACTAATAATCAAAAAGACGCTATTACTGTTGATGCTAATAGTTTTAAATTAGTAGATAACAAAGGTCGTGAATTCACATATTCAACACAAGGTCAAACATCTTTTGACTTAACTAATGGTGGGAAAACTGACTTCTTCTTAAAACAATTGAATCCCGGTCTAACACAGACAGGTAAAATTGTATTTGATATACCAAAAGATGCTGAAGGTCTTTTCTTAAAAGCTAGTGGCGGTATGACAGGTAAAGAAATTAAGTTAAAAGTAGAATAGGAAAAAGGCACTCGAAGGAGTGCCTTTTTTCTTAACAACTGGCATTACTTAATGCCGTAAAATAACACTTAAATAGGGGCCCAATACATATTATTAAAATTAAAGTGGATCAAGTCGGAGGAAAGCACCTTTTGGTGTCTTTTTTTCTACATTAAAAAGCCCACCTATTTCTTCCGTAGGCGAGCTAAATGTAATTTTGCACAATTAATTTATAGCAAAATCATTTGTAGCGAAAGTAATTAAATTTAACTTTGTAACCCTAATACCTTAATAATCTCAATTGTTTTATTATCTTTTATTTTAAAATAAAGCCTTTTCCCTATACGTTCACTAATTACAATATTTCCAAAGGCTAATTTACGCAAATGTTGTACAATTAAATCCTCTGTAATTCTTGTTTGCTTACTTAAATCAGAAACTGACAACGATCCATATGTAATCAATTTACAAACAATTGATAAACGAGTAGAATTCCCTAATAATCCTAAAACTTTTATATTTTCTGTATAGAAACTAAAATCCATATGAAAAGCATGTAACAGATCTTCCAACCTCCTAAAATAAGATGAATAACAACCAAAATATCTTAACATAAAAACAGTAAAAAACAACCTAAAATATCCCAATTATTCATTAAGAAAAATGATACTTGAATGGGAGACCAATACATATTCTTAGAATTAAAGTAATTCAAGTTGGAGGAAGGCACATTTAGTTGTCTTTTCTTTTGTACATTATCTCTATTACGTGCTCATTGATTTTCTATGTACGTTTGATACAATTACTGTAGTAGTATTACAGTAATTGCTTGCGTATATAATAAAAGAAGAGATGCGCTAACATTTCTTCTAATAACTGCTACCATCAGGGTGGTGGTTATATCATTTATTTTTTACGAAACCCACCCTTTTGCTTTGGACGGCGACGAGGAGTGGTTTTTTTGTTATCTTTTTCTAAAATTTTTTTCCTAAAAACATACGCAGAAACTTCACGTACAATGGCTTTCACAAATTCTTTTAGAAGCTTAAACAAAAACCCCATAGGTATATCACCCCCTTTCCTTCCAAATGGAAAGAAGGGATAACCAATCACCCTCACAATATACAGTTAATCCTCTTCTATCATACTAGTACAATCTCACCAATATAAAAAAGACCACCATTAGGCAGTCCTTTTTGGGTAGTTTTAGAGATGAAATTATAACATATTAATATATAAATTATAAATATTTTCCCAAAAGATACTATAAGTTTTTTATAATTATTGATTTCTCAATCTTCATTGTATGATAAATTTTCCTATAAGGATTAACAAATAACAGTAAAATTATCAATCCATTAGATTATTAGAAAAAACTGGTTATCTGTATAACTATTTGGTAAAATATAGATATTACTTAAGAAGATAAAGTTAATATAGATTAACTAAGTAATCCAAAAGAAATGTTTTATTACATAAAAAAAGGCTCCATTGCTGGAGCGCTCCAAAATAAACAAACGAATTAAAACAAGAAACAGACAATTTAATTATATAGATAAAATATAAATAAATCTATATATATGTAATATTGCATATAAAACTTTATTTATTGATGCTATAATAGACTTACTCGATGATTGTTATATTTTTTTATGGTTTTTAAGCAATACAATACCTTCTTAACACTAAGTGTACAAGTAAAAGAAGACATTTTAATCGATATCTTCTTTTTTTATAATAACAACACAATAAATTTCTTTATGAATTAGAGGAAACTCTAAAACAAGAAAAAGTATTGTTGTAATCAAAAACTGGGCATCAAACAAAAAGAATAAAAAACAGGTAATTGTTCGTAATCACAATTACCTGTTTTTTATCATTTATATTTACTCTTTATTTTTTTAAAATTTCATTAACCTCTCCTACACTTAATTCAGTGGCTTCCGCTATCTTCTCTATAGGTACACCTACTTTAATTAAATTGTGAATCATCTCTATCTTAGTTGCTATTCTAGCTTCTTTTGCAGCTTTTTCTTCTGTCGTCTCTATTTCTGATATTCTATCTTTTATTGCCTTCTCTCTCGCCTCATATAAGCGTAAAAAGTCTTTATCACTACTTAAACGCTCCCAATCCTCCATTGCCTTTTTCAAAACTGGATCTTTTTCCATCGCGATTCCCTCCAGGATTGTAGTTAATTTCTCATCTTCATATGCAGGAAATAATAATAGCCAACGCGCTAATATATCCTTCCATGGATCCATTCGATTTTCTTGCCATTCTCGAATAACCTTTGGAATCCCAAGAAAATGCAATTGCCTATTCTCTGAAATTATGTGCTCCGATTTTTTGTTCATGACTACACCGACATTATGAAAGTCCTCTTCTCCTGGAAACAGAATGAAATCCACTATATTAATACAAATAGTTGGTCTTAATTCTGTATACTTCATCCCCTGAGTCATTTGAGAATAATACATGCCAGCCCAGTAGAACAAAGATCGCTCGATTATGTCTTTTTTGTCACGAACCTGTATCTCTATATTTAATTTTATACCACTATTAAGGATAGCTCGTAAATCTAAAATAGACAATTTATCATCCTTTTGTTCCCTTGGAAGATGTGGATCATCTAAATGCAAAGAAATAATTTCCTCATCTAAAGAGGATTGTAATACCGCATTAAGAAAACCAATGAGTATATCCTCGTTTCCTTCTACTCCAAACAAGCGCTTGAAAGCAAAATCAACTCATAAATTTACTAGATTTTTTTCATAGATGTATTCATATTCTCTTCTACCTTTCTTTTAGTGAATTTAAATCCTCTGTAGTAATTGAATATAAGAAAAAGATAGGATTACAAACTCTATCTTTTTAAATTTACCTTCAGAAAGTTTACTTTTTTCTGCACGCTTAACCACTTCTAGCACTCCATCATGATGCACAATCATTGCAAGATCATCTTTCTTAAAAAGACAATCCACATCTGCAGTTTTTACATGATAGCTGTGTAGAATCGGCTTCCATTTCTAGCAAATCACTGATTGCAGTAAAGCAATAACTTTTCCCTCTAAAGCATCTCTCCATTGAACTACCCCCACTTTCACTTCGTTTAGAAGTGAGGGATTCCTAAGTAAAGAGTTCTATCGAACTCTAATTGATTAGGCTAACCCCGCAGTCCTTGCGGTTAGAAGCCTTATTGCTTCATTCTTTAGATTGATACTTGCGTTAATATCCCTATCATGGTTTGCACGACAAGAAGGACAGTCCCATTCACGTAGGTTTAGATTTTTAACGTCTTTATTTTGATATCCACAACAAGAACATAATTGGCTGGAAGCAAATGTTTTCGATACGACAATAACTTGTTAGCCATACCATTTTGCTTTGTATTCTAACATGAATCAAAATTGCGACCAAGATACCTCACTAATTGCTTTTGCTAACTTATGATTCTTTAACATATTCGATACTTGCAAATCCTCTATACCGATAACATCGTGGTTTTTGATGATTTCAGTTGAATTTTTTACTACCAACCATTAAAATATTTTATAATCGTTATATATAAACTTATTTTTAGGAGTAGATAGAATGCCAGTTACACTCGAACTTATTCTTTTCACTCTTATAGCAATTAGTGCTGTTGGCTATTTGATAAAAGAATCTCAAAAAACTAAGAAAAGAACCCTTGGAATTTCACTAGAACTTTTAGTTCTTTTCTGGTCAATATGGAGAATATCGACTATCATAATCCAAATTTCAGAATATAATCTCTCGTGAATAAAATTCAATATTCCGTCAATAATGTATATGACATCAGATTTTCTCCTTGTTCCCCCTTGGAGAACCGAGCAGTTAGCTAATTTGGCTAGCTGCTTTGTTGTGTAAAACAAAGCATTTATAAAAAGCTTTCTCAACATCCAATCAATGGAAGTCAATTACCTTTTATGGTAATGTTTTGGTAATCCTATGAAGATCTATCGTTCCATTAACAGGACCCGTCCCCCTAATCGGGTCCTGTTAAATGTTCTCTATTAAAACAGTGTTTTTGTTCAACTATCATCTTCGCTTCTTCATATTCTACAATTCCATATGCAATATTACATATCCTATATGTTCAATTTATAAACATGTAATAATTGGTTTATAAAATATTTAAAACTAATATTGAAAGGAGAATACTAAATGTCTTTCTTTTCATGGTCTCCTCTTATTTTCTTAGCAGTTGTTGCAATTATGATTTCTATTAAAAAGAATAAGAAACAATAGTTTTAAATAGTTACAATAATTTATTTCTAGGAGGTGTATTTATGTCATTTACAGTATGGAGTGCAATTTTTATGACTTTAATCGGCGCAATGTCCGGAGCAATCTTTGGTACAATTTCTTCTAAGAAGAGTAAAAATACCAACTAAAAACCTACTAATAAAAATGAATTTTTATTTTAGTGACAGCTGATACGATTTTAATATTTCAGCTGTCATTTTCCATTCAAATAACTATTTTGTTCACTTTTTTGATACATTTACGAAATATTTATATGTTATCTTCAGTAAGTTCTTTTCTTTTCATAACATTGTGTGAGTTATACCAACACAAGAGGCCCTAGATCCCTAAATCTAGGGATCCTTCGTTTAAATAACTATGTTGTTCGATTTGATGTATAGACAACTGTATATTTAGATGTTAAAATATTATTGTGATTCCCACTAGGTTTCACATACAACTTTTTTTCTGCGATTATGGGGTTCTTACGTAATAGTAAGGACCCTTTTTTTATTTAGTGCCCATAGCCAGTAAATCCGAGGCCCATATTTCTCCTTTCTGATTCCAATAATCCCAACGTTTCTACTAACGCTATGACGCCTACTGGTGCCTCGTTTAATCAAATGAGTTTCTGCCCTTTAAATGCGTCATAACGCTATTACGCTTCAAGAATTTGTCCACGGTACTTGTTGCGGTATAATCAAAACTTCCGACTACATCCTCCAATGTTAGTTGCTTCATGCCCCTAACCCCATTGGACGTGATTTGATTTTGTTCTTATCTGCCTGATCCATAATTAATGCAGCGATTTCTAGTTGATGCCTTCCTAACTCTTTTGCTATTTCAAGAATATCTTTATCCTCATCCCACATTTCTCTCAATTGAATCACTTCGCTTTCATCAAACACTAAATCCAACTCTTCTAAAGCAATATATAAGTTACGACGCGACTTCTTCATGTACTTTCCCTGCTGCAACGCCATTGTGTAATTCTCCTTTTCCAAATCCGTTCCAAGTCTTGGAATCCCATTTCCCCTCCAGTTGTAATTGATGAATTTCTCTTAACTCCGCCATAACGGCATGACGTCTTCTATCCACTTCTTCAGGACTGCGATTCCCTGCTTTGCAAATACTCGGAGGAAACGAATTATGCAAAACTCATTTTATATAAAGTAGTGGTTTTGGTTTATCATTGCCGTTGTCGTAATTGTTGTTGGCGGAAAAAACACTAAAGAAGAAGCTACAACAACTCCAACCGAACCAAAAAAAGAAATAAAACAAAAACAACCCAAACAAGATGTTCAAGTTCAACCAGAAAAGAAGGAACAGCCTAAACAAGATATTCAAACTCAACCAGAAAAGAAAGAACAACCTAAACAAGATATTCAAACTCAACCAGAAAAGAAAGAACAACCTAAACAAAATGTTCAACAATCTGCATCGGGATTCACAAATCCTATAAAAAATATTGATAAAACAGCTGCTATGAATGCCGTCAAAGAAAAAGCAAAGAAAGACTTCCCAGATGATTACATGACACAGAATTATTTAGCAGATGAACAATCTAAGGCGTTTGATTATCTAAATGGTATTGAACTCAAATCTCAGGAAGAAGTAAACGTTATGAAGAAAGTAATCAACGACTTCCCTAATAACTTCATGCCTACTAAGTATGTTTATGAAGAACAGATAAAAGCTATGAACAAGCAGTAATAAGATATTATGCTTTTCATTTTTTCGTAAACAAAATATGAATAAATACGTTAAAACAATATTCGGATGGAAGTCCAATACATATTATTAAAATTAAAGTGGTTCAAGTCGGAGGAAGGGACCTTGGGATGTCTTTTTTTGTTTATTGTTTTATTTATAAAGTGCTTGAATTCAAAAAAGACATAGAATAGAACTTAATATAATAATCCCAATAAACCGATAATATCAATAACCTTCTTATTTTCTACTCTACAATAAAGCTTTGTACCCTTGCGCTCGATAATTACCATATTACCTTTAGTTAGTTTTCGTAAATGTTGTAAAATCATAGGTTCCGAAATATGCGTCGCAGCGTTCAACTGGGAAACTGTCAAGGTCCCACTTACAATCAATTCACGTACAATTAATAAACGACTTAAACTGCCTAATAATTCTAAGATTTCAGCACCATTTTTATAATTACTAGAATTTATATTAAAATCGCCCAACATACTATTCATCTCCCTAATATTGATACAAATACTAGCTCAAATAGCTTAACATAAAAATCGGATGTATTATCCTAATAATTTCTATAAAAATGTAAAAATTTCAAGTTTTGATGGTTCAAGTCGAAGGTGGGCACCTTAGGGGGGATTTTTTTATGAAATTAGGGAAATTAGCATTAGTCGGAGCTTTAGCTTTAGGTGGTTTCACAGGTTTAGCAACATTGGACGCAAAGCCAGCGGCAGCAGCGGAAAATGTACAAGTAGCATCAACAACTTGGGGCGACCCAGCAACATTATTTGATTTAGCACAAATTGCTTGGAATTTCCCAGCTTATTTATCGGATGATGTTAAGCCTTCTTATAAAACTGGTGACTACTTCACAGTTAAAATGGGTTGGTACAACGGAGTAGATGGCAATCCAATGAAGATTTATCGTGTTCTCGATAATAACTCATTAGTTCGCTACAAAACTATGTATCCAATTCCAGTAAATAACGGCACTCTTAACGAAGCTGTATGGAGTACTGATATTAATTCAGTATACGAGCCAGGTCGTTACATTGCTGTTGTGAATATTGATGGCAATTTCTATCAAAGTAATATCTTTACAATCAACAAGTAATACGTTTCTGTCCTGAGTAAGACAGAATAAACTACTCTCTTTCATCTAAGACCTCACATAATTGAACTCATAAACTATTATATTCCTGAGGAGGAAACGGATTATGAAAAAATTATCGAAGGTAGTATTAGCAGGAGCTTTAGCTTTAGGTGGATTTACAGGTTTAGCGGCACTGGATGCAAAGCCAGCGGCAGCAGCGAAAAATGTACAGAAAGCACCGACGGTTGACAACTGGCCTTTCAAAAC
Source organism: Bacillus cereus group sp. Bce041 (assembly GCF_052646455.1). Classification (NCBI taxonomy): domain Bacteria; kingdom Bacillati; phylum Bacillota; class Bacilli; order Caryophanales; family Bacillaceae; genus Bacillus; species Bacillus cereus group sp. Bce041. Next base: position 66,536 of record NZ_JBQXON010000013.1, read on the forward strand.
CCTCTATGAATTAGCAAAAGGTACGACTGCATTACCAGATTTTTGGATTAATCAGTTCAAACCTGCTTATTACACAGGTGATACATTAACATTTAGTACGAATTGGGTAGACCAAGCATCTGGGAACGCATTGAAAATTTATCGTGTATTAGATGATAAGGAATTGACGTTAGCTCGCTATCAAACACTTTATCCTAACAAAGATTGGAATGGAACTGAGTGGAGAGCTGCATATAGAACACCTATCACTTCTGTTTACGAGAATGGTAGCTATATTGCAGTTTTAGATGTTGATGGCACTTACTATCGTAGCCATGTCTTCACAATCAATCAATAGTAATACCTTCCTAAGCAAGACGGTATAAACTGCTTACCTTCATCTTAGATACTACAGTGATGATTTCATACATAAAATACAATTATCAAGTCGGTGGAAGGCACCTTATGGCGTCTTTTTTTGGTACATTAAAAAGCCTCGCCATCCTATGGAGATGGTGAGGTGCTTATGTATATTATTCACTATCTTGTTTTCTCTAATACTTTCTTCTTGATTGAACATCTATTGCGTTGCAAACATTGCAAAAAGAATCATTACTACAATTACAAGTACGGAAAAAACATAGACCATACTACTAGTACCTTCCTTATTTTGCTTGTTCTCTTCTTTCATCCGTTGTACAGCATAAAAGAAATCACATATAGCAGAAAAAATTTCTAACAATATCTGCATAACTTATTTGCCTCCCCTTATAATATATGTGCAGTATTAATTAACTAATAATTTCCTTATATATTATATCAGCTAGGGTCCATGGAAGAATAACTAATTATTTTTATAAATTAATGTATTAATAAATATGGCATTAATACAGGATAGTCCAAGTTAGAGGAAGGCACCTTAGGGTGTTTTTTTTATAAAAAAGAACTCCTAAAACGCCTTAAATTAGTCAACTTCAATATTACTCTTTTTTATTAGTTTGTTTTAACTTAATATATTAATTTTAAGTTAAAAATTTGTTATAATTAGTAAATGATTATATTAATTAGATGGAGAGGATACAATATTATGGGTTATAAGTTTCGTAGAATTATCCAAGTTTCCCCGGGTGTGAAAATTAACTTTACATATACAGGTATGGGAGGGAACTCCATTCCACCTGAATCAAGAACAACAACTTATATACCTGGAACTGGAATCTCGTATATGCCACGAATATCTGAGTCAAACAACTATTATATACAACGAGGGTATCAAGGACCAAACACTTCCTATCCCACTATGGATGAACAAGATTACAATACGGTAAATGCATTTGAGCCAGTAAAAGAAACCCAAACTTACCTTGTTACTGCTTTTCGTAAAAAGGATAATCAAGTAAACTCTGTAGGTAGAAAACTAATGAAACCACTTTCCATAATTGCAGGCGTTTTTGCGGGCCTATTCTTACTTATGATGCTTGTTATACCTGCTCTATTCCTGGCAGCCATGTCTTTCCTATGTTATAAAAATATAAAAACACCATTTGCGGTTGTATGCCCAGAATGTGATGCTGAGAATTTATTCATTTTTGAGGAAGAGAAGATTGCTTGTCGTAAATGTGAGAGCACTCTTATAATCCAAAAATAAAAGGTTCTTGAATACACTCCCCAAAAATGAATTGTGGTATTGAATTTCAAGATGGCCCTTGAAGGCTCCAGCTCTCTTTTTTATTTCCTCTCGACAATATATGACAATATAAAGATGAATAGTTTGTTATTATATTTAAGGATTTATATTAGGAGGAATGAACAACTATGTTTAAAAGATTAGCAGTATTACTTATTGGAGCTCTATTATTATTTGGTTTATCCGCTTGTGACAGCGTTAAATCAATGACAAGTAATGTCACGGTTGGTAAGGTAATTGAAGAATTTAAAGCTGCAGGATTAGAAGCTGACAATCCTAGTGACCTACCAGAAAAAGAATTTGGAAATACTAGAAAAGAAGCAAAGCGCATTCTTGTTCCAGCATTAGGTGAAGATAGTGGTGGTAGAATATTTGAGTTTAAAAACAAAGAAGATCTTGAAAAAGCTAAGAAATACTATGACGATTTAGGTAATGGTAATCAAATGCTATTCTCTCATACTTACGCAAAAGGTAACTTCCTTATACAAATGAATGGTGATATGGAAGATGCACAATTTAACAAATATAAAGAAGTTATGGACAAAGTAATTAAGTAAGTTAAATAATCCGTTTTCATTTATATGAAAGCATGTTAGAATTATCTTTGGATTAACGTCCAATACATATTATTAAAATTAAGATGGTTCAAGTCGCAGGAAGGCACCTTTGGGTGTCTTTTTTTTATTTATCTTCGACAGTGAAAATCATACATTACACATTTATGATGAGATTTCTAACATCACAAGCGGAACAAATGCAATTAATAGAATCGGTAAATATCTAATCATTAAAATGTATGAATTATAAAATTTAAAAGACTATAAAAATGCAAAAGTACTTATTTATTTACCTGAGTCACATAAAGATTTTGGTTTAGTATCTTACGGTTATCATGCAGAAATAGATGCTTTCGATTTCGGACTTGATATTAGTGATGTGACAAAATATTAAGCATTTATAGAACTCGCTAAAAATCATGTATAGTTCACGAAACTGTTAGAAGAAATAGCAAGAAAAAAAGACAAAAGTATTATAACTTTTGTCTTTTTATTTTAAGGTTATCCATTCGTAACTTTCCCATTCTTTAGGCTTCTTATCATACTTTAAACGGCCAGTCGTACAGAATGAAGCAATTATCCATTGAATAAAGTTCATCTTGGCATATGGATCTATACAATCTTCTAACTTCTTTAGCTGATAGCCTGTACTATTTTTCTGCCAAATTGTATATAAACGAAAATGAGTTGTCGTTACAAGTCTAGCTTTTGTTGTAACTTGCCATTTAGAAATTTTCGTTAAATCCTCTTTGACTTTTCTCTCATACTCTTGTTTTATCACTTTATAAGTCTTATCTTTATTAATTAATCCATTAGAGATTGTAAAAGGCATTTGATGCACCTCATAAACTGTTCCTTCTTCATCTCCTAAAATATTTGATTCTACTAGAAACATATTTTTTAGTTTTAATTGTTCTGTTAATTCTTTCCCGTTCCGATAAAATGGCTTCTTTATCTTCTGCAACAAGATAACCTGCACAATTAATCCTATCAGTAAAGGATATGTTAATACAAACAATATATTAATAAACATGTTTAAAATAAGAACGCCTATTAGCGCAAAAATTGTAAAGTAAATATAGGTTTCCCTTTGATGAATGATTCTACTGTTCAAGCCAAGATACCTCCATTTTGATAGATAGTGAACACAATATAAATCGTCGCCCCTAGTAAAATAGAACAAGCCCCAGGAAAGCTCTGTATTAGCTTTATTTCTTTCTTAGGCAGTTTCACACCAAATATAGACGCAGCATGCTCCAATTGGTCTTTAATCGCTCCTACAAACCCTAAAATTTTAATTAATCGATAAACACTAGCAATCCAAAAGAATAGTAAATGGAAAGCTGTTAATGTAATCGCGGTAAGTATAGCCGATTCTTCTACTACATTGCTAACATATAGAGCTGCCACCACAAGCATTTTCGTATCACCGGGTGAAGAAAATTTAAATGTCTCTAACAATAAGCCACATACTAAGGCCATAGTTAGTACAATTACAATCTCTTTTCCCGTTCGTATTCCAGTAAAATACGTGATACCTAAACCTACTATTAAAAAAATGAAATGCCATATATTTTTTGTTTTTCTATACTTTAAGTCGGTAAATACATTAAGTACCATATAACTTAGAAATAATCCCATGATATACAGGCTCATTTTCTTTACTCCCCTCTTAATTTCATATAAAAATACTGTGTAAAAAAGGGAACCACTTTTAGAGTAGCCCCCTCGTTTATTTTTATATTTATTTTTTGTTCCAAGAATCAACATCTGCATTGCTTGATGCTTTTGTGAATCGAGCTAGAATTGTATCATAACCACCTTGGATTGCTTTCCATACGAACGGGCCAATTACTAATACAATAATCACCGCTAACGCGATTAACATACCGTTTTCTGATGATAATTGTGAGTCTTCGTTTTTTAACCAACTTTTCATTTTTGCTAACATTTCATTTCGTCTCCTTTATATATCGATTTTAAGTATCTACTAAAATTAGAACTTATCTATTTAAATCTTTAATTACTTATTCCAAGAATTTACGTCTGCATTACTTGATGCTTTTGTGAATCTTGCCAGGATCGTATCATAACCACCTTGGATTGCTTTCCATACAAACGGGCCAATTACTAATACGATAATCACCGCCAAGGCAATTAACATACCGTTTTCTGATGATAACTGTGAATCCTCATTTTTTAACCAATTTTTCATTTTTGTTAACATGATTGAATCTCCCTTATCCATTTATTTGAGCTATACGTAAAAAACATCATTAATTTAAAACTTCTATTACTTGTTCCAAGAATTCACATCTGCATTGCTTGATGCTTTTGTGAATCGAGCTAGAATCGTATCATAGCCACCTTGGATTGCCTTCCATACGAACGGGCCAATTACTAATACAATAATCACCGCTAACGCGATTAACATACCGTTTTCTGATGATAATTGTGAGTCTTCGTTTTTTAACCAACTTTTCATTTTTGTTAACATGTGTATTACTCCTTTTCCTATTCCATTTTTAATAATGTCTTCTATAAACTTGCAAATCCTTGCATTAAAGATTGAATAACAATCACCATTGGATAAATCACAATACAACCAATAACAGCCACGTTAAATTTATTCATTTCCATTGGCTTATTTTGAATGAGACGGTTATAGTTCTCATGTTTTAACTCGCACATCATTTTAATTTGTGCGTCCATAATGCGAAGACTCTGTACCTTGTCCGTTTTTTGCGCTTGTTGCAATGCAATCGTAAAGGTATTTACTTCTGGACTATTTAAGGCTGCTGCAAAGTTTCGAAATGGTTGATCCGATCCTGCATACATTTCTAATTCCGCTGTAAGTGTAGATACATACGGACGAAGATGTCTTCCAGCATATATCTCTGCCTTTTTTACTGCTTCTAATGTTGTATGTGTTTTTAACAACTGCAGCATAGGAATTAGATACTCTGGTAATTCGAACTTCCTAGCTTCTATCGCCTGCTTAATTCTTCGCTTTAATAGATAATCAGGATAGAAATAAAGCAGCGGTGAAATCAAAACACCCAATTTAAATAAGTAGTAATCATGGAACACCGTACATATCAAGAAAACAGTGGTGAAAATGATGGGATATGCTACCTTCATTTTTAAATATTCTTCTGGTTTCGTATCCAGGCCAGCTTCTTCTAATTTTTTCTGAATCTGCTCTTTCTTTTCTTCTGTCAGATACTTATGTGATAACGACTGGAAGGGAGCGAGCATCATTTGATTTAAATTCTTCTTTTCAATTCGTTTTGCATTTTCTACATAGTTCGTAAGTAAGCTACCGCTGTCTTTTTTACTTTGTAGAAAGGTAGAGAATACCCAATACATGACAACGAATACCACTACAGCTAAAATCGTAGCCACCTTATTCCCCTCTTTCTGTTGGGTTATAATTTGCAATCTTTTCTACACGGGTTGCTAAGAAAAAGACAATGAACATATTTACCGATAACGCGATTTTCCCTATCATAGAACCTGCTAAAAATCCATATGCTTCTTTTGACATCAACATAATAACAATCGGCATAGCAATGACGATTAAGCAGTTCTGTACAAAAGCACGTTGTGCTTGCGACAAACTAGAACGCAATCTTGCCAGGTATAGTTTTTGTTTTTCGAAATCTTCTGCAATATCTAGTAAAACTTGTACTGAATTTGTTCCACCTTCTCGACTGCACACTTCCAACATTTCATGGAAGAAAACCAATTCTCTAAAGTTAAACGTTTCATTGAATCCTCTAAATGCACGATGCATTGTGGTTCCACCTTCTAATAAAAGAGAAACTTTTTCTATTTCTTCTTGAATGCTTTCATGCATCATTGGTTTCACCTGAACTAACACCCGTTTTGCATTGTTACTAATTTGAAGTGCATTTGCTACAGCTTTCATATAGATAGAAAGACGATCAATGACAACCAAGTAGTAACGTTTTTTTCTTCGATAGAGAAGAAACCTTGGAACTAAAAACCCAGATAAAACGGTAATCAGTGTAAAAGGATCTCTACCAAAGGAAAAATAGAATACTGCTGCAATACTCATTCCGGAAAGAATCGTATATACCCAGTACATGCTTTTTGTCAATTTCCACTCGTACTTTTGGGCTTCTTGGATAACGGATTGTGGCAAATACATCCGTATCCCTTTAATATTCCTTAATTCCAAGCGCCTTTCTTCTTTCTCGTTTTCTTGTACAAATTGAGAGAGAGCAGAACCCTTAGATTTTGCAAAAAGTAAAACGAGCAATACTACACTAATAAATATCAAGAATATGCATCCATAGGCTAATAAACTATGCATATTGCACCTCCCGTTTTGAAAGGAATGGTGCATAAAGAGCTGGATTTACAGTAGAAGAACGGAATTTCTTCTCCATATCAGCTGATATTCTTCCTGTAATAATATGTTGGCCATGAATTTTCCCTATTCTTTCATTCATTTCATCTTGTTTTTCATATGTTGGCATAAACTGAGACAATGGATTAAACTGTATATCTTCCTGATAATCCAATAGTTCAATCATTTCTGTAATATAACGATTCCCATCATCTTTCTTTTCCAAAAAGACAATTACATCAAATGTCTGTGAAATCAATTCATATAAATACTGGGCATCAATATTCGCACCACTTTGCAGACACATAAGCATTAAACGCCTAACTGCTTCTTTTGCACTTCTTGCATGGACAGAGGTGAAACCAGGGTGTCCTGTTTGGAAAAAGTTAATCATTTTTAACGCTTCTTTCCCCCTCGATTCCCCTACAATTAATCGCTTTGGCCCTTGACGTAAAGCATTTGTTAACAATCTATCAAAGTCGATTGCATTTTCTTCTACTTCCGATGCCCTACACTGCATCGGAACAAAATGATGTTCTGGAAAAATGCGATGCAAATATAATTCAGGGTTATCTTCTACTACAAGAGTACGTTCTTTTTTCTTTCCTTTCGGAATGTGAGAAGCAAGATATTTCATAAACTCTGATTTCCCTGTACCCGTGGCTCCAGCAACTAAAATATTCATTTTGGCTTTCACAGATGCAGCCAAAAAGTTCAACATTTCTTTCGATGCTTGATTGGTAGATAACATACGCTCTTCAGAAGCACGAAGGTGATCCGCATTCTTACGAATCGTTATCGTTGTTCCGAGTCCCCCAAGTTCATCTAACGCAATATTGATACGTATATACGGAAATACGCAGTCCACATATGGCTTTGCTGTATTCAATGACTCTGATGTACTGTTTACCATCTTATAAGCTAGAGCTTTTACTTCTTCTTCCGTCTCAAATCGGTAAGGAAATGTACATTCTCCCTCTCCAATTTTTTCGTAAATAATTTCTTTTGTGCCATTGATATAAATATCGGTTACATCCTTATCTTCTTTTAAAGGTTCTATAATCCCAAATCCGACAATTTCGTCACACACCATATTTAGCAACTGTTCAGAAGGTACATCTGAAACAACGACTTGATTGCTTAGTAAAAAGCTTTTAATAATTTGCTCCACAGCTGTTCTTCTCTCTTTATTCATAAAGGATTCACTTAAGATATCACGATGTTCCTTTACTAAAAATGCACGAATTTCATCTGTAATGTCTTTAATTTGTTGAGCTGTAGTTGTTCCTAACTTTCGAGCTGATTTGGAACGAATCATATAACCAAAGTGATATAAATCCACTCGATTTCGCTTTAAGGTGACTTGTTTTTCCTGTAAATGGCCCCACATATTACCTGCCTCCTTTTTAATTTCGTAAACCAAAGAGACCCTTTTTCATAGAGGATTGCTGAGATGGAATATTAAGACCAGCTGCTTCCATAATGTGATGGACCTTAGCATTAATTTGCGGGGAACCAAATTGCATCCCCCATTCATAACTCGTACGATCTCTGTCATACGGAATTGTCACCGCAATCTTTTGGGAAGAAAGCCTTTCAATATCTTCTACATAGTCCTCATCTCCCATATTTAAAACATGAATCATACAAGGTAATGTTAGCTTTGCTTCTTCTATTAGTTGTAATTCTCTTTTAATTGCTAGCGCACCACGAGGGTTGCCATTTAGCACATGAACAACAATGTCTGATTGGTATAGGATTGGATAACTCAGTATCTCGGATAATTCAGTTGGTACCGATAAAATGATGTAGTCATATTCTGTGTCTACAAGTGATTCGATAAATGTCGTTACAAACAATTCTTTGTTTTGAATCTCAGGGAATTGAGCTAAACTATAACCTGATGGAAATACCAGAAAATCCATTTTATCGTGCAATTTTTGCATCAGCCTTGGATTCACTTTCTTCTCTAGTAAATCTTGCTTGGTACAAATATACTGCAAGAGATTGTATTCATTTTCTTTTCTTACAAGCCCTAGCATGTTTTTACTCTCATGGCTAAGACCTGTTCCAACCGCGAAGTTTGGTCTTACTTGGTCCGCTTCTACATAAAGCACCTTTTTCCCTAAATGAGCTAGCTCATTTGTCATCGCAATACTTAACGTACTTTTCCCTACGTTTTCGTTTGTAGCATAAAAGGCAATGATTCTTACTTGCCGCTCCATCTTAATTACCCCTTTCTTACTTGGATTCGTTCAAATACTGCGCTACATACTCTTTTACATTTTTAGAAATTGGATTGGTCGAATGCTTCTCTACATAGTCTAAAATGTTCTTTTGATCAGATATTTGCGAGAATCCTTCAGCTGATTCTAGTTCTTTCCCTGGTTGTTCTACTTTTTGTCCGACTGCGACAGGGATTACATCTCCAATTGTTTTTGCACGATTTAAGTATTGAAGTTGTTCAGGTGAAACAGCCAGTGTATATAATCGCGTTATCTTTGGCTTTTGTTTTCCTTCTTGTTCCTCTTTTGATTCTTTCTTTTCTAACACAAATGCATCTTCTGTATTGCTATCTTTTGCAGCCGTAACACGTACTCGTTGGAAAAGACCACCGAACACTACCTTCTCATTGTCCCCGTCCTTCACAACTTGTTTGAAATACAAGTCCACATAAGTGTTAGGAATGATACTATTACCTGAACTTGTTTCCAAATCAACGAGTAACGGGAATGCAACTTCTCCATCTTTCAAATTTAAAATTGCAGAGTCAGCTAACTCCTCTTTCTTTACTACTTTATTTTTAAAAAGATAGCTATTTTCGGTGATGGGCTGCCCATCATTTGTCCACTTACCTATAACCTCTTTTTTACTTACGCGTAATGCATTTGGAGGAACCCCATCACCAGGTAATGTTCGTTCCACTAGCATTTCTTCTTTAATCTCTGTATGCGCAGGTATATCCTTTGCAGCTACAACAACTTTCGTTGGTTTTACTGCATTTTCTACTGCAAAATGATTGTATCCATAGATACCCGCTACTGTTATAGCAGCTAAACCTACCGCTGCAATCTGCTTCTTTTGAAACTTAGACGGCTTCAATGTTTGTATTCCTCCTTATTTAGCCTTTAAACGCAAAAAAGGACAAACCTATGGCGTAAAACGCCTTAGGTTTGTCCTTTTAGCTAATCTAAAGTCTATATGCAAATGTTGTATTTATTTTCTTTAATATTACAATCTCAATATTATGACATATATAGTTTCATGTCAATCATTTCTAAAAAATATCTGTTTTTTCTATTTATAAACACGTAATCGATAAATTAAAAAGCCCCCAAAAACCCTGATATAACAAGTTTTCTAACCTATTAAGCATCCCGAAAATATGTTGTAATTAATCTAATGCAACTGAATATTCCAAGGTGGTCGGTTGCTATCCTTTCTCTTTCATTTTATAGAGAAAGGAGGTGATCGAATGGATATACTTTTCACGATAGCAATTGAAATTCTGAAAGTAATTGCTAGAGAAGTCGCTGTATTTTTTGCAAAACGAGTAGGTAAATACCTATCAACGTCTTGGAAGAAAATACAAAAAAGCGACGAAAAGCGAAAAGAACCACCCACAATGCCGGCAAGCGTTTGAAGGGTGATTCTAAGAAAAAATAAACTCTTTTTTAGCAACCATCCACCTTGCGGTAGCAGTTACATAAGACGAAGTGTTACCATCACTTCGTCTTTATTAGTTTATGCAAAAACTATCTTTGAAATACTTCTACACATATTATAACAACAACTATAGTACATGTCATGTATATCCATCCACTATAGTTAGTGAAATAAAACAAAGTACTTTTAATACGAAATCAATTTCGTTCCTGTTTCAAAATACTTTGCTGGAGCATAACTCTTCCCATTCCGATCCTGAAATTCGCTTCCAATGTATAGCGATACAATCATTGCGACAACCCCCATAATAATCACACGTCTTACACGTTGTTTTTTCTTTTTATCCACTCTAATTTCCCCTTTCTATGAAAAAAGGCACATCCCATTAAGGGATGTGCCTTTGGTTTATCCATTCAGCTACTAGTTTATGATGGATATATTATTGTGTCGATTCATCAAATTATACTATATTTTATGTTTATTTCCCAGTCTTCATGTAATACCAATCAGTCAGTTTATGAAGTAGTTCTTCTTTCCCTACCCAGTTCCATCCTACTCCACTTCCTCCAGGGAATGGATCATCAGGAAATACTCTTCTTTTTATGAAATCATCGTACGCAACACCCTTAATCTCTAATTGCTCAGTTAAACATAAACTCATTTCATTGATACCTGCTGGAGCTGTTTCTACATTAAAAGTGTATACACCATCTTTTGTCTTCATTGGTGAATACCATTTTTGGCCGCCATCAATGATTTTCTCTTGTCCATCCCAATATAAAGACTTAGTTGGTCTTTTACTATCAAAAACATGTCCTGTTGCTTCAGATAAATACATATTTTTAGGTAGGAATTTTGCTGTATTATCTTTAAGTTCTTTCTTCTCTAAATCTTGAGTAGCCTTTAATCCTTCGTCTTCAAATGGGTATTGTGCCTTAGCAGCAGTAAATACACCAGGGTAATTTGCATTCCAATCATTTTTGTACTTACCGTTTACTTCATACGAAAATCCATAACCAGAATGTAGCTTAGAAGGAGCTAAATTATCAATACTTCCTGTCAAAGTTTCATAATACATTTCCCCAGTTATATCTTCTTTTGATACACGTTCACTTACTGTTTCTACTACACCTTTTACACTCATTACTCCGCACATCCCTTTTTCATGAGATGGTGCATAGATAACTGTTTTAATAGGATTATTTTTGTACGTAGTTTCCTCGATGTCTATACGGTTACCAGCAGGGTTAATTTCCGCTTGAATTGTTCCTTTCCCTTTATGTTGCCAGCCAAGGTTCAATGTTTTCTTTTCTCCCTCAGTTAACCTTACCTTTTCTGATGCTACTTGTTGTCCGTTATGCTTGAGCACGACTATTGTTTCAGAATTTCCATATTTTACTTCTAGTGCATCTAACTTTTTAATTTTGTTTTTCTCTTTTTCTAACTTCTGCCTTGCTGTATCTAGCCTACTTGCAGCACTATCCAATCTATTTTCTTCCCAAGAGCAGTCTCTATCATAGTAGTGATCCTTCCCTTCAGCATCTACCTCATGAATTGGATTACGACGACAATAACTTAGACTAGACTGTGCACTATCCCTATCAGATTCAGAAGTATTTACTTCTTGCTGGGACTTATTAATATTGTTATTTACCTTTGCCCTGTATTGGTCACGTTCTGGTTTAAAATTATCACGTGATACATCTATTCTTGTTTTTATATTCTTTCCTTCTCTTGCTGTTTCTCCTTCAATTCGGTCAGCAGAGAAATCAATTTTATATTTAAAATCATCTTCATCACCTGGATCTGGATTAGGTGTTACTTCTGTACCACAGTTTCCATCTACAATAAAATCAACTGTTTTCTCATTTGACTCCCTTTGAACCCCATCAATAATTTTTAATTTTGCAGTATAACGACCACACATCTGAGGCTGCCAACTTATATCTTCTTTCGTAAATCGTCCTGCATCACCTTCATTTGGTTTTTGATTATCTTTTTGTGGCGTTGAACGTAAGTAATTTTCTTGATGATACACTGTTTCACCACTTTTAGTAATATCTAGTAGCCATTGCACACGATTTCGTTCACCTGCTATCGATGAATAAGGGTTACCTATATCGAGTTTGGGACCACGTTCTGTATATCCTTTCTCTTTACTTACATACTCGAAACCGTTAAATGTAAACTTAACAGGTGTATCCTTCTTACCACTAGAGACTTTAAAATCTTTTATTTCAGGTTTACTAGTTCGTACATACCATAAACTATATTTATTTATTCCATTTACGCCACCAGCACCTGCATATCCACCAGAAAGATAAGCTATATCACGAATCCAGTAAAATTCTCCATAATTCTCAGAACCTGTATTATTAAAAATGACATGGCTGTTTATATTATCTAAAACAAATTTAGGATTTCCCCAATATTTATCAGAAATAACACCATTATTCACTCTTTCTATTTCTGTAACCATCCGATCTCCCACTGTGACAGCCTTATTCCAATAACCTTCGTTTGAAATCCGTACATATGGTTCACTTAGGTCTTCTTCTTGTACTAAATTTCCTCTTGGATTTTCAAAATTAAATGAACCATTGTAAACAGCCGGATAGTGAAGGTCTCCTTTGTACGCTAAATCTATACCAGGTGGTGCATAATCTCTTCCAAATCGATAGAATTTACCTTTCATTTGTAAATCTTTTGACTTAAGAAACTTATCCTCATTTCCATTCAGAAAAGGTACATCGGCATTTTTTGCCTCGACCATTGTAGGCATCGCTAATAAAACAGAAGTACAAACCAACAATAGTTTACTTTTTATTTTCATTATTTCCCCCCCTAAAACATAAAAAAGGACAAACCTGTACCATTGGTTAGGTACGTAAGGTTTGTCCTTCACGTATATCATTTGTATATCTTATTATAATTATAAATTATTATATCATTATTTTGAATGAACGTCTACATACATTGTGTGATCAGCCATAGATTGTCCAATGCGAATTTTATAGTTTCCTTTTTCATAGTTGTTTATTTTACGTGCATCAACCGTTTCTTGAATTTCCTTATCTAGATTTAAGCCACTTAGTAAAGTAGTCCATTGTTTCGCTAATTCAACAGTCGCTTTGTTGTTATCTAGGAAATACATTTTAAAATCACCTGAACTTCCAACTACAGAAAATTGTGCTCCAATAGAACCTTCTGGTAGATACATATTACTATCTAATAAATCAATAGAACCACCAATCTCTTTATATTTTAAGCTTGTATTATAAGTACTATTAATATCTTTAATGATACTCTGAGCTTCACTAGATACTTGTTTCTGTACTATTGGGTTTTTTAATGCTTCTGGATAATAAACCAATTTCTCATTTGCTAAACTAGCATCTAAGCCTGCTGGTACTTCTGGCTTTGTCTCTGGCTTAGTTTCAGGTTTTGGGTCTGGCTTCACTTCTGGCTTTTCCTCTGGTTTTGTTTCAGGTTTTGGGTCTGGCTTCACTTCTGGCTTTTCTTCTGGTTTCGTTTCAGGTTTTGGGTCTGGCTTCACTTCTGGCTTTTCTTCTGGTTTCGTTTCAGGTTTTGGATCTGGCTTTTCTTCAGGTTTTGTTTCTTTTTCAACTGCATTAATAGAGTTATATAAGAACTGGCTATATTGTTCACGAGTTACATGCGTATATGGTGAATACATATTATCTCCTGTACCAATAGTAACACCATTTTCTTCTAATGCACTAATTGCTTTTAATGCCCATGAGTTTTTATCAATGTCAGTAAACGATGTTGTCTTAGTAGCTTTGAATTTGAAAGCATTTGTAAGTACTTGTGCCATTTGTTCACGAGTTAAAATATCATCTGGACCATATTTCCCATCACCAAATCCATTCACAAGTCCTGCTTTAGCAAGTGCTAAGATTTCTTTTTCAAACAAATGTCCTTTAATATCAGTAAACGGATTTTTGAAACTAGCATCTGCATCTGCTGGTTTCACGTACATATAAATCATACGAGCAACTTGCCCACGAGTTACATTATCACCAAAACCAAAAATATTATTTCCATACCCTTGCACCACTTTACGGTTTGTTAAATCATAAATTGCTTTCGTAGACCAGTGATTTGCTGGAACATCATTGAATTTTAATGAGTCTGTGTTATCAGCCTTAGCAGTAAATGCTCCTGCTCCTAGTAATGATGTACCCATAATTGTTAATGCTGTTGCTGTTTTTAAAAATTTGTTTGCCATTGTTTGTTCCTCCAAATATATTAGTTTTTTCATAGATTCCTTTATTGTACCTAATTTAAACATAAAATCCAGATAATTTAACATATAAATTTATTAATTAACTTTTTTATAACCGCTTTTCCATATGGTAAATATAACCATATGGAAATAGGCTTGTAATATATTTATATATATATATATAAATATTTTTCTAGCAAAAAAACTATACTTTTCAGCATAGCCTTTTAAAGTACAAGTCTTAGAATTTTCATTATTTAAAATACACTTGTCCCAATCCATCTTTACTCGCCCATATCGGAGCCTTTATGCCATCTACACCAATCAACTTAAATATGAAGAAATGGTGTTCTGCTTTCACCTCAAAAGAAAGAGGTTGACTATGATCAATGCGTCCCTTTGTATACTGATACTTCCATCCATCCATCTTTTCTTCTTTCATTCTTTTCTCTATCCCAGGGACTAAATCAACTCTTTTTCCATTGTAATCATATTGAAATCCACCCTTATTCTCTGCGATTTCTACCATATCAGCAGCAAAGTTATGTGCCTTCACTAACTGTATTCCATACAAAACGCCTTCAGGTAAAAGGCTAATTAATAATAAAGAAAAGGTCAGGAATAGAGCCGTAGTTACTGTATTTTGCATTTTTAATGCACCTACTCTTTTTCTTTATTTTAAGTTTCCACCTAATTGTTTTTCTTTTGCATTCCCATCATAGATAATAATGCTTCTTGCCTTACTCTTTATCGTTTCTTTTTTTTCATCAAATTGCTTAAAATAACTAGCAGCTTCTGCATCACCTTCGACAGCAATCATTGCTGGTTTCTCCTGTACAGCATGGACAGTGAAGTGACGTTTTGAAGCGGGATCTTTAAAATCCGCATTACCGTTATATGCTTTTTCAAACTCTTGTTTTGCTTTTTCTGGATCAATAGCTATTTCTTCCTCAGCTCGTAGAGTACCTACTTTTACAGACTTCACCAAAGCTATCTCGCCCCCCCTTTCTAAAGACGATTTATTATCAGTATGTGTTGTATCTCCAATCACCATATCAGTTACAAAGAATAGACAACCTACAAATAACAACAACATACTTGCTGCAACAATAAACTTTTGCATTCCTCTTCATCCCCCTTAACTTTCAGACTTTCGAAATCGAAATCCACTTAAAATGGAACTTTTTTTGGGATTCAACAATTGATTTGGTAGCAATAACTCTGCTATTTCCTTCATTATTCCTTCTAGCTCTTTATAATAGTTCCGACTAGATAGTAACGTACTACTATTTAATTGAGATTCAAATACATCTTCTATCTCATATGGTGGTAAAGCAGTTAATACCTTATCTCCAAAACATTCTTCTACTACTTCATGCTTTAAAAGCGCAGGAGAAAACTTATTCCCAATGATTCTTGCTTTCTCTAAAGCTAAGTAAGAAACGAGCTTTCTTTCTTTTTGTGTAAGGGGATGCGCTATCTTTAACAATTGATGCAGATCTGGTTCCGCTACAAAGAATATGTAATCCACCATTTCACAGATCTCATGGTATAAATCTTTATCCCAATCGCTCCCTGCATCAATAATAGATACAGGTGCTTCTTGGTTGGCCAATAAAACCTTAATAAAATGGTCGAAGTCCTGCTCTGTTTCGTTTTTCAGCTCTTGGTCCACTATAGGATTCTTTACAATATAATTTATTCTTCCTTGCTTCCATTTTGGAATTGATAATATATCAGATTCCTTCTGAAGCATCTCTTTATATCGCTGCAACATAAATTCACTACGATAGTTTTCTGGTGCTTCTGTATATCCCTTTAATAACGGATACGTATAACCATCATCATATAGATTCTCTATATAATTCACATCAATCTGTAGTTCATTTAAGTAAGCAGCTAAAAGATGTGAAACAAATGTAGCACCACTTCTTCTGTTCATACTGGCCACAACTATTGTTCTTCTTGGAATGGCAATACCAATTTGCTTCTCATATACTGGCTCAAAAGCCAATTTATACTGTTTTTTTATAATTGGTGCTTTTGGTGTTTCCTGCTGGATAGACTTACTCTTTGGTTTGTTTTTAAATAATTTAGATTTAGAGGGAAGTTTACTGTTGCTACCTTCCTTTAATTCACTTGATACTTCCTCTTCTTCCTCATCAACAGGAACTTCGGGCAATTTCGTATGTTGCGGTGCCTGAGTTGCTCCTACAATTTCCACTACATTTTTAATATCCGATTCCTGTAGAAGCTGCGGTATGACTTTATTATCAATATCAATTTTACGAGAGTTAAAAATGTCATAGATACCTAGATAAATCAGTTTCGCTAAAAACTCATCATCATTTTCACGCTCTGTAAATACTACAATCCGAATATCCTTCTGAAAGCGAATGTCTCTTAACTTCTGTAAGATAATTAATTCCCGCTTATCTTCGTGTCCCGCATCAATATTTAATCGTTTGTCATTAATACATAGAATATCGGGTTTTTCCGTATCCAGAATTTCATCTAAATACTTAATGTGCATGACATCACTATCAGCTACTTCAAATCCCGCACCAATAAAATCCTCACGTAAATATGCCGTATACACAGAATCACTAATAGCTAATACAATCTTTTTCATTTTAAAAAACTCCTCTTTGATAGAAAATCGCTTTAAAGTAATAGCATGTTTTCAAAAGGCACATTTGTTGCATTTTGTATTTTTGTTAATAGTTCGGTGAGAAGCGCTTCTATTTCAAATCCATCCAAATTACATGGCATATTATCAATAAGGTTATATTTGACTCTAACCTCTAAACGATCTTCGATTTCTTCTAACGGTACCTCACTAAATAAACTTTGTTCATATATAAATCCATCCCGAAGATATTTTTGTATTTCTGTCTTGTCTTTGTAAACAATGGTTACTTGTGCTAATTCACTAAAAGGGTTATCTAAAGTTAATTTCGTATTCCAATTTAGACTCCAAATTTCACAGCGGCCGTCTGCATGCACAACATTAGCAGCTACAGATGGAGTAATTGTAAATAAACGATCTACTGGAACATTTGTAAAAGTAGTTGTTTTTCCTTCTACTACTTTCAGTCCTCTTTCCTCACGTTCATGCTCAAGTGAAATTTCCGCACCAAACAATGCAATTTCACAAAATACTTGCTCCATTATGGGTTTAATGCCTTCATAAGTTCGAACAGCAAATACACTAAATTCTTGTGTTTCATCCGTTCGAACTAATTCATAAATGCTAAATTCCGCTGCATTTACAATTGCAAAAGGAATATCTTGTACAAAATTAGGATTTGTAAATAGAGAATCCGGGATCACTGTCTCTGGATGTTTGAAAAACTCTAAACCAAGCTGATATCCTTTTAGAAATGCATTCTTAGCAGCAGCTGGGAATAATGTTTCAAACCCTTTGAGACTGCTTTTAAATTGCTTCTCTTCGACCTCGTTATTAAATTCTCTATCTTGTAAAATGTTTACACGATCAGCAAGCAGTAAAAAATAGTAGTTAATAAGAGAATTAATTCTCTCCTCAAAAACTTGATTATCTTTACAATATTTATCAAATCTTCTTTTGCTTTCACTAATAATTTCATTCATTCTTTAATACTCTCCTTATCATTTTCTAGTTATTAAATAAAAAAAAGACACACCAATGGCAGGTATATGCCCTCGGTGTGTCCGTTTAGCAAGAATTGAATATCTCTCGATTCATATATTAATTTTAAACAATGAAACTTATGTATAAGATTATCTCTATAAAATCTAAATGTCAATACTACTTCGCAATTATTAATTAAACTCACAAAAATAATGCTTCTAATTGATTAACCTTTTTCTTTTTTTGCATATGTCATTTAACCACCTAATTCAGGTAACACTATTAGTATATCTAAGTACAGGATTTTCATACCAAAATTTCGATTTATATTTACAACTAAATTTCAAAAGTAAAAAACATTCATTTGATATATTCCTTGCCTTAGAGAACTTTAGATATAAAACAATCTTTATAGTACTCATAACATAACTAACAGCAAACAACTAATACATATTAATGTTATGTAAACAATCAAGCGGTATAAACACGTTCATTGATATTAACACATCAACTGACATTGATATGAAATCCTATATTGAGAGATAAATATAAGTTAAACTAACCCAGCCAGTTTATACCTAAACCAACTTACTAATTACATATTTCGCAAACAAAAATTATAAAATAGCTTTTGGATTCCTATTTAAGTTATTAGACAAAAAGGAATGCTAATGATGAATATATATCCATAACATGTTTTTCTTGTATGAATTAAAATGACTTTTAGTTTACGCATGCTTAAAATTGAATGACACACAAAATCATTTCTATTATAGCTAAATTTCAAAACCATTTCTTTCACTCAAATACTATAAAAACTACAATCTATAATTATAGATTGTAAAGATATTATCTGTACTTTTTTATCATAAGAAAACTCATACTTATAGTATGCCCAACTAAATAAGTCATATACCTGAACATTACAACTGCTATTTATAACTAAATTTCAAATATGCTACACCATTCTTTTTATAAATCTCCTTGATCAAGAAGGTTTCAAAGAAAATCTATCTCTATTTAATTTATTAACACAAGAAGTACATAACCCGGATATGTTAATGTCATATAAACAATTATCCGATACTAATACTTCTGATTGAAATTGACATATCAATTAACATTGATATGAAACGAAATAAAAATGTGTAGATGTTAATTTCATATCGATATTTTACATATTATATAAATCCGATGGTACTCAGGTGTGAATTAACGTAAAACCATTTGGTAAATCTACATTTATTATTAGTTAATAGGATGTAACAACTAGCAAACCAGCGCATGCTATATTTTATTACCAAATACTTTTATTAACTTTTTAAGGAAGTTTAAGTCATAAACACCCATTAGAATAACTACCATCTCTAAGTCGAGATGGTAGTTTCTATCTCTGATCAACATGACATTAACAATTAGGATGATCCGTCCTTAGTTTGAATAGTTTTTGTTAATTTTATATTAATCTCATAGCAATTTCTTATTTCATGTCAATGTTATCTTTATGGATATTCGAAGTGTACTTATCTAATTTCGGTTAACATATCAACCTCATCATCTTATTTATGATCTTATTATTATATGCAAGCATGTACTAGAGATCGGATATCTACAAAAAACACCACCAGGATTATTTTAGTATTCTAAGTCAAACTTTAGTATCTTAAAAACTTCCTTAAAATTACCCATAAAATCCTTCGTTTACGATTCACATTCCATGTTAAAAGTAATCTTTTTAGATCAACATGTAAACATAGGGTTAATATGCCTATTATAGTTAACAAAACATTAACATTAGGTGCTTATGTGGTGTTAGAAGAATGTTTTAGTATTGGTTTCATGTCAATGTCACCTTTTATATCAATGTCAATTCGCGAGCTCAGTTTGTTCTTAAATACCGATAAAGTTCATTTTGTTGATACTGACTATACAAATTTCTATCATGACATGCAATATACAACTTAAATTGTACATTCTATACTAAATTAATATACATAAGTAGATCCGTAGCAAGTAAATGGGGAGTAGGAACGAATCTCTTCAAAGTATTATGAATGTGCTCCTATATCCTTAAATACCGTTTTGTTTATTGAACAATACTAAATCTATATTAATATTATTTACTTTTTACTAGTTTTTATACGTGATAATTACATTTTGGACATTAGTATGTGTATTTTCCGTTATATACCTGGATTATATCCTTATAACTTATTTACAAAATAGCTTTATTTCCTTATCATTAATATTAAGTAGCCTAATTTGTTAATCTCATAGCAACTATCAGTAGTGCTACTAACATAATATATATATTCCCATTAACAAAACATTACCAATTATATATTTCGAATTGGTAATAAAGTTACTAATTCAACCGAATTTTATACTAAGTGTTAATGTTTTGTTAACAAGTATATGTTTACATGTTAATTTCATATTTCATGTAATCCACTGGATTGGTAGGGATTTTTACAAATATTATCGAAATACTAGCTAACATGTTAATTTCAGCTCACATGTTAATTATAATTAGTTGTTTATGAGTTGATTTTTGAGGAGGTAGTTACAATGATTGAGCAAAAAAATGAAAAACAAGACCATCAAATTAACGATGATGATATATTAGATGATAATGTTTTCGAAAAAGCATGGCGGATAACAGAATTCTCAAAACTAGTAGGACGTCATCATAATACAGTTTATAATTGGTTCAATATCCTAGAAGAAAAGGGACTTCATGAAACTTTAAGAACTCAAAATACAAATGAAAAACTCTATAATGCTTTAGACCTTGAAATTGCTCTATTTATAAAGCAGAAAAGGGATGAGAAATGGTCTTTAGATGCAATTATTGACCTTTTACCACACCAGTTTGATTTAAGACCAGTGTCACCAGAACATCAAACAAATGAGGTATCCACTGAATTAAACCTTCAAGCTACTGCAGAAATTATTGAAAAAATGGTAACTAAACAGTTAGAAGAAAAAATAAAACATATTGAATCTCATTATGAAGAGAAGGTAGAGAGTATATTAAAGCAGTTACCACAACCAGAAGATGTAGAAACGCTAAAATTACGCCAACGCCAAGATAGGCTTGATAATTTTATTATTGAGCATAGAGCACGCCAAGAATTAAGAAAACAAGCAGAGAACTTATGGAATAATAAACCTGAGGAAGAGCGTACTAGAAAAGCAGGCTGGTTTAAAAAAGAGGAAGATTTGAGTAAAAAACAACTCTTCATAGAGCAGTACATACAAGATAATATTATTGAGCATATAAAATCTCTTATGAATTCAGTAGAATAATAAAAAAGTCTGGAACTTAGTCCAGACTTTTTTATTATTTTGTAGTACCAAACATTTTATCTGGATCTAAAAAATCTGCTAGATCTTCATCTTCATTTGCTCCAGCATTATTGTTTTCTTCGTCACTACCCATATCGATAAAATCTCCAAATGCAAAACCTAAATCCTCATCCTCATCTATACTTTCAATCGTACTAATTTGAGACTTTTTATACTGAATTTGGCTTTGTCTTTCTTTAAACTCATTAAATTCTTCAACTAAACCTTTAGATAATCTCGATGGTAATGCATCAGTTTTATAGAACGTATATACACTTCCTAAGAAATCATTCTTACTCACCAAATATCCATTAAAGACTGTGCCATTTATAGGTAAATTATTTGAAACTTCTACCTTAGCGTCATCCATAAAGGAATCATTAATATTCTTTTGCTCATCTAGGATAGCAAGCATACCAAAATGATGTACTTTTGATGCTTCAACTGAACCATCATCGTTCTTCTTCATCAAATCAATTGGGGGATGGAAAGAGCTTCCTCTTAATGATTCTTGAAACATTTCTATAATTGCATGGCTATTTTCTATTTGATTCATATTACGTGAAACCTTATTAATTACTAAACAGCCCGTTTTCTCAAGTAAAATACGTTTAAAGTCTTGAGAATCCAGTATTACAGATGTACCAGATCCATTAGCAGCGGTATTTAACTCATGAATAATTTCACTAATACGTTGATTTGCATAATCTCGTGAATTAGCGACACCTTTTTTCTCATTTTCATTTAATTCCTTAAATTCATCGTAAAAATGCTGGTTATCAGCAAATACTACAAATGCTACACCTTTTGATTTATCATTTGCTAATTTCCAAATTTCCTGTGAAAATTTATTTACTTGTCGTAATACATCAGGCCCATCCGCTCGGACGGGAAGAGTTACAACAATCCCCATTTTAATAAAGTCTTTGCGCTCAATAGCATTTTCAAAGGCTATTCTTGCAAACTTTGCCTGATTCGCCTTAATTTCAGCCATTGGATATAGCTGCGCAACCTTTTGTAATTCTTGTCTGATTACTGGCTTGTTATGAAAAGCCGAAAATTCTTCAATGGCCTTAATGATTGTAGAAGTTCCAGTTCCTCCACCTAAACCTGCAAAAAATAAAACAAGTTCATCCGTAGGTCTTACACGTTCAGTAATAAATTCTTTTAGCTTTTCTTTTGCTTCCTCATTTGAATCAAGGACTTTTACTGCACGCTCAGGGTTCTTACCTAAACCACCTAATTTCAGTGAAACTTGATTACTTTTTGGTACATTTTTTAATTCAGCTAGATCGCCATCATTACTATTTAGTGCTAAGCAATTATATACTGCTGTGCCATCTGTATGTGTATATTCCGCAAATTTATCTACCATTCTAGTACCAGCTTGACCAAAACCGACCATCGTCATTTTAACTGCCACTTCATTCTTTAAGAAGTTTTTTGCCATTATTTTATCTCTCCTTATTTATCTTTTTTCTTTTCCCTAACTCAATCAGTACTTGTTGCCCTCTATAAGTTGAGATCAAAAATTTATATGGGTGCATGGTTTTTTCATAGATTAAAGACATTGATGATAGCGTACTCACACTTATTTCCGCTGAACGTCTAGATATATTTGTACGTTCAACCTCTAATGAATAGGATTTTCCCTTTTTTTTCTTTACTCTCCTATCAATAACTACATTTTCCACTATTTCATTAATAGATATGCCCCTCATGTACTTCGTCTCTTGAAATTGTTTATTTACTATGTTTCCTATGTATAGAAATACACTATAGAGTATCTCATCTTGTTCAAGTATATCAGCAAACATGTTTACTACTTCATCCGCAAACTTGATTGTTTGATATTTTTCACTTAAAACTTCGTTCAAGTTGTCCCCCCCTTAAAACACTGGTTAATTATTCCTAGAAACATAGTACATCATTACACGTCGTATATCAAGTCATTATAAATAAAACTTATATACAGCACTTATATATAAGACTTATAAACACAAAATTAGAATTAATCCATATTTTATAAGGGTTTAAATGTACGACGTATATATAATGCGTATACATGTTATAACAATCTTAAATTTCATGTGATTTACATTTCAACAAAGACTATTAAAAAATCCAGATTAAAACTTTAAAAAATCGATTAAAAACCTCCTATTTTTTCAACATAAAAATTCAAGAAAAACTTATACATCGTATATATAAGTTTTATATATACGATGTATAAAAAAATACTTTTATATCAATATTAAAACAAAAATCTTATTATCAAATTTATATAAAAGTTGTATATAAGACTCTTATATACAACTTTTATATAAATCGTATTTGTACAGCTTACATAATCCAACTTTTATTTTTGCAATTTTCTAATATCTCATATTGGTCGTGTATATTTATATTACTAGGGAGATTTCAAGACGTTCTTATAGCAATTCAAACTAAGGTTTTCTTTATTACCTAGCTATTTTAACAGGTTTTATCACTTATAATACCGCTCATTGTTAATGTTATGTTAATGCACTGTTCTTCACTTAGTACTTGTTAGTTCACATTATTATATATGTTATAAGAAAAATTATCCTCTGTTCCTCATTTGAATTCAATTCCTTGTCAATTTCATTCATTCCTTGAAAGCCAGTAGAAGAGGTTGTTAATTTCATATGAACAGCATCAATCCCCTCAATATTCAACATATAAAAAAGAGAATACTAAGATAAATCAAATTTGACATTCTAAAAGTAGTAGGCTAACAACCACATCACTACTATGAAAAAGAAACATGTGTTCAAACTAGATTATTAAAAGTGAGATCTCATCTTATTAACATCAAAGTGATACTTACATTACAATATAAACTTTTGTAATGTAGTAGGAATGATGATAGCAATTATAACCTTACATAAAATTAACAATTGGTTAATTTTATCATTTCAGTTAGGATTACTCCTTCTTAACGATGCAAAAGGGGAAGTAGTTCAAGTGACTAAAACCTATATGTTAAGTACCTGTAGACATATTTCTAACTTATTTTTGATTTGGTAGAAACAATTAATAATATTTGTCTAAGTGAATTTATAATTCTATGCAATAAAAAACAACTAAAAGAAACAGTTGTAATTTTAAATCGAGACAATACCATGATTTAGAAATAACGCTTCATCACATATAAAATGTTGAATTTCGAGTTAAAGATAGAGAAAATTACTCTTTATTATCAATAAGCCTTTTTATAATTCTTGAATAATTTTAATCAATTAAAATGGTATTTTTACTATCTAATAAATGTTAGGACGTCATAACATTATTTTACAAATGGAATTTCATTATAACTATTGTTAGGTGTTTAGTAGTAGCTCGTCCTAACAAAACAAAGGATTTAATAGAGCCTTATAAATCAACAATTTATAAGAGATTTATAAGAGTAGTTATCATCTCAACTTCGATGTACAAAATGAGGTATCTCTAAAGATTAGAATCTCTTATTCATTTTTTCTTGTTTTACAACTAACACATCAATGTAATAGTATATGAAAAATAACAAGTATTTAATTTAAGTTTAATTCAATATAAGAGGTGTATGCATTGTCCGGAAAAGTGTATAAATATAGAAGATCAGGTACCAAAAAACATTTTCACTTAAAAGAGGCTGACATATTTGTCTTTACAGTTTTATATTACAAAAGAGCACTTACAACAAGACAAATCACTCAGTTATATAGTGCATTTGAGGGAAGAGAATATTCAGAAGCTAGCATATTCACAAAGCTTGACCGTTACTCACAATATGGAGCCATGCTAACTAAAAAAACAGATAAAAAGGCTGACAGTATTACGAAACGTGCTTTATTTTCCTTAAAAGAAAAAACAATTGAATTCTTAATGGAAATAGGAAGAATTTCTAAAAAAAGTTCAAAACGACGTTACTCAAGAGCAACTTCTTTTCACACAATGTGTTCACGCGAGGTCATGATCCGTACTCTTTTAGCGACTACAAAGAAGACACAAACGAATGAAATATTATATAAATTAGATATTCGTTCTTTTTACCAGAAAAAAAATGTGAAAATTGAGGACAACCAATTGGCCTTGATTCCTGATGAACATATTTCATATCAAAATAAAAATATCCATATTGAGATGGATATGTGTAAAGAAACCAATTCTACCTTAGTTGAAAAAGTAGAGAAGTACATAGAATATACAAAGAAAACAAATGAAGATGTAACGGTTGTCTTTGTTATGTACGACAAATCAATGTTCCTTGCAGAAGATGCAGAACCGCCATACGTACGTATGAAAAATCTATTATTTTCTATGCGGAAGTATCATGAACTATTAATGAATATACCAAATCTAAATGTACACATTTGCTCATTGAAAGATGCTGGAGATGTTATTTCAGATATCATTCTAGGAACAGATGATAATCAAAACTTGGAACAAGATATTCTTTTTCCTTTATCCCAACGTACAGTAGGAGATGTCAATTGGCGTTACACATTTGTCGAAAAAATTCAAACGTTTAAAGAATCAATAGATGGTGGCCTTCGACGAACATACAGGAGAGATAAAGATTCTATTCAAGATTTCTTTTTTATTTTTGGAAATGAAAATGATTACCGAATGATTGCAAGATTAGATGATATCGTGTTTTCAAGAAGGGAAGGAGATGAAGGCGTTCCGCTTGTAGTTATCTATCCTAAACGTGAAAATCCTAGAGATATTCTACTGATGGACACTTATGCTAATGTACTACTTCTATCCATACAAAATACAAATATAGCAACCGATAAACAGATCATGGTACATGCTGCAAATAACGTTAATCCGAAAAGACGTAAACTTGTAGAATTATATTAATCTTTTATTTTTTATATACTTTTATACAATTTTATTGATTTTTATTATTTAAGGTGATAGAATAACATTTGAACTAAACACTCAAAACTACAATCAAATCAGAACATATGAAATTAAGGCAAGCGACACACGCTGTTTTTACAGTAGGTGTCGCTTGCCTTTTTTCTATGGAGAAAGGTGGAAGTGGAAAATGACAATGAACTTACAATTTGCAACAACTACTGGGGGAGTGCTCTCAGCAAGAGAAGCACTTAAAACTCCAGAACTAGTCCTTAAACATATTACAGAAGGGGGAGCTAAATTTTGCGTTTCCCTACAAGATATCAAAATCCCAGGAAAGCCTAATTATTATTGGTACGATGTAATAATTGAAACTGCAACGAATAACAAACTAGAGATAAATATTGCGGTACTTTCTCAAGAAGAATATAACCAATTGTGTGAAGGAGATAGTATTGACTTATATTTAAAACAAACTGAAGATGCAGCGAAGTTCTTTCTAAAAAAATCAAAGGAACAATTCAAGCCAGAACTTCACAATCGTTTTACATTACACCATAAAGCTCAACTATGTCTTTAAAAAGTAGGTGAACCTTTATGGAGACATCTAAGCAAAGATTACCATTATACACTACAATTGCCTTAATTAGCGGATTTATCCTTTCATTTGGATTTGGTGTAGCAAACTACATACAGTTACTCTACTATGCATTTGAACCACCGTCTTATCCTATAGAAATTACATATGTACCACTATTTTTAATGTTCTTCTCTTTGCTACTAGGAGAATTTAGTTTTAGGTTCTACAGCCGTATACCAGCTTTACAATTTCAAAATGGCAAGTTATTAATTTTAATTGCTTCTCATATTGCAGTAGATATTCAGTTTTTATGGTTTGCAACTACTCCTATCCATGCGAAAGTTATTCCTTATCTTATGAATAAAGCAAAACATGTTAATTTTGGTGAATATCAAGCAATAGGGGATGTATTAACAGGAAATTTCCATACACTCACCATGATATTTGTATTCTTACCGACCGTATTTATGATTTTGTTTACTCTTTGGTACAGTGGCCATATTATCCGTTACAGAGAAGAAATCTTAAAGTGGGTACAAAAATACGAATATAAAAATCATAAGTTGCAAAAGTGGTTTAATAGCCAAGAGGAACAAATATATCCTGATGTTGATATAGGTCCTCATATTAAGCACAAAGAAATGATTCGAATCAAGGGGAAAGATAGAACCCTAAATGGAATTATTATTGGTCCTATTGGTTCTGGTAAGACATCTAGTTTAATTATTCCAATGATTAATCAAGATTTACACTGGATGGTACGTTTTATAAATAAGTTTGAAAATACGTATAAAAAGAATAATTATGATACAGAAGAAGTAAAAGGAACATTTTTAAATGGGATAACTGTTATTGAACCGAGTAATGATTTATGTCAAAAGGTATTTAAGTTAGTACAAGCACACAAGATTCCTGAAAGTTCAATTTATTATATTGATCCCACAAACCCTGATACCAAAAACATTAATATTTTGCGTGGACCAGTTGATAAAGTAGCCGAGGTTTTTGCAATGGTTATCCAGGGTCTATCGGAATCTAATAATGCATTCTTTGAACAAGCACAACGGAACCACCTTAAGCAACATATTTATTTATTAAAACTACATAACCCACAAAAAGATGTGACCTTTGATGACTTAATAGATATGTACGACGATGTAGAACGTGTACACCGTATGCACAAACTATTAAAAGTACAGGTAGAAAAATTATATGATTTTGTTCAAAGTGGTGTTGCATCACGTGATCAAAAAAACGAATATAAGATTATAAAAGGTATCGATGAATGGTTCGATAATACCATTCGTGAAAAAACGGGTTTCCAAGGGGAACCGGCCGTTTATAAATCTGGAAAATATCGTGGAAAACCAATGCATTATGACCGGGAAGAAGAATATGTAAAAGGTTTGCGTAACATCTTAAAAGATTTAGCCTCAAATGTTTTAATACGACGTGTTTTATTTGGAAAATCAGATTTTGATTTTGATGTTCACCTAGAGCAAGGTGGTATTTTACTAGTAAATACAGCCAAAGGAGAACTTGCAGATCTTTCTAATGTACTAGGAAAATTCGTATTACTAAGTATGCAAAATGCTGTATTCCGAAGAGAACCAAATATTTCACCATACCATCATATTATTGTGGATGAATTCCCTGATTATGTTGTACGCCCGTTCAAAGAGTTCCCTGCACAATCTCGTAAATATAAAGTCATTCTGACAATTGCAAGTCAAACACTATCTCAATTAGCTTTGGATTTCACAGAGCAGTATATGTTTACTTTACTAGGTTCGTTCCGTAACAAGATGATATTTGGTGATGTAACACCATATGATGCGAAAATTTTCTCTGACATGTTTGGTGAAACAGAGGAATTTAAAGAATCCGAATCCGAACAAGGGATTTCTCCTATGCAAGAGAATCCCGTTAGTCGCTTAGGTTCGACATATCAAAAATTAAAAGAAGTCGTTATGTCACCAGGAGATATCATGGCACAAGGTGCCTTCATTTGTGCTGCACGTATTGTACAAGCCAATCATGTGCAACCTGTACAACAAATTACTAGTAACTTTGTACCCAAAGAGGAGTTTGCTCAAGCAATCATTCAAGTAGAGATCAAGTCTGGACAATATTGGGAAACTGAACGTCTTCGACTCATTGAAGAATCTATCGCAAAATCAAATCCTATGAAACATGTAGATGCAAATAATATAAAACAGATAGAATCATTTCCACCTATGCATGGTGATAAAATAGAACAAAATAATTCCATAGAAACAAACACAGTAGAAAATGTAACTTTTCCTGATTATTTTAAGGATGTCAGTCAACAGGGAAATGTTATTGAAGAAACTGAAAATAAGTTGTATGAAGAAATTAAGGCATTCGTTATTGAATCACAACAAATCTCACCATCTCTTTTGCAAAGAAAATTCAGAATCAGCCATATAAAGGCTGTAAAATTTATTGAGAAGTTAGAACACAATCACATTGTGAGCACTTACACCGGGAATAACCCTCGTAAAGTTTTAATTTCAAACAATAATAATACGTTGATATTATCAAAGGATTCTCAAATCAATACTACTCCTTCATCTAATACAGATTTAGATAATACGACTTCACGAGAAAATAGCATTCCAAACGAAAAATCAGAAGCAAAGCAAGAGGAAACAGGCTTCTTTAAAGACATCCTATATGATGATGTAGTAGCCTTTGTTAAGGAATCAGGGAATTCTTCTATACATGCACTACAGAACGCATTTAAAATTGATTATACACGTGCTTCAAGATTACAAGATGCCCTACAACGGAATGGCGAGCTGCCGAATATAACAAAAGAGACACATAGGGAAATAGTAGGTCCTAAAAAAAATATGGAGCTAGCAGAACGGAAGAAAGAGGTATCTAATATTATGTTGGAACCAAAAAGGGATATAAATTACCCAATTCATTTAGGAATTCCTGTAGAAACTGATCCATTGCAAAAAAAGCTTCTAACAGAGGGACTTATAACCACAGTATTAGAGGAAACAAAAACAGATATGAAAACTAATTTGAAACCAGCTACAAAAACAGTTAATCCCACTAAAGAAAATAAACTTGATGAAGAGGTTGCAAAAGTTTACGAATCTATTAGCATTACTGTTCATCAAAACTTAGAAAAGAATATGGTAGAGAACACTAGAAATAATGAAGAGCAGCATGAAGATAAACATATGGACTATAAAGAACGCAAAAAAGACTTAAAAGCCAAACAAAAGAATACGTATAACAATACAAATTCACTACTTAATAAAAACCAGCAACAAAAGAAAAATACATCTAATGTAATGAGTAAGGAATTAGATGATTTTTTTGATTAATACCTATAGAAACCTAGAATAACTTTTTATTCAAGATTATATTTTTAGGGAAAATCTAGCTTAAATTAGGAGGAAAGGTTAGATATAGTATTTTAACTTTTCCCTTTTCAAAAAATAATACTTGCACAAATTACATAAAAACGTTATATTTTAATTAATAATTATACAAATAAAACATGACTTACGTGAAGGACACACCTTACGTACCATTCCAACGGTACAGGTGTGTCCTTTTTTACGTTCTAGGAGGAAAATATAATGGTTGAAGATAAGGTAAATACTCATATTACAAAAGAACTAGGGATGGCATTTGAACCGGATAACACGCTAGAGGACATCTTTATAGAATCAACTTTCAATCAATTTGAAAGAATACGTGAACATGAATTAGAAGAATTAGCTCGTATGAAACGTGAACGTACTGTAGGGAAAGGCTTAATTACCATAGTATCTGAAAAATTATTCCCAACTAAAAACGGGACATCTGAGCGGATACAAGTGCTCACAATGCAAATTGGTACTCATACGACAGCATATTGTCCACTTACAGAGGCAGGTATAAATATTCCTAAAAATCCTCAATGGCTGATAGGTAAAACAAAACCCGTTATTATTGAGCATTTCCAAAGAACTGAGGAAGGGAACTTTGCTGTTGTATCTATCACTGCAGGAGAACTTGCACTGCAAAGAAAATTATATGAAGAAATAGTAGAGCAAGAGGGGAATAAAGTATACACAGGAACAGTTTCTGGACATATTCCATCTGCACAAACTATTCTGGTTGAAGTTCATGGTGTAACAGTAGGAGTAAGATACTCGCAATGGTCTCATTCATTCGTTCGTTCGGCGGATATTATTATTGGTGATGTTGTAGAGCTTATCATCGATAAAGTAGTGGAAAAGGATGGGCGCTATGAGTTTAGAGGAAATAAAAAGAAACTAGAAACGGATCCAATGGAAAAACTATTAGAATTAAACAAACGACGTGACCGCTTTGTAGGTAAAATTGTAGGTGTAGATGCTATTGCTGGGATTTTCGTAGAAGTTGCACCAGGTATTCAGTTTAAAGGACTAAAGGGTCGTAATCTGGCAAATCCAACTGTGGATGACGCAGTAAACCAAACAATTGTTACATGTGAGCTGCTTAATATTGATGCTAAAAATAGAAGAGGAACTGTACGTATCCTAAATTATCCGCAAGGCCAAAGTAAAAAATCTAATTCGTCAATTTACCAATTTTAATGGATGATTATGCGTACAATAGAGAAACAAATGTCTACTTATATTCCTTCTATTCCTCATTTATCAAGTGAGGATATACAAGGACTTCAAATATATCGGATACATGATTTGGATAAAACCTATGTATTCCACTCTTATGACGAATTAGTTAAGTTTAAGCAGCTTTTAACAGAGGAACAATATGCTATACTCAATTTTATTGGTGTTCATACATCCGTTCGGTTTAATCATTTATTATATCTATTCAAGAATAAATTTTCGCGTAAGAAAATTAACAATGCACTTCAAGGATTACTTTACTATCAATTTATCGAAAAATGGCAAGTAGAAATTTTTGATATGGAAATCTTTGAAGAAACATATACCTTATCCAATAATGGATTTAAACTACTAAAATACTGGCAAGGAAATATGTTCTTCTTTGCCCCAGAGCGTCTTGACAATCATGGTAAATATGTTCACCTGCGTTATTGGCATGACATAGACCTACTTTGTCATTTACGCTACGCTCCTTCATTTTTAGGTCATATTATGCATCCATCTATTAGTAAAGGGGTTTTTACCCCTTCTTTAAGTTTTATAGTAAATGGAGGAAAAGAACGTAAATTTAACTTTGTTGTATACTCCACCTTATTATCTGATCAAAAGGATCGATTAAAACGAATAATTGCTAGATGGCAGACTTTTGTAGAGTCAGGAAAAGATGTTATTATGCAGGACTTAGGGAATAACCCTACAATCTTAGTTATTTATGTTTCTACTAAAAAACAAGCAAAGCAAATTAATAATGAACTATTACTTGATTTAATTCCTGGTAAAGTATTGTTATGCATAGGGGAATCTTTACATTTTCAAGGATTACAACACGCTTTTTATCAACCTCTTGCAGAAGGGGAGATCAAACAATTAGATACAAAGCTATTTATAGAAAACTAAGCCACCTTACAAGCTTTCGCTTCAAGGGTGGCTTGTTTATTTTATACTTAGCTTGGAATATTCAAAAAAACTTAACAAAATTAATAATCCTGTATCTACCTCTATACAAAGCAAGGATTTTGCGAAATAATATTCTTTGACACCTGTTAATAAAATAACATTATATACAAATATAGTTATTTCATTGGAGGAATATACAAGAAAGGAGTACTATATTGCTACGTATACAAAGAGGGTACATGTACGATCCTGATAATAATGAGGTAATAGTAAATGAAATTTTCTATGATGGTACATCAGAAAAAAAGTTAGGCAGTAAAATGGGGATTTTTGAGCCAGTTAAAGTACCTATTGCTATTTTTGAAAAGGTCCAGGAAAACGAAAGTATGACCTATATGGAAAATGTTGAAGTAGAAGAAAAAAATATTAAGGAAATACTTTGTTATTTAGTTCAAAATCAAAAGCCTGAAAAACTATATTTTGAAATACAGTACATGAAGTAATACCAGGGCCTGAATATAAGAGGGGATTTATAGCAGGGGAATCAGGGGCATTATTATACAATACATGTGGGATCTGCATATAAACTTCCTTCTTATCCCTGTTCTATTGAAAACAATTGAATATAATATAAAAATGGTTTAATATAAATTTATATTTATTGTTTAATTGATTCCGTCTATTCCCACGCCCTATGTGTTGTGGTTGAGTTTTAGAAACAAGTTATATTTTTGTTTCAATTATGAAAGGGCTTCTTTGAGCCGATTAGT
This sequence comes from Bacillus cereus group sp. Bce041, assembly GCF_052646455.1. NCBI lineage: Bacteria > Bacillati > Bacillota > Bacilli > Caryophanales > Bacillaceae > Bacillus > Bacillus cereus group sp. Bce041. Next base: position 99,772 of record NZ_JBQXON010000013.1, read on the forward strand.
GTATATATAGCTTATTTTGCTATGCGCATTTTAATCGACTTGAAGAAGTCCTTTTTGTGTTGTCTTCAAGTTAGGAATCATTTATACATAAACCTTTAGGACTAAAAATATGCTAAATGAGAAAGCACAAATTTTGTGCTTTTTGTTTAATTTAGGGGAGAGATTATATGAATTTTTACAGAGTATAGCATAAAAAAATATGGATAAAACACACATATTTCGTGATTTTTATTTAGAAAAGAGGATATTTATGATGAAATATGAACATGCAATTACTTTAGATAAGCCAACATTATCAATAGGGGAAATCATTTAAAACTTTCAAAAGAAAAAATTAATTAACACGTTAAATGTTATGAACTTACTATCTATAAAATCAAACCTTTATATTATTGCAAATCACAAAATTTTACTATTAGGTAAGATAATAAGAATCAATTCATAATGGCATTCGAAAGAGAAGAACAAGGGAATCTAAATATGTAAAGTACTTGTTGCAATGCTAAAAGCACAAGGAATTAGAATATGAAACTTGAGAGGAGTTATATAATATGATTACAGTTAATCGAGGATACATGTATGATCCAGATGATAATGAAGTCTTAATTACCGAAATTTACTATGAAGCTGCTACAGATACTAAACTAGGAAGTAAAATGAATAACTTATCTTACTCAGCCATTCCTAATGAGATTAAAGAAAAAATAGAAGCAACTGCTTCATTATCCTATGTGGAAAGCATTGAGATGTCTCAGCCATTAGCTGTCGTATATCAAAATGAAATTAACATGTATGGAAAACCAGAAAAATTATACTTTGAGTATACAAACATTTAAAAAGAAAAAAGACATTGAACAGTTGGTTTCAATGTCTTTTTTCCTTTTAAACTATAGAGAAACAAAGGTTAAGGCTTTGTTTGGCATCCTATAGTGTTTTAGGTGTGTTATACTTATATTTATAAATTATAATATTTAGTAGAATGTTAGGTTTGTTTGCTACTATTCGATATATATAACTGGAGGAAGAATTATGGTTTTTTTTAAAAAGGCAGTATGTGGTATTTGTGATACAAAGGTTGGTTTAAATCGTTATAAAATACTAAAATCTGATGCATGGCTATGCCCAGATTGCTTTCATAAAGCAGGTGGCTTGGGTGTTGTAAGTGTAAGTACGGACACTATCGAAGAATTGAAAGCTACAATCGATGCAAGGGTAGCAAAACTTGCTGAGGATCCATTGTCATGCGCTGAAGGAATGTATCAATTCTGTATAGATAATAAATTCGGTTCTGGCTTTAATGAAAAGTGGGGTGTAAAACACTTCAAGGTATTAGAAGATAACTTGATGAATGGCGAAAAAATTCATATGACTTATATCGGAATGCACGATTATCAATCTACAACAAAGCATGATGGTTATTATGCCTACGCCATAACTAATAAACGCATTATGTTCGGACAAAAAACAATGACTGGTGAAAAATTCAAAGCAGTAGATCATGAAAAGATAAATGATATATCTTTTGAAATAGGGATGTGGTTAGGCTTTCTAACAATTGATACTCCGCAAGAAAAGATCAAAGTTGCGTTAGATAAAGATTCAGCAAAATCCATTAATAATCATATCCATCAAGTTCTAGATGCTTTAAAAAGCAAACCTACTGAAGCTCAACCACAAGAAGTATCTGCTCCAATATCAACAGCAGACGAATTAAAGAAATTCAAAGAGCTGTGCGATATGGGTGTTATTACAGAAGATGAGTTTAACGCCAAAAAGAAGCAGTTACTTGGTATATAAATACAAGATAAACAAGGCAAGTATATTAAAGGGAAAAAGACATTGAACATATTTGTTCAATGTCTTTTTTATTACACTGCAGAGAAGCATGTATAATATACTTAAACGTCAATATAATTCTATTTTCCGAGGGGTGATTTGGATTAACGAGGAAGTACAAAGAGAGCTAAACCTATTAGTACAAAAAATTTGTGAAACCGTATCTTCTGTCCAAAAAATTATCCTTTTTGGCTCTCATGCTTATGGCACACCAAATAAAGATAGTGATTTTGATCTTTGTATTATTGTGGATGGTGTAGGATCAAGAAAAAGAGAAGTGATTAATCTTATCAATTGGGGTATTTACGATGTGATGGAAACACCAGTTGATATTTTAGTATATGGACCTGAAGAGTTTCAAGAACGTGCTAACCGTAATGTAACCATGGAATACAAAATTGCACTAGGGGGGCAAGTTTTATATGAAAAATACTGAGGATCTAGAAGAGTGGCTATTCATTGCAAAATCTAATTTAGATTCTGCTAGGTACTTAGCTCACATGAAACCTTTCCCTGCCTCAGTTATTTGTTACCATAGTCAACAATGTGTTGGGAAACCTCTAAAAGAATTTCTTACACTAAACGGTAGAACAGCCCCTAAAATTCATAACCTTTTAATTCTGCACAAATCTTGTCGTAAATTAGTTGAGGAGTTCTCATTGATTTTAGAACAATACGTGAAACTGAATGGTTATGTTACAGACATTCGTTATCCGTATTTTGAAGCACTTACTGTCCAAGATGGATTAATGGCTCAACATGCTCAAAAAGTAATGAGTTTCTATAATGAAAAATTAAACAAGCTAAATATACATGAAATTGTGATTGATTAAAAATAGAGGATATACATAAGAGAGGGTTCCTATAGCAAGGGACTCTCTTTTTCTATGTAGAAAAGAAGAGGCATGTTTTATAATGATGAATACTTATAGAGAAATTAAAGAGGAAATGAAAAAAGTCTATTTATCTCGAGATTGTTGTTTTGTAGGTTACAGTGGGGAAAAGATAGTCCGTTGACACTATTATGTAATACAATTGCTGAGATTCTGCTAGAGAACCGTACAAAACCTATTGATATCTTGGCTTCCTAGGTTGGAGTAGAAATACTTCTATGATTGCTGATATCTCACTGACATTACAAAATATCTAGGCTAATACAGATATATAAGCAGCTAATCGCTTGTTTATACACTTCTAAACCTCTCGTGATAATAGTAATTAAGAGCCTTACCTAATAAGACAAATAATGAATGTATTTCGCATTTGCTGCGCCAAGATACGTCTATTCAACCCTTCACGTTTTAATTCAAGTCGTATCATCTTTTGTATTGCAACCTCAGACAAAGCCTTTGGCGCATCTTTTTCGTAAACTCAACGATATGTTCCCTGATTAAAATTAAATGCTATAAACAAAGGATTATCTGTATACCGTCTAAGCCTTACATGTTCAGGAATAGTTGTATAGTATTTGTAAAGATGCTTTGTATCTTCCTTGGTTAAGGAAACAGACCTAGTTACTCCATTTTCTCCTGGAACAATTAAAGAGCAAGCTGTATATGGCTCATATTAAGCGATACAAGCCCTTGTAAGGACAACCCATAGTTTACTACTAAATTTATTATAGAAGCGTTTCTATCCATAATAAGAGGGCGATATTCAACGTGTCTTTCTGTTAATCCTTTTGTTGAAAGGGTAGTTTGTTTTAATAGTTTTTCTTCTGCTTCGGTAATAAAATCCTTATCACTTAGTGAATGATCAGGAATTAATGAGAAGTGAAAATCATCTACTGAAGTATCTATCGCTAAAGACATGTTCAATTTATTTAAGAACGGCCATATTCTGTGCCTTGTTTTCTAGCGCATAGAAATACTCCTAATAATTTTCTTTAGGTAGTTCACTTCATGATTTGATATCTAGGAGCTTCTCATTTGCTCTTAGTCACTTATAAAAACCAGTAATATCGTAATTATAACGTTCAATCCTAGATTGTTTACGTCCATTTTCTGCTAAATAAGCAGAAAACACTTCTAATACTACTTCTATACTAATACCCTTGTTCATTATAATCACCTAAATTCTTATCATATATTATAACAAAAAATAAGTGAAAGACCTGCTACCGCCCTTTGCTACGCTCGGTTGCTGGCATATCAAAAAGGAAAACGGACAAACAACCCTTTTCCTTTTTGATATGTTGTTTTTTATTTTCAATGAAAAAAAGACAAATCTCGTCCTAATAAGGATTCGTAGATTTGTCTTTTTACATGGGAGTAATGATATGTTTAATTACCATTATTATAACGGATTTTACAAATTTTTTCAATTAGGTCTGACATCTTATTAACAATCATATTAGTAATAATAAAATCTAGTATAAATATATATCTTATATATTAAAAAGAAATAAAGACAAAACTTTTATAGGCTATCAAAAATGGGGAAGAGATCTACTCTCACAGGGAAAAATTTAATATTAGAACGTAAAAAATCATAAATAGTAGAAAATGTATCCCTAGATTTAATAATTATTAGACTTTCAATTCTACAAAAAAGCAGAAAGAAAATTATATGTTTCTACATGAAATCGGAAAAAAATTGATACAAATCATATTATATTTATTCAACCTTTAAAACAGAGTATTTTTTCTTTATTTTGGTAAATAGGGAAGCGTCTGGGTTTTGGTTATCCACATTTTGTTCAGAGAGTGTAGCTATTTGTTAACATAACTCACTATTTACACATAACTCACATTATTATTGATGATTTTTATTAGATATATACAACAACACTAGTAGTTACAATGATGTCAGAAAAATACTATTCACATTCGAGTATATTTGTCCTCATATCCACTGTTTTTATTAATATCCTTCTGATTTATTGTAGATATAAAATTGGATATTTTACTACACATAAAGAATACTTAATGTGTAGTGTGGAGATTCTACTATAGGTAGAAGAGGGTTTATATAGAAATGCATAAAAAAAGACTCCATTTTACATGAAGTCCTTCTAGTTTTGTATTTATAAATAGATTAGTAAAAAAAGGGCGGAATAAACCAAACACGAATAGCCCTCCACTTTCGATTTTTTCAAAAATAGAGAGCTTGTTGCTATTATTTTATTTCCATTGCGGTTAGCACCTGATCTGGAGCTGTTATTGTTACACCGGCACGTACTAAACGTTCGAAGGTACGCATAAATTCTAGTAAATTAAACTGCTTTGGTAGCTCAATCACACGAAGTTTTTCTTGTGGCAGCTTATCAATTGCCTCGATAAACCATTCACGTACATCACTTGGAATCGTGCGTTCTTTATGGCCACGAACTTTTAGTTTTTCACGCATTTCAATTTCTAAAGCGATATATGCATGGAGATTAACGCCCTGATCATATGCATATTTTCTAAATAACGTTTCTTCCTGGTATTTTAAATAATTAAGATGATAAGATTCTTCCGTTATTGGTACCGCAAACTTCTGCTTCAGTAGTGCATGTACATTTCTAAACATCTTCTTAATGTTATGAAGAGAGTACATAGAATAATGTAGACCAAAATTAAAGACAGCTTGCTCACGGTCACTATTTCTCTCTTTTGGTATGTGCTGCGCAATAAGAGGATAGATACCTTCTTTCGCTGCTGTATCAAGAATTTGATATTGAGATGTCTGATGCAATAGTTTTTTCAATGTATATACAATTTTCGTTGGATATCCTTCTTTTCGATCAACCATATCACGAAGCCCACGAATGACACTGCGAATTTGACGATGACAAGTATGCTTTAAGACATGAATGAACTTATTCATGTCTGCAGACAGTTCACCGATATTCATTTCTTGTAGAAGTGATTCAATGAATTTCGCTTTACGAGCATAGGTAGCTCTTGGTGTAAACGGATCCCTGTATTGTTCCTCTCCAGATTCTTTCGTACATAAAAAGTCTGAATGGATAGACAGATATAATGTCGTATATCGTTTTGTATGCTTTACACCTTTTTGCATTTTGCAAATTTTGAATAGGGGACTACCCGTACATGGTAATGTAATTGTTAATTCATCGATAACCGCACGGATTTGATGCGGATATTTTTTATGTAAGAAACGATACATCCCGCCGAAGTGGGTTTTATTGCCTCTTTCGTCATGCTTATCTAATGAACGCTTTAACGTTGTTTCTGTATGTTGTTGCATTGCGATATCTAAGAATAGCTTCTTAGCCGCTACAGATAGCTTAAAGAAAGCTTTTGTAAATACAACAGGACTAATATATACGTACGAATTTGCTTTTTCTGTTTCCTCATTCAGAAAATGAGTGAGTTTAATTGTGTAACGACCATCAATTCCATTTTCAATGGAGATAATGTTATGTAAGCTTAACTTTTTCAAAGCAATATAGAATTGAGAGTGTTGGATATAAGCAAATTCTTCTTTATATTGCTTATAATCTTCCCAAATCATATGTATGGTTACATTTGGAATGACACCATTAGTAAAGCATTTCTTATGTAGATATAAAAATACTTCGAGATCAGCATTCGTAATGCCGTATAATTTGTGCTTTCTTCCAGTTTTTTCTGCAAGTGCAGACATTGCTCGACGTGAAAAAGATGGTTTGGCTTTTTCGACAAATCCGTCCACATCAGCAATACGATCTTCGTATGTCATGTGCTGTAGAATATCTTCTAAATAAGTATCTTTATAACTGTAGTACTTCTCCTCAAATGCTTCTACAAGCTTTTGCCAAGATTTGAGTGTTACTAAAACTGCGTTTGTTGATGCACCATTTAAGCTACGTTGATTACGTACCACAAATGATTTCCCCATCTTTTTCACCTCCGTTCTACAAATTCAGAAATATATGTAAAAATACTATAAAATATACCAATTTTGATTATAGCAAATCGAATTTTGTAAAAATGTGCCCTTTAAGAGAGAATTTCAAAAAAGGCAACACCTCATGGGCCTTAGAGCGACAAGGGATAGAAAAAATTTTTAAAATTTTTTTTGGTACGCGACTTGGGAAGGAATGTTGCTCTTTTCTTGTATGATGCTATTTAATGAGAAAAGGAGAAATCCTTTAATATCAATACTTTATTGATATTTCAATTGATTTTTGGTACGCAACTTGGGAAAGGTGTTGCTTCTTTTTCAGGAAAATGGGTACGCGACTTGGGAAAGAATTTTTGTGTAATATATAAATTACTTGTGATTTAACATCTTAAATCACCTGATATAACAGCATTTATGGCTGATTTCACTAATAAGATAGGTACGCGACTTGGGAAAAATGTTGCTTCTTTAGAAAAATAAGTACGCAAGATGGGAAGAATGTTGCTTCTTTTTTACATGAAATTAAATAATTTAAATGTTTGGTGTTGCTTCTTTAGAGAAATAAGTACGCAACACGGGAAAAATGTTGCTTATTCTAGTGAAATAGTACGTAATTTGAGAATGATGTTGCTTGTTTTGAACTAAGGGTACGCAAGATGGGAAAGATGTTGCATGTTTTACTTCCATTTAGTGAAAAGGGTTTACAAACTAATAAAAACTAAGTGTATTGTTGCTATTACAAATACGAAAGTTAATTCTTGAATATTAGTTTCCATTAGGACTAATTATTTTTAAATCCTTTCATGTTAAATTACATAGTTTGAATATTCAATTAAAAATTTATAAATAAATTAAAATGTTAGAAAATACAGATATTATGGTATTATTATTTATGTAATATTCATTCCAAAAAGGGGGATTTTTCATGTTTAAGAAAGTAATAATTGGAACATTAGCAACTGGAATTATGTTATCTGGTGCTGGAGGAGTATTTGCGGAAACACCTATTGATACAGGTGTAAAATTAAAAACAATTGATAATAAAAAAAGTTTTGTTAAGAAAAAAGAAACCCAAGACTTTCCTGGTTACAAATCAAAAGGGGAAATACCCACTGTAAAAGAGTGGAATGGAGTGACTTGGTATTTAAAAGGAGCAACTGAAGTAAGTAAAAATTCATGGACAGGACATTATGAAGGGTGGCGAACAAGTAATAATTAAGAAACTTTAATTTATTACTCAAAAATAGACAAAAAGACAGCAATAAATCAGCTGTCTTTTTGCCTATTTTTGATACCCATAACATTCTATTTTTTAAGCATCCATGTATGTCCGCAATTCATACAACCATTGACAATAATTTTTCTACCAATAAATCCACTGAATAAAGTTATTGTTGCCCCTAGGAGCATAATAAATCCAGCAATAAATATGGCTATACCACGAAGTAGAGAACTTATAGGAATTAGAAATAGAAGCTAATCCAGCTATAAGTGGAGCTAACATAAGAAACAGAATTAAAAACATCCTTTTAAAATTAAAAACACGTTTATTACCAACTAATTGATCCGATTTACATTTCCTACAAACAATCCGTCTTGTTACCTTTTCTTTTTGTACTGTCATGTTCAATCATCCTTGTAAACTTTAAATTCAAATAAACTAATTATAGGATGTATTAATTACAATAAGATACAAATATTATTAAAACAAGCAAAATAACCCTAGACATAGGTCCTTTTGCTTGTTTTTCAATGTAAACTTTTTATTATTAGTTTATATTCAAATCCCCATATTTCCTTTGAAAGAGAAACCGAGGCTATAAAAGCACTAAATAAAACCGTCACATACAAAATAATTAATGGTTGTATTTCTATGTATGCTATCTTTTTACGACATTAAAATATATTAGAATTAACATAGTATGAATGATTAGTAGCAATTGATATAATTGTATTAGAAGCAATTAGGAGGATTATTAGTGGAGAAGTTAAAAATACTATTTCAAAACACCTTATATATAGCTTACCCTCTTTTAACTGGAGTTGAGGGAAGTGAAAAGGTTTTAAATAAATGGCAACAATTCTATCAAGATGTAGAAAGAGATCTACAGGAAATTTACAACTCAACTTATTCATCACAGACTTTCGAAAGGCTAGTAAAATGGGTTTCTAAAAAGGAATCTTTAGGATTATCAGCGATAGACATTCTTCCAAAACTAGAAAATCATAGGGAAGAAATTTTTGAATGTCTAAGAGATGACTTATATATGGAGTTTGGAATTAAACTGCCTATTATCGCAAAAGAATTACCTTTATATTCAGAGGCTAAGAGTGATTATATAGAACGAAGTAATGCAGGGTTTATGTACCATTTATCAGACACTATTGCTAAGAATAAGTTTACAGATGACCAAGATAAGAATGTACGGATTGCTCAATTACAGGATAAACAAAATAGTCTAGTGGTAGTATCGTCACACGATGATGGTGATATGAAATTACAAAGGGAAGAATTAAAAAGATGGAATACACTGATTGATTCTACTTTTTTAACAAGGGTAATGGATGATTTGACGGCGGACTGCCTCGACATTGTAACTGAACTTTGGGTAAAGAGTGCGGAAAATGATAAGACTATTGTACCTGTACATTACGAACAAGTATTAGATATGTGTAATATGAAACAAATCAAAAATGGTAAGGCTTATTATCGAAAAGAAGACAGATTAAAGATTATGGAGCGATTAGCTGCTCTTGCTAGTATTTTTATTTATGTCAATGAAGATAATGAGATCGTGATATTAAATGAAGAAGATCCAAATGAAAGCCTAGCTTATAAAAAGCAAAGAATTCGAAGGTTATTTGTAATGGATGAAATTATCATTGCAAAAGATATTGATACGGATAAAACATTAGGAATAGAGAGTATGAACGTTACACCAGGAAGCTTTTTATCAAAATATCTCTATGGCTCTGAAAAGCTAACAGGTTTATTATCAAAAAAAGCCCTAGAGTATAACAGCAAGCAACAGAGATATCACAAAAGATTAACCAGATATCTAAGTTGGCGTTGGCGCATTCAACAATCCTATCAACATTTAACACATTCTTATAGTATTGGTGGTCCTAAAGGGTTATTACAAGTAATGGAGATAAGTACGAATAGAAAACCAAGTCTAATAAGACAAGTTTTTGAAAAGACATTAGATGATCTTATGAGGGACCAAGTAATTCAAGAGTGGAAATACTCTCCCGAAATTGATGAAGAAAAATGTAAGGGGAAAAACTGGTTTGAAAACTACTGGTTAAAATTGAAAGTAATAATTTCTCCTACAAATGAACTTGTTAAATTACAACAAGAGTTGATTACTAAGAAAAGTAAGCAGCACGCACCATTGATCATTGAGATGGAAGAAAAGCCACCGGTAATTGAAGAGCAGCCAATAAGTATAGTAAATCAAGAAACCCCTAATAGTATTGAGTTTTATATTGAAAAGATGAACACGTATAAAGAGAAGAATAATAAAAGTATTCGTGAGTTAGCGAAAGAAATAGATATTTCGTATTCAACACTTTCAAGGATGTTATCCGGTAAAAGAAAACGTTTAAATGATGATACGAAAAATAAGCTAGATAAGTGGATAGAAAGACAGGTAGTAGTTAATCTGCTGTAAACAATGATTTAAAAATAAATATATATAAACAAAAGGACTTAATCAAAGTAATGATTGATATTATCCTCTTTAGGTAGTGTAAAAAAGACAATCAGGTAAAATGAACATGCGAACAGAAAAAGGGGTTAAGAAAGGATACGGACTATGTGGAAGACTTTTATCAGTAATGTTTCAACAGATTTTCAATTTAAAGTTCCTGCAACTAAAGATGAAATATCCCAAATCAAAGAAAGACTTAATGTTGAATTACCTAATGACTTATCCAGTCTATTAAATGAAACAAATGGAGTGTTGGATGAATACGATTGTCTTTTCATTTGGTCAATTGAACAAATTCTTAAAGAGAACCTGAATTTACGAAGTTTTAACGATTTTAAAGATTTGTATATGCCTTTTAATTGTCTGTTGTTTTTTGCAGATGGAGGAAATGGTGACTTATTTGGGTATGCAATATTAAATGGAGTCATACAAAAAGATGATGTATATGTTTGGAATCATGAAAACGATAGCAGAACGTGGGTTGCCCCATCATTAAAAACATTTATTGAATGGTGGAATAATGGTACTATTACTGTTTAATTGCACTTTCTAATTAAGTTAACGGGGGCTTTTATTTAATAGCAGATAAAAAGAGAACACATATTGTATATGACTAATATGTGTTCTCCTTTATTTTTAAAGCTTTTTATAATTTAGGTCTTGATAACGTTTTGGAAAACTTATGGTTCTTTTTGTTTGCGGCAAAGTTATGCTCCTGGATTTGAAGAATATTTTTAATGTTGTTTTTTAAATAAAATGACATTGCTTATAAAAGGGGCGTAATGTTTTGAATAAAGTCTCAACGTTTTGTCCCTTAGGATCTGTTTATCTAAAGGGATATTTTTATAGTTCCAAAAAAATCTGAACGGAAAGGCCGATTAAGGAATTGTGAAGTAGCAATAAAGTTATTTCATTTTTAGAATGAGTTCTTTCTTAGAAAGACCTTCGTCACTATATTATTTAGATTAATTTGGTTGTATTCTCCAGTTCGAACAAATTTTAAAAAATAGTTGTAATTTATCTTGAATTGAAAGATGGATAAAAAACATCTTATTTTCTAGTTAAATTTTAGAAATAACTATTGGAAAATGAGAGCGCGAGAACATTTAGAAGGGAAATAAAAAGATGAATGACAAGATTATTTCAATTATTACCACATATGAAAAAGATGGCGATTTTATGGGAGGGGTAAATGAAGGTACAATTCGAGAAGCAGCACAAATGTTAAACATTAATTTCCCAAACAGTTATCATTGGTTTTTAAAACAGTATGGTAGCGGCGGACTGGATGGTATGGATATCCATGGTTGTGAGACAACAGCTGCGGATTCTTCCGTTGTTTACCACACCAAGTTATATAGAGAAACATATAACCTTCCTGAACAATACATTGTTTTAAATGATATCGATGGTACTGTGACATGTTTAGATACCAATCAAATGAAAGATGGCGAGTGCCCTGTTGTCTTTTGGAGTCGTTTTTCAAAGGAACTGTATGCCATTACTTATGAAAACTTCAGCGACTATTTATTAGATTCTTTACAAGAATCTGTAGATAATTTGTATGATGAGGATTAATTGATTATAGAATACTCAGAATCATATTTTATGTAATAATATATATTTATAGCTTTCATATGATTTTATTGTTTTGATTTACAAAAAAAAGCCGATTATAAACTTAGAGGAAACGACTTTTTTTCTATGAAAATTTGCTTAGCGTACGAAATACGCTTTTTGTCGTTTTATCATTTTTAATCTTTTTAAGTTACATTTATTTGTTATAATCCTTATACTTTTAAGGTCTATTTAAACAACATTACAATTCACTTCAAATACTGATAATATCTTTTTAAAGATATCTTCGTTTTAAACCCCACACTGCTTACCAACTCATCTTCATTTAATCCTTGCTTAATAAGACGGAGAATAAAAGTGTTTCTCATCTGCTGTGCAGAGATACGCCTATTTAACTCCGCACGTTTCACTTCAAGTCGTATCATCTTTTGTATAGCAACTTCAGACAAAGCCTTTGGTGCATCCTTTTCGTAAACCCATCGATACGTACCTCGATTAAAATCAAATGCCACAAATAGGGGGTTATCTGTGTGTTGTCGAGGCCTTACGGGTTCCGGAATAGTCGTATAATACTTGTAAAGCTGCTGCGTATCTTCCATAGTAAAAGAGACAGGCCTAGTTGTTCCATTTTCCCCAGGTACCATTAAGATATTTCCAGCAAACTTAATATGGCTCATATTAAGCGATACAAGTTCTTGCAAGGACAACCCATAGTTTACTACTAAATTTATAATACAAACGTTTCTATCCATAATAAGAGGGCGATATTTAGCTCGTCTTTCCGTTAACCCCTTCGTTGATAGAACAGTTTGTTTTAAAAGCTTTTCTTCCATTTCGGTAATAAAATCATTATCATTTAGTGATTGATCCGGAATTAAAGAGAGATTAATACTATCCAATGGACTAACTATACCTAAAAACATGTGTACCTTCTTTAAAACCACCCATATTCTGTGTCTTGTTTTCTGAGAATATTTACGCTTGTCTTCTAACTCAGAGAAATACGTCTGATAGTCCGCTTCAGAAAATTCACTCCATGATTTGATATGTAGAAGTTTCTCATTTGCTCTTAGCCACTTATAAAAATCTTTAATATCATAAGCATAACGTTTAATCGTGTATTGTTTCCGTCCTTTTTCTGTTAAATAAGCAGAAAAGGCTACTAATGTTTCTTCTAAATTAATGTTTTCGCTCATTATAATCACCTAATTTCTTAGGAATTATTATAACAGAAAATAAGTGAAAGACCTGCTACCGCCCTTTGCTACGCACGGTTGCTGGCATCTTCAAAACGCAAACGGACAAACAACCCTTTGCGTTTTGGAGATGTTGATTATTGTCTATAAAGGAAAATAAATAGGGTTATCATAATACTCCAAAAAGGAACTACAAAAACTAATCCCCAAAAAATCCCTTTAAAAAATCTAATCTCGTTATAGGTATTCATTTCTAGGTAAGTCGAATCTTTTAATACAGCCATGCTCAATCCTCCCAATATAAATTGTTTATTAAAATGAAAAAAGGACAAACCTCGCCCTGGTAGGGATACGTAGGTTTGTCCTTTTGTATGTGGGTAATGATATGTTTAATTGATATTATTATAACGTAATTTACAAATATTTTCAATTAGGTCGGACATCTTATTAACAAGCATACTAGCTGTATTAAAAATCTATTATAAATATATATCTTATATATTAAAAAGAAATAAAGATAAAACTATTATAGGTTATCAAAAATAGGAGAAAGATCTACTCCCACAAGGGAAAATTTGATGTTGGAACGTAAAAAATCATAAATAGTAGAAAATGTATCCGGAAATTCAATAATTATTAGACTATCAATTCTACAAAAAAGCATAAAGGGAATCACATATTTCTACATGAAATCGGAAAGGAATTGATGCAAAGCACTTTATATTTATCCAACTGTGGAAATAGGCTTTATTTTCTTTATTTTGTTAAATACAGCAGTATCTAGCGTTCAATTACCCACATTTTATCCAGATTAGGCTGCTATTTGCTAACATAACTCAGTATTTACACATAACTCACATTATTATTGATGATTTTTATTAGATAAATGCAACAACATTAGTAATTACAATGATTTTAGAAAGATTATATTCACAATGAACCATATTTGTCCGCATATCCACTATTTTTATAATTTTCCTTTTGATTTTTTGTAGGTATTATGAGATAGGTTTTAATACATTAGAAGAATACTCCCTAGTATTATGTGGAGAGTTATATATTGCTAGAATTGAATTTGTATAGAAGTGCATAAAAAATGACTCCATTTTATATGAAGTCATTTCGATTTGGTATTTATAAGTAGAGTAGCAGAAATGGATTACTAATTATACAAACACGAATAGCCCTCTACTTTCGATTTTTTCAAAAATAGAGAGCTCATTACTATTATTTTATTTCCATTGCGGTTAGCACCTGATCTGGAGTTGTTATTGTTATTCCAGCACGTACTAAACGTTCGAAGGTACGCATAAACTCTAGTAAATTAAACTGCTTTGGTAGTTCAATAACACGAAGTTTTTCTTGTGGCAGCTTATCAATTGCCTCGATAAACCATTCACGTACATCACTTGGAATCGTGCGTTCTTTATGGCCACGAACTTTTAGTTTTTCACGCATTTCAATTTCTAAAGCGATATATGCATGGAGATTAACGCCCTGATCATATGCATATTTTCTAAATAACGTTTCTTCCTGGTATTTTAGATAATTACGGTGATAAGACTCTTCCGTCACTGGTACCGCAAACTTCTGCTTCAGTAGTGCATGTACATTTCTAAACATCTTCTTAATGTTATGAAGAGAATACATAGAATAATGTAGACCGAAATTAAAGACAGCTTGCTCACGGTCACTATTTCTCTCTTTTGGTATATGCTGCGCAATAAGAGGGTAGATACCTTCTTTTGCCGCTGTATCGAGAATTTGATATTGAGATGTTTGATGCAATAGTTTCTTCAATGTATATACAATTTTCGTTGGATATCCTTCTTTTCGATCAACCATGTCACGTAGTCCGCGGATTACACTGCGAATTTGACGATGACAAGTATGCTTTAATACATGAATGAATTTATTCATGTCTGCAGACAATTCACCGATATTCATCTCTTGTAGGACTGCTTCGATAAATTTCGCTTTTCGAGCATAGGTAACTTTTGGTGTAAATGGATCCCTATGTTGTTCTTCTCCAGCTTCTTTCGAACATAAGAAGTCTGAATGGATAGACAGATATAATGTTGTATATCGTTTTGTATGCTTTACACCTTTTTGCATTTTGCAAATTTTGAATAGGGGATTCCCCGTACATGGTAATGCAGTTGTTAATTCCTCGATAACCGCACGAATCTGATGCGGATATTTTTTATGTAAGAAACGATACATCCCACCGAAGTGAGTTTTGTTTCCTCTTTCGTCCTGCTTGTCCAAAGAACGCTTTAATGTTGTTTCCGTATGTTGTTGCATCGCAATGTCTAAGAATAATTTCTTAGCTGCTACAGATAGTTTAAAGAAAGCCTTTGTAAATACAACAGGACTAATATATACGTATGGATTTGCTTTTTCTGTTTCCTCGTTCATAAAATGAGTTAGTTTGATTGTATATCGGCTATCTAAGCCATTTTCAATAGAGATAATGTTATGTAAGCTTAACTTTTTCAAAGCGATATAGAATTGAGAATGCTGAATGTATGCAAGCTCTTCTTTATATTGCTTGTAATCTTCCCACATCATATGTATGGTTACATTGGGAATAACACCATTTGTATAGCATTTCTTATGTAGATATAAGAACACTTCAAGATCAGCATTCGTGATGCCGTATAATCTATGCTTTCTTCCAGTTTTTTCTGCAAGTGCAGACATTGCGCGACGTGAAAAAGATGGTTTAGCTTTTTCAACAAAGCCTTCTACGTCAGCAATGCGATCTTCGTATGTCATGTGCTGTAGAATATCTTCTAAATAAGTATCTTTATAACTGTAGTACTTCTCTTCAAATGCTTCCACAAGCTTTTGCCAAGATTTGAGTGTTACTAAAACTGCGTTTGTTGTTTCCCCATTTAAGCTACGTTGATTACGTATCACAAATGATTTCCCCATCTTTTTCACCTCCGTTCTACAAATTCAGAAATATATGCCAAAATACTATAAAATATACCAATTTTGATTATAGCAAATCGAAAATTGATGAAAGGTGCTCCTTTAAGAAGAAAAATAGCAACTTGCAACACCTTATAAAGCTAGTTGTATCAAGGGATAAGAGAATTTCATGAATTTTTTTTGTGTTAAGGATACCGCAAACGTGTTGCATGTTGAATGATAAGTGTATGAGTACGTAAGAAATCCTCTAAACCCTTGATATATATGGATTTAGAGGGAATACGCTAAGTGATTTAGGGTGAGGATACCGCAAACGTGTTGCAAGTTAGTGAACGCAATCATTAAAAATGAATTGTAATAATTATCCTTGATATAAAAGGATTTGTTGGCATTTATAGAATGAAAGTAGGGAAAGGATACCGCAAACAGTGTTGCATCTTGTGAGGGAAATAAGGGCATGCATACCGCAAACGTGTTGCATGTTGGGTGATATGTATAAAAGTAAATGGAAAAGTACCTAAACCCTTGATATATAAAGGATTAGAGTGGAAATAGTAGGGTATTTAGGGAAAGGATACCGCAAACATGTTGCATCTTATGTATGTAACTTACTCAAAATATGAGAAAAATAGCTTAAAAACTTTAAAATGACATGATTTTTTTAAAATTACTTAGTTGAGAAATAAATTATACTGTTGCAAGTTGAAAGAAATAGGGAAAGGATACCGCAAACATGTTGCAAGTTGATTGAAAATAGGGAAAAGAAAGAGCAACCGTGTTGCAAGTTGAAGAATTAAGGAAAACAAGGCGCAAAAGAAGTGTAGGAAGTAGAAATAGGTAAGAGAAAGAGCAAACTGTTGCA
>NZ_JBQXON010000014.1:0-101537 GCF_052646455.1 Bacillus cereus group sp. Bce041
TGTGAAAAATATGTCATTGTCTGAGCGAGTCTATTCTTGTATATGCGGTGTAAATCTCGATAGAGATTATAACGCAGCTATCAATATCAAAAATGAAGCAATACGCCTATTGGCGTTAGCATAGATAGCAATAAAATAACCCTTGGAACAAGGGAGTTAGCTCGACTGTCTTAGGACGAATTCGTTAGCTACCAAAAGTAACGACTAACCGAGAAGCCCCCACTTCAAACAGTCCGTTAGGATGTTAAGTGGCGGGTAGTTCACTTACTTTCCATAAAGCTAATGAGAAAATCCAATTTGGATCACCGTATCCTTGATAACTTTGAACTGCTTCATAAATTTTACCTTGATGTTCTACTCTATCTCCTTTTTTATATGCAGCATACGAATCCCATGCCTTATACTCAGAAGAGGGGGTATCTTTTGTTGTGATTTTGATTTCATTACTCGCAACTGAAACTTTTCCTTGAGTATCTATAGCTTTTACCATATATCTATATTCTGTACTAGCCAGTAAATTTTCATCTGTATAGTAAGTTGAAGGACTTGTAGCTATTTTCGTACCGTTACGATAAATCTCATATTCTTTTATACCAACATTACTTATGGATTCTTCCCATATTAAATGAACACTGTTTGTAGTAGTTTCTGATGCTTGTAATCCTGTTGGAGCTGTTGGAGCTATTTGTTCTGGATTCTCTTCTTTTGTTGTAACTGAAACTTCATTGCTACTTTTTGACTTATTTCCTGCTGCATCTGTAGCTTTAATTGTATAATTATATTTTGTATTGGCTTGTAATCCCGCATCTTCATAACGTGTTGTTTTTGTTGTTCCTACTTTTTTTCCATCACGATAAACTTCATATTCTTTCACACCAATATTATCTGTGGAAGCCTCCCACTGTAGCTCAACAGTTGTTGCTGTTTGACTAGCAGAGCGTAGGTTAGAAGGAGCTGTTGGAGCGATTACGTCAATTTCAGTACTACTATTAAAAGCAGAAAATAGTTTAGAAAAAGCACCGTCGTCTACATCGGGTAATCCAGAAGCATCTCCAGTTGCCTGACCGATTTGCCAACTTTCAGTAGCTTTTTTATCACGATACACTGACCACATACTAATTTCCCCAATACCTTTTTCTTTGGCAAATTGGAACAATTCTTTTGCATTATTTAATGTGAAAATTTCATTTTGAGTATCATTTTTTCCTATCATAGGTGTAACAGCAATCATTTTCCAAATGTCAGAATCTTTAATAGTACCTTTATATAAATTAGTTAATTGTCCATGCAAGCTATTAATAGCATCTATTGCAGCTTGTCCCATTTGTTGGTTTTGTTGCCCGTAATCCATAGTCATAATATTAACTGAATTTAAATCTACATCATGTTTTATAGCGCTTTGAATTACATTTAGTCCATCATTAGTTAGGCCATATGGCATTACTGGTAAGGTATAACCAATTTTTACATCTTTACCTTCAGCTTTTAATTCATTTTGTAATAACGCAATTGCTTTTGATCTTCTTTCGATAGATTCTGGGTGAGCAACTAAGACGCCTTCAATATCAAAATCCATGTGTGTTAAATGTAATGTGTTAATTACACTTTTATAAGCATCTTTTAATTTATTCACATCTGTAATAGCTGCGGCAAGATCTGCACCTAATCCAGGGATATTACCAGCATTTGCTCCACCAAAAGATACTTTAACATCTCCACCTATTTTTCTAATTTGTTTAATTTGATCATCTAAGTTACCATCTCCAATAGGGGTATGACTTCCTCCCCATACTGGATTTCCATTTTTATCAGCCACTATAAAGGAAAGCGTGAAGAAACTAGTATTTGTTTCTTGGGCATATTTTAATAGGTTTTGAGGATTCATGCCGTTATCTACATATGGTGCAAAAACATGAGTTGGCCAAGTGATTCCTTCACCAAATAAATCATTTGGATCACTATTGTCAGTTATATATTCTGAACCAGTATATAATTCCCAACCGCTAAATTGTTGGGTAGGTAATGTACCTGCATTTACCCAATATACAGAATGATAAATCTTACCTTCATATGTAACGTAAGATTCACCTGGATAATCTTTATTTTTATTCCAAAATGGCGCTACTTGTTGTTGAGAATTCGCTATATTTTCTTGAGCGTAGGCAAACGTATGGCTAATGGCTTGGGATGTAGGAATGATCATAGTTAATGCAACAGCTGTTTTTGCTAGAGTACAAAATGGATGTTTCTTTCTAATCATAATAATATCTCCTCACTTCTAATTTATAATTAAAAAAAGAAATTATATTTGGCATTATTAAAATTCTTTTAATATATATTTTGAAGAATTATTGCCGTAACTCCCAATACTGATACTTTTATACGTGATGATTACCCTCATTTAGTAGGATAACAACTTACAAAAAATGAAACAAATTAGAGGGAAATATAATAATATTCATCCAAAAACAATATATTTCTTCTCATAAACTACAGAAAATCGAATTAAAATGTACATATATATACCATTTTTGTAAGGTGGGGATGAATAGTGAGCTAGAAGTAATATAAATGTACACAAAAGTGTCGATTCTAATAATCTAGTTTGGCTAAAAATTTTTTATCTTGAGTACAAGACTAACTACTTCTATTACTAAATCTAAACAATTTGTTGTATTCTTTAGTAATAAAATGAGAATATTATTTTTAGGTTTTCTAAAATTGTCTTACTTTAGTTGAGTAGGTAAACTGGAAGCAGCATAAATTAAGTCCTTTACTTCTCCTACATTTTTTATGAATTATATCTTTTTAGTATTCTCATAAAAACTATAGGATGTTTGAAAAATTGACACATAGATTTTTGGTTTCTATATGTTAAGATGGTGTTGCTAACCTATTGTTTATAATAAAAACAACTTATTTTTTTATCAAAAGTATAGGACTAGAAAAAACCTCATAAAGAGGTTTTTTTATTTCTATATTTATTTTTGGTGTGAAAATTCAGTTGCAAAATTAATTTTGACATAATGCTATGATTCATTTAAATATTTCGTGCTCTTATATGTTGGATGAAGTCTTCAGATTATTTCATGATATATACAATTTTAATGCTTATTTAGTTTTTAATATATGGTATTGTAATTTTGCTAAACTCTTAAAAGAACACATACAAAATTAAATAATGTGTAATATACACTTAATTAATTTTTTGGATTGTAATTTTGAACTAATTTTTTTAATTTATACTCTGTAGCATAAGCATTAGCAGCAATAATTGCATCAAAAACCATTTCTGGTGAAATTTCAAATGGCATATTATGTATAGTTTCACCATCTTGACAGGCAGCTTCAGCCACTTTCATCAATTCTTCTTTACTTGCATCACCTAAGTTCAGATCTTCAAGTGTAGTTGGTAAGCCAAGCTTGATACAGAAATCAATGTAGTTATATAGTTCTTCAGTTGTCCAAGATTCCAATGCCATTTGTACTAATGTGCCAAATGCAACCTTTTCTCCATGCATCAAATCATGAGTCTTATCATGTAAAACAGTAAAACCATTATGGATGGCATGAGCTGCAGCTAACCCCACACTTTCAAATCCAAGGCCACTAAGCAAGGTGTTTGCCTCTATTACGGCTTCAACTGCTGGAGTAACAGTTTTTTGTTTAACTGCTAAAAGAGCAGCTTCTCCATATTGAAATAAGGTATCCCAACAGAGTTCTGCAATCCTAGCAGCTGCTAGGGTAGAGAGTCCTCCAGCCATAGCGGGTTTTCGGGATTCTAAATTTGCTCTAGCTTCAATCCATGTAGCCATTCCGTCTCCAATCCCAGCAGCTAAAAATCTGGATGGAGCTTGTGCAATGACTTGGGAATCTACTAAAATAATATCCGGATTTTTTAAATAAAATTTGTATTTCTCAAATACTCCATCATCAGAGTAAATAACAGAAAGAGAACTGGTTGGTGCATCTGTTGAGGCAATAGTGGGAACGCTTACAACTTTGGCCGAAAGAATTTCTCCTACCGCTTTTGCTGTGTCTACTGATTTACCACCACCAATACCAATGATTACATCAGCACCAAATTCTTTTCCTATTTTCTCAATTCTTGCAATTTCATTTTCAGAACTTTCACCATTAAAACCGACTTTTTCAAAGCATAGATTTTGTTTATGAAAGCTTTCCATAACTTTTTCACCAACAAGATGCCAAACACATTCATCTACAATAACTAATAAATTGGTTCCTAGAGGTTTTACATACTCTCCAATTTTTTTAATTACATTTCTTCCCTGAATATATTTTTGCGGGCTAATTAGGATACGTTCCATGATAATCACTCCTTGATTTTTTTGTAAGTAAGCTGAAAATCTAACCTTGAATCTAATGTTATCAAAATTCTGAGTACAGAATTATGAATATTTTATGTATATTTTTCGTCTGTTATATGACGGATTAAAAGATAGTGTTATGATTATCAAAAATCAAATACTATTTTTTAAGAAAGATGAAATGGGAAAAATAGTATTAAAAACCTATATTATCAGGTTTTGTATAAATAATCTTATTATATAATAGTTAGAGTTTTAACAATGAAAATAAAAATACATAAAATTCACTGGTTGAATTTTATGTATTTTTATGCATGTATTATTATGAAATAGGTTCTTGTGATACAAAAGATTGAAATTAATATTCATATTACAAATGGTCCACATGCTCGAGCCGTAGCTACACTTATAGCAAAATTGAGCGGAATACTTTTAACGATGAATCTATTCATGAAACACAATCATTATTAGACCAATTGACTCTTGAAAAGAACAGAATAAAGTATTTAGAATGTGAATTGTCGAAATATAAAAAACTAAACAACTCTTTTCCAGACATTATTATTTATAGTGACACTTTAATTAAGACGCTCTTTGTTGCGAATAAAGTAGCAGAATTAGATTCTACGATTCTTATTACTGGAGAGAGTGAAACAGGAAAAGAACTTATAGGTAAAGGTATCCATAAAGCTGTTTTCAGAAAGGATAAGTCGTTTATTCTAGTAAATTGTGCGGCTATCCCCCCTAATTTAATTGAAAGTGAGCTATTTGAGCATGAAAAAGGAGTATTCACTGGAGCACTTCACATGAGGAAAGGGAAATTTGAGCAAGCAAACATTGGAACAATCTTTTAGATGAAATTGGAGGCTTAAAGCTAAATGTCCAAGTGAAATCATTATAGGTTTTTATAATAAAAGGGAATTGTAGGAGGGAATAAAATTATAAAATTAAATGTTAGGGTACTAGCGGCGACTAATGGAAAGGAATAGATGCCATGAAAAAATTTATTAATAATCCAGAAAAAGTAGTTAGGGATATGATTGACGGAATGTTGTTTGCACATTCTGATAAACTACAAAATATGGGTGAAACAAATATAATTCTTCGAGCTAATAGTCCATTTCCAGGAAAAGTGGCAATTGTCAGCGGAGGCGGGAGTGGTCATGAACCAGCGCATATAGGATTTGTTGGTAAAGGAATGCTTGATGCTGCTGTAATGGGCGAAATTTTTACTTCTCCTACACCAGACCAGATTTTGAAAGCGATTCAAAAGGTGGATGCTGGAAGTGGGGTTTTATTAATTGTAAAAAACTACTCAGGAGACATAATGAATTTTGAAATGGCTGCTGAAATGGCTGAAGCACAGGGAATCCCAATTGCTACAGTCATTGTTAATGATGATATTGCTATTGGTAATAGTTCACACACCATGAGAAGAAGAGGAATTTCTGGAACAATATTTGTACATAAAATAGCTGGAGCAATGGCTGAGAAAGGAGCATCGCTTAAAGAAGTTGAAGATGTTGCAAATAAAGTGATTGCTAATATGCGTAGTATGGGAATGGCATTAACAACGTGTACTATACCTGGATCTGATACAGTCGGTTATAGAATTGGTGAAAATGAAGTAGAGGTTGGTATAGGCATTCACGGTAAACCTGGAACTCATCGTATTAGTATGATAGCAGCTAATGAAATGGCTGAACTCCTTTTAGAGCATATTTTAAGTGATATGCAATTGAAAATTGGTGATAAAGTTGCAGTAATGGTAAACGGCTTAGGTGGAACGCCGTTAATGGAATTATATATTTTAAATAAAATGATTAACATAATATTAAACAAAATTGGTATCGATATCAGTAAAACATATGTTGGGGAATACATGACAGCGATTGATATGGCCGGTTTTTCTATTACTTTATTAAAACTAGATGGACAATTATCTGCTTTGCTTAATGATCCAGCAAATACGACTAACTGGCGTGTACAATAGGAGGGCCAACATGTATATTACACCAAGACATATCATCAATTGGATGCAACTTACTGCAAAACAACTTGAGTATCAAAAAAAAAATCTAACGCAACTTGATCAATTTATAGGTGACGGAGATCATGGTATTAATATGAATAGAGGGTTTAAAGAGGTTGAAAAAAAGATATCATATACAGCTTATGATGATATTGGAAATGTATTTCATGATATTGGAATGATACTTATTTCAAAGGTTGGCGGTGCATCAGGGCCTTTATATGGAACAGCATTTTTAAGGGCTGGTAGTGTTTTGAAAGGGAAAAATAAAATTACAATCAATGAATTGGGGATTGCTTTTCAAGAATCTGTAGATGGCATCTGTCTAAGAGGAAAAACTCAGATAGGAGATAAAACAATGCTTGATGTTTGGGATCCTGTTTTGAAGTATATCCAAAGAAATGGAGAAAAAATAAAACCTATTGGTCTTATCATTTTTGCAAGAGAACAAATGGAAAAGACTAAGCCATTATTAGCTAAAAAAGGGCGTGCTTCCTTTCTAGGAGAAAGGTCTATTGGTCATTTAGATCCAGGAGCAGTCTCATCTTTTATTATCTTTGAAACTCTATGTTTATCTCTTATAGGTGAAAAAGATATTGTTAATGAACTGAGGGAGCAATTGTGATGAGTAATGTAGGATTAGCTTTAATTTCTCATGGTTATCTGCAAGTTCAGAGATTTAAAAGCTTTACTCGCCAAATTAAGTTCCGGTGTTTTAATAGTTTCTGTAGGAGGAGTAGATAACGATGAAGTAGGTAGAAGCTTCAGATAAATTCAAGAGGCTATTTATAATGAACGAGTTGTAATTGTATTCGTAAATTTGGGAGGCGCTCTAATTAAGAGTGATTAAATCAAAATAGCAGATTGACCATTAATAGAGGGTCCTTCGTAGCAGTTGTTGAATTAGGGATTGGCAAAATATTAGAAGAAATATATAAGATTTAAGGCTGTACTTGAAGCGAAAACCATTATAAAAATATAAAAGGAGCTAATCTTATGAGAATCGAAAGAAAATTAATTGTAACTCGTAAGGATGGAATTCATGCAAAATCAGCAAGTGAAATTGTAGATGGCTTAAGGGATTATGATTGTTCGGTTCAGTTTATATTTAAAGATAAAAAAGTTAATGCAAAAAGTACTCTTCAATTAATCGATTTAGCAGTAAAAAGAGGGGCAGAAATACATGTAATTCTTGATGGGGAAGATGCTGATGATGCCCTTGTGTTTATACAATGGTTTTTGAAATAACAAAGGGGGTCATAAATATGTCTCCATTTATGGGGGAATTAATTGGAACCTTGGTTCTTATTTTATTAGGGAACGGCGTTGTAGCAGGTACTTTGCTGAAAAAATCCAAAGCACAAAATTCCGGATGGGTTGCAATTACTCTTGGCTGGGGATTAGCAGTTACATTCGCTATATATATAGTAGATAACATAAGTGGTGCACATTTGAATCCTGCAGTTACAATTGCTTTTGCTTGTATAGGGGTATTTCCTTGGAGTGAAGTTCCTTCCTATATTGGTGCACAGTTGATTGGGGCTTTTTTAGGTTCAATATTTGTCTGGCTCCAGTATTTTCCGCATTGGAAAGAAACTAAAAATCAAGAAATTATATTATCGGTGTTTTCTACAAGCCCTGCAATAAAAAGTTGGCCTTCCAATTTGTTAAGTGAAATTATTGGCACTGCGGTATTTGTATTTTCAATTTTAGCTATAAGTCATAATAAAGTTACAGATGGACTACTTCCAATAATAATAGGAGCGTTAATAGTATCTATAGGTTTATCTCTTGGTGGAACAACTGGATTTGCTTTAAATCCGGCTCGAGATTTTGGGCCAAGGCTAGCACATCAAATCTTACCAATATGTAATAAAGGTTCTTCGGATTGGGGATACGCATGGATTCCCATAATTGGTAGTACCATAGGAGGAATCATAGGAGCTATAGGTTTTCAATTGATTTATTAAGCACTTAATATATTAAAATTCAATTAGAAAGTAATTAGTTAACCACATTTACTATCAATCATGTAATGCGAAGGGGTATCTAAGTAAAAAATGTATGCTAAAAAAATCACTATACATTTCTTATAATGTGGAATTGTTTTATTCATAAAATGTTCAATTTATATCCATTGTGAAAAAAATCACAATGGATATAATGAATATATGACGGTTGTAGAGGATGATAGTGGTTTTATTCTTTTGCGACGAATCAACTCTTATATCAAATTTCTGTCTCCAACTATAAACTGTTTTCTGGATAGCTATCTTTAGCAAAATTCTGACTCGTAAGTAGGGGTTATTGTTTTTTTGTTTGCTATTTTGTATGCAGGCGATATAAATCATCTTATCAGATAGAACGGCAATGTTTTTAGTAAATGGAATCGATTTCATTGTGCGAATAACAGTGCTTTTCTTTAGTTGGGAAAAGGAGAAATGTGTATACTCTTTCATTCTATTGAACTTTTGGTAAGTAACATATGCGTAATAAAAACTTACATGGTATTTTTATCATTCGAAAGAACTTTAAATTGTTTTCTGTCATGTTCGTTTGCATTGATAATCATGTTTTTCGAGATAAACGCTTTCCTTATCAATGAGGCAATTCGCAAATGGAGTTTTACTCCTATTTTTGTTTGAAGCAACTCAGTCTATTTATAGTTGGTTAGGTTTAGAGTAAGTGTATTTGAAACAATGATTTTCAACGGTATGTTTTTTCTATATTTTGAAAGCGTTTTCTTATAGTGGGTTATTTTATAAGATTATGAACCTTTTACTTAAGAAATTATGTGTTTTAAGTAATGATTTGAAAAATGATGAATTGGAGATTCACAAACTCATTTTTAGTAGTAAACAAAATTTTATAAAAGAAGTGAGATTTAAATAGCCTAGGAGGTGGTTTTCTCAAGGATAGAAAAAGTTGGTTTTTAATAGTTAAAGATTGATGAAATGAAGAAGAAAAGTTGTGTTGGTTGCGTCAATTCAGAAAAAATTAGGATGAAATATTTAGGAGGTAGAGAGATGGTAGGGATTATCCTAGCAAGCCATGGCCAATTTGCTGAAGGCATTTTACAATCTGGCGCAATGATTTTTGGAGAGCAAGAGAACGTTAAGGCTGTTACCTTAATGCCAAACGAAGGGCCAGACGATTTGAGAGCAAAAATGGAAGCGGCAATTGCATCTTTTGATAATCAAGATGAGGTATTGTTTTTAGTCGATCTATGGGGCGGTACTCCATTCAATCAAGCTAATGGCTTGTATGAAGAACACAAAGACAATTGGGCAATCGTTGCTGGTTTGAACTTACCTATGGTGATTGAAGCTTATGCATCGCGTTTATCAATTACGTCTGCTCAAGAAATCGCAGCGCATATCGTTAAAACAGCGAAGGAAGGGGTCAGAATTAAACCTGAAGAGCTGGAACCCAAAGAAAATACTGATATCGCAGTTGCAAAAGATGTAAAAGCAAATGGCAGACTTGCTCCCGGTACAGTAGTTGGTGATGGGAAAATCAAGTTCGTTTTAGTCCGTGTGGATTCTCGTTTATTGCATGGTCAGGTAGCGACTGCATGGACAAAGTCTACACAACCAAATCGTATTATCGTAGTTTCAGATGCAGTGTCTAAAGACGATCTTCGTAAAAAATTAATCGAACAGGCGGCACCACCAGGGGTTAAGGCCAATGTTATTCCAATCAGCAAAATGATTGAAGTTGAAAAAGATCCCCGTTTTGGTAATACTAATGCACTGGTATTATTTGAAAACCCACTAGATGTCCTGAGAGTTATAGAGGGTGGTGTGGATATTAAAGAAGTTAACGTTGGTTCTATGGCTCATTCAACTGGAAAGGTTGTTGTTAATAAGGTTCTTTCTATGGGAAGAGAAGATGTAGAGGCTTTCGAGAAAATGAAAGCAAAAGGCATTCATTTTGATGTACGTAAAGTACCGAATGATTCTCGTGCAAATATGGATGATATTCTAAAAAAAGCGAAGGTTGAATTATCGTAGTTACATAGCAAATTTAAATGAAATGGGGGATCATAATGTCTACTATAGAAATAATTTTAGTAATACTAATTGCATTTCTAGCCGGTATGGAAGGAATATTAGATGAATTTCAATTCCATCAACCACTAGTGGCATGTACACTAATTGGTTTAGTAACAGGTAACCTGGAGGCGGGTATTGTTCTTGGCGGTACACTTCAAATGATTGCACTTGGATGGGCAAATATTGGAGCAGCCGTAGCGCCAGATGCTGCATTGGCATCAGTTGCATCAGCAATCATTTTAGTATTAGGCGGACAAGGTGTTAGCGGTGTTGCATCAGCAATTGCAGTAGCGGTACCACTTGCAGTAGCAGGACTTTTCTTAACAATGATTGTTCGTACACTTGCTGTTCCTATTGTACACATGATGGATACGGCAGCTGAAGAAGGAAATATAAAAAAAATTGAAGTGTTACACATCGCTGCGGTGTGTTTACAAGGTATCCGAATTGCAATTCCTGCCGGAGCACTTTTATTTATCCCTGCACAAAGCGTTCAAGGATTCTTGGAATCAATGCCTGCATGGTTAACTGATGGAATGGCTATTGGTGGCGGAATGGTTGTTGCTGTTGGTTATGCACTAGTTATTAATATGATGGCAACAAAAGAAGTATGGCCATTCTTCATTATTGGTTTCGTAATAGCTGCGATTTCTCAATTAACACTTATTGCTCTTGGTGCATTGGGTGTGGCTTTAGCTCTTATTTATTTGAGCCTTTCTAAAATGGGTGGTTCTTCAAATGGTGGTGGAGGTAACTCTGGTGACCCGCTTGACGATATCTTAAACGATTATTAATTCAGGAGGAGGAGAAGACAAATGGCAGAAAAAATACAATTAACAAAAAGAGATCGTTTAGCCGTTGCATGGCGATCTACATTTATTCAGGGCTCTTGGAACTATGAACGTATGCAAAATGGTGGTTGGGCCTTCTCGATGATTCCAGCGATTAAAAAGTTATATAAATCAAAAGAAGATCGAAAAGCAGCATTAAAACGTCACTTGGAATTCTTCAATACACATCCTTATATTGCTTCACCAATTCTAGGAGTTACATTAGCACTTGAAGAAGAACGTGCTAATGGTGCAGAAGTTGATGATGTGGCAATTCAGGGGGTTAAAGTTGGGATGATGGGTCCTTTAGCCGGTGTTGGTGATCCGGTATTCTGGTTTACTTTACGTCCGATGTTAGGTGCTTTAGGAGCATCATTAGCAATGGGGGGGAATATCCTTGGGCCAATCCTTTTCTTCTTAGCTTGGAATCTGGTTCGTTGGGGATTTATGTGGTATACACAAGAATTTGGTTATAAAGCTGGTTCTAAAATCACTGATGATCTTTCAGGTGGATTATTACAAGATATTACAAAAGGTGCATCTATCCTTGGTATGTTTGTACTTGCAGCCTTGGTGGAACGGTGGGTATCAATTAAATTCAAGCCAGTTGTATCTGAAGTTCAGTTAGATAAAGGTGCGTATGTTGAGTGGGACAAACTTCCTGGAAATGGTGAAGGGATTCGTCAATCTTTTGAACAAGTAAACTCAGGAATGGCACTGTCACCTACGAAAGTAACTACCTTGCAAGATAACTTAGATCAATTGATTCCTGGTTTAGCTGCATTACTTCTGACATTCTTCTGCATGTGGTTGTTGAAGAAAAAAGTCAGCCCAATTGTTATTATTCTTTCATTATTCGTAGTTGGGGTAGTTGGTCACGTAATCGGACTTTTATAATTTAAGTTGCTCACGTTTTCAATTCTTAAGATATAATATTTAGGAATTGTTGAGATTGAGGTGTAGATTAGTAGCCTGTGAATTGATAATAGTTCGTATAAAAAAGTGGCTGGGGATTATCGTTTCAGCCACTTTTTGTATTGATCTAATTGTTTGAAGTTACGAATTATAAATAGGATAAATGAAATGGAGTGGATATGATGGTTCAATCAATTAATACAAGGGTAGATTTAGTAATAGATGCTACCGCTTTTACGGGACTTACGGACTATGGGAAAATTATGATTGGTGATAAAGGGTTTGAATTTTATAATTCTCGTGATACGCGTAAATTTATTCAGATTCCGTGGGAGGAGGTAGATTACGTTATAGCTTCTGTAATGTTTAAGGGGAAATGGATTCCACGTTATGCTATTGAAACCAAGAGAAATGGGATCTTCACCTTTTCTTCTAAGGAACCTAAGAAAGTTCTTCGGGCTATACGAGAATATGTAGATCCAGGTCATATGGCACAATCTCTAAGTTTCTATGATGTTATTAAACGTGCCCTTAAATCGATGGGTAAAAAGAAATAATAGAATGAAAAGAAGGCGTGTATTTTTCATATAAGAGCTAACATGGTTCTGGTGTAAAAATAGATTAAAAGATAATAAAGCGTATAGACTTCTAACGGGATTGTATCTTATGCTGCAAGTCCAAACAATTGATATATGAATTCTTGTTGGTTTTGGATAGACTGGTTCCGTAGTAAATCAATCTGCTCTCTTTAAGCATATGCACGGATTTCACTCCAGAAATAATGGACGTAGTTGTGACAAAATATTTGAACCTTAGCATAGAACAAGAGCATACCACCTTACTGTTAATAAGATTAGTTCAGGCTGATAATGCCTCCATTTAAACAAATTTTCCTTTTACATACTGATCACGTACCTTTTTTAGAGTCATACTACCAGTATGTCCAAGATTAGGATATTACTTGCAAGAGTCTTGGGATTTTTACAACAAAACCGTTTTATACATTAAAGGTTATTTATGTTATTGAATTATATTTTTGCAAACGTGCTGTGTTATAATTCGAAAATACTGACATTTTTAGTAGGACTTATAAATTTCGGTTTGTCATATGAAATGAAAAATCAAGCCGTTATTTTTGGGGTTCAGTCTACCATTATTTAAACTATTATTCACACTAAAAGAAGTACAAGGGGGAAGGTATATCTATTAAAATAGTGAGATATACCAAATTGAAAATGAACATTAAATTTAATAAAAAAGTAGTAGCATTCACGGCAGGATTAACGGTATTATCTTCACCATTGGTATCGTTCGCAGAGGAAGAACAATTAGTAAACAATAAACAACCTACAAACGTTCAGGAACAAAGTAAAACAACATCAGATGAACAGGCTTTAAAAAGTATTGAAGCTAGTTTTAAAGAGATAGACGGACGTGGTGGAGGTACTGTCGACAATAAGAAAGTAGATAGTCTTCAACGTTCAGAAGGTATTCATGAAGAAACAGGTACACTAACTGTTCCTAACAATTCAAACAGAACAAAACGTAGTCTGTCTCCCATATCACCTAGCACCTCTAGTACAATAAATGGTGTTCCATTCACTGAATGGATTGTTCCAGCAGGTAACGATAATATTCGTCCTCAAAACTATATGAGCCCAAAGTACATTACAATTCATGAGACTGATAATACAAGTGTAGGAGCAGGTGCTAGAAACCACGCTCAATACCTATATAACCAAGCAGTAGGCAACACAGACCGAGCTGCATCTTGGCATTTTACAGTAGACGATAAAGAGATTTATCAACACCTACCATTAAACGAGAACGGATGGCACGCAGGAGACGGTGATGGTCCAGGTAATAGAGAATCTATTGCAATTGAAATCGCAGTTAACAGTGACGGTAACTATAGTAAAGCGGTAGATAATGCTAAGAAACTTGTAGCTTATTTAATGAAAGAAACTGGTGTACCGTTAAATAACATTGTAAAACACCAAAAATGGAGTGGTAAAATCTGTCCTGCTAATATGATTAATAATGGACAATGGGATGCATTCGTAAATGGTGTTGGTGGGTATTATAATAATCTTTATCAACCAAAAGATGACATTACTGGAGGTTGGTATGAAGAAGCTATACGAGAGTTAAATAGAAGGGGTATTATGATAGGGGAAGGAAACGGAGTTTTCGCACCTAATAGAGCGATAACAAGAGCCGAATTTGCTCAATTAATCTCTAAATCTCTAAACCTGCCAGCTGGAGATGCTTCATTTAAAGACCTAAACGATGCAAACTCAACTTTACGAGATGGTATTAAACGTGCTGCAAGTGCAGGTATTATTCTAGGTAGAGGTGATGGTTATTTTGACCCAAACACACCTATTACGAGAGAAGAATCAGCAATTATTGTAAATAAGGCTTTACAGTATAAAGGTATATGGGGACCAGTTGTAAACCTACCATTCTCAGATAAAGACCAAATTAGCTATAAAGAAGACGTACAAAGATTGTATGGTCTAGGTATTGTAAAAGGTAAGGGTGATAATCAATACGACCCTAAAGGAACAACAACTCGTGGTGAAACAGCAACATTCATTCTAAATATGCTACAAGTAATTGAAAATGGTAGTGTTGAAAAGGTAATTGGAATGGCTCAAATTAATGGTATTGGGGTAAATGTTCGAAGCGGATCAGGGACAAACTATTCTATTGTTAGAAAGACAAGTAAAGGCGAAAAAGTTACAGTATATGAAGAAAAGAACGGCTGGCTAAGAATTGGAACAGGTCAGTGGATTTATTATGACTCTAGTTATATCGACTATAACAGATTATAAAAGACTTAATAGTTAAAAGAACAAATCATATTTGGATATATAATTTACTCTCAGGTTGTGAAGAAGACTTTCTCCACAACCTGTTTTTATGCCTGGCCCCCCTTTACTTACCAATACTGATAAAAAGAGGAGAAGGAGGGATTCATTATGATGCTGGCATCGGTAAATCAATGAGATTATTTTCCTTTTGGAACACAGTTTTTTATTAGCTTGATGGATATGAGGTCCCGCCAGCATTTTGGAAAAAAACACGCTAAGAAAATTTTGATATTAAAAAGACTGATTAATCCATGCTTAGATTACTCAGTCTTTTAATATTCAATGGATTTAATTTATTCATTCTTCAAGAATTGTTAATGTTTTATTTGTTGCATCCATCTCTATTTTGAAATCAATTGGGACAGTTAACATCGGGTGAGTATGGCAGCAATCAAATTCTGCAATAAAAGGTATGTAACTCCCCTTTAGAACCTCTAATAGAATCTCAGATGTTTTTTTATTTGTACCCAGTTATTTATGAGGCTTTGGCGTGTTTTATTTTCGTTTGGGAATAATTAATTTCTTAAGTCAGTACGTATATGAGGTGCCCCCTATAAGAAAAATATCTGTCTAAATTGAAAAGTTTTTTAGTTGTAACGGTTAATTTTTTGAATTGTTTCCGTAACATTAAATGGTCAATTTTTAGTAACATACCTAAAAAAACCGTCACAGTAATGTGACGGAAACATGGAAAAGTATTAATGTATTACTATTATTATTTATTTGTAGCTTTTAAAGTATTTAAAACAATTTTGGTTGCATCTGCAATAAGTTTATCATCGTATTCAGCATCTTTTTTATCATGATTAGAAAGGATGGCAAGAACAATTGGTTTTTTATTTGGTGGCCAAATAACTGCAATATCATTCCTTGTTCCATAAGAACCTGCACCTGTTTTATCAGCTACTTCCCATCCTTTTGGTACGCCCGCACGAATTAATTTATCCCCAGTTGTGTTTCTTTTCATCCAATCTACTAATAGTTCACGTTTCTCAGATGGTAGTACAGTTCCTAATGTAAAAGACTGAAGTGTCTTAGCGATTGCTTTTGGTGTACTCGTATCATGTGTTTCTCCTGGATTTACTTCATTTAATTCAGGTTCAAATCGCTTGGAATTAGTAACAGTATCACCAATTTCTCTCAAGATTTTTTCAAATACGGATGGACCACCTAACTTTTTAAGAATTAAATTATGTGCTGTACTGTCACTATATCGAACAGAAGCATCTGCAAGTTCTTTTAATGTCATTCCTGTATCCACATGCTTTTCAGTAATTGGATTATAATTAGAAAGGTCTTCACGCGTATACGTAATCCTTTCATCAAGAGCTTCTATTGAGTTCTGACGTAAAAGAACGCCCGCTGCTAATGATTTAGATGTAGAGGCAAATGCAAAACGATCATCTGATCGATAAGAAACAGTTTGATTCGTACCAGTATCCAGTGCATAAATACCAAGCTTGGCATCATATTCTTTTTCAAGTTTAGCAAAAGAATTATCACCAGTATTTTCTTGTTTAATTGGATTTGTTTGTTTCGTTTGTTTAGGTGATTCAGATGGAGTATTACTATTGGAACAGCCTATTAGTGTTACACATGAAAGTAATACGACAGATACAATCGTAATGTTAAAGAACTTGCTTAATATGAACATAAATTTTCAACCTCTTTCAAGAATATATGGTTTTTTCCTAGGTTTTTCATACAGATGTAAGTAAAGAGAATATGGGGTAACAATACTTCTACAGCTAAAATTTTATAGCTTAAAGCACATGCAAGATGTTTATATGCTTGATAAGCTATTGTTTGAGTTATTCCTTCTTCAATCTCACTTGCAATACTTTACCTGTAAAAGGATTAAGCTTGTATCTCTTAAATACTCATCCTTCTTTTGCATCCTTTTCCTTTTCAAAATAAAAGTCCTTTCATATTTTTGTAATACTTAAAAATAGATTTCAAACGGGATTTATTATATCTAAATTGAACATCTAATTTTAGGAACACATTTAATAGACAATCTAAGTAATAAAATTGTTCCACTTTAATTTGAGGAAGAACTTGATGTTTAAATAAAATGAAAGTAAATTTTTAGCCAAAAGTTTACTTCCAAATTAGAAAAGATTAGGTCCTCAATAGGCTTTACCCCAGCCATAAACCTTACAATCAAAAACAAAGGGTAATTCAACTATCAAACTCATATAAAATTTTAATCTTGTCTAAGCATCCAGTAGGATATACAATTGATCATCTATTTTTCTTTACATAATCTCCAGATACAGTCCATATCAACTATAGATTCTTGCCTTATGCTAAACGTAATCAAAAAGCAAGTAGATAAAGATAATGACTAAAACATTAACTCTAGATACTTTTTTGATGAATATTACAAATAAACAGGAGGTAATGAAAAATGATTAAAACATTATTAGCAGGAGCATTTTTAAGTACAGGATTATTAGCGGGTGGTGCAATTGGTGCAGATGATGCGAAAACGGACAATCTAAAGTCAAATGAAAATTTAAATCAAGTAATTAGACAGAGTGCAGATGGAACAACGTCTTCCTCACAAAACTTTGATTTACCTAAAGATGCAGTGCCAGCATCTAAAGGAGATGTAAAAACTGTTGAAAAATCAGAAGGTACAGGTACAGATTCTCAAGAAGGAAAAATGGTAGAAACAAAAGAAGGTACAGAATCACAACCTGGAAAACATGCAAAAACTGTTGAAAGAACAGAAGGTACAGGTACAGATTCTCAAGAAGGAAAAATGGTAGAAACAAATGGAGGTACAGAATCACAACCTGGAAAACATGCAAAAACTGTTGAAAAATCAGAAGGTACAGGTACGGATTCTCAAGAAGGAAAAATGGTACCAACAAATGAAGAAAATTAAATAATATATAGTTATAACGAAGAGCATCCAAAAAGGGGTGCTCTTTTTATATTATAGGGATCAACTAGTTTTACACAACATAGAGCTGTAGGAGGAATTGAGGATTAGAACATGGGGTACGGTTTCTTCAAATCAGGGTGTTTAGAGCAATAGTTTTGGTGGTAACGTTACAATACAAACATTTTGTTAGAGATTTTTTTAATTTACATAGACTCTAGATAGACTACATATCAACTTCAGATACTTGTTTTATGATACAAGTAATCAAACAAAAGGAGGGCAATACAAAATGATTAAAACAGTATCAACAGGCACTCTTTTAAGTACAGGAGATTATTAACAGGTGGAGAAAATGCTGAAGATGTACAGACAGATAAGCATATTCCATATGAACAAAATGAATTGCAGCAAATTCTAGAAAAGTACGATTCGAAGAAATTTGAGTTATAAAAAGAAAATAGATAAATATAGTAAAAATAGATAAATTGACAAGAGAAAAGCACTTTGTGTATATCACAGGTGCTTTTTATTTTTATTTTGATCTAGGATTTAAATTAAACTTTTATACTAAAATATATATAGGGAAATTTGGAAGTTCATTGTACAAAATTATTTATGGAATATTAATTTTAATTTATACTTTGTATTCATTTTTTGTAAGTGATGGAAGTGAAGTAAGGTTTATTATGGTGTTAACTATAGTACTTATTTTTTCTGTGGTTTTAGAAAAAAGGATTGATTAAAGGTCGTTTTTTAACACTTTTTAAAGATATCTAATTTAAATTATTATTCAGTAGTTTACTTTCATAATATTGATTTTTATACGTGTTTGGTAAAGAAGATACAATGAATTACTAATAAAAAGTATAACGAAATCTAGTTCGGTATAGTAAAGTGCAAATGAAGATGCCCTCTTTGCTATCTCCCCAAAAAAGAGCCATTGCTGACAATTTTATAGACTGTATTTTCAGAAACATTACAAGCGTGTAAGTAAAATGAAAGGAAATTCAATATGAGAAAAAAAATCTTACTACTATAATGAATAACAGAAACACTCATGAAAAAATGTGGTGCGAATCTAGGTGATTTTTATGTCTTTTCATTAAGGTTTTGTCGCAGGAGCAGTACTGTACTAAAATTCAATTAAAAAATTTGATGAAGCTATCACCTTTAGAAAAGATGATTCCGTTAAGTATACATCAATTAGAGAGAACCACATAGATACCGGTATAATTCTGGATTAATATTTACTAGAGGTAACGATACATCGTTATTTTTATCTAGAATATTATTTAAACTACCCAACACGTAACCTAATGGACTGTTGGAGATAGGCGATTTCTGAGAACACCGATGTATCCACCAGTTATCTTAGCAGGCTCTACCTATAGTCCCTGCGGTGAGAACATAAGTATTTTGTACGTTGATTTACCCCAATTTCTACTTTAGCTTGCTTGTCACAACTTTGACAAGCGTGGAGCGATAGAACGTTGAAGAATGATTTGTACCAGTATATAGTGGCGAACAGATTGACTTAGGCCAACCGACATTCATCTTCAACCTAAAATTAGTGTTGCACACCCTCACATTTTTGAGGAAGGAGTCTTCTGTCGGAAAAAAATAAAAAACACAGAGGTGTAAAATGAACATTATTTCCGAACTATTCGTTAGTTTTGCAATTCCTACGATACAACTCACATTTTTGTTCCTTCTCATACTTATTTTTAGCTATTTTGTAGTATACAAAAAGGTATGTAAAGGTGAAAAAAAGTTTACCGTACAACAAATTATATTATTGATATTAATAATAGGATATTATTCTCTTGCATTATCAGCTACTTCATTTGGTCGTTCAGATGATATAGCTTATGCAAGAACAATTGACTTTGATGTACTTAGTGTTTATAAAAAAGCATGGAATACCTTTTCATTTTCTTCTTTTTTCCATATCATTGTGAATATAGGTATGCTTTTTCCGTTAGGAATTTTATTCCCTTTATTTAGTAAGGTTTTTCAAAAAACAAAATGGATGTTAATCATCTCAATTATAGCAAGTTTATTGATTGAAATTCTTGAATTCACACTGCAACGCGGAAGTATGGAACTAGCCGATTTACTTCATAATACTTTAGGCATGATGCTAGGATATTCTGTGTTAAACATAGTTCTTATATTTTTGAAAAAAAAAGAAACAGATACAAAAATAATCAAATATTTATACCTTCCCATTACAGTAAGTTTCGTCGCACTCGGGATAATGATTTCGTATCAAATGAAGGAATTTGGGAATATGCCTATTGATCCCATTACAAAAACTGATATGTCTCATGTTACTATAAAAACATCAATAGAGTTAAAAGACGAAGGGAAAAAAATGCCTGTTTACAAAAATTACGTTACAAAAAAATCACCTGTTCGAGATGTTGAAATTCTTTCTCCAAAGGAAGCATTTCAAAAACTGAAACAAGGAGACTTCGATCCTATAATATCTTTCAAAGCAGGTGATACATTATTCATTACAAAATATAAGATAGATTACTACACTGATACTAAAGGTTTTTCTCAACCTATATATGTTTTTGAAGTACACTTAAATGATAAAGATATTTGGTCTCAACCTATTTCCGCAAAGAAATAACGTAAATTTGGTTCTGTTGCAAATTTTTTCACGAAATACACAGAGACATGAATGTATGAGGAAATATTATGAGGAGGCTACTAGTACTGGCTATAATTCATGATACATCGAAAAGGCGGAGTCCGTTTGCAGACTTCGCTTTTGTTTTTATAGTGCATGCAAGGGTACGGAAACGAAGGGGTATCATCAATCAACTCTCATTCTTAGTGTGTAAATTTGAAGGGGATTTCTCATATAAAAATAGTAAAAGATCTTAGTAAAGAATACACAAGAAAGGTTTCACATACAGCACTTTCAAATATAAATTTAACAATTACAGAGGGAGAATTTGTTGGGATTATGGGCCCTTCGGGTAGTGGAAAAACAACGTTATTGAATATGATTTCTACTATTCACTCGCCAACATCAGGCAGTGTATTCATTAATAGTAAAAATCCGTATTAACTTTTACCCAATGATTTTGCCTTATTTCGCAGACAGGAAGTAGGATTCGTCTTTCAATCCTTTAACCTGTTGCATACATTAACAGTAAAAGAGAATATGGTTCTTCCGCTCGTATTAGATGCCATAAATGTGAAAAGAATAAATAACCGAGTAGAATCTATTTCGAAAAAATTAGGAAACAGTGAAATTTTAAATAAACGAACATATGAAATTTCTGATGGACAAGCACAGCGAATAGCGATTGCCCGTGCACTCATTCATTCTCCTAAATTGGTTCTTGTCGATGAGCCAACAGGAAACTTAGATTCTAAAGCTTCTCAAGATGTAATGGAGTTATTAACACAATTAAATAAAGAGGAAAAGGCAACAATGATGTTAGTAACGCACGATCCAGTTGCTGCAAGTTACTGTGACCGCATAATTTTTATTAAAGATGGCCAGTTATTCAATGAAGTTAATTGTAAAGACGATCGTCCATTATTCTATAAAAAATTATGGATAGTCTTTCTATGTTAGGGGGAAATAAACATGAATTTTCGACAACTTGCACTCAATAATGTTTTACGGAATAAACGAATATATCTAGGTCATTTTTTTAGTAGTACATTTGCGGTATTGATTTTTTTCACTTATGGGCTACTTGTCTTTCATCCGAACCTACAAGGTGAACTAACTCATGTAAGTACCATCATGAGTACATTTGGGAAAATAGGATTTCATTTATCGTATTACTTAATCTTTGTTTTTTCTTTCTTATTTATTTTCTATTCTGTTAGTGCATTTTTAAAAAATAGAAAAAAAGAGTTTGGATTATTAATGTTACACGGAATGTCTCATCAACAGTTTCATCGATTAATTTTTTTCGAAAATATGTTGATTGGAATCCCTTCTATAGTAGTAGGAATTGGACTAGGAATGGTTTTTTCTAAATTGTTTTTACTGGTTAGTGGGTCTTTATTAGGAGTAGAGCAAACGTTAGCATTTTACTTTCCATTCAAGGCAATAGTAGTAACAGCAATGTCCTTTTTTGTTTTATTTCTACTTATTTCATTGTTCACATCAAAAATGGTGAAAATGAATGAGCTTGTAGAACTTATAAAATCAGAGGAAAAACCAAAACCTGAGCCAATAGTGTCTGTTTATATATCTTTGTTGGTACTTATTTTATTTGGAGCGGGTTACTCCTGCATTCACCACAGTATCGCTGCGGTCGATTACATGCGTTTAAATCAATTATTCCTACTCGTAGGAGTAGGAGTCGTATTCATTGTATGTGGGACCTATTTTTTCTTTACTCAATTGTGTGTATATGTGTTATCTGCTTTAAAAAATAGAGAAACTACATTTTTTAAAAGAACCAACCTCCTTGTTATTTCAGAATTAATGTATCGCATGAAAGATAATGCGATAACGTTTTTTATCGTTTCAATTATATCTGCAGTATCTTTTACAGCAATTGGAGTTTGTACGGCTATTGCAAATCCTGAATTGGCAAAGCATGAGACACCATATGCATTTACCTACCGTTCAGATAAGGGGAATATACAAGAAAAAATGCATATTGAAGAGATAAAAAAACAATTAAAAGAATCTGGATTTTCATATAAAATTTTAGCAACAAAATTTAAAGGGGTACAAAGTGGGCCGGTTTTAATTAATCTTTCTACGTATAATGAATACGCTAAAAAATTAGGGTATGAAATAGAGAAATTAACAAATGAAAATGAAAGTATCGTTATACGATCAGAGAAAAATCACAAATATGCTGAGGATCTAGAACCTATTGAATTAAGGCATGGTGAACTAGAAGTACCACTTGCTGTTCAAAAAACAGTTTATATCCCAGAATTTACGGGCACGTTTGTTAAACCTGTTATTGTTTCTGATGCTGTTTATAATAAGGTCCTACGTGTTCAAGAAGAAGGCGTACTCCGAGATTACACAATTTACGGTTTTATCGTTAAAGATTGGTCTGAAACAAGAGCGATTTCCACAAGTCTTAAGAAGTTCATTGGTAAGAATCAAGAAGATTATTATAAGTTTTCATCACTGTATTTAAGATGGATTGAAATGAAACAACAAAACGGACTACTTTCTATTTCAAGTGTAATGGTGGGGATTGTATTTTTCGTATTTACGCTAAGTTTTTTATATTTCCGCCTATTTACTGATTTAGAACGCGATCAAGAGCAATATGAAATGATCTCAAAATTAGGTTTAAGTCAAAGAGAGTTAAAGCAAATCGTGACAAGACAAATGATATTACTATTTTTCCTGCCGATAGTAGTGGCTATGCTTCACAGTAGTTTTGCGTTTCTAACGTTTCATCAATTAGGACAAACAGTAAGTAAGGAAATGTCTGTTCTACAAAGTTCAATTGTTGTATTAGTAATCTTTATTTGTATGCAAATGATTTATTTCCTTATTATTAGACATCATTATTTAAAACGCATATGTACAAAAATGTATTCATAAAAAAGATAGTCAAAAAATTAAAGGTGCATACTCAATCATTAATTTTGATTGGATATGCACCTTTATTGTGTTGAAAAATATACCAAGATTAATATGTATTTGTTCCAATTTCTTTTAACATTCTTGACTTAATCATTTATGAGTGGCTCCAAAAAGAAGGAATGGTTGCCGTACCCCAAATAGAGAGCAAAATAATATAAAATAGTTTAGGAAATATATGACCACCCGCTAATCTATGGGTGGTCTTTTGGTTACAAATAAGCATCAACAACCCAAATAGGTAAAAGTATCGCTTTGGGGAACTACCAATTTCTTAAGTTGATGGGTATGTGATGATACCCATCATTGTATTTAGAGTAAAAATTTTTAAATATAGCAGAAATGATAATGAAGTATTTATCTCTAATTTGCTAACTAAAATTTTTCAATACAATTAATGTAGTAGAAGCAATAGAGAAATAGGTTATTAAATATTCTACATTTTATAGACTTGCTAAACAGTATAAAGAAGTAAAAAAAGGGAAACCTAACGAATAATTAAGGATGATTCAGGGGGTACCAAATGGAGCATAAAACAGAAATAACAATTGGGGATTACGTTCAATTTTTATATCGTAAAAATCCTAATTTAGAATTAACCGGATATGTAGTCAGTGTTCTACAGAATACAATTGTTGTAGATATTACAGAGATAATGGGATTTGAAGTAGATGATGTTAGGCAAGTAGTAAAACACGGTTACTATA
This sequence comes from Bacillus cereus group sp. Bce041, assembly GCF_052646455.1. Classification (NCBI taxonomy): domain Bacteria; kingdom Bacillati; phylum Bacillota; class Bacilli; order Caryophanales; family Bacillaceae; genus Bacillus; species Bacillus cereus group sp. Bce041. The sequence goes on from NZ_JBQXON010000014.1 coordinate 24,236, forward strand.
ATAAAGTGAATCAAAAGCAAATAAAAAATAATGTTTCATAAAAAATGCTCCTAGATTAATCTAGGAGCATTTTTTTGATGAAGTTACTGGATTTCTTACGATGATAAATACCAGCCGTTAAAGAGTAACATATTCATTTAGAAAAAGCACTATCATGGATTCTTTTATATGCCAACCGACGCTCATCTCTACCCAAAATTGGTGTTTCACACCTTCACATTTTTGAGGAAGGGGTCTTCTGTCTGAAAACGATAAAAAAAGTCCTTAACAACTTGTTAAGGACTGCGGAATAGAACCGCAATTTGGGCGGACACCCAATCAGTTTGTAGAAAATAAATTGCGATTATAATAGCAATTGCATTCCCAAAAGCAATATTTCAAATGGATTGTAGCATACCTGTAACTATATTGGTATCAATAAAATATGGATTGGATTACAAAAAGTGGTTTTGAATATTAGAAAAAGTTTAAAAGTTAATTACTTCTCATGAAGAAAAAACCTTAAGAAAAACTTGTAACGATAAATTTTTAGAGGGAAGGTGGATTTTTACTTTTTAATTCACATAATTTTCAAACATTAAAAATCTGGATGTTAATATTTGTTATATAATGGTATCAAGCCGTAATCAATATGGTTTCCCCGTTATGAATAATGAGATAATTTATGTGTCCCATGTACTCGCTTTAAAGCAAAAAAACTTGTAGTGATTTCTACAAGTTCTTTTTGTTTTTCATTTTAAATAACCTACAATAGATCTTTAAAAGAAACTAAATATCTTAATTGTGGAAATTTGTTATTACACCGTCTTCAACATGTTTTTTGAACTCTTTTTCATTCACCTTATAAGTTTGATAAACTCTCTATACGGGGTTCATCCGAGATATATGTAATTTAGAGCTATATTTTGTATTTTATCTCTATATCCGATTATACTGAAAAAAGAGATTATAATAATAATGTTGCGAATTATTTTTGATACAGCAAATTTAACAGTTAGAATATTTCATATTTCCAAACACAAGATGTAACAAAACCTAATAAAAAAATTATATTTTGTTACATTAGATAGCGTGTTATAATGAGTTAGCGTTAACTTTAAGAGAAACAAATCTATATATAGGAGGGGTTTAAGTGAGTTTTTCTCAGGAAAAAAACCTAAAATTAATGATGCATACTATTACTTTACTATCTTTCATCATTCTCATTTTTTTTAGCATTACAATTTTTTATATACCCTTTATTTTTTATTTTATATTTAAATCAAAAGAACTTCGTATCATTGCTATTGAAACAGCTGTTTATCAGCTATTCACTTGGATTATTACATTGATATTGAATACTTTTGTAATGAGGACGTTAATGCTTTCTATGTTCTATTCCGATATGAATGCGGGTAATATATCAGTGATATTGTGGGCAGCCCCAGTTTATATAATCCTAACTATTTTATTAGTTTTCGGGCCTCTTAAAGGAATTTTATATGTATTAAAAGGGAAAGATTTTCATTATCCTATTATTTCTAAATGGATTAGCAAGTAAAAAATAAAGAAAGAAGAATCCAGCGAATTATGGATTCTTCTTTCTTTTATATTTAGTGTCTATTTATAAAATATAAACTCATATTTTGTGTTTAAATGCTAGTTTTATTTATAATTGAGATATTCTTTAACTTCTAAAAATACTTAAAATAAGCATCGCTAAACCGCTTAATGTCATAAAGGTAAAAGCACCATAGCCAAAAATTTGAATCCATTTTGGTAATTGATTCATGTTAATTTTATTTGTTGGGACTCCTTGTATAGAAAACATCATTTCTTGGTCTCGATCCCTATTATTTTGTTGTTGGTACATAAACTCATCACCTTTCTGACTATTTTATTTATAGTATATCATGTTAGCTGTAGTTATATATATAATTCAACAAACAGAAAACTAATAATAGAAATAAAATATAAATGATGAACTATTTTTACATGTATCTCAGCTATTCTCCACGTACGCTTTTCTACTCTAATCGAAATTTACTTAACAAAGGAAATTTCAGTTTCCACCTTCAAAAAAATGTTTTATCTTAGGTTTTATGTCATTTGGTTGCGGGATTTCATTAATTGTCGAATTGGTACATTTTATCTTATTCCAACTTTTCGGGGATGGGCAAAAACACCCAATATAAGTAATTCTTTTTATTGTTTATATTTTGTTATTTCTTGTTGCAGAATCCTTAAGCTATTAAGGATTTCTTTTTTGTATCTAAAATCCAAAAATAAAAAGATAAGATCGGCGAACACGATCTTATCTTTAGCACAAGGAGTAAACAAAAGGATAACCATCATATTTTTATTATAATTTCCTTTTTGTTAATTTTGAATATTGGAACTATAATTAATAAGTATATCTATATTGAGAAATTTATTACAAAATTAGTTTTAAGTCTAAGGAAAAAGCATAATCCCTTTGTTAGACCTTAATACAGCTATTAGCTTTTACTTAAAAGCAGGGTGAATACCTTTGTTTTTAGTGAATCTATATTACATTTTTAATGGAAATAAACAAAAACTTTTTCTTATAAAAATTTTGTTTTATTAAAGAAATAAAATATACTAGACTATAAATCAATTTATAGAATGAGGTATAATACATTGAATAAACGACATATTTTTATAGGTGCTGCAATGAGCAGTATTTTATTATTATCTGCATGTGGTAATTCTGATAATCTTGTTACATCGAAATCAGGAAATTTGACACAAGAAGAATTTAATAAAAAGTTAAAAGAAACAGCAGGAAAACCCGTTTTACAACAAGTAATGTTAGATAAGATTTTATTAGATAAATATAAAGTTTCAGATGATGAAGCAAAGAAAAAAGTTGAAGAATTAAAAAAACAAATGGGCGATAATTTTAAATCCTATTTAACACAAGCTGGTGCTAAAGATGAAGATGATCTTAAAACAAAAATAAAAACGCAAATAGCCTTTGAAAAAGCTGTTAAAGCTTCAGTTACGGAAAAGGAAATGAAAGATTACTATAAACCAAAATTAAAGGCAAGTCATATTTTAGTAAAAGATGAAAAAACAGCGAAAGAAATAAAAGAAAAATTAAATAATGGAGAAGATTTTGCAGCATTAGCAAAACAATATTCAGAAGATCCTGGTTCAAAAGAAAAAGGTGGAGAATTACCTGATTTTGGTCCAGGTGAAATGGATTCTAAATTTGAAGAAGCTGCTTATAAATTAGAAGCTGGACAAGTAAGTGATCCAATAAAATCTTCTTATGGTTACCATATTATTAAATTAACAGAGAAAAAAGAGTTAAAACCTTTTGATCAAGAAAAAGATAATATTCGTAAGGAACTAGAACAGAAGCGTTTACAAGATCAACAATGGCAACAACAATTCTTTAAAGATTTATTCAAGAAAGCAGATATAAAAATAACAGATAAGGATTTAAAAGATACTTTTAAAGAATTTGAAAAATAAAGCTATGTACAAAAAAATAACCCCTCGGGGTTATTTTTTTGTACATAGCTTTAAACTAATGAAATAAAAGCTACTTACTTGCCTTAAAAATAAGTAGGGGTGTTCATTTCATTTTTATTATATCATCTTATATCTTAATTATTTCTTTTTATAAAAACTAACTATGTTATTGTCATATTTATGTTAAATAAGGACTCCCGCCAGATTGTTATCAATCTAAAATTATGAAGTACTCCCATTATGAAAATTTTATATTTTCGCAGCTAAAGGACAAATAAAAAAGGTTTTTAACAATTTATTAAGGACTGCGAAATAACAACGCAATTTAGGTTGGAACCCAATCAGTTTGTAGAAAATAAATCGTGATTATGATAGCAATTGTATTCTCAAAAGCAATGTTTCAAATGAATTTTAGCATATCTGTAACTATATTAGTATCAACAAAATGTGGATTGGATTTCGTTTTTTGTACCAGAACAGATACCCCTACATTTATCTGCCTCTTTGGTAAGGCATCGAATATTCCTTACTTATACTATCACGATTTCTGATAGCTTACATGTAGAGGTATCGCTTAATATAACAAAAATGTAATGTTAATGAAATGTAATCCCATCGATACTATAAATGAATTTATATAAAATGAATTACATAAATGAATGGGAGTTAAAGAATTTTTATAATGAAAAAGGAGAAGTATTAATGCGTAATATATTAAGTGTAGAAAAAATTGAAAAATATTATGGTAATAAAGATAATGTAACAAAGGCTATAGATAATATTAGTTTTAAGGTAGATGAGGGAGAATTTGTTGGGATAATGGGGCCTTCAGGAAGTGGCAAAACTACATTACTTAACTGTATATCAACGATTGATCATGTTACGACGGGAAAAATAATAATCAATAATAGTGACATTACTCGGTTAAAATCAAATTCACTAGATAAGTTTAGAAAAAATGAATTAGGGTTTGTATTTCAGGATTTTAATTTATTAGATACTCTTACTGCTTATGAAAATATTGCCCTAGCGTTAACTATAAAAGGTGAGGAAAGTTCAAAAATTGATGGCAAAATACAAGCAGTTGCAAAATATTTAGAAATTGAACAAGTATTAAGCAAATATCCTTATCAAATATCAGGTGGACAAAAACAAAGGGTTGCTTCGGCAAGAGCTATCGTAACAGAGCCATCTTTAGTACTTGCAGATGAACCAACAGGATCGTTAGATTCTAAATCGGCTAGATTATTACTCGAAAGATTTGAAAGTCTAAATAAGGATTTGAAAGCTACCATACTTATGGTTACTCATGATGCGTTTACAGCAAGCTATGCTCGTAGAATTCTTTTTATTAATGATGGCAAAATATTTATCGAGTTGGTAAGAGGAAATGATTCCAGAAAAGAATTCTTTACTAAAATTATCGAAGTTATAACCCTTCTTGGAGGTGACGATAATAATGTACTCTAAGATTGCTATTGGGAATGTAAAGAAAAGTTTTAAAGATTATGCAATATATTTCTTAACACTAACACTGGCTGTTTGTATATTTTATAGCTTTAACTCAATAGAATCACAAAAGGCACTTATGGAAATTAACGCTTCAGATAGAAAGTATGTGCCTACAGTAATGAACGCTATCTCAAATGTGTCAGTATTTGTATCCGTAATATTAGGTGGTTTAATATTGTATGCAAATAATTTCTTAATTAAAAAACGTAAAAAAGAATTAGGAATATACATGACTTTAGGTATGGGGAGAAGAAACATATCCAGAATATTAGTAACAGAGACATTTCTAGTTGGCGTTATATCTTTAGTGAGTGGACTTATAATAGGTATTGGAGTATCGCAGGGGTTATCTACATTTGCATTAAAGCTATTTGACTTGCCCATCAATAAATATAAATTTGCAATTTCAACAGGTGCTATAGGTAAAAGCGCATTATACTTTGGGATCATGTTTTTACTTGTTATGTTATTTAATGTATATGTTGTTTCTAAATACAAAATAATTGATTTGTTAACAGCAGGTAGAAAAAACGAAGATGTAAAATTTAGAAATCCTCTTATCTATGTAATCACATTTATTATGTGTGTAGCATCACTTGGATATGCATATGTGACTGTACTAAAAATCGGATTGAATTTTACTAATCCTATGATCGTGGTATCAATCATTCTTGGCATATTAGGTACATTTCTGTTTTTCTTTAGTTTATCTGGATTTATATTATATGTTGTAAAGAAGAATAAAAAAGTCTATTTTAAGGGTTTAAATATATTTATCATCAAACAAATAAACAGTAAGATTAATACAAATTTTATATCCATGTCTGTAATCTGTTTAATGTTATTCCTTACTATGGTGACTTTATCTACAGGAATCAGCTTTAACAGAATGATGGACGCAACAATAAAAGAAACAACACCATTTGATGCCAGTATTGTGTTGGTGAATAGGGATGAAAGTTACACTATAGAAGACGTATTAAATAAATCAAATTTTAAACTAAGTAATAACGAAAAATATGTATCTTATAATGTATATTCAACAGAAATGAAAGTGGGGGACTTAATACCAGAAGCATTTAAAGATTATAGGGATAGCGGTGCGAATAGCATTAAATTATCTGATTATAATAAAATTTTAAATCTTAAAGGTGAAAAGAAAATTACTTTAAATAATAATGAAGTTTTATTTCTATCAAATAATATGCGGTTGCTTAATTCGATAAATGAAAGATTAAAAAATAGCAATAAGGTGAATATTAAAGAAAAAGAATATCTGGTAAAAAACGCAAAAGTTATACAAGAGAATCTTTATACTGCTGATACGCAACCTTATTTCTTCACAATCATTATAAATGATGAGTTTGTATCAGACCACAAAATTAATACATCCTTACTTAATGTAAATTATTTAGATGGAAATAGAGAAGAATATAATAAAAAATATGATAATGTTGCACGGGACTTTTATGACGAAAATGGCCCGAAATTAAATATTAGTCATATATCAGGCAAATCAAAGGATGAAGTTCGTGCAGAAAGTAGGGGATTGAAAACAATCATACTGTTTATTGGGATATATATAGGAATTGTATTTTTAATAACGAGTATGGCTGTATTAGCTCTTCAACAATTATCAGAAGCCAGTGATAGCATAGATCGATATAAATCTTTGAAGAGAATTGGTTCAAACGGAACCATGATTAACAAAACGATTTTTATTCAAACTTTCGTATACTTTAGCCTACCAGTTATACTTGCTCTAATTCATTCTATAGTTGGAATTTATGTAATCAATAATTTTATTAACGCAATTCAACCAACAGACATTACTTTGCCAGCATTGATGACTGGCTTAGTATTTCTTGTAGTTTATGTGGGATACTTCTACACAACGTATGTCGGGTATGAAAATATTGTAAAAAGTAATACTTGATTTTATAATGCTCATTAGGGCTATTACACCTTGTTTCTCAAGATGTAATAGCCTTATATTCTGTATAGGGAGGGAAAAGTCATGAAAAAAATCATTCTGATTGAAGATGATGAAATCATCAGAGAAGAATTACAACATTTTTTTATAAAGTATGGATATGAAGTAAAGGCTCCCACAGATTTTAATCATATTATCGAATATATAGAAAGTGAGAATGCAGACCTTATATTACTAGATATAAATCTTCCTGTGTTTGATGGCTATTATATATGCAGAGAAATACGTAAAACTTCAGATGTTCCAATCATCATGGTTACAAGCAGAGATAGTGATGTAGATGAACTAATAAGTATGAATTTAGGAGCAGATGATTTTATAACAAAGCCGTATAATACAGAAATACTATTAGCAAGAGTAACAAATATTTTAAGAAGAACATCTGGAGATTTCAAGATGAATCATATCTTAATTTATAGGGATTTTAATTTAAATCTTTCAAATGCAACAGTTACTTATCAAGACAAGTCTGTAGAATTAACTAAAAATGAAGTCAAAATACTCTCATGCTTAATAAATAATCGCGGGAATATTGTAAAAAGAGATTCACTCATAGAAACTTTATGGAAATCTGATTATTTTGTGGATGATAGCACCTTAACTGTTAATATAAATAGATTAAGAAAAAAGCTTGAAGAGATAGGTATAGAAAATCCAATTGCAACAAGAAGAAGCTTAGGGTATATAATGCCATGAATATAGGTGAATTTATTAAAGATAAAATAGTAGTGATACTATCAAATGTACTGGTATATATCATACTAGCAGGTATATTGCTGACTGCGCATGTTCCGTTCATTATCATATTCTTTGTCTTTTGTATTTGGTTTTTTCCATTGATTTCATATATGGCTATAGAATTTATAAGATGTAAAAATTATTATAATGAGATTAACGGTATATTAGAAAACTTGGAGAAAAAATACTTACTTCCAGAGGTAGTAAAGGAAGCAAACTTTATACATGGGGAAAAGCTTAACGCAATACTAAAAGAAGTAAGTAGAGATATGCATGAAAATGTAAAGTATTATAGAGATATGCAATTGGATTACAGAGAATATATAGAGACATGGGTGCATGAAATTAAGACACCAATAGCTTCTACAAAGCTTATTATTGAAAATAATCAAAATGAAGTAACGAATAAAATTGACTCTCAAATGGATCGGATTGAGGGGTTTGTTGAACAGGTTCTGTATTATTCTCGAAGCTCTAACGTGAATAAAGACTATATGATAAAGCCAATCAATCTTGATAATGTAGTAAGGAATGTAATTAAAAGAAACTATAGGGATTTTATTCATAAGAGAATAAAATTAGATATACAGGGTATTGATGAGATTGTATATAGTGATGTAAAATGGGTTGAATTTATTATTAATCAAATAATAGGAAATTCTATAAAGTACTCAAATAACAAAGAACAAATGATACGTATATACTCAATTAAGAAAACTAACTTAGTAATATTAACTATAGAGGATAATGGCGTAGGGATAGTAACTAAAGATATAAATAGAGTTTTTGAAAAAGGATTTACTGGAGAGAATGGAAGAAGATTTAGCAAAAGTACAGGAATGGGCTTGTATCTATGCGAAAAACTGTGCTCAAAATTAGGTATGAAAATTACCATTGATTCTGAAGTTAATAAGGGAACTAGGGTTACATTAATATTTCCGTTGTCAGGTATGGTAACTTTTGAGTCTTATTTATAAAAGAAATGCTGCATCTTCCCACGAATTTCATATGAAACTTATAAACAAATGCAAAACGGTATGAAAAGAGTAGAAATTCTCTTCATACCGTTTGTCTTATTTAGCCATTTAAAATATTGGTATATTTAATTGTACATCGGATGGATGTTAATCTGAAGTAGTCATTACTATTTTTGATGGCCACTAATACTTAACGTAAGATTTGATTCGGTTGCTACACAGACCTCGTAAGCGAGAAATTGTACACTATATAAAACAGTAAAATAAATATCCGATCCCTTATCGTACAAGGAATCGGATATTTTGTGTCCAAACGTACAATTTTTTTTGATATGGTGCCTCCTACAAGTTCTTTTTGTACTTCGGATTGACGAATAGTAAGTGTTATTGGGGATACCGCTTACATTTCAAAGGTGGTCATATATTCTTTTGATAAAATGCTGTAGAAAGCTTAAGAATTCTTAAGAACTTTTGCCCCTTTTTCTTAAGGTTTGGATTCTAGAGTATAATTATGAGTTCAAACCTGTGGGATGATTAGGTATGAAAACAATTCGCTTTCTCATTTCTATATATAATGCACTAAAAATCAATTGGTGCAGCTATTCCAAGTTCAAGGTTGCTTGGAGACAAAATAATTGAAGGAATTGATTTGAAGAAAGTAAATTACATTCTCAAATATGGACTGAGTACAGGTGTATTCGCAGAAAAATTAATTAAAAGAAGAAATCTCAAGACAATTATTTTATTAATGGAAAATAATAAGGAATTTTATTTTTTTACTAAAAGCAAAATTTAAAGAAGAAGGGAACTTATTAATTGTATATGGATTAGTAGTAAATACTGAACAATGCATTAGGGAAAACGATATTACGTATATACATTATGTTATTTCTTGTCTTCCGTTTGCAAGCTTAAGAAAAAAAGAAGATACAAATGTCTCACCTGCTTATGTCTTTAGCTGTTTAGTGCGAGAAAAATATGGAGGAATCATATGGAGTCAAAAATTCTTATTGTCGATGATGATAAAGAGATTAGAAATCTTATCTCTGTTTATTTGGAAAATGAAGGTCTGAAAACTCAAAAAGCTGAAGATGCTATAGAAGCTTTACAACTGTTAGAAGAAAAGGAATTTGATTTGATTATTTTAGATATTATGATGCCGAATATGGATGGTATTGAAGCGTGTATGAAGATTAGGGAAGACCGCAATATACCTATCATCATGCTATCTGCAAAATCTGAGGATATAGACAAAATTCAGGGGCTAGCCTCTGGTGCAGACGATTATTTATCAAAGCCGTTTAACCCACTAGAATTAATCGCTAGGGTAAAATCCCAATTAAGAAGATTTAAAAAATACAATACGTCCATAGAACATAATAAAAGTATTCTAGAAATTGGTGACTTAACCGTGAATACAGATACTCGTCAAGTATGGGTAAGGGGAATAGAAACAAGGTTAACTCCAAAAGAGTTTGCTATTCTAGAACTACTTGTCCGCAACAAAGGGGTTGTCCTGAGCGTTGCGAAAATATATGAAGCAGTTTGGAAAGAGGTTTTTTATAAATCAGATAATACAGTTATGGTCCATATTACAAAAATAAGAGACAAAATTGAAGAGGATTCTAAACATCCCATTTATATTAAAACCGTTTGGGGAATTGGGTATAAAATATGAAGAGGGTTAGCTTTAGAAATAAAATAATTATAAAACTTCTGGGTGCTGTTGCAGTTAGTTTTTTTGTTGCGTTTGGTTTAACAATCCTTATGGTGCTATTCGTCATAGATCCATTATTTAAAAAACACGAAGATTTTGGTATGTTTGAATTCAATTTATCATTGTTATTTTTATTCTCGTTCGCAACTTTTAACTTTATAGTAATTTTTTTGATATTGGTTCGAAAGAAAATAGCATATTTGAAGCTCATTTCTGATAATGTGAATGAAATTGCCAATGGAAAACTGGGTTTGACCATTGGGATTAAGGGGAAGGACGAATTGACCCAACTTGTCCAAAATATCAACTATATGTCCAAGGAATTGGAAAATACATTTGAACAGGAAAGACGATTAGAACGTACAAAAAATGAACTCATAACTAACATATCTCATGACTTACGCACACCGCTGACATCTATTATTGGTTATATAGATTTATTAAAAAGAGGGCAATACAACAGTAACACACAATTACAGGAATACCTTGAAACCACGTATTTAAAATCACAGAGACTGAAATATTTAATTGATGAACTGTTTGAATATACTCGTTTATCAGGTATAGATGCTAAGTTAAACTTTAATGAAGTTGATCTATCAGGTTTGTTGGAGCAAATAGTTGGAGAATACATTCCTATATTTGAAAAGGAAAGTTTAATCGTTCAAAAATCAATCACGGAAGAAATAATACCTATCTTCATAGATATAGAAAAAATGGTACGTGTTTATGAAAATCTGTTTATGAATGCGATAAAGTACAGCATAAAACCTTCCGAATTATTCGTATGTCTTGAATTAATAGATAACAAAGCGATTTTGAAAGTATCAAATAAAGTCGAGAAACCGCCTGTTAGCGATCCAAATAAATTGTTTGAAAGGTTTTTCAGGGGGGATAAGGCAAGAAAAGATGATCAAGGAAATGGACTGGGACTTGCTATTTCAAAAAGAATTGTTGAACTTCATCATGGTAATATATATGCAGAATATAAAGAAGGTTGGATGTCCTTTATTGTTGAACATCCAATCATATAGATTGGCTTATGGAATGACAGGTTCCATAAGCTTTTTTTTATAAAACTTAAGAATTCTTAAGGATTTTACAGGGTGTTTTCTAATTTTTATAGTTTATCATGTATGTATTCAAAGCGATGAGGTGAGTGGAGAAATTAAAATGAAATTTTCTTTACAGCTTTCAATCGGATACATCGTAACAGCCTTTTGGAAAAGGTAGATACAACATGAATATTTTGTTAGTAGCAAATAAGAATAGCAACTTATTTTAAAGAAATGAAAAAACAAACGTAGGAGGATATATATGGTGAAACCAGTTGTAGACGTGAAAAACGTCCAAAAAGTTTATGGTAAAAAAGGTGAGAACCAATCACACGCGTTAAAAGGTGTTTCATTCTCAATTCATGAGGGTGAGTTTGTGGGAATTATGGGGCCATCTGGTTCTGGTAAAACAACATTATTAAATGTAATTTCAACGCTAGATAAAGCGACAGGCGGCGTTGTTGAAATTGCAGGAACAGATATTACGACAATGAAACAAGGTGAGCTTTCTGATTTCCGTTCACAAAAGTTAGGATTCATTTTCCAAGACTTTAACTTATTGGAGAACTTATCTATTTATGAAAATATTGCACTTCCGCTTTCTCTTCAAGGTGTTCCATCACGTAATATTGGACCGAAAGTAGAAAAGGTAGCTGATATGTTAGGAATTTCAGCAATACTTCAAAAGTATCCATCTGAAGTATCTGGTGGACAAAAACAGCGTTCAGCAGCAGCACGTGCGTTAGTTCATGAACCAGCGATTATTTTGGGAGACGAGCCGACTGGAGCTCTGGATTCTAAAAATGCAACGAGTTTACTGGATGCCATGACAAACTTAAATAAAGAGCAAGGTGTATCCATTATGATGGTTACGCATGATCCTTACAGCGCAAGTTACTGTCAGCGTATTTTATTCATTCAAGATGGTGAGTTATATAAGGAAATTCATCGCGGTGGTACCCGTGATGAATTCTATAAAGAAATTTTAGACGTGCTTGCAAACTTAGGCACACAAAAAGCGTAAGGAAGGAATTTCAATCATGTTATTTAAGCTTTCCATGTCAGGCCTAAAAAGTAAGTTGCAAGATTACATTGTCTTACTTGTTGGTCTAATTGTATCTATTTCAACTTTTTATATGTTTCAAACATTAGCACTAAATAAAGCGTTCCTTGAATCCAATCCACATGCTAATACGGTTGCAATTGCATTCCAAATCGGTTCCATTTTATTAGCAATTGTAACGTTTTTCTATATTTTATATGCAAATTCTTTCTTACTATCTCTTCGCCAAAAAGAATTTGGTATGTACATGATGTTAGGGGCAAAAAAGTATAAAGTTACCTTACTTATGTTTATTGAAACAATCGTAATAGGTGCCGCATCTCTTGTAATCGGAATGGCAGTTGGTGTAGGCCTTGCAGAAGGTATTGGTCAGTTATTGATGAAGCAGTTGGAATTCTCTGGTGAAGATTATAAAGCATTTTATATTCCATCTATGACTGTTACTTGCCTCTTTTTCTTTGCACTATTTATAGTATCAGCAATCATGAATAGCATGAAGTTATCTCGTATTTCTGTATTACAACTTGTACATGCAGATGCAAAAACAGAGCGTATCGCTGTAAAAGGAAAAATGACAGGTGTAGTTGCATTCCTTGGTCTGATTTTGCTAGGGATTGGGTATGCATCACTAATCCATATAGCGCATTTACAGGGAAAAGAGCTAGTAACCGTACCTAAATTCATGGGTATTGGATTAATCACAGCAACAGTCGGTACTTACATGTTATTTGGATCACTTCTCCCAGTTATGCTTAACAAGATAAAGAGTAATAAAAAACGTCGTGAAAAAGGGCTGAATGCTTTTACTTTTGCACAATTGAATTTCCGAATTAATAGCCTAACACGAGTGCTTGCAACGGTAGCAATCCTAGTGGCCCTTGGTGCTGGTGGAATTGCGTGTGGTATGGCATTTAAAAATAACGTTCTAAAGACGACTGATAAAGAAAAAGTTTACGATTCAGTCGTTCATAATCCAACAGCGGAAGAAAAGAAAATTTTGAGTGGCATCTTATTTCAAAAGAAGTTTGAATATCGCTACAAAGTAGATAATCGGTATGTGTATTATATAAAAGAAGATGTAGAGAAAAATCGTCCTTTAGCAGAAGATAGTGAAAATAGGAAGAAGATCAAAGTTTCAGAGGAATTTCCTAAGGATGCATTTAAATTGCCAAAACAACTGTATAAACTGTATAACGATGATACGAAAACAAAACAATGGAAAGAAGCTTTCTTCACAATCCAGCCAACTTATATGTATCCTGATCATGAAATAAAAATTATAGACCAAAGCATATACGATAGTATGAAGGATAAAGAAAATACTGTGTTTATTGGAAAAACAGATGATTTTGGAGCACATTTAAAAGAATGGAAAAAACTTGATGAATTACAGGTAGCGAAATATAAAAATGTGAAAGCGGAAGAATTAGGTAGTACGTATCAAATGTATAATCTGAGTCATGGTATGGCCAGTGGATTCATGTTTATGGGCTTCTTCGTTGGAATTGCGTTCTTAGCAATGATGGCAAGTTGCCTAATGTTTAAAATTCTATCTGGCGCATCGAAAGACAGCACACGTTATCAAATGCTTCGTAAAATCGGTGTCCGTCAGGGGTTATTAACACAATCGATTTATAAAGAGCTGTTCTTCATATTCTTAGTACCGGCAATTGTGGGTATTGCTCATATATTAGTTGGTATGAACATGTTCAGTCCGCTTTTGATTGATCCGTATTTCCGAATTTGGTTGCCACTTGTCATTTTCGTAGTGATTTACTTAATTTACTACTTGATTACAGTTCAATTGTATAAAAGAATTGTACTTCCGAAAGAAAAATAGTTTTAAAAAACATACAAAATATTATACTCAAAAAAACCAGCGATATTATACACATGTACTGATATCACTGGTTTTTTATATGGATATTTGATGGCCAATTTTACAAATTATAGAAATTACAAGCTCAGTTTTACATTTTCACAACAATATTTTTGTAATATTATCTTTCTTTTCCCTCTGTTTGATTGGCTTGGAACTCCATTTTTAGCGCAATACTATCCCCTTGGAAAACGTTTTGATCTGTTCCGTTATCCTCAAATATAAACTTTATCCAAAACCAATCCATTTTCCCAGGTTTTAACCCCCCTGTTTCAGTCCACTTAGAATGAAATACTTTTTTGGAGACAATCTCTGGACTTTGCGATTTTAGTTCTGCAAGGGTTGTCTCGTATGCAGGGCTTTTTGCAGGATCCCAATCCCAAAGAAATTGTACTTTAATATGTTTACCGAAATCTTCTGTAGTATTATTTTGTTTTAAGTCGTTTACAGTATAGTCTATTTTCATCATGATATCTTTAATATCTAATGTACCACTATTTTTTAAATTGAATTTCTTTAATATTTTGTCCCCAGGTTTTAAATTTTCTAAGTTAAGTGAAGTAGTTGGTTGCATAGCTAAATCCAATGTACCTGCAGCAAATGAATTATTTGTCACCACCTGATCACTAAAATATGCATATGTTCCCCCGCCAATTAAAGACAAACCAAGAGCGGCTGTAACCACTCCAACACCTAATTTCTTTTTCAATGACATTTTTGTTCCTCCCATATCATTTTATAATTTTTCTCCCTAATCAACCGAAAAGGTCCCCTTAATTCAGATATACCATGAATTGTTAAAAAATCATATTAAAAGAATAAAATCCCTTATTGAGAAAATTATGTTATTTTTATGTTCTATAAATGAAACGTCCCAAAAATAGAAAAGGTGAATTTATAATTATTGAAAATTCTGCCAAAAAAAATATTAACTTGCTTTTATGATTAGAATTATTTATTTCTTCAGTAGTATTCTAACGCTTCAAAAGATACACCATTCGTGTATAGATAGAGTTTTACTTGAACCATGTGAGATATAAAGTTTTGCCAGCCTACATGTACATGGTCATAGTGTCCAGTTTTATCTGAACTGTGTGGGATATAAACTTATGTAACAGGACATCAATGTAGATCTGTTTCCTGTTTTGTCTAAACGTAGTGGGATTTAAAGTATTGTTACAGCGATATAACTTATGTTAACAAGGGATTTTATCTGAAATATGTGGGATATAAAATGGGGAATGAATCCTAAAGACATCAAAAAAGGAAGTATTATTTGAACTTTGCAGGATATAATTGCAAAAGTTCATAATGAAACCATAGAAATAAAGTCCTAATTAAAAGGGGCTCTATTTCTATGGTTGATACATTCAAATGTTTTATCTATCATTGGTTCATATTGAGAAACCTTACATTAGTATTACAAGTTTATAAGGTTTCTGAATATCTTGTGGCCTAGTAACAGGGAGAGTGTAAAAAGGTTCAATTGAATATTTAACAAAATCCTTATTTGAAAACAAGAGGCCCTAGAGTTAGGGCTCTAGGGCTTCTTATTTTGGTATTCTCACATGGTTTTTCAAAAAGAATAGAACATATTGAAGATATCATGTGAATGTTTCATAAATGTATCAAAAAAGTGAACAAAATTGCTATTGCAGAAGAATCAGAAATGAAGTTTCTAATATGTAAGTACGTGAAAGATATTATTTCCAGTGGATAAAATGGGCATGGGACACCTAATCATTATTTTATCGGGGGAAAAGAATATGTTATGAACTTGGTTGAATGAAAAAATGAAAATTTTACTTTAAGCGCAGTTAATGAAATATATTTTTGGGGTTATATCAATGATTGTTATCTTGATGGACACTTTAACTTTATAAAAGTCACAGAAGAAAACAAAACCATGAGGAATAGTAGGCTATAAACATTTTCAACTACCTTAAAAATCTTTTCTTGATATCCGGAGTAGGAATAAGACATTGGTTTTGTTTGCCAAACCATTTGTATCTATTTTCTGCAACTTTTTTGTAATAAAAGTTTCGAATAGGTTTTGGAATTATTAAAAGGATAAATAATAATTTACAACTTCCTTTTAAGTATTTACAAATATTCAGTATGGCATCGGATCCTGTATAAGCCCTATTATTATCAATAAATATCACACTATCTATTGTTTCGTTAATGTTGTATTGATTTAATAACTGAATGCCAATACTACTTTGGCGTGATGCAAATTTAAAATATTCTTTAGTATCTCTTTTAATAATAAACTGAACACTTTGATTACATAAGTTGCAGTCCCCATCAAAAAGTATAATTCGTGTCATTAATAATCCCTTCTAAAACGTTTATTTAATCTTTTTTATTTTAACGGAAAAGAGAATTTAAATACACTCGTTTTAAATTATTGAATTCCAAAGAACTTTTAATAAAAACGCTATTTTATTAGAAAAGGGGAATGGATATAAATTTATTAGAGCAATAAATTGAAGAAGTGATTAGTGAGGAACCGTACACTGAGGAATGGACAAAAGATTTTGATAAAAAATTTGTAAAGGTAAAGTTGGTTACCAATTGCTATGTTCGGAAACGCAATGAAGACCCAATTTTTGATGTTGATAAATGGGAAAAGGTAAAAGAACAAGGTTATTACATGGGATAAGTAAAAAGCAGCTAGCAATAGCTAACTGCTCATATAAGGAAATCGGAGAAAGATAACCATGTGTCTACAGTATTGACGGAATATTGAGTTTTATTTAGGCGGTAGAGGGAAATGGAAGAAAAAAAGTAACCAAAAGTGGTATCTATGGCATGTTACGGGTGGAACAAAGAAAAACGATGTGTAGAGTTCCAACTATTAAGAAATGAAGAGATATTTGTAATGCCAATGTATAAGAAGGATGTAAGAAGCATGGAACAATTTTTTCTGATTAATGAAAAATAACTGAACAAAATAATCTTTTTAACAGAAAATGAGGAATAAAGATGAGACAAGGAAACCGCGGAATGGCGTTTGAAAAGCTTATTAACCTATCGAATGAAATGTATCAAAAAGGGGGAGTGTATTTATAAACAAGCGCTTAACTCCTGTGAAGGTGTTAAAAAGTAAAGGTGGACGTGTACTAAATGGATTCTATAAGGCTAAAAGTACAGTAGACTATGACGGTGTGTATAAGAGACGCGCTGTAGCATTTGAAGCGAAGTCTACAGAAAATGCTAATCGTTTTGATTTAAAGAACATTGCGCAACACCAGATGGATTACTTGGAGAAAGCAGAGAAGATGGGAGCGATTTGTTTCTTACTTATTGAGTTTAGCAAGGATAAGTCAGTATTTGTAGTAACACTAACGGTGATTCAACCGTATGTAAGGATTTCTCATCAACCTTAAAGGCAAGAAGTCCATATAAAGAACAGACTTTGATATTTATGGGTATGTGGCGGTGCCCCATGCCCATCAAGCTAACATTTTGAAGTGCCCCCAAAACGAAATTTTTATCTCTCTACAGTTGTTTATGTGAATTAAGCTCGTGTTTTGCGTTTTGGGGGATAATTAGTTTTTTAACTTGATGGCGATGTGTCTGTACCCCTAATTTAAGATGATGTCGTACTTCCTCTTCAATCAGATTCGACTATACTTATTCTAACTTTCTACCTGTTAATAAACTTTACAACTGAACCCTAATTTGCAAGCTGGCGGAACAAATCGAAATATCATGCTTTCCCATCAAATAACAAACAGCAACAGTACTTTAAATTTAATTCTTAGGATATCGCTCTTTTACAAGTTCTTCGATGTTAATAGCTTTTTTAATTTCTTCTGATGATAACCAAGGTGTATATCTTGTTCCATTCTTAGTTTGTAAATATATCTGAAATTTTTTATTATATAGTTCTTCTTTAAGGATTGTGGTTACCTTGATTAAATCTTTAATTACAAGGGGATTATTTTCAAATTCATTACTACCGGTATTAATAATTAAATTCACCTTATATCCTCGGATATCCATATATTCCAAATTCGCATAAGTAATACCTTGTAATTCAAAACGATTGTTTTGAATTGCAATTAATCTCTCTTCTATTTTTGTATGATTTTTAATCCAATTTTCCAAATAAATGTCTATGGTATTGTTCATCGTTTTTTTCATTGTTAATAACAGCTCTTCTTTTGTTATCATTTTTTGCAGATTTTTAAAAGGTCCACCTAAAGATTTTCCATTATAATCCTTAATTTCAAGTTCTGTTATCTTTTTATTATTTTTCTGGATGAGTTGAAATAGAGTATATAAACGATCTAATTCTACTGATTCAAATTGGCTAAAATCAATCTCGTTACTCATTTGCAAAGTTAATAATAATTCATTAGTTGGTTTTCCTTCATCTGATCTTCTATCCTCTGACAAATATTGAAGAGTGTTATCAGTTTTAGTTTCCACGTACCCTAACTTTTTTATTTCTTCTAGAGTTGGTTGGAATTTCTGATATGCCTCATATGTTTTTTTTCCATATTTGTATTCATCACTTTTTATGGATGAATAGAAGAGACCATCTACCTCTACTCGAAATTGAATATTTTTATTATTCTTTACTTGCACAGTATGGTATGCATGTCCCATATTATTTTCATTTAAAGGGCTCATATGTGTTACAACAACATCGATTCCGTGTTTTTCTTTTATATATTTTTGTACCTCATCTTCATTAACTTGATTACAACCACTTAAAAATATGAAACATACTACTAGCAATATTACATTTTTCATGCTTTTCATATAAGCACTCCCTACGTAAGATTAATTCTTGAATATGCAGCACACTGCAAAGCACTCTTTCCTTAGTCGTATACTTCAACTTTTATATAGTGTGAATCTTAAATCATTTAAGTTCTTGACGTTCCCATCTATACTGCTTGGAACATTACTGTCTTAAAATATATAACTTATTTATTTCAAGGTCTTTCTCAGTTCTAAAAGCATATGGTTCATTGGGCAAATATCTAAATTGTACATTCATACCATGAGACCTATTTTACTATAAAATAACGAAAAAACACGCTATTCTTTCTGTAGAATCATAGGAAAGGATGGCGTGTTTTATGTCTGTTTCTGTGTCTAACGAATTACAACTATTTGCTCAAGAGATTCAAAGCTTTTTATCTCCAAATATCTTGCGAGATCTTGCTAGAGATGTTGGTTTTGTACAACGAACCAGTAAATACCAAGAAAAAGATTTAGTCGCTTTATGTGTATGGATGAGCCAAAATGTCGCTACGACTTCTTTAACTCAGTTATCTAGCTGCTTGGAAGCATCAACAGAAGTGCTCATCAGTCCTGAGGGGCTGAATCAACGATTTAATCGAGCGGCTGTCCAATTTTTACAACACCTATTAGCTGAACTACTAACCCAAAAACTGGCCTCATCTATTCCGATTTCTTCTCCATACAATTCTGTTTTCAAGCGTATTCGTATTTTAGATTCAACCGCATTTCAACTCCCAGATCCCTTTACATTCGTTTATCCAGGTGCAGGAGGATGCAGCCATACAGCTGGGATAAAAATTCAACTTGAGTATGATTTGTTAAGTGGACAGTTCCTACATATTCATACTGGCCCAGGTAAACAACATGATCGAACCTACGGTTCTCTGTGTGTCCCAAATGTGTCAGCGAATGATTTATGTATCCGAGATTTAGGTTATTTTCATTTGAAAGATCTTCAACATATACAAGATAAAAAGGCTTATTATATCTCACGTATCAAATCGAATACACGTATTTATCAAAAGAATCCTAACCCTGATTATTTTCAAGATGGCAGAATCAAGAAAAGTACAGAGTATATCCAGATAGATATGGAGGTTTTAATGAACTCTCTTCAACCAGGACAAACATGTGAAATATCCAACGCTTATGTAGGAATGACTGATAAAGTCCCAACTCGTGTGATTGTTCATCGACTAACAAAAGAACAACAACAAAAACGATTACAAGATCAAGCTGTAAGAGAAAAAAAGAAAGGAATGAAGTATTCTCCTCGTAGTAAACGACTCAGTGGTATCAATGTATATATGACAAACACCCCTACAGATATTGTCCCGATGGGACAGGTACATGACTGGTATTCTTTGCGTTGGCAAATCGAAATTTTATTTAAAACGTGGAATTCATTCTTTCAAATTCATCATTGTAAAAAGATAAAATCAGAAAGATTGGAGTGCCATTTATATGGTCAATTGATTGCCATTCTACTCTGTTCTTCTATCATGTTTCAAATGCGTCAATTGCTCCTCATGAAGAAAAAACGAGAGCTTAGTGAGTATAAAGCCATATATATGATTAAAGACTATTTTCTTCTTCTATTCCAAACTATACAAAAAAACACCCAAGAGCTATCAAGGGTGTTACTTCGCCTGTTCAACCTCCTACAGCAAAACGGGCGGAAATCTCATCGATATGAGAAAAAAACGGTCTTTGATATATTAGGTGTCGTTTACAATTGTACCCTGTCTGATAATCAAGCCGCTTAATTCAAAAAAGTGAAACCCGTTAGGGTTTATTTCGTATGCAAATCTTTCAATCACCTACACTTGCCCTTTAGAAAAAAGAAACAATCTCGTCTAAAATTGATTTTGCATAAGCTTAGCTTGATAGCGATGGGGTAGCACCACATGCTCATCAATTTAAGAAAAGTAAACATCCCAAAAATAAAAAAAGGACCTTCTTTCTCAAAATAACTAATTGTAGAGAAAGAAAATTTTTATTTAGGGGGTACTTAAAAAACTTAGTTTGATGATGATGTATGGTGATCGCTACTAGAAGGAATTGAATAAAACCTGATTTGAAATGGGAAATGAAAGCTATCATAGTTGTTATTTTTTGTTAATAGCTTTGTTGTTGATTTAAAATACTGTTAAATGTATGGAACAAACTTATTACTTAGGTTGTCTATTAAGTATACGTATAAAACAGGTGTTCATTATAGTTCGCTCATTTTATGAAAAGTGAGATGCAAGAAGAGTGATATCCGATATCCTCTTTAATTGTATCGATATGTATAACACCTAGAAAAACCATATATTCTTGAAAGAGGTTGAAAATGTATGATAGTCTTAAACAAGTTTTTTAACATTTTACATTACAAAAAGATGGTACCTTTAGTATTTCTTTCATGTGCAACGCTTATAGGCTGTTCTGATGGTAACACTCAATCTGAATCACCTAAACAAACGAAACAAACAAATCAAATCAAACAAGAAACTACTGGTAATGATTCTTTTGCTAAGCTTGAAAAAGAATTTGATGCTAAACTCGGTATTTATGCATTGGACACTGATACGAATCAAACCGTTACGTATCAATCAGATAAACGGTTTGCATACGCATCTACCCACAAAGCTTTAGCAGTGGGAGTACTTTTACAAAAGAAATCAATAGAAGATCTAAATCAAAGAGTTTTGTATACTCGTGAAGATCTTGTTAATTACAATCCAATTACAGAAAAGTATGTTGATACAGGTATGACTCTAAAAGAGCTTGCAGATGCTTCCCTTAGGTATAGTGATAATACTGCACAAAATCTTATTCTTAAACAATTAGGTGGACCTAGTGAATTCAAAAAATCATTGAGAGAAATAGGAGATACAGTTACGAATCCTGAACGTTTTGAACCAGAATTAAACGAAGTGCATCCAGGAGACGTACATGATACTAGTACCCCAAAGGCATTAGCTACTAGCCTTCAGGCTTTTGCACTAGGAGATGTACTTTCAACTGAGAAACGGGATTTATTAATAGATTGGATGAAAAGGAACACTACGGGAGACAACTTAATTCGTGCTGGAGTTCCAGGAGGATGGGAAGTAGCTGATAAGACTGGCTCAGGATCTTATGGAACCCGAAATGATATCGCAATTATTTGGCCACCAAATAAAAAGCCAATTGTTCTTGCGATACTTTCTAATCATGATAAAGAGGATGCTAAATACGATGATAAGCTTATTGCAGAAGCAACCAAGATAGTGTTAGATGCTTTAAAAGCGACAAATAAATGAAAATAGTAATTAGTTATTAAAATTTCCCCGTTTTTCCGTCACAATACTGTGACGGTCTTTTTGTGTATTTTAAAAAGAATCGACTTAAGTGAAGAAAAAAGATAGAAACAATCCCTATTGAATTTATTAATTAAGTAACAACAAATATACGCTTTATTGGATACTCATTGCATTTGAGGAGGTATGTAAGATATCATCTTTTTTAAATAAATAAATAAAACATAAAATGCTAAACGAACTATAAAAATTACACCTAAATTAAAGGAGAGTACAAAATGAATACAATCATGATTGTAGAAGATGATATGAAAATCGCTGAATTACTGGGAGCTCATATAAAAAAATATGGATACCAAAGTGTTATTATAGAGGATTTTGAAAATATCTTAGAAATATTTCAAGAGATAAAACCAGATATAGTGCTATTAGATGTAAATTTACCTAATTTTGATGGTTATTATTGGTGTCGCCAAATACGAGCAATTTCTACTTGTCCAATTGTATTTCTATCTGCAAGGAGTGGAGAGATGGATCAAGTTATGGCTTTAGAAAATGGTGGTGATGATTATATTACGAAACCTTTCTATTATGAGGTTGTAATGTCTAAAATCCGTAGTCAACTCAGAAGAGCATACGGTGAATATGCTCCTAAAGTAAAAGAACGGATAGTTGAGCAATCGGGATTATTCCTGTTCCCAGAAAGAATGGAACTTCAACTAAATGATAGGACAATTTTACTTACTAGAAAAGAAACAACTTTATTAGAAATATTGATAACGAAGTCTCCGCTCCTTGTAAAACGTGAAGTGATTTTAGAACAACTATGGGATAGCTCATATATAGACGAAAATACATTGAGTGTAAACATAGGTAGAATTAGAAGGAAATTGCAAGATTTAGGTATCGAAAACGCACTGGAAACAGTTCGTGGTGCTGGATATCGTTTACATGCTACTTGGGAGAAGGAAGGAAAGGAATAATGAAATTATTTTTACAAGAACATATTCCACTTATTTGTTATACATTTGCCCAATTGCTTATTATTCTTTTTATATATTGGTTTGATGGTTATCCACATATTTTGACAGCATTATATTCTGTATTTTTGGGTGTTTTTTTATTAATGGGTTATTTAATATATCGCTTTTATAGCCATCGTTCATTCTACAAGCGCCTATCAACACCAATGGAAGGTTTAAATGAATCAATAAAAGATAGTGATTTGACTCCCTTATCAATGGCCTTAGAAACATTACTACAAACTCAATATCAATATTATCAAAACCAATTAAAAAAATGGGAACGAAAACAACAAGAACAAATGACTTTTATGAATCAATGGGTTCATCAAATGAAAACACCTCTTTCTATTATTGAGTTAATTACACAAGATGCAGATGAATCTCGATTTGACAGTATTAATGAAGAAACGGAAAGAATCAAAAAAGGATTAGAAATGGTCTTATATGTTGCTCGTTTGGAAACATTTGAACAGGATTTTCATGTGGACAGATTGAAGTTATTGGAAATGATTGATTCTGCTATTCATGAAAATAAACGTCTATTTATACGTAGTTATGTGTATCCAGAGGTAAAAGTAGATCCAAATCTTATCGTAGAAACAGATAAGAAATGGTTTCGATTTATACTCAATCAAGTACTGTCAAATGCAATTAAATATTCATCAAGTAAGCAAGAAAAAGTAATAGTATCGGCGTGTTCAAAAGGACGAGCAATTATTTTGGAAGTAAAAGATCATGGGGTTGGTATTCCTACTGCTGATTTACCACGTGTTTTCAATCCATTTTATACTGGAGGAAATGGCAGGAAATTTAAAGAGTCTACGGGAATGGGATTATATCTTGTTAAAGAAGTATGTGAAAAATTAAATCATAAGATTGAGCTAGAATCTGAGGTAGGTAAGGGAACAAAAGTTAGAATCATATTCCCGTATGCATCTCGTTAACCGATGAAAGGTATACTTTTCATCGGTTTTTCTTTTGAATCTTACAAACTTGTTAGATAACTGTTAGGGAAATCGATATGAGACATACTATATATAGGTTACACTTCATGTATCGAAAAGAGAAATGGAAGGTGAAATACTTGTGGAAATACTACATGTTTCAGATTTAGGGAAGGTTTATCCTGGGAAAATTTCTTATACAGCATTATCCCATATTGATTTAAAAATAAACAAAGGTGAATTTGTAGGAATTATGGGACCCTCTGGGAGTGGTAAAACAACGCTATTAAATATGGTGTCTACTATAGATGCTCCAACATCAGGAGAAGTATTAATTCATGGAGAAAATCCGTATCTGTTATCTCCAAATCAGCTGTCTTTATTTCGAAGACGTGAATTAGGGTTTGTTTTTCAATCATTTAATCTCCTTAATACATTGACAGTGAAAGAAAATATTGTTCTTCCACTTACACTTGATGGTGTCAGTCCTAGAGAAATGGAAGGGAAAGTAGAAGCTATTGCTAAAAAACTAGGGATAACTGAAATATTAGATAAACGTACGTATGAAATTTCTGGTGGGCAGGCACAAAGAACTGCAATCGCACGTGCTACTATTCATAATCCAAAATTATTACTTGCGGATGAGCCTACAGGAAATCTGGATTCAAAATCTGCTAGTGATGTGATGGAATTATTGACAAAGCTTAATAAAGAAAATAGCACAACGATGATGTTAGTGACACATGATGCAATAGCTGCAAGTTATTGTGATCGAATTGTGTTTATCAAAGATGGACAGTTATACAATGAGATTTATTGTGGAGATAATCGTAAAGTATTCTATCAAAAAATTCTAGAGGTTTTAGCATTATTAGGAGGAAATGCAAATGACTTTTCGACAGTTCGCATTTAATAACGTTATTCGTAGTAAAAGAACATATTTGGCTCATTTTTTAAGTAGTACGTTTGCTATTATGATTTTCTTTACCTATGCATTACTTGCATTTCATCCTAATTTACAAGGCGATCTTGCTACCAGTGTAACAATCAATACATTTGCAAAGTCAGGATTACAGATATCGCAGGGGTTAATATTTTTCTTCTCATTCTTCTTTATCTTATATTCTGTAAGTGCATTTTTAAAAACAAGAAAAAAAGATTTTGGAATTCTAATGCTACATGGGATGTCACGTACACAGTTGAATAAATTAGTATTTATTGAAAATATAATAATTGGAATCGCTTCTATTTTAACAGGAATTACAATTGGATTGGCGTTCTCTAAGTTTATCTTAATTATGAGCAACAATCTGTTAATGATTGATAACGGACTCCCATTTTACATGCCCTTTAAAGCAATTGGAATAACATTTGGAGCGTTCTTCTTATTATTTTTATTTATTTCACTTTTCACTTCTCGACTAGTAAATGTAGAGCAATTAGTAGAATTAATAAAAGCAGAAGAAAAGCCAAAGCCTGAACCAAAAGCATCCCTTTGGTTATCTTTGTTCGCGCTAACTTGTATTGGATTAGGATATACGACTGTTTTTCATAGTGTTAACGCAATTCAATATAAGGATGTAAAATATGTATTATTCATGATGGCGATAGGGGTGAGCTTTGTTGTACTTGGAACGTACTTCTTATTTACACAGCTCAGTGTGTATGTGTTACGTATATTAAAGAGAAGAGAAAATATTTTCTTTAATAAAACAAACATACTCACCATTTCAGATTTAGTGTATCAATTAAAAGATAATGCAAAAATGTTTTTTATGGTCACTATTATATCTGCTGTTGCCTTCACTGCAGTGGGAACTTGTATGGGATTAGGTAACTCATCCATGGCTGAATCAAATAGTCCCTTTGCATTTTCTTATAAGTCTTATAATAATAATCTTTTAGAAAAAGAGCATCTAAAAAGAATAGAAAGCGAACTCAATAATGGTGGGTTTAAACTCAAACAAGTAGCTTATTCCATAAAACAAATTCCAGATACCCTTTATAACAGTAATATATTATTAAGCGTTATAAAACTAAGTGATTATAATAAGTTAGCTGAGGCATTTGGTTTTGAAAAAGAAAGCTTAAAAGAAGAAAATGATAGTTTTGTCATACCTGCAAGAAAATTCGCAAATACGAAATCGGATCAAAATAACTTTCAATTGTTGCATGAAAATATAAAAAAAGATATGCATGTAGATAAAATACTAACTCCGAAAGAACTACAAGATACAACCGTCACGACAATTATTGTACCAGACGCTGTATATAAACAAATGATAGTCGATCCAGAGAATCATCATGGTGAATCTACTATTAATGGTTTTATTGTGAAGGATTGGGAGAAAACGAAAAAAGTTGCTGAAAAAATTGTGACTACCCTTCAGAAAGATAATGAAGGTATACATGAGCCTGTATTATACAACGAACAATATAATTTTTCTTCTTTAATATCTACATGGATAGTGATGAAACAAGGTTTTGGACTTGCATCCATTATGAGTGTATTAATAGGCATTGTTTTCTTTACGTTTGCTGCAAGTTTTTTATATTTCCGATTATACACGGACTTAGAACGAAATCAGCAGCAATATAAAATGATAGCAAAAGTTGGTTTAAGTAAACCTGAATTAAAGAAAATTGTGTCACGTCAACTTGCATTACTATTCTTTTTACCCATTGTAATAGCAGTTGCACATAGTGTCGTAGCTTTTATGGCCTTGCAAAAGTTAGCTAACTTTTCAGTCTTGGATAGTTCCGTTATAGTATTGGTTTGTTTCTTAGTTTTACAAATTATATACTTTTACTTTGTTCGTGCTCAATATTTGAAGAAAATGTATAAAACAATCATTTAATTTAATTCAAAAAAATAAAAATAAGGAGAATATAGGATGAAAAAAAGATATGGATTATTAATAGTATCTGGTATTTCGATTACCTTGTTAGGAGCGTGTTCATTATTTGGTACAAAAGACTCTCCAGCAAATGGAATTTCAATAGAAGTAGGAGCGATAAACGAACAAACAAGAAGCTCTATAATTGACTCATACAAAGATATAACAAGCTCACAAGACCTATATCAATTAAAAGAAGGGACGATAGATAATAACAAGCTCGACATAAAGCTACCGGCTAATTTTGAGGATTCTATGGATACTGCTACTAGTAATTTACTATTTATTAGTAGAACAACTGCTGAAAAAATGAATAAAAAGGGACTTATACGCGAAAGAGATAATAACGAGGGGCTTACATCATCAGTCCCTATTGATTCGTTACCAAAAATAGAAAAAGATGAAACTATCTTATTTGCAAATAAAGAATATAAAGGCTTGAAAGAACTAACATTTGATCAGAAAAAAATGAATGTTCAATATAAAGGGGATGTATGGCTATCTCCGCATCGTGGTGGATCCAACGTAATCCTATTAATTGTAGATGATACAGTATTTAAAGAAATAAATGGGAAAGAAAAAACTAGACAGATTCTATCTTTTAATAAATCTTTTGGGAATCTTAATTTAGTCAATCAAGGGAAAGCACCAGAATTAAGTAAGGAAATAGATAAAGTGAATGTGGCTTTAGGCACTGAGGACAAGAGAGCTATCAATTTCATAAACATTAAATAAAAGTAAAATGATGGGAAAATGGTTTGGGACGTATTAATCATCTTTGAAACAATCATTTATTGTTTTTTCAAAGATGATTATTTTTAAGGACACAAATAAGTGGACCTGATTTTTTAGTTATAATAAAAGGAAATATTTTACTAGTAGTTAAATGTTTAGGTATATCCTTTTTGTAATTATAAGGAAGAAATTCAAGTTAAGACTGAAACAGTAAGTTAGGAAAACAAGACTGACGGAGTAGAGAATGCAAACAATGAAGAAACTCATGAAGGTCTGTCTATTGTTGAAGAAAAATATTTAGTTGAAAAGTGTATTGAAAGGGTTAGCTCCTCGATAAGTTTCATCCCAGCAATAAACCTCATGCTCAAAAACAAAAGGTAACTCAATTATCAAACTCATATAAAGTTTCAATCTTGTCTAAATACCCATTAGGATATACAATTGATTATCTTTTTTTCTTTACATAATCTCCAGATACAGTTCATATCAACTATAGATTCCTGTCTTATGCTGAATGTATTCCAAAACAAGGAGTCCCACTCCGAGATTACACGATTTACGTATTTATCGTTAAAAATTGGTCTGAAACAAGTGTGATTTCTACAAAGCTTACAAAGTTCATTGGTACAAGTCAAGAGGATTATTATGCCTTTTCATCTTTAAATTTAATACGAAAATTCCCTTCAAAAGATACACAGATTGAATATGTACTGCTTATATCAGGAATGTAACGAAACATAAGCACAATATGTACAATTCTCCAACTGCACTAGTATAGTGGTCTTTGTTAACGGAAAAATAGCTTTTAAAATACGTAAATATGTTTATGTGTGTTAATAAATTTAATAAAATCTTAAAAAAATTTTTAGATAAAATTTCTTTTTTCTTTTTATATTTATTTTATAATTTATGCATAAATATGAAAAATCCCTTTAAAAGATACACAGTTTTTTGTAGTGTTTATATCGGAAGTTTAACGAAAAATAAACACAATATATTTATTTCACTCACTACACTAGTATAGTCATCTGTATTAATAACAAAAGCTACAATTTACAAGGAGAACACTTTATGAGTAAGAGAATAAACGAATTAGACTCAATACGAGGATTAGCGGCTATAACAGTTGTATTTGGACATTTTTGTTTAATGCTACCATCATTGCCTAATTCTATAAAACTATCGCCTCTTAGGTTTTTATGGGCTGGTGGAGAAGCTGTAATCATTTTTTATGTACTCAGTGGTTTTGTGCTATCTATGGCACTCTATCATTCAAAAACGAATTATTGGGGATATTTAATTAAGCGATTTGTAAGAATCTATATCCCTTATTATTTTTGGATATTTATCACCTTTGCTTTATTTATTTTGTTTTCATCATATGAAGTTACGGGACTGCGAGATTGGTTCTATGATAAGTGGCAAGGGCCTATAACAAAATTAGATATGATGAATCACTTTGTACTTCTTAATAACTTTTTTACGGATAATTATAATCCGGTTATCTGGTCATTAGCTCAAGAAATGCGTATATCTATCGTGTTTCCCTTGTTATTCCTTCTGTTTTATAAACAGAGTTGGAAGAAAACGATACTGTTTGCTATGAGCTTTTCTTTAATCGGTATTTTCCTTAATAAGTTGCATATTGGGAAAGCTGAGGGGTTTTATAATGGTTATGCCGATACACTGCATTTCACATCTATGTTTATGGTTGGAATGCTACTTTTTAAACATCAGGAAGAACTTACTCAATTATATAAAAGGATGAAAAACTTAAACAGAAAACTTCTTATCGTATTAGGGATCTTTCTATATCTATATTCCATTATGATTTATGGGCTTTCTAGTAATGATACTACTTTCTTATTAAAAGATTGGGGTGTCGTAATTGGTGTGAGTATAATAATCATTATGGCAATGAATAACCTAAAGGTAAAAGCTATTTTAAATAAGGGTGTATTTGTATATTTAGGGGAAATTTCATATAGTATCTATTTATGTCATTTTCCAATCACGATGGTACTCTTTAAACTTTTGTATGCAAAGATACCTACCCTTTTTCTTCTTATCTTATGTATTACAACGACAATACTTTGTTCTATATTAACGTATCATTTAATTGAAAAGAAATGTATCAATTGGGCAAAACAAAGAACAAAAAGTTTCAAAAAAAAAGTGTGATACTTGTAGGGAGAAGGAAACGATTCAAAGAATAACCCGCCTTGAAACAACCTCCAATTCAGGCGGTTGTTTTTCCTTTAAATTCCTATATTAAAATTTACACCTAAAAAAATAATTTTGAACCCAAAAAGGTACGAATTTTTTATACGAGGAGGAGTAATGTATGAAGGATACGATTAAATCACGATTTATTATATTATTCATTATAAGTATTTTAGGTTTAGGAACCATGCTTGTAATATTTTATGTAAAGCATAAAACCAATATTCAAAGAAATAAAGTGATTGCTGCCGAAAAACGTGTATTGCAATATGAGTCTACCTTGAAAAAAGAATTAGAAAAATATAATTTAGGAGAGAAAACAGCAGTTTTATTAGGAATTATGTACCAAGAGAGTAGAGGTGAGGGAAACGACCCTATGCAGTCTTCTGAATCACTGGGATTAAAGCCAAATGAAATTCAAGAGACAAGTTTGAGCATTAAACAAGGGGTAAAATACTTTGCTCAAATGTACAAATATGGAACGGAAAAAGATGTTAGCATGGAGACAATTATTCAAAGCTATAATATGGGACCAGGGTATATTGATTTTATTGCTAGTCAAGAAGTTAAACAACACTCGGAAGACTCGGCCAAAAATTTTTCTAAGATGAAAGTTGATCAAAATCCAGAGATGTACACTTGTGGTGGAAATAAAAAAAATTTTAGGTATCCATATTGTTATGGTGATTTCACATATGCAACAAGGGTGAATGAAAAAGCAAAGGTTATTGAAGAACTTCTCCGAAAAAATTCAAAGAGTAACTCAGAAAAATTATAATGTACGAATTTTAAGATTCGTGTGAAGTATTTATTAAACCAGGTCATAGTGATACCCGTATTCTAAAAATGGTCTGACTACATGCCTGGTTCAGATGAGTTTGGAGTGACTCATGCAAAGTAGGCAGGACTTAAAAAGCACTCCACCAAGCCACGAGAATTTAGGTTTTACCGTAGGTACCATTTCACGTTCAACAAAATAATATTAGGCTCATAATGTCTCCATTTAAATAAACTTTCCTTATCCACACTAATCAGTCACCTTTTAAAGTAGCCTCATCAGTATGGATAATTTTGAGAATGTTCAATATCTCCTTATTATTGTAAAATTATATTAATAAATGTTAATGTACACATAAAAAACAGGATAGTTCCTATAAAAAGTAAATACCACAATGTCTAGGGGGTTGAAATGGTGGGGAAAATAGTTTTTTTAAAAAAATTAGATAAGAAACTAATCTTCATTTTATTCATATTATGTATCACCAGTATTGTTGCAATATACAGCAGTCAGCAAACCGGGCAATATGGTAACCAAAATTTTGCTATGAAACAAATGGTAAATTACGCCATAGGTTTTGTTCTATTATTAATTGTTGCCAATATCGATTTAGATCAATTACAAAAATTAGCTTGGCCGATTTATATTGTGGGGTTCATCTCAATTATCATTTTAAAGCTATTACCAGTGTCAAGTTTTACACCTGAAATATTAGGGGCAAAAAGATGGTTTAGATTTCCAATTATTGGTGCTATTCAACCAGCTGAATTTTTTAAGCTTGCCTTAATTCTTCTGGCCGCAAGTTTAGTCGTAAAACATAATGCACAGTATATGGCACGGACATTTCAAACTGATTTACTTTTGATTGGTAAAATATGTTTGATAACTATTCCACCTGCGTTACTTGTATATAGTCAACCCGATACGGGAATGGTGTTCCTATATATAGCAGCCATTGCATGCATTATATTTATGTCAGGAATTCAAAAAAAGTTAATCATACTATTTGCAGGGATTCCGATGACTGTATTGTCTGCTTTAATATTTATATACGTAAAATATCCAGATATTTTCTTCAATAAGTTAGTTACTTTATTAAAGCCCCACCAACAATCGCGAATTTTAGGCTGGTTAGATCCATTTCAGTATACAGATCAGGGATATCAAACTCAACAAGCACTTTTAGCAGTAGGTAGTGGAGGGATAGAAGGAAAAGGCTTCAGTTCTGGAAATGTTTATATTCCAGAAAAACATACTGATTTCATTTTTGCCACAATTGCCGAAGAAGGCGGTTTTATAGTTGCCACTTTTATAATATGTATATTCTTCTTAATGCTTTCCCGAATACTTATAATTGGTAATTCCGCAGATAATTTATTCGGTACCTTACTATGCGCAGGAATTGTAGGCGTTCTAATGTTACAATTTTTTCAAAATATCGGTATGATTGTGGGATTAATGCCTGTCAAAGGTATTGCACTTCCATTTTTATCATATGGCGGAAGCTCTTTATTTTCGAACATGCTAATGATGGGGCTTATTTTATCCACACGAAAAACATACAAAGAATATATGTTTTCAGTGAATCAGCACTAAATATCAAATAAGAAGTACTTATACCTTAAACTATTCGTAGAATAACACGAGATGAATAAAAAAGGTTACAGAGCTATAATCAAGTAGAGTTAATGGACAGAGGGAGGAGAATAATAAACATTCTTCTCCCTTTGTCTGTGATTAGAGTTTGTATATATAAATATATGTTGTAAGGAATTGCTGGAATGAATTTTAAGGTTACAAAGGGGGAGCACGCACATTTTAACGTTTTTATACGCTAAGGGATTCTCAAAACTTCATAACGCGAGTTAAATTGAGAATCAAATTACATCTAGTTTGATTCATAAAAGATTGGCGTCATAGACTGCTGGATAAAAACACAGGGTTTTATCTCTGTGTTTCTTCAAATTTTCGTTTTTGAATATAAGCTTGAGCATGAATAATTTCTTCCTGAAGTTCTTTTAATTCTTTCATAGATTCTGTTTCAATAGTCATGTAGGTAGTAACTAAACTAATCATCATATCCATCTTCTCTACTATATTTTGAATGACCTGTACAGATTGCTCTTTTTTAGGGTGTTGTATTGCTGTTAATACATCTTCCATATAATTGTTCTTTTTTTTCTGGATATCATAAATAAACTGTTTTGTGTTTGAGTTCAGTAGTTTTTCCTCCTCTTTAGATATCTTTCTATTCTATCATATTTAAATGGGAAACATTGGATTTTTTGGAATTTACACCAGCCTAATTGCTTAACGTAATCTATATATTTCTAAAGAGATGATAAATATATATTTTTTATCAAACTTGGAACTTTATCATGATTACTGTCCAATATATAGTGAAATCAATCTTAAAATATGATCAATCTAGGCCTTTTTATTTTGGTTGAATGGCATTGTCTATAAACAAATTAGTCAATGGCGTTTACATAAATAACTGTAGAGAGAAAAAATTTGTTATGGGAAGATTTTGTTCCTCCGAGATAGGCTAAATATATGTTCACATGTGTTTTTAAAAGAAATAGCCTATTCTTGGTCCATTGGAGAAGTAATGTTATCTTTATATGTATCAATGTAGATATTTCCATTTAAAGCAAGTACAGCATACGTAACATCATTGTAGCGAAGGTTACGTTTTTTTAGTTCACATTGTAATTCTAACTCCGTCTGATTGTTTTGTCTCAGGTTTTCTGTCATAATTTCTCCATCCATAATTAGCTCAATGGGGAGTGTACACTCTTTTTTCGTTGGTATATTTAAATCTTGTTTTGTAACATTACGATATTCAGGTTTTTTCAAAACAGATATTTTACCATTTGTTTCAACTAGGACATAAAGAACTTCTTCAATGTTAAAAATACCATTCTCTCTTAATTGTTGGTTTAAATAATCTAGAGAATAGCGCATTTTTCGCATGTTATTTTCTAAAATTTTTCCGTTTTCCATAATAACTGTTGGATTTCCAGCAAATACTTTTCTGCCTATCCGACTTTTCATGGATATATAACTAACCATTAAAATGATAAATACTAAAATAAGAAAAGCGATAACTGCATGATGAGTTTTTACATTTAAATTAAATGCCAAATTTGCAATAATACTTCCGATAGAGATAGCACCAATAAAATCAAAGGTATTCATTTCAGCGATAATTTGCTTTCCTAATATTTTAGCTCCAATAAATAAAATTGAGAAAGATAACAGAGTTCTCAAAATAATCTCTATATGTTCAGACACAAGTAGCTCCTCCTTTTGGGATTGCATGTTCGTATTATAACAATCTATATAAGGATAGTATGTATCATTGTAAAAGAATTTATTATGTTCAATAGCATGAATGAAAGAGGAAATATAATGATGTTGAATGTTTTGATACAGAATATTTTTTGTAAGCGAATAAAATATTCTGTATCAAAAAGAGATTGGATTCCCTTAAAGGGTATTAACTAGATAAATATGAACTGATTTGAATTATCGGGATATGTTTTTTACCTACAAAATCCTGTTTCATTCTCATTTGTCCAGAGAATCATAACTTTTTAAACTGGTTATATCTTTGCGTAAAAACAATCATGTACCGACAGGGATTAATATTTTAAGAGCGTCCCTAAAATATATTTTTGGTGTTTTTAAATTAAATGAGAAGTGGTTATGATATGCATTGTTTTTTTATTATCTAAATAAGATTTTATTAAATTACTTATATAAAAGCTAATGGGCGAGTATTAATATTTATGAAGTAACTTTTATCTGATAAGGAAGGGGCATCAGATTTATGAACAATCTTAATTTCCTTTGTGAACAATTTGCTAAAATTCTTAATGGAAAAAGTAACTTAAATCAGGGTGTTTGTTCTGTCTCCTTGCGTCGTAATATTAAAGTGTTTGTTCAAGGACGACCAAGCACCTCAGTGATACCGGTTGGGATATCTTTCGAATCGTTAGATCAAAGTGGCAATGCATTGAACTTTGGAGAAATCGCTATTTTACAAGAAGAAATCCCTTTATTTATGCAATCGATTGTTCAACAAGGGATTATTGTTAGTGCATTACATAATCATTGGTTGTATATGAAACCATTGATTATGTATATTCATATCCAATCTGTTGAACCACCATTGAGTTTTGCAAAAAAATTGGCAAATTCCTTTTCAGTTTTAAGTAGTTATCCAATTGCTGATAATGGGAGCTAATGTTAAGTAAATCATATTTATTCTTTTCCTATATCAAGAATCATGTGAACAAAAAATACCCTCCAGCTAAGCGATCTGGAAAGCATTCAAAAAGCTTATTTTATCGTTTTGGGATGGGATTTGTTTACTTAAGTTGATGCGCATATATGGTGACCCCTATAAAATAGCCGTAAGTTAATTATTAACCCATAAACTTGCCGAAACTTTAATAAGAACCATAAAGATAACTAGAGTTAAGGTGTTTTTATGCTAAAAAAACTAGAATATCAATAAAGCCTTCACTGAAAGATAGCACCAACAATAACCGAATTTCTTTCGCTAATCCTATAACTAAAAAGTCGCTTTCCTGTACGCTAAGAAATCGACTTTTTAGTGAGTAACTTAATGTCTTTATTAGTAAGAAACTTGATTAAATTAAATCCAAAATATCTTTTGGGGAATTTAATATATAATCAGCTTTCTCAAAACCTTCTTTTGTCTTTGAACCCCATAAAGCGAGTGCGAATTTAACACCAGCACTTTTCGCACAGTTCATATCGTATATTGAGTCTCCTATGTATACTGACTCATCATTAGGAACATCTAGTTGTTTCAAACAAGCTAATAATGGTTCAGGGTGTGGTTTGTGTTTATCTGTATCACACGCACAAATTAAATGTTCAAAATGATCGCTTAGACCAAATGGCTCGAACTCGTCTATTAATTCTTGCTTAGTTTTTGATGTAACAATACCAAGCTTTAATTTACTAAAAGATAACTCTTTAATAATGTTTTCTAATTCTTCAAACACGGAGACTTCATGAGAAAAATCTAGTACAGATTTTGCCCATTTTGGATGAACAAAGTCTATATTTTTAACATTTAATTTTTTTAAGGTTTCTTTTCCAGGAATTCCTAATGCAAATCGTAAATCCTGTAACGCATAATCTTCCTTTAGTTCTTCTTTTAAAACTTTTTGTAAGGATTTTAGTATTGCTTTTTCTGTATCTAAAATTGTGCCGTCTACGTCAAAAACAAGAGATGTAATCAAAATAAATCCTCCCGATTTTTTAATCTTCATTTGCAATTACTACTTCAACACCGTTTTCTTTCAAAGTGTTATATAGATCACTAGACATAATTTGATTTGTAATGAATGTGTCTATAGATTCAAGCGTTAACCCCTTATAATTTCGTCGCTGATTCCATTTAGTGTGATCTGCCACTAAAATAACTTGATCAGCATGTTTTATTAATTCACGCTTGAAATAAATATCTTCTTCAAAACCATAGTATATCCCGTCTTCTGTAATACCTGCGGTTCCAATGAATACCTTGTCAAAGTGATAATCTTTGAGTTTTTCAGTGGTCGAAGTCCCCGTAGTATGTCGAGAAACCTTATTTAAAGTTCCTCCCAAAAGGTGAATAGTCGTATCTTCAGATTGAGCTAACATATAAGCAGTATCAATAGAGTTTGTCACAATAGTTACGTTCTTTGATCGTAAATGTTGCGCTACAAAGTTGACAGTTGTTGAAACGTCTAAGTAAATCATTTCATTGTTTGCAATTATATTTGCAGCTTTCATTCCAATTGATTTTTTCGTTTCTAATTCAGTCTGTGACCTAACTTGATAAGTATCAATTTTCTTATGAAAAGTAGCTAAAGCCACTCCGCCATAAGTTCTAACTATTGCTTTGTTTTTTGAAAGTTTTACTATATCTCTTCTTGCAGTATCTCTTGAGATATGAAACATTTCACACATTTTTTTTATATTCATAGTTTTATTTGTTTCTAAATAATTAAAGACTCGTATCAATCGTTCTTCTTGATTCATAAGTAACCTCCATAAGAATATGTTAAGTTAAAATAAGTTATTATGCAAGTTATTTTAAGGTGTAATGTACGATAACGCTCCTATAATTAAGTGTTATTAAGTGAGTTTGGTAAAACCTTATTTTTAATGCCTTTATAATATTAAGCGATTTTATGGTGGATTTAAAATTTTATCATTGTAAGCAGAAATTTGCCAAATTGGCAAGGTTATGGTCTAAATCACAGTTTATATGTCCAAATTTAAAAGGCTACTTGCAATTATCTTGAAGTTTTTGCACCAGAAACTCATATAAACTCCACATATCTCTAGATAATCCCCATATAAACTCCAGATGGATACAATACTATGGCATCAAGGAGGTTAGAGAACATGAATTTTATCAAACGATCATTTTTGAGTTTACAATCAAGAAAGGGAAAGTCACTTATATTACTTGCTATTTTTCTAGTTGTTACTAATTTGGTATTCGCTGGTTTTACGATTCAAAGTGCATCCAGTAAGGCAACAGATTTGGCTAGGCAACAATTAGGAGCTGATATCAACTTAAGAATCGATATAAATAAGTATTTGGAAGAACAGAACAGCAATCAAAATGCTAATGAAGCAAGAAAGGTACCAAGTATAGAAAAAAAGAAGCTGATAAATTAAAGAACTCTAAGTATTTAGATCACTATAATTATCTAAAAAGTGTTATTGCTGAGCTGAAAGAGCTTCATAATGTCGAACCATCTGGAGGAGCTCAATCATTTGGTCCAAATAATAATTTAAATTTCACCTTACAGGGTGTTAGAGACTTTTCTTTATTAGAAGCTGCTCAAGACAAAAAATTAAAACTTGTTGAAGGAGAGGGAATTACGTCAAAAACAGTAGGGAAAAACGTTGCTATGATTGAAAAAAAACTAGCTGAAAAAAACAATTTAAAAGTGGGTGATAAATTACAGATAGGTGAAGTAATGGATGAGGAACTTACCACGAAAGAGCTAGAAATTATAGGTATATATGAGTCTAAAGAAGAGGCTCCATCTTTTGGGGGACAATCTTTTGCTTTATTAGAGCCTGCTAATCAA
The DNA here is from genome assembly GCF_052646455.1 of Bacillus cereus group sp. Bce041. Classification (NCBI taxonomy): domain Bacteria; kingdom Bacillati; phylum Bacillota; class Bacilli; order Caryophanales; family Bacillaceae; genus Bacillus; species Bacillus cereus group sp. Bce041. Next base: position 62,436 of record NZ_JBQXON010000014.1, read on the forward strand.
ATATATGTACCGTATTCTGTTATGAATTCCTTGGAAAATGCAATCTATTCATTAAAGGATCCTAAGGATATTGATGCATTTAAAGAAGAAGCAAAAAAATTGGGGTTACCAGCGTACTATGAATTAGATGCACAAGATAATGTTTATAAACAGATGATTGGTCCAATCGAAAATATTGCATCTTTTTCGAAAATGATTGTAATTATGATGTCTATTGCAGGTGCAACGATTTTAGGATTAATCATTATGCTCTCTATTAAGGAACGTAGAAAAGAAATGGGAATTTTGTTATCTATAGGCGAGAAAAAGTGGAAGTTAATGGGTCAACTACTAGTTGAGGTATTATGTATTGCTGTATTAGCTTTTGGTTTATCTTTAGCAACAGGAGAGAAAGTTTCTCAAAAAGTGGGTGATAATCTGTTATCTAGTGAAATAGCAAAGAATGAAGATAAACCGGAAGATCCTATAGCAAAATTAAGTGGTAACCCTGCTGCAGACGTAGATCCGGTTGATAATATCGATGTAAGTATTTCAACTGAAGATTTAGGAAAAGTAGGGGGAATGGGATTAGGAATCGCTATGCTAGGAACGATTCTTCCGGCATTATCCATTCTTCGTTTAAATCCAAAACAGATTTTATTAAAAGACGAATAAGGAGAATTTATATGGAGAAAATTTTACAGTTTAAAAATATCAATTATCATTATGAAAGTAATAATAAGAGAACTACAATCTTACAAAATGTAAATTATTCTTTTCAAACTGGAAGATTTCATACTATCTTAGGGCCATCCGGTTCAGGAAAAACAACAACTCTTAGTTTAGAAAGCGGATTAGATGTTCCAAAAAATGGATATGTCTTATATAAAGGAACGGATATACGTAAAATTGGTCTCGACTCCTATCGAAAACAGTATGTATCAATTATCTTTCAATCTTATAATCTCATTACTTATATGACCGCATTGTAAAATGTTATAACAGCAATGGAAATAACAGGAGTCGATGTAAAAGATAAAAAGATAAGAGCATTAGAGCTACTAAAAAAAGTAGGATTGACAGAAATAGAAGCAAAAAGGAATGTGTTACAGCTTAGCGGTGGGCAACAACAACGTGTCGCAATCGCTCGTGCATTATCTTGTAATGTAAATTTATTAATTGCAGATGAACCGACAGGAAATCTAGATCAAGAAACGTCTATGGAAATTATTGAGTTGTTTAAAGAGTTAGCACATAAAGAAAATAAATGTATTATTGTTGTAACTCATTCACAAGACGTAGCCAAACAGTCAGATAAAGCTGTTTATCTACAAAAACAGAATTTAGTTGTACAAGATATTTCTTGAAAAATGAATGTGTTTACTTTAGAGAAAACACAGGATGACTTAACTTCAAAGTAACTGTAAGTTCAATTTATACTTTTTTACACCTATGAAGAAAATGAAGAGAACATGGATTAAGGTAGTTGTTTGCGATATACCGGTTATAATTGGTATTTCAATAGGGTATGTAACACATGTTTTTATTCAAGAAGATATAAGTGAGTCTAACTAAGATCAAGTAAATATATTTCAAGAAGAGATTGGCCCGAAGCAAAGACAATCCTCATTTATTGAAGGGGGAATTCAGGATTCGGTACTACTAAAGAATGTATTGAAGGCGAAGTGAAATCTAAAGACCCAGGAAGTAATTAATAAAATATAACTTTTTTAATAAGTCAACAACCAGTTCCTTAACATATAAGGAACCGGTTAATTTATATACAAAATATGTATAAATATCTAATTTTCTTTATTTACACTTGCGTACTTATTTGAGTACGGTGCTGAATTTAATTTTTGTTTTTTTACTTGTATGCGACTATTATCCTGATGATGAGCAATTCACACTTGTACATCTAATAAAGAAAGAATAATGTTTGTTTCAAGTGACATCTTGATTACCTCTTTCTTTTTAGTGTTACTATGCATATAAACTATCGCATGCACCTGAAGCTGATATGAAGTAAAGATAATTTTCCTATGAAGTTTTTATGTCTCCACATAAACTCCAGATAGCAAGGCTATAATGACTACCAGAGAAAAGCTTCCTTTGTAGAAAAAATTTCACCGTATTTTTTCTACAAAAACCTCATATATTTAAGCATAATTTATTGGGAGGTTGATTATGAGCATGTATTTAAAAATAAAAGAAAGTGCGAAGCGTATAAATGAATTGACTAAGCATCAAAAGAAACTAGAGCGCGAAAAAAATGTATTAAAAAGTGAGTTTTATAGATTGTTGAAAGAAAATAAAAAACACAAAGATACTCCCGAAGAGATAAGAACATTGGATAATTAGTCTCAATTTAACGTTTCATTTAAATTTTAGTCAACTGCAGAAGTATGGAAATAGTATAACTTCAGTACTTGGTTAGCTATAAGTATTTTGATACTATATTTATTCGTAAATTCGACACAGCCTTTTATAATATATACATGCTATACTTAATTGCATAGTAAATAAATTGTATCCCAGTACATTACTTACTATTACTAGTACCCGAAAAATCTTAATATGATACGGTAAAAGGCCTCTTTTCAACGAGAAAAGAGGCCTTTTTTCATTAATATTTAGTTAAGTATATGCTATGAATTAAAAAGGGAACTTTATATTAATTTACATTTCTTTCATAGAGTTAAGATAAGGATCATATATTATAACAACATGTTACATTGAAAGGGTGAATATATGATTTCATCGTATTCGGTTAGTTATATTTTAGTCACGGGTAATACTGCTATAAAAAAGGTAGCTAAAGTTCATGCATCCTCAGAAGTTTTTGCTGTTAATAAAATTAAAAGAGAATTAGAACGTAGGTTTTCACAGCCAACAAAAATTGAAGTTTTTCCGGTTTAATAAAACGGTATAAAAAGAGGAATCACTCTTTGTTTTCTTATTAATTAATTTGTAATTATTATGGATTAAACCTCATATTTTTTAATTAAATTTCCAACTACATTTAAAAAGAGTTCTTTTATTTTATTACCATCAAGCTAACACTTTGATTATCAGTTTACCTATAAATTAGCCGTAGGTTAATTATTAACCCATAAACTTTGCCAGGAATTTTAATAAGAAGCATAAAGGTAACTAGAATTAAGGTGTTTTATGCTAATAAAATTAGAATATCAATAAAACCTTCACTGAAAGATAGCGCCAACAATAACCAAATTTCTTTCGCTAATCCTATAAATAAAAAGTCGATTTCCTGTACGTTAAGAAATCGACTTTTTAGTGAGTAACTTAATTTCTTTATTAGACACGAGCTTGGTTAAAGTAAATTCAAAATATCTTTTGGTTTATTTAATACAAAATCAGCTTTTTCAAAACCTTCTCACCTGAAATTGATTTTACATAATCTTAGCTTGATAGCTATGTGGTGCTACCCCTAATATAAAGTGCTTCACTACGTTACGTTTGAAAAATTCATATTTGATTACCAAACACACTAAATGCTTAAATAGGTCTACGTCCACTCGCTAATAAAAATACATAGAGTTACATCACTTTGTTAAATAAAGTTAGTACCCTTATTTAGAAAACTCTTCAATACTTTCGTAAGCAATTAATACCCTTTTACTTTTTGCCACTCAAAATCATTGCATTTCCTAATACTTTTTTATTTAATAAAAGCTTTGGTAATTTCATTTCTTCAGCAAGCTTGTAGCTATTCAATTTAGATATATCGAGTTTCTCTAGGTTATATAATAACTCTTCTGTATCCCCAAATATTTTTTCATCCATAAATAAATCTAAGAAGATAAATTCACCACCAGGTTTTAATACTCTTATAGCCTCTTTAATTAATTCTATTTTATTGTTTGTATCTTTCACTTCATGAAATGTTAGGCAACTTACAACTATATCAAATGCATCATCCTGCAAAGGGAGCGCAGCGGCACTTGCTTTTAAAAAATTAACCCTATCAGATACACCTTCTATTTTAGCATTCTGTTGGCATTGATCCTGTGAGTATTCCCAATTCTTCCCCCAATAATCAATTCCAGTTAAAAAAGATTGAGGAAAAGCTATTGCAAGCTTAATAATCAATGACCCACTACCTGTTCCTATATCTAATATTTTTCCTTTTCCATCCCAAATCACTTTTTTAACAATTAAATCATGTATTTTTGATTGGTAATCCTCTCCGAATGCTGCGAATTGGTATGTAGAATAAGAAAGTATAAACGTTATATAAATAAAAGGTATCGCTATAGCTCCTGATAGAATTCGCAGATAGAAAGTAATAGGCAATAATGTTATTAATAGAAGAATTATTGAGCTTATCAAAAATACAATCAGTTTTTTCATTCGAATCCATGTTTGATATCTGGTTTTATTTCTCATTAGCACCATTCCTTTGTATTTTTCACATATGGATAAGATACTTTTATCTATCCTCACCTATAAGGTCATTTTTTAACTATTAACAAATAATCTTATAGGTTTTAAGCAATGCTAAAGCCACTTCAATTCATTTTCATAGCTCCATATGTTTTCCGGACTTGAGATATGCTGAATTTATTTATATTTTCATAGCATTTAATATTATGAATAATACCATCATAATTTAGATTATTGGAAGACTCAACTCAAAAAAATTTGCAAATTAGCCCTAGGTTGTAACTAAATCTAAAAATCTTTGTACTAGTATTACCTATTTACACAATGGCTGAGTGAATATATATGAAATTGGCTGGTTTCTATTCTAAATACATACTCTATTATATAGATAAATACAAATAGATTAGGGAGTTACTAGTAATATGAAAGAAATAGAAATTATAAAATCAATCGAAAAAATAGCCATTACATGGCAAGGCGCAACAATTAATATTCCATTAAAAGATATAATTGAGGTTAATAAAAATAATACGTTAAAAAATACTGACAAAGCAGTAGAAATTGGTAATAAATTCAAAAATTCAGAAGCAATCTTTATTAGAACAAAAAAATTGAATTATATATTATTTACAACTAATAAATTAACACTTCTAAATGAAATCAAGTTTTAAATTATGAAAAATTCTGGTGAGAATTTTTCTAATTATTTTATAAAAGGGTATACTAAATTACCCAAAATACAACCTATTTATAGGGATACTTGGCGAATTACTAATGAACATTTATGTGAATAAATAAAAATAAACAGACAATAAATCGATTCTAGTTATGTAAAAAATACATAACTAGAAGTGGTGTTATTGAATCGCTTTAATATTTATTTAATAGAGGTTCAATTTAAAATTCATCTTCCAAAATTAAATTACCGGCATCATTATCTTTCGTCAATCTCTGATTCAAATAATTTTCTTTAGTAGTACGATCATTTTTATGACCTACTGCAGCTGCGATAATATGAGGTGGTAATCCTTTGTAATCATATAAGTACTGTACATAAAAATGTCTAAAGAAGTGGGGAGTAATTCCCATATTCTCTGTAAAGGGTAGCTGAGTATCCTTAATGATTTTAGAAATATATTGTGACAAATAATTCTCTCTATAAGCAGTATGGTTTTTAGTTTGAAATACTGTTCCACCATTTCTATTTCCAATGTCTATAGGTAATCTTCTCCGCATTCGAAATGCGACAATCCGATTGAAAATCTCCTTATTAATGGAAACAATCCGCTCATTATCTCCCTTTGTATCAACCTTTAAATAATATCGTCCTCGTATAGTATCATACTCAAGATCTTCCCACTTTGCATGTGCGACTTCTGCAACACGTAACCCTGTGGTAGCTAGAACTGACAATAAAGCGTAATTGATTTCATTATCCTTGTAGTAATGAAGCAATTGTTTTACTTCCTCATATGATAACTCCCGTTTAGGTTTATGTTGTTTATTTACAGTTGTACTTAGTATCTCAACATGTAGAGGATCCTGAATATATTGGATTTCATATAGCCATTTCAAATATGAACGAATAACACCAAGCTTTCTACTAACTGTAGATGGCTTGTATTTATCTTTTGACTGATAGGAGGTTGCCTCTTGAGATAACCATTTTTGATAATTACGGATATGCCGTTTCCTAAGATTTCTCCATACTTGACCAAATTTATAATCCTTTACATCTTTCTGTAGAAATTCCTCACTTTGTCTAATAAAGAAATAAAACTGACTTAAATCACGTGCATATAGAATTGTTGATGCATCCTTGATTCGTTTTTCTTGGTCAAAATGTGTTTGTCGATTCAAGTAGTAGTACAGTATTTCTTCATCTGAAAATCCTTCATATGTATATGAATCTTCTCTTTCGTTATTTTCCTTTTTTAATTCCGCTTCATTTATATAATCAGGATTCCATAATGTAATTAGATTTGTAAAATTTTGTTTTTGTTGCTCTATGTTATCTAAAGAAGTATTACTATGAATAAGATCTATTTCAAATTTCAATGTTATTCATTCCTTTATAAATTTCTTTTATATTAAATATTATAACGTAATCAATTAGAAATTAAATTATATATTAAGATTAAATTTTACAAAGCTATAAATAAATAAAGACTATAGAAAATCTCCCATTTTCTATGGTTATTATTTAATTTAAAATACAGTATTTTTGTCATGTAATTTAATCATTAATAAAATATAATTTTAAAAGAAAATTAAATCAAACATTATTCTAAATTACAATCCAATGTATATATTGATATATGTTATAATTTATTTAAAATGTAAATACTATAAATTTTAATTTACATAATATTATTATGTAAATTACGAAGTGTGAGGAGGAATTAGAATGATTAGCGCATATGAAATGACTATGACTACAAATGAAGTAAAAGATTATTTAGATATAAGTCACTTTATTTTTAATAATTTAATGAAGCAAGGAAAGCTAACACCAATCAATAAGGATACGTGGCGTTTAGATGGTAGTTTTTTATTTAGTAGAGAAGAAGTAGAAAAAGTAAAAGAAGAACGTAAAATTGAGGGGATTACTTTATACCAAGCAAGTAAAGAGTATCATATTAGTATGAACCAGCTTGAAAAATGGATAGAAGAAGGAAAGTTAGTATATTTTTTAATAGAACATCGTAATCGACAAACGAAATTTGTGAAGGAGGAAGATGTTCGTGAACTTGTTCAGCAAGTAGAACAAGCTAATCATATATATACATTTTCGCAGAAATATAATGTAGTATTATTTCAAAAGTTTGTAAAAGGCAATACATTAGCACGTGTTATTTCTATTCCAAAACGTGGTGATATTATAGTTCTTGATGAATTTGGAACTAATATGACACTTAGTGAGGCATTAAAAGCAGGATATGAGTCCGCTTATAAACTGTCGGATAAACCTAGAAGTCATCATCAAAGGTTTGTTAAGTTTCGTTTTCCTAAATCTGCGCAATTAAGAAACAACATTTTTCATATAATCGATAATATATTACAGTACGTATCTCCAAGAAATATAAAGATTTTAGAAGAAGAGACATTTTGGTATTTTGAAATTCGTCAATCATTAATTACATTACCACCAGGAATTCAAATGGAATGGATTGAGGAGTTAACGCCTTATATAATAGAAGGGAAAATTGTTCCAAGAATGAATCATAGCGTATATTTGGATAGTAATACAGTAACGAAGTCTGTCATACTTACAAGTAAGGAATACAAATACTTGAAAGAAATTACAAATGAAACAAATAGCTCTATTGAAGAATTTATAGCCATTGCTATTAGAGACAAGATTAATGGGCACTTACTTAAGTGAAATCGAATTTTTTAATGAATTAAAGCTAAATCTAGGTATTTTCTCTTTTACTTTTATTAAAACTCTTTAGGTGAAACGGAATAAATGCTAAGTTCCTATTACTAATAGTTGGGATATAAAAACTGAATATGTAGTTTTTATATATTTAATACTTCCTATAAAGTCTGTTATCAGACTTTCGGAAGTATAGAGAAGAAAAAATTCAAAAATAGTTGTATGAATAATGTAGCGACAAATTATCTCTTTATGTATTATGTAAAAATATCTATTGTGTATGTGAAATAAATTTATATGTATGTTTTAATTATTAATGTTAAAAAATTACCCTATATTTTTTTGATATTATTTATATTTTTGTTTTAGTCCAAACTGCATTACGGCCTTTTGATATTAGTTTAATTAATTTTTCTTCTTGTAAACATGCAAATGCTTTATTGATCGTGCTTGGTGAAACATCTGAAAATACCATCCGTATTGCTTCTTTTGTAAAAGGAAGTTCTTGTTTTAATATATACTCTTTAATTTTAAAGCTTTTGTTCCCTTTCAGTTGGTAACTTGTAATATGTACGTCTAGTTCTTTATATGCTTCTAGAATAATATGTAATAGACATTTTAATATAAAGGATACATTGTGCTCTTGAAAATGCCAATTTGCTGAAGATTTATATAGGGCATCATAATAATCTCTCTCGTATTTTTTTATTATTTTATCTAGTGAAATATATTTCACTAGTGAATGTTTACTTTGTAATAGTAATAAAGATATAAGTAGACGTACCATTCTTCCATTTCCAGATTCAAAAGGAAAAATACATATAAAATTAAGTACAAAATTACAAATTAAAATTAGTGGATCAATATCTTTTTGATTTAATAAATAATTATATTCTTCACATAAATTTTTTACTGCTTCTGGGATTTCTTTAATCGTTAAAGGGCGATAGCAATAAAATGAGAAATTAAGTTGCTCATGTTCTTCAAGTAAGATGTCCTGTTTTCTCCACGTTCCACTATCCGAAGTAGCATATTTAAAAAGTTGAAAATGTATTTCTAAGATTGTACTTGGATCAATAGTAAGCCTTTCATAGTTATTATGAATGAGTGATAGCGCATCAACGTAACAAGATATTTCATCTTCAATCATTGTTTTTGGCGACAGATCATATGTAATTAATTCTTTTAACCTTTTATTTGTTATTTTTAAGTTTTTATACATTGCGACAAAATCTTTGGTATGTTGAAGTTGAGTAGATATTTGCAACTTTTCTAATGTACATGGAAATTCCTTCTCATAGACCTCCAATCTCCCTTGGTATTGCTTTATTTTTCCAATTAGGCTTGCTACATCTAAATTTACCAATAAATTTGTGAATTTTTCGCCAAAAAACGACATATTTTTCCCCTCCTATAATATAAAACTATACAATACTTAACTGTATTTAAAGTGTTTTTTTGAATAATTTTCTAAAAAAAATTAAAAATATAGTTTTTTATGTGTGAAAATTACAATAATTAGGGTCTTTTTGCCTTATTTTGTGACAAGATTTAACATCAGATTAAATAGTTTCATGTTAAAAAGCAGAGTTTTATATTGTGTAATTGCTTTTTATCAATAAGTGAGTCATTGCATATGGGGAAGGGGGAAGTCCTTACTAATGAAGACTATTGCTTTTTACTTACCACAATTTCATGAAATACCTGAAAACGATTTATGGTGGGGAAAGGGTTTTACAGAATGGACCAATGTAAAAAAAGCAAAACCACGTTTTCTGGGACACTATCAGCCTAGAGCTCCATTAAGGGATTATTATTACAATTTGTTAGATTTAGATGTACATAAGTGGCAAATAAATTTAGCAAAACAGTATGGTTTAGATGGTTTTTGCTATTATCACTATTGGTTCAAAGGGAAAACATTACTAGAAAAACCAATAGAATTGAGAAATCAATGTAAGGAAATTGATTTCCCATATTGCTTATGTTGGGCAAATGAATCTTGGACAAGATCTTGGGATGGGAAAGACCAAGAAGTATTAATGCGACAAGAATATGGGGATGAGTCTGATTGGAAAGAACACTTTAATTATCTATTGCCATTCTTTAAAAACAAAAACTATTTAAATATTAAAGATAAACCGATATTTGTAATTTACCGACCAGCTTCTATACGAAACCTAAATAAAATGTTGAGTCTATGGAATGAATGGGCCCAATCTGAAGGGTTTCTAGGGATACACTTTGTAGAAATGTTAACAATTTTTGAAGATAAATCAGACTTTCCTTTTGATGCTGCTATAGAGTTTGAACCTATGTACACTTTAAAAAAACTAATAGGTAATAGAACTTCACTACATCAAGAAAAAAAAGATTTTCACTTAAGTTATGATTTTGTATGGAAAAGAATATTAAACCGTCAAATTAAAGAACGTGAAAACATATATAAAGGAGCTTTTGTAGATTGGGATAACTCACCAAGAAAAAAAGAAAGCGCTTTAATTATGAAGGGGTCTAATCCCGATAAGTTTAAGAAGTATCTTTTACAACATAGTAAGGACACTGATTTTTTATTTATTAATGCTTGGAATGAGTGGGCAGAAGGCACATACCTAGAACCAGATGAAAAGTATGGATATAAATACCTTGAAGCTTTAATGGAGATAAAGAAGAGTCACTTCTAATAAATTGTAACAGCAAGAAAAAGGGGGAAACATTATGACTGATATAAATACTATGATTTCCATTCGAAACATTAAGAAATCATATGGAGATTATACAGTTATTAAGAATTTAAGCATAGATATCCGTAAAGGTGAAATTATAGGATTACTAGGACCGAATGGAGCTGGAAAGACAACACTTATATCGATTTTATCTACTCTTACTCTGCCAGATGAAGGGGATGGTACAGTATGTAACTACGACTTGTATACTGAACGGAATAAGATTAAAAAAAATGTGAGTGTAGTACCTCAAGATTTAGCGCTATACCCGACTTTAACTGCATATGATAACTTATCTTTTTATGCGGATTTATATGGATTAAAGGGAAATAGGAAAAAAAGCCGCATAAAAGAAGCCTTGCAATTCGCACAGCTTGAGGATTGGGCACATAAGAGAATTGATACATTTTCAGGTGGTATGAAAAGAAGAATTAATTTAGTGGTCGGTTTGTTAAATAAGCCAAAAGTTATTTTCTTAGACGAACCAACAGTGGGCATTGATCCACAATCAAGAAACCATATTTTTAATTGTATTCGCCATCTCGTAGAAGAACTAGGAATCACTGTCATATATACAACTCATCATATGGAAGAGGCAGAAATGTTATGCCATCGTGTAGCAATTTATGATAAGGGTGAAATATTAGATGTTGACACCCCAAAAAATTTAATAAAAAAATATGGGGAAAATTATTTAGAGATTGTAATATCAAATATTCCAGAAGAATTTATACATAAAACAAAAATGATTTCAGATGTGAAGTCCTGCACATTGGTGGATAAAAAAATCATCATTCAATGTGTAGATAGCTTTAATGTTACAAGGGAAGTTATGAAATTAATTCAAAAATATAATCTGAAGATCGATTTATTTAATGTTAAAAACTCTAATTTAGAAAATGTATTTTTACATTTAACGGGGAAAAACTTAAGGTCGTAAATGGAAAGGGGTTGGTAAACATGAAATCTTGGTATATAGCAAAGAAAGATCTGCTTATTCTTTTAAAGGATATTCCTGGTCTAATCTATTTATTTATTACACCCATTATAGTAATAGCAGTTGCTAGTTTTGCATTATCCAATGTATTTGATAGTAAGACAGAAAAATTCAAGATTCCTATAGTAGTAAATGATAATGGAGAACTATCTAAAAGGGTTATTGAAGAGTTAAAAAAAATACCTGCTCTTGAGCTAGAAGAAACTTATGAATTAAATGGTAAAAAGAAAGCCTATACAGAAGAACAGGCGAAAAAGGAAGTTCAAACTAAAAAAGCGGCAATCGTTATCCCTAAGGATTTTACACAAAATGTATATTCAGGGACAGAGGCTAAAGTTATCATCATAGAAGATAAGGTTGATCGTATTATTCCAAGTGTTGTTTCAAATGCTGTAACTCAAATTGTGTCAGAAATACAAAGAGATATGACTAAAGAGATTGTAAAACAAGCCTCTGCCCAAATGGAAGTAAATGTGAAAGTGGAGTTTAAAGAATTAGCATCAGATAATGAACATAAACCTACTCCATTTGAATCTAATGTACCAGGATATGCTGTAATGTTTGTACTCTTAGGTACTGCTGCAGCTGCAGGTGCATTAGTAGAAGAGAGAGAGAATGGAACGTTAAGAAAAATCCTTACTTTACCTATTAATACATTATCAATTATTTTTGGAAAAATGCTCTCATGCTTTATAACAGCAATTGTTCAATGTGCAGTCCTTTTTAGCGTAGGACATTTTGTATTTGGAATGTGGCTTGGAAAAAGTGTATTAGGAATTATGTTACTAGTGATATGTACTGCATTTGCAGCTTCAAGCCTGGCAATTTTACTAGCTTCTATATGTCAAACAAGATCACAAGCAAATGGTATTTCTATTTTAATCGTGTTAACTATGTCTGCTTTAGGTGGGTCTTGGTGGCCACTCTATATAGAGCCGGAATGGATGCAAAACATAGCACATATTACGATTACAGCCTGGGCAATGGGAGGGTTTAACGATTTATTAGTATATAACAAGGAGTTCTCCTCTGTGCTTATTCCATCAGCTGCATTAATTGGCATGGGAATTTTATTTTTAACAATCGCCATACAAAAATTTCGACGTTCTTATGAAAAGTAGGTGAAATAAGTGTACATAGTAAAAAATGAGGTGAATGTTCGTTTTGGGGAATGCGATCCCATGGGAATTGCTCACCATTCTCATTATTTTCACTGGTTTGAGCTGGGTAGGTTTAAAATACTGGGTATGACTGGAATAAACCGATATTTAAAACAGGAAAAATTATATTTTCCAATAATCGATATAGGATGTACCTATAAAAAATCAGCTCGATTTCAAGATGACTTAATTGTAGAAACCTATCTTAAGAATGAAAGTAAAGTTTATATAGAATTTGTTTATAAATTATTCCGCAAGAGATGCCGAGTTTTGTTAGCGGAAGGATTTTCGAAACATGTTTTAACACGGTCGAATAATCAATTAATCAGTAGATTACCAGAAGAAATTTTAGAAAAGATTCAATTTGAAAATAGCGGGGGTGTCATATGATTACATTTATTTTTCCAGGACAAGGGTCTCAATCTGTAGGGATGTGTAAAGGGTATTTAGATAAATACCCAAACATATTTGTCCCATTATTTGAGGAAGCAAATGATACGCTAGGATTTGATTTAAAGCAACTATGTTTATATGGGCCAAGTGAAAAATTAATAGAAACCAGTGTTACACAACCAGCTATTCTTACGGTAAGCACAGGGATATCACGAATTTTACATTTGTACGGTATAAGGCCATCTAAAGTGGCGGGTCATAGCTTAGGACAATTCTCTGCACTGGTAGAAGCAGGATCTTTACAATTTTCGGATGCATTATCCATTGTACGGAAGCGTGGTCAGCTGATGAGTAATGTAAAGCAAGAGGGGTGTATGTTAGGAATTGTGTCAAACACATATCAAACATTATTTGAAGTTGTAGAGGAATCTAAACAATATGAAATTGATATTGCTGCCTATAATTCCCCTACACAGGTTGTATTTTCTGGCGAGAGTAAGAGCATTCTTAAATTTCAAAAGGTACTAGATCAAAAAAATGGTATAAAAACTAAAATACTCTCAACTAGTCATGCATTTCACTCACGTTTAATGGGAGAAATGGTTCTTGAGTTTAAGGAGTATTTAAATTTATTTTCGTTAAAAAATGCTCAAATACCAATTGTTTTAAACTGTTCAGGAAAACCAACTACAGATAGAATCAATATTTTACAAGATATAGAAAGACAATGCGTAGATCCAGTTATGTGGCAAGACACTATCTACACTTTATTGAATAATGGTACGAAACACTTTATAGAAGTAGGTCCCGGAAATACTTTAACCAAGTTATGCCGCTCCTTTAAGCAGAACATATCTGTATCCTCTACAGAAACACCGATGTATTTAAAAAGAAGCCTTACTACAATAGAGAAAGAATTTAAGGGGGAACGGGTCTATGTTTAATGGAAACGAAGTGGCATTAGTTATCGGAGGATCACGAGGCATTGGTAAATCAATAACAATGGACCTAGCCAAACAGGGCTTAACTGTTTACTTTACGTTTCAAAGTAATCAAAAATCAGCAAATGCAATAGCAAATACTATAGAAGAAAAAGGTGGAAAATCATTTCCTATGCATGTTGATATTACAAATGAAGACTCTATTCATAAATTGTTTCAACACATACGCTCAAAGGAAAAAAGAATAGATATTTTAGTAAATAATGCAGGAGTTATAAATGATGGATTTGCTGCAATGATGAGCGAGGAAAAGTGGGATCATGTGGTTGATTTAAATTTAAAAGGAACATTTCTTTGTTGCCGACAAGCATTAAGAATAATGATGAGACAGAAAAGAGGTTCTATTGTAAATATCACGTCGACAAGTGGAATAACGGGTGCAAGAGGTCAATGTAATTACTCTGCCTCAAAGGGTGGGGTTATTTCCCTAACCAAGACTTTAGCATTAGAAGGTGGGGAATACGGTATTAGGGTTAATGCTGTTGCACCTGGTTTTATACAAACAGATATGACAAAAGGAATGGATCAACAGACTTTAAAAAGGATGTTAGAACTGGTGCCGCTTGGCAGAATTGGAGATCCTAAAGAGGTAGCACATTTAACAACATTTTTATCCTCTAACTATGCGAGTTATATAACCGGGAAAGTTTTTACAGTGGATGGTGGATTAGTTAATGGCTAAACAATAGGTGATTTAATGACGAATCTTGAGTTAAACAAGGAAAAGGGGAAAACAGATGTTTACGTATGTAGAAACAAAAATTATTGCTGAAAAAAGAAAACAATTAACTACTAGAATTAAAGAAATTATTACTGAGAGATTAGATTTAGAAATCGAACCGCATTTCATTACTGATGATCAGCCATTATTCGGAAGAGGCTTAGGGGTTGACTCCTTGGATGCATTAGAGCTATTTCTGGCAATTGAAGAGGAATTTGGCGTTGCAGTATATGACGAGAATATGGCAGTACTGGGTTCTATTAATAAAATTGCCGATTTTATTGAAGAAAATAGGGAGGATGATGTGCAGTGAGACCGATATTAAATGCAGATCAAATCCGAAATATCTTACCGCATAAATGGCCATTCCTTTTCTTAGATAAAGTTATTCAACTTGAGCCAGGAAAGAGTGGAATTGGTATTAAAAATGTAACAGTAAGTGAACCTTTTTTTGAAGGGCACTTTCCAAATGAATCAATTATGCCTGGAGTGTTAATTATTGAAGCTTTGGCACAAATGACTGCTGTTGTTTATGTTACAGGAGAACTAGCAAAAATAGATGCACATGGTGCATGTTCACCTAAAATCGATCCAAGTTCATATGTGGGTTATTTAGTTTCTGTACGTAATATGAAATTTTTAAAACCTGTAGTACCAGGAGACCAGCTAGAATTACATGTCCAAATTGGAAGATCACTTGGGGTAATCTCACAAGTGGAAATCACGGCTTATGTAGATAAAAAGAAAGTTGCTACTGGTAGTATTCAAGTTTCTAAAAGAGTTGAGGAAATATGATCCATGGTATAGATGTTCAAGTTCGTGAGTGTACAGAGGCAGACAGTGAGAATTTAGCGCAATTTTATAATAAATATCAATATGGCCCCATTAAACATGGGTATCCCTTAAATAAGCAAGACATCAAGCAATTATTTCGAGAGCGGAAGATAGAGTTATATTTAATTGCTGAATATGAAAATGAAATTATAGCTAGCTTATTATTTTCTAGTTTATCAGGTCAAAGAGCAGCCACTCCAGATGGAACCTGGGCTGGATTCTTTTTAATCCATCCAGAATTTCGTTCGGGAAATATACCAGATAAATTATTTGCCTATGCAATTAAAAATCTTATTCAACAAGACATTAAGTATATTGATACAGAAGTGAATCCGGAAGATAAAGTAGCCATGGCACTTTATAAAAGAGTAGGGTTATATCAAACAAGTAGGTCGTATATAGACTATGATGGCTACTTAAATTTAAGAAGCTATTTACCTTATGTTATTAATTATCTGTTAGATGCATTTAAACCAATTATTTCAAAAAGTGACCAAGATATATGGCTATCTAGAGGTTGGAAAACAGTTAGGGGATTGAAATCCCTACGTTCTATTCAGAGTAACGCCATAACAAGAAATGGAATTGAAGTTGTAAAGTATGCCATTAATCTTGGAGCAAAAGATGTAAATTGTTGGGTTGATATAAAAAGTGAAAAAATTACTGAGGTAGAAACAGAACAAGTAAGATTCACTAGTTATATTTTAGAAGGAAACAATTTAATTGTTGGAGAGAAGGTTCATATCTGTTATGTATATGAAAATCATTTTTCAAATCCTATTGAAGCTAGTATTACATCGAAAATAGGCGACGATTACTTAATTGATTTAAAGAAAACTTTTTTTCCAAATAAAAAGTACGAGTGGGAAGAAGTTATAACAGTTACTAAGGAAATTGAGGGAGAACTTGTTACAAAGTTAAAAGCAAAAGAACTAGAACTAATTGTTCATTTTGGAGTAACCATAGCAAATCCGTTAGAAGTAAATGTTGCTAATCATCCTAAGTTAATTAATGGAAAAGAATCTGCATGTATCGTTAATGTGAAAAATAATTCTTTAGATAGATTAATTTACAAATTATTTATCCAACAAGAAAACCCTAAAATACTAGATTTCAAACCGCTAGAAAAACACCAAATTTGTATTATAGAGCCGGGTGAAATAAAGAAACATCCTATTTTATTGAATCCCCAAAAAATTGGTATCACTAATATGACATTTTCAGCTGTTAGTCATCAAAATAAAAGTATTGGGGAATTAAAGGCCTTAATTCCGGTTTATGCGCTTGGGAGAAATCATGTTTATGAAACAGAAGAATACTTGGTTCTAGAAAATGTGTATATAACTGTACAAATAAGTAAAAGTACTGGTTGTTTATATATATATGACCTTAGAAAGCAGCAATTATTAGTAAAAGAAGCATGGCCAGATTTAGATTACCCATTTTTAAATGCAGTAAAAGAACCGAAAGTAAATGAGCTGTCATGGGCAATAAAATCTGATTCATGTTTTGAGATCATTCATAAGGTCACAAGATTAAAGAGAAGCATTCGTTTTTTGTCAGATAAGATAGTTCAAATAAAAGATTTTGCACAAGAAGGAAAATATATAAAGATATACCCTTGGTGCATGTTATATGATGCGAAGATGACGGTACCATTAAAGAGTGGGTTAGTTTCTAAACCTATGGTATATGGTGAGTATCCATATGCACTACATGACTATGAATTTGTAAACCAATTCGATCTACCTAGTCATCCAGACATGTATGAGCGAAATTATACATTGTTTGAATCGCAAAATATTAATATTGGATTCATATGGAAAGGAAATATAGAGCGTATCCTATTTGGATTAAGATGGATGCCAGCTGTAATATTTACACGGAATGATAAAGAAAAATGTATAACAAAAACGCACTATTATACTTTATGTTCTCGTGATAGCAAAGATGAAGTAGAAGAAATCTATAACGATATTACTAGTCATACATCCAAATTTATATCTAATAAGATTCCATACTCAATTGAGACTGACCAATTTCATATTATAAATGAAAACGGGGAATTTTATATTCACGGAAGCCTAAAAAACTTATTTTCTTCCATATTAAAGGGGAAATTAACATTGGTTTTCCCTCAGATACCTTACGAACAACATTTATTTATACAAGACATTGATTCCATAAGCAATTTTGATTTTGAATTTAATGGAAAGGTTAAATGGTCAAAAGCCCATTATGCCACACTTACGTATCAAGATGACTTGAATGGAAATACGATAACTAAAAATATATATCTTTTCCCTAAAGGAAGAAATGAATTAACATATAACGAAAAAAAGCAGGAATATTTAGTTCAGAATAACGTACTAGACATAATGATTAAGGTAAACCAAAGTAGTAAAATAACAGAATTTATGTATAAAGATAAAGAGATTTTAAAAGGTAAATCAGCATTAAATTCTTATAATTTTTTACCTGGTTTGATGATACCAACGGTTCAATCTTGTACTCCAGATTGTAGGGAAGATTTGAGTATTAATTCCATACATCTCAAGAACAGTGCCAATTCAGTAGTAGTAAAAGAAAATACATACAGGGAATTCATTCATCAGATCTTCTGTCAATCTAATGAATCGAAAGTTGGATATACAACTATATTTGATTTACCAATTTTACAAGTACAAATGAAAAATCTACAAAAAGAGAAGATGAAAGCTAGTGTCTTTCATTTATTCTGGGAGAAAAAAGGGAAAACAAAAATTAAAAAGATTTATTATTGGCAGAACGGAGAGCAAAATACATTAATACCAAATGACAAACAAAGAAAGATTTACTTAGATAAGAAGGTAATTCTCGAATTATCTAATGGGTTATACGTATCTATTTTAGCACTATCTCATAATACAAAATGCTTTATATACGAGTGGCCAAAGAAAGGTATACAAATCGGTATATATGATAATCAGAACGAATTTTATGATGCAGATATTCGCTTTAATATTGCAGTTGGAGAAACTTTACTTGATAGTGAATACTTTTCGCAAATTTTATTAGAGGGGAATATGACATGAAAGTATTGTTTATTGCACCTAGTCACTTTAGCATTGGTGAGTTGCACAATGCCTTATGTCTAGCGAAACAAATTGAAGAGGATGGAGAAGTATATTTTTTAACAAGTGAAAAATTCTTATGGTATGCCAGTAAATCTGTAGCAAATGTTAGATCACTAACAAAGGGGCTAAAACAAAAAGAGGTTATAAAACAAATCAATAATTCATTTCAACCTGATGCTATTGTTTTAGCTGATTACCATAATTTATTTTTAGAGTCTCCAATTATTGATCTTGATTATCTATTAAACCTACACATACCTTGTTTTTCTATTGATTCTTTAGCTTGGGGTAGTGAGGATCGATTATTAGAAAATAAACTTTTTAAAAATGCAAATTACAATAGCTTAAAGAAAAGGTCATTGATAGAACTACCTAAAATCCCCTCTCAATTTAGGCTAATTAGAACTTGTCCAGTGAATAGTTATAAACAAGATAGTGAGAATGTTACTTCTGTCAAATTATATAAAGAGGCTTTACAAATAGATGAAGAATTAAGAATGAAAATAAGAACACAACTAGGTTGTAGGGAACAAGATAAATTAATTATGATTGCGAAATCATCATGGGCCAACCTATTAGTAAAAATGAGGCTCATGGAGAAGAAACAGTACAATGATGCAAGGTTTAGTTATGAATATATATTACAAGAACTATTAAGCCTATATCTTCAGGACTTTCCAAACGATACATGTATTAAATTAATTGGGGTTTCAGATGAGACCAAATTTGTTTCTATGAAAAATGGAGGAAAAATAGAATTTGTTTCACTACCATTTCTTCATTTGGAAGAATATGAGCAACTAATATTATCATGTGATTTATTTATCACCGATAATATTACATCCTGTTCAATGGGAAAAGCGGTATTTGGAAAAATACCTGTAATTAGTCTGGTAAACCATATGGAATATGAAGAATTAAAGACTCAAAGAGATAGCCATAATCCTACCTTAAGAAGCATTATAGAAAAATGGAATTATATAATACCTAATGGACTTTATCCATTTCTTGTATTTCCAAATGGATGGCATAAAGAATTAGCACCATTGATGGAGCAAAATGATTATTTTAAATGTGTGCATACTTGTGAAATGTTTGATTTAAAAGAAACTAGTCAAACAATATTTAATATGCTGTATAGCAAAACGGAGATTGATAAATTAAAGAAAATGCAACAACTGTATATAAATAATGTATGTAATCTACCGACAATTAAAGATGTGATAAAGAGAGAATTGGGGGCGCTTAATCATGAGTAATCAAATTAATGTACAAGAAGAAACTAATGAAGCATATGATGCAGTACGTAACGGAATTGGTGTAATAGATTTATCAGCAACAGGAAGAATTATTGTGAAAGGTGAGGACCATGTAGAGTTCCTAGATCGTCTAGTTACGAAAGATATTATATTTATGGAAGAAGAAACAACACTCTTTACTTTATTATTACAAAAAGATGGGACTGTAATTGATATTATTAATCTGTTTAAAAATGAGGATTCTCTTACAGTTATTACGACACCACATAAAAAAGAAATGGTACTAGCCTGGTTGCAAAACCAAAAACCAAGCGGTGTTGAGATTATAGATATAAGTCAAACACATTCTCAACTTGGATTTGAAGGTCCGTATGCATGGAAATTAGCTCAAAAGTTTTTAGACTTCGAAATATCATCACTGCCATTTCAATCATTTGTGTTAAATCAATTATTTGGGAAAGAATTTCTATTAGCAAGAACAGGTGTAACAGCAGAGTATGGTTATCAATTATTGTTTGAAAAATGCCTAGAGCCAATAGTATTAGAAACTGTAAATTCTTTTAAAGAAGAAGATATTAAATTGAAGAAAGTAGATTGGGAAACATTAGAGACGCTAATGTTAGAAATTCGACATCCATATTTTGAATTCAAACATCTAGAAGAACTAAATATTTTTGAAGCTGGTTTAGAATGGTTTATTGATTTTTATAAAGACGAATTTTATGGAAGAGAATCCTTAGAACAGCAATCGGAAGCTGGAGTAAATAAAAGAATTGTGGGATTCACGACAGGAATAGAGAGCAAAATTACAGTTAATGATGAAATTTTTATAGAGGAACAATTAATTGGTAAAGTTATTGAACTTAAAGAAAGTCCTGTATTAAATATGAAACTCGGAATTGCTTTATTAGAGGAACCATTTGCTGTTTCAGGAATTGGATTTTATGTGAAAAATAAAGAAAATGCTTTGTATGAGGCACATACTCAGTCCTCACCATATATTCTACCTAAATCATGGTCAATCAAAATACTGTAAAGGTGATGGCATATGAACATGAATAATCAACGAATCGTCGTAACTGGCATGGGAATTATTTGTTCAAACGGAAATAGTGTAAAAGAATTTTGGGATAATATTAAATCTGGGAAATCTGGTATTAAAGTAATCCAAAATATCGATATGGCTGAAATGGTAACAGATTATGGTGGAGAGATTGAAAACCTTCAGGTAGATGATTACTTCTTTAAGGATGAAATAAAGGATATGGATCGCTGTGGAAAATTAGGTGTCATGGCGGCAAGAGAAGCGGTAGAAAACGCAAAATTAAAAATAGAAAACTTTAATCCATACCGAATTGGAATATCATTAGGCACATCTTTAGGAGGCATGTTGAGCGGGGAAGAATTTCATAATCAGTGGATTAAAGATGGAATTGAAAAAGCAGATGAAACGTTACTTTTTAAGTATCCAATCCATACGCCCTGTGACAATATTACTCGAGACTTAAAAATAAAAGGGCCAAAAATGATTATTTCGAATGCATGTGCCGCTGGTACAAATTCAATTGGATTTGCGCTGGATACAATTCGAAATAACAAAGCAGATATCATGATAACCGGTGGTGTAGATCCCTTATCGAAATTGTCAATGAGTGGTTTTAATAGTTTACAAGCACTAGCACCAACGCCACCATCCCCCTATAGCAAGAGTAATGGCGTAGTAATCGGAGAAGGTGCAGCTATTCTTGTTTTGGAATCCTTAGATCATGCGGTTGAAAGAGGTGCAAATATCCTAGCTGAAGTAGTGGATTACGATTTATCTTCAGATGCATATCATCAGACGGCACCAGATCCGGGCGGGGAAGGTGCTTTGAGATCCATGCGAGGTGCTTTAAAAAAAGCCAATATAGATGCTAAGGAAGTAAGCTATATCAATGGACATGGTACAGGTACACCAGCAAATGATGTATCAGAGCCAAAAGCAATTCGTACATTAATTACTGAAAATAATACACCAGTTTCTTCAACTAAATCAATGATAGGACATATGTTAGGAGCCGCAGGAGCGGCGGAAGCAGTAACAAGTATTCTTGCTATTCAACATGGATATTTACCTCCAACTATAAACTTTGAAGTTGAAAGTCAAAAGTTTAATCTAGATTTTGTACCTAACATAGGTAGGGTAAGTGATTTGAGTTATGTACTATCAAATTCATTTGCTTTTGGTGGAAACAATGCAAGTATCTTATTCTGTAAGTACAATGAGAACCTTGAGTTATCAGCGGCAAAGGAAAAGCTAATTAAAGAAAAAAAAGTCGTAATTACTGGTGTAGGGGGACTTGCTGGAAATTCTTCAAACCTTAAGGAAATTAAAGATTGTATGTTTAAGGGGAAGAGTGGTACCTCAAAGATTAAACAGTGGAATGACAATCCTAAGTGCATACAAGCCGGGAAAATACCAGAACAAAACTATCGAAGGCTAATACACCCTAATTTATTAAGGAAGATGGATTCAATTAGCAAACATGCAGTATTGTCAGTGAAAATGGCGATAGAAAACGGGAACTTAAAGATAGATAAAAATAATAGGGACAAGATAGGAATTATTTTTGCTACTGGTACAGGACCAGTTGGAACGGTAGAATCATTTAACCGGATTATTATCCAAGAGGGTGTTAAGGCCGCCAATGCTAAATTATTTCCAAACACAGTTATGAACGCAGCAGCTGGACATATTTCATTAAACTTTAAAATAAAAGGGCCTACTTCAACTATTTCATGTGGCGGGGTTTCTGGTATTAGTGCACTATACTATGCCTATGCCATGATTCAATCTAGTGATTATGACACATTCATTGTGGTAACGGCAGATGAAGTAAATAATCCAATAATAGAGGGACACTCAAAAATAAAAAGATACTTAACAACTGAGAATATAAGTCCTTTTGATTGTAATAATAGCGGTACCATACTTGGTGAAGGGAGCGTTGCCTTTATTGTAGAAAGTGAGGAGGCAGCGTTAAAAAGAAATGGTAATATTTTAGCTGAAATTAAAGGTTTTGGGTTAACATCTGATGATAGTAAAATAGGGGACTTAAATCATCTAGGAAAGGCATGGGAGGAATCTATGCGTTTAGCAATGAAAGAGGCGATGATTTCTCCAGGGGAGATAGAATATATTTGTGCAGCCGCCAATGGTCATACATATTTTGATCGTATTGAAGAGAGAGTTATAGAACGTACATTTGGTAATAAAACTCCTGTTAGTGCCACTAAATCTATCTTTGGGGAAACCCATGCAACTGCAGGACTTCTTTCTCTCATTAGTGTAATATGTGCATTTGATGGTGAAATACCAGCTACGCAAAATGTAAAAAGTCATAGAGGAAGAATCAATCTTGTCACAGAAAATGCTCGTAAGGCTCCGGTGAGCAATGCCTTAATTAGTACATATTCCTATGGTGGTAATTATAATTCTGTTGTAATAGGAAAATATTTAAATTAATTATTTATGTAGGAGGCCACTTTTATCAAGTAAGTATCGGTCTCCTGCATAATAAGCTATATAGTTTTTAAAGCTTAAGCTTTTAATTGAGCATATCAGAAAAACTATGAAGGAGCACAATGCCATGAAAGGTATCATTCTTGCAGGTGGGAGCGGTACTAGATTGTACCCCCTTACCCAAATTGTATCAAAGCAATTATTACCTATCTATGATAAACCCATGATTTATTATCCTTTATCAGTACTAATGTTGGCGGGTATAAGAGAGATACTAATTATTTCAACGCCACAAGATATTAATAAATTTGAGCAAATGTTAGGTGATGGTTCAAAATATGGAATTACCCTTTCATATACTGTTCAGCCTTATCCAGAAGGTATAGCACAAGCATTTATTATAGCTGAGGAGTTTATTGGAAATGATAATGTAGCTTTAATTCTTGGCGATAATATCTTTTATGGTCATGGACTAACAGAATTACTAGAAAAGGCTGTTAAGAAGACTAGGGGAGCTACAGTTTTTGGTTATTATGTCAATGATCCAGAGCGCTTTGGGGTAGTAGAGTTTGATTCTAAAAAGCATGTAATTGATATCATAGAAAAGCCAAAGGAACCAAAATCAAACTATGCAGTAACTGGCCTGTATTTTTATGATAAACGTGTGATAGAAATAGCAAAAAATATTAAACCATCTAATCGTGGGGAATTAGAGATAACAGATATAAACAAAGAATATCTTGAAATGGGAGAATTAGAAGTTGAATTATTGGGAAGAGGCTACGCATGGCTGGATACAGGTACACACGAATCATTATTAGAAGCAGCACAATTTATAGAAACAATTGAAAAAAGACAGAGCTTAAAAGTAGCTTGTTTAGAAGAAATTGCATTTAAAAAGAAATATATAACCAAGCAACAACTATTAAAAATGGCAAATTCGGTAAAGGAAAATCAATACAGCCGATATTTATTAAGGGTTGCCCATCAATAGCATTTAAATGAATGGAGAGAGAAGAATGCGTAAAATTCATACAGCATTAGATGGTGTTTTTATTATAGAGCTTGATAAATGCAGTGACAAACGTGGTTACTTCATTGAAACATGTAATAAGAAAAAATTTGAACTCTTAGATGTACAGGGAGACTTTGTACAAGATAATCAATCATTATCTGTTCACACAGGCACGATACGTGGGCTGCATTATCAGTTGAATCCTAAAGCCCAAATGAAGGTAGTGAGCTGCATTTCTGGTTCTATTTACGATGTAGTTGTAGATATCCGAAAGGGCTCCCCAACGTATGGACGATGGTTCGGAACAATTTTAAATGAGTATAATAACCGTCTACTTACCGTTCCTAAAGGGTTTGCTCATGGTTTTTGTACTACAGAACCTAATACAATTGTCCAGTATAAAGTAGATGAGTATTATTCACCTAACCATGAAGGGGGAATTCTATGGAATGATGAAACGATAGGAATTTTATGGCCAACTAATCAACCAATTTTATCAGAGAAAGATAAAAAACTACCTAGATTAAAAGATACTAATGTCAACTTTGTTTATGGAGATGATTTTAATTGAAATTATTAATAACGGGTGGGGCAGGATTTATTGGTAGTAATTTTATTCGATATATGTTAAAGAAATATCCTCAATACCAAATTGTAAATGTAGATTTATTAACATATGCAGGAAATTTATCTAATTTAAAGGAAATATCACTAAATCAAAATTATAAATTCATCAAAGGGAATATTTCAAATGAAATATTCATAGATAAGCTATTTAAAAAAGAGAAATTTGATTATGTATTAAATTTCGCAGCAGAATCTCACGTTGATAGAAGTATTAAAACTCCCCATATCTTTGTCCAAACTAACATATTAGGTACACAAGCCTTATTACACTCAGCATATAAAACAAAAGTGAAAAAGTTTGTACAAATTTCTACAGATGAAGTATATGGGACATTATCTCAAACGGGTGCGTTTACAGAGCATACACTAATAGCTCCTAATAGTCCTTATAGTGCAAGTAAAGCTAGTGCAGACTTCATGGTACGAGCGTATCATGAGACATTCGGTTTACCTATGAATATAACTCGTTGTTCCAATAATTATGGTCCCTATCAGTTCACGGAAAAATTAATACCATTAACAATAACTCATGCATTAAATAATAAAAATATTCCTCTATACGGTGATGGATTACATATAAGAGATTGGCTTCATGTAGAGGATCACTGTGTAGCTATTGATTTAGTTCTGCATGGTGGAGCAGATGGGCACATTTATAATATCGGAGGAGATAATGAATATACAAATCTAGATATTGTACAAAAAATACTCAAATTCCTAAATAAAGATCAATCGCAAATTACATTTATCTCAGATCGCTTAGGACATGATAGACGTTACGCCATGGATGCTACTAAGTTGAAAGAAGAATTAGGTTGGAAACCACAATATCTATTTGATGATGGACTCACTCAAACAATTAAGTGGTATATAGATAACCGTACGTGGTGGGAATGAATTTTATTAGGTAAAAATTACATAAGTTAAACGAGGAATTTTAAAATGAAGATACTGATAACGGGAGTAGAGGGGCAACTAGGACAAACTTTAATACAAGTTCTCAGCAGAACACATCATGAGCTATATGGTGTGAATCGAACCACGTTAGATATTACAAATAAAATAAGAGTTAGCTCTTATCTTGATAGGTTAAAGCCAGATGTAATTGTACACTGTGCAGCATTTACAAATGTAGATGGGGCAGAGAAAAATAAAGGACTGGCATATGAAGTAAATGTATTAGGTACCAAGTATATTGCTCAAGCTGCAGAAAGAATAAAATGTAAATTTGTATATATTAGTACAGATTATGTGTTTGATGGCGAAAAGCATACACCATACAATCTTGTGGATCGTCCTAATCCATTAAATATATATGGAGAAACAAAATTGGCTGGAGAACATTTAGTAACAAAATACACGAATAATCATTTTATTATTAGAACTTCGTGGATATTTGGAAAGGGAGACGGTCACTTTATCGCTAAGATAAGAAAAATAGCAAATCTATACGGTGAAGTCCGCGTGGTATCTGACCAGTTTGGTTCACCTACCTATGCACTAGATTTAGCAAATTTTATTGCAGAGTTAATAGAGACGGATCAATACGGTTTATATCATGTGACAAACGAAGGAATATGTTCATGGCATGAGTTTGCAGTTGAATTTTTTAAAGACTTTAATAAAGACATCAATATAATTTCCTTAACGACGGAAGAATTCCCGCAAATAGCCAATAGACCTAAATATTCAGTGTTAAGCAAAGATTGCATTATCCTGAATGGATTAAAACCATTAAGACATTGGAAAGAAGCATTAAAAGAGTATAAGGAACAATTAAATAGTAGATGATCATTTTAATTTATATAAAATTAGCTAGTAAATATAGCTTTATTTTTTAGCAAGTTGCAGTTGATTTTTTTAGAAATTTGTCGTTTATAAAGTATTAACTGTAAAATAAAAAACCACTACTTAAAGTAGTGGTTTTTTATTTTACAACTATACATTACATCGTAACAAAAGCCATTATACATTCGCTGAAAGATTAACGGTACATTTACTATTTTAGCATAGTTGCATTCAAATAAATGTTCCAATCTAGTGAACTTTCAAGTTTGAATAGATTTAGATACTACCTATTATGTAATTAATTCATTATTACAGATGGGCATAAATTAATAATTAGTATTTGAATTAGTTTCCCTCAAAGAATCAAACAGGATTGCGGCAGCTTGCTGTTACTATTTTTCCTTTGTTATCACGTATAATAACAAAGAATATTTTGATGGTAGTATAAATGATGTTTGAAAAGCAAACAGAAAAAACAATTATGGCGTAAAAATAATTTGAACATGTATATCATATGCATTTAAGTCTGGATTTTTGTTTGTTAGAAGTATTTAATTCACCGTACATATAACAGGTAGAATAAAAAATAAACAAAATTCATATACAACCTAATAAAGATTATAACTGGCTTTTAAAGATGTTTCAGGTCAATAGTACTAACCCTTATAAATATTTGCATTCTAGAATAAGTTATAATACCATATATTTGAGAACTATTCATTTTATTAGGAAGAAGGTATAAATATGAAAGGTGAAATAAATAAGAATATTCAAAAGTTACAATTAGAAACATTCAAAATGCTATCAAGTTCGCCTTCTCTTAGACTTATTTTACGAAGTATGGGAGTTACATTCGTAATTATTTTTGGAACAGCTTTTACAAAGAAACCGATTGTATTCTCAATTAACTTTGTAATGATCATTTTAGGTTTCTTTTTAATTTTTTCACCATATATTTATAAGAATTTAAAAAAGTTTAATTAGCCCATAGTACATTTAATACCATTAATAGGAGAATTTTAAAAACATTGTTATGATTTCTCATTATAACAATGTTTTTTTTGTTAATTATGCCTATATGTACGTTGCTTAGTATTAATTTATTTGAAATTGTGTCAATAGTTAATACTATTCTAAAATATTAACGTTTTGTGAATGGATTGAAAATTACAATTTGTAATCTTATAATAAGCTTGTGTTAAAGAAAATGAAAAAGTATTGAAAAGTTAGTTGTTAATAGGGGAATGATATCAATCTTAAAGTTCAATTAATAATTAATGAGGTGTAATTTATGGATACCATATTAAAAGTAAAAGGTTTATCAAAAAAATATAATGATTTTTATTTACATCACATTAACTTTGAATTAAAACATGGATCAATCACTGGATTCATCGGTGAGAACGGTGCCGGAAAATCTACTACGATTCAATCGATACTAAACATCATAGACTATGATTCAGGTGAGATTCTATTTAATGGCGAATTCTTTGGACGAAATAGAAATGATTTAAAAAAAAGAATTGGATATGTGGGAGATAACAATAAATTTTATGATGATGTCAAACTGAAGGTAATACGTGATTTTGTCAAAGATGCCTATTCAGAATACTGGGATGAAAAATTTTCTGAGTATCTAATTAGGGATTTATTCAACCTTAAGCTTGACATGAAAATCAAGGAATTATCAAAAGGTATGCGGGCGAAATTTTCACTTGCCTTAGCTATGTCACACAATCCAGATTTATTAATACTAGATGAACCAACTTCTGGTCTAGATCCTATTGTAAGAAATCAGTTACTTGAAATTTTGAATGAGCTTGCACAACAAAAAGGAACCACAATCTTTTTCTCCTCTCATATTACTGATGACATTGAAAAAATAGCACAAAAAATCATTTACCTTGATAATGGTTCGATTCTATTAAATGAAGAGAAGGATATTATTTTTAATAGGTTTAAAAAAATATCAATTGATAAAATCAATTCAGCACAAATTGATAAGTTAAAGGAAATCGGAGTTTTAGTACAAGGTTATATAGTATTAGATGAACAGGAGTTAAAGAAACAAAAAATATATAATCTTAATCTTGAAAAGGTAGTTTTAGATGAAGTACTTCTATTACTAAAGAAACAAAAAAGAAATGACCGTATGAAGTAATCAATTTTAACGTGATTGGATGAGTGATTATTATGTTAGCAATTCTAAAAAAAGATATATTAATTAATCAAAAATATTTACTAATTATGTTACTTTATTCAATTATATTTCCGCTCATTTTAATAGTAGATGGAGATAATAAATATTTAATGATGAGTTTCTTATTACCCTTCATTAATGTGAATTTTTTTGTAGGTAAATCTTGTTACATAGAAGATTCAGAAGATGTTAGAAACTTTTTGAAGATCTTACCTATTAATCATAATAAAATTATTTTCACTAGATACATTGAAATGATAGTAACCTTAGCCATCTCGAATCTATATGCATTTTTTATTCAATTATATTTAATGAAAGATGTAAATAGTAGCTTCTTAATACATATAAATCTACTAGTTTTTTCTGCGCTTTTAATTTACTTTGGTATTTATTTATCCGTTTATTATAAACTGAACTATCATGCTGCTCAAAACACACTAATGTTTTTATTTGTAATAGGTATTTCAACTTTTATCCTAGCAGAAAAAGTTTTTAATATAAAAATTGAAATGATAAATCATCTAAATTATAGTGCATCTTACATTATATTTGCAATCTCAATAATTGTAGTTGCTATTACGTATTTATATTCCATTAAGGAATTTAAATTTAATAAATTTGCTTAAAACATTTTTGAAGAAGAGGACCTTAAAAATAAGGAGGAATCTATAATGGAAGTTTTAAACAAAAAAAATGTAAGTGTTATATCAGAATCTGAAGAAGTGGGAGGATGGGTAGCATGTGTTGGAGCATGTGGTACTATATGTTTTGCTAGCGGTGGTGTTGGAACAGAGATTGCAGCTGCAGCTTATTTCCTATAAGCACAACATAAATGTAAAAAAGAAGAAAAAATAAGGAGGAATTTATTATGGAAGTTATGAACAATGCCTTAATTACAAAAGTAGATGAAGAGATTGGAGGAAATGCTGCTTGTGTAATTGGTTGTATTGGTAGTTGCTTAATTAGTGAAGGTATCGGATCACTTATCGGAACAGCATTTACTTTAGGTTAAAAATAAATATTTAACAGCATAGCAATAAAACATTTAGTATACCTCTTCTTCTAAATGTTTTTTTATAAATTTTAATCCGCTATTAACTGGGAGTGAATAAGAGATGTCTAAACAAAGACTGTCAATGATGCCCTTTAAAACAGACAAATTTTCATATGTACTAGATGGTAATACAGGTAGGGTAATTGTTGCCGATAGCCCTACAATATATATTATCTCACAGTACCATCAGCTTGAAAAGAAAGCACTAATAAAAAAAACAAAAGAAAAATTTGCTGATTTTCATAAGGATTACCATGCTATATATAATTATGTTTCCAATCTTATTAATATGGGGATGTTTTATTTACAAGAAACAGAATATTCAAATTCATCTATTAATTCAAAGGAATTAGCAATAAATAGTAACCAATCACAACTAATATTAATACTCACTGAAAAATGTAATTTACGCTGTGAATACTGTATTTATAACGATAAATATCCAGAAGAAATGGGATATTCTGATGAGGAAATGGATTTTGAAACAGCTACAAAGGCAGTAGATATGTATTATCAATTGCATATGGAAAGGGTAAAAAGAGGACATAAAAAATTCCCGGTAATTACAATGTATGGTGGTGAACCATTGTTAAAATTTGATTTAATAAAAAGAGTAATGGAATATGCAAAAGAACTTATGCCTGACACACTTTTCTATACAACTACAAATGGTACTCTATTATCTGAAAAAATGATGGATTATTTTGTTAATAATAGAATTATTATTACTTTTAGCATTGATGGTTTTAAAGAGAATCATGATCGAAACAGAGTCTTTGTCAATGGAATGCCCACCTTTGAACGAGCGTTCAAAAATATTAAAAGACTTCAAGAAAAGAAAAAGGAACAAAATATAGAACAAGTTATTAGTTTTAATTGCTGCTTTGACCAATATACCGACGTATATAAAGTAGCGAAATTTTTCGAGGAAAACTATGATTTATTAAATCCGTTTTTTGTTCTTTATAATCAAATTAATCCATTTGATACATTATATTTTGATTGGTGTGAAGAACAAGTTAAAACTGGAAAATGGAATTTTGATAAAAATAATTTCAAAAATGCTATGCAGAAAATTGAACACGAATTATATGAATCTGAAACATGTGATGATCATTTTCAACAAGTGGCTGGTCCGCTAGTAATGAAAGATTTTGTTCTTTCAATAAGAAATAAGGATGGACAACAACAAATTACCCGAAATAGTTGCATTCCTACTAGTAAAATAGCTGTTTCTCCTGATGGCACTCTAACATTATGTGAAAAAATGTGTAAAAAGTATCCGATAGGTACTGTTGAAAAGGGTTTAAATTGGAAACTTGTAGATAGTGTTACTGAAAAATTAGTTCAACATTTTAATAGTGATTCATGTAAATACTGTCCGATTAGAACAATGTGTGAGGCTTGTTTTATGTTTCTAGATGAAACTGGACGAATTAAACCATCATTTTGTAAATCTAAGAAGGTAGCGGTTAAAAAAAATTTAGAAGATTATTTTACAAAGAAAGAAAAAGGTTTTGATGTAATGAAGGTTTACAATCATACTAGTGATCTTGATTCTGTCAAGGAGATGATGAAATGAAAAAATATTTCAGATTGTATCCATATTGTCACTTAGAGATAGGAAAAAATAATTCGTGTTTGTATGATATCAGTAGCGGAAAAATGATTAAAATAAACAAAGAAAACGCTGAATTATTAAAACGATGTCAGGAAAATGAACCCCTTAGTTCCATTGATATAGAATTGGGTATTTTAGATGAATTAATGAATTTGAATTTAGGTACATATTACGATGATCCACAATTTATTGAACCATTTTTTGAAACTAACGAAACAAAAAACAGAATATTCATAAAAAATAACACTCTAAGACAAATGTTCATTTTAACCTCCACAGATTGTAACATGAATTGTAAGCACTGTAATGTGGATTCAAGCATTTTTCGAAAGACAGGATGTAAAATATGGCCCCAAAATATTAATTTTAATATATTAACCCAATCGCAGTGGAGAATAATTTTAGAAGCATTTTATAATCTTCATGGAGAAGAGCTTCTATTCATTGGTGGAGAACCATTTTTAGAATTTAATTTCATCAAAACTATCGTAGGAATTGCTAAAAAAATTGGCATCTCAAAATTTTCAATATTCACTAATGGAAGCATTCTTGATGATGATATACTTAGATTTTTGATGGAATATGAAATAAAAGTGTACATACAAGTGTTTGAAGCTGATGAAAATAAATTCAAGGCAATTACCAATTCGGATATCCCTTCCATACAAATTATAGATAATATAAGAAAATTGAGTGATTATCACGTAAATCTACAACTTAGTGTATTGGTGACAAGAGATAATGACGAGGATATTGTAAATATTGTTAATACCTTTCAAAAAGAAGCTAAGGTTAGAAATATTAAAATCGAATTTCTATATCCAAAACCAAATAATAACTATTATTCTAAAAAGTATACTTCTTTTATGTATGATAAAAAAAGAGAATTTTCACATGTTAATGCTCATAAAATGCAATTTTTACATCAGTATAATCCAAGCTTTTTTGGTCAAATAACCTTAAGAAGGGATGGAAAAGTAAGCCCACATCCTATGTTATTAACTAGTATCATCGGTGATCTTCAACAAGATGATTTATCTACTATTATTAACAGCGATGTATTTCAAGAATACCTTACCCTCAATAAAGGAAAAATATCAAAGTGTTCGACATGTGCATACAAATATAATTGTTTGGATGATCGAGTAATTGAGAGTTTTGCCACTAGTAATCTATACGGAATGGAGTATTGTAACATTTAACTTCAACACTATATTTTAGGAGTACGTGATATGAATCAAAGGAATGTACTTTTAGCTGAAATTTTGATTCGAATTATTAACGAAAATTACTTATTTACAGGTAATCAAAAAATAAAATGGGATAGACTTAGCTCATTTTATGTAAGAAAAGTTCAAGATTCAAAAGTAGATTCTATAGCTTTGGATTTAATTCAAAATATGATTTTAGAATTACATGATCCTCATACTTTATTTTTTCAAAGGAAGGAATTTCACTATTGTTTTGATATCAATGTACAGTGGATTAATAATGAGTTATTTCTAATGAAAAATAAAAATGGATATCCAGAAAATTATGTTGGAAGTAAAATTTTAAAAATAAATTCATTTAATATTATGGATGAGTTTAAGGCGCAACAAAAGAAACTTGTAGGCTTTCCTACAAATTTCATAAGGAAAGCTATTATACAAAATATAGTTGAAGGAAAATATGGGTGTGATAAATTAAAGATGCTTGTTGAAACAACTAATAAAGAAAAAAAAGTATTCTTTATCAACTCACAGTCTATAGAAAATATATTTGATTATCAAAATAATATTAATAAAATTAAAAATAGCTTTAAACCAATTATTTTCGAAACTATAAGTAAGGATACACTGTTAATAAAAATTGTAACTTTTAAGTTTCCTGGTATGAGTAAAATGTTCTTATCTAATTTGAAATTAATGAAAGGTTTTAAAAATATTATTTTTGATATTAGGGATAATTCAGGAGGTTATATTTCAGAAGCAAGACAAATATTATCCTCTATTATTTCTAAGGATATTCACATGGACTATAGAATAATACAACATGCTGAAGTTAAAAATAAATTTGAAGTTTCTTCAATTCAAATCATTAGCAGTCAAATTCCATTTTTTTTAAAACGAAAATTTTTCGTTTTATGTAATAGTGATACAGCAAGTTCAGCTGAGTTCATCTTTTTAAAGGGATTAGTTTTATCCAATGAAGATTTGACAATTATAGGCGAACAAACTGCTGGCTTATCAGGGCAAGCACGAATATTTACTATTGATGAAAAAGATACCCTTCAGGTAACAACAAAGAAATTTGTTAATAAACATGGTAAAGAAATTAAAGAGGGAATACAACCTGATTATAAAGTTTTTCCTTTAATAAGCGATATTATAAATAATGAAGATACGCTTTTAAACTTTTGTCTTAATCGATTTAAATTAATTTAATATCATAAGAGTGAGTTAACAAATAAAAAGAATAAAGGCATTCAAAAATATAAATGTTGAAAAATATACGTTTGTGAATGCCTTTTTATGGTGAGATATTTATAGTTTAAGTTATAGCGTAATAAAAAAGATAATTTCATTTGACTTTCTGTATATTAATTGATTTAACATTGAAATCACAGGAGCAATGCTTTAATAATTTGAAAAGCTTATTATGTAACAAATATTAATAATTAAAGATTATAATTTTTCACCGGTAGATTCCCACCTAAACTTTCGTGAAGGTAGATAGCGCCAGAACCTTTCCAATTTATTTAATTATTTGATTTCATTGGAATATTATGTTAGCAAAGAGAATTACAAAGAATCTAGTCAAAAGTTTTTAAGCATTTTTATTAAATTATACTCTGCGGTCTATAACAGCAAACCTGTCACTCTAAATTAATAGCTTCAAAACAAAAAAAGCCGCTTACTTTAGTGGCTTTTTTGTGGGTAATGAAGATCAAATACTAAATTGAAACACAATCCGTTACGCATTCACTGAGAGGTTGACCGCTTACATTAATTATTTTAGCATAGTTGGATTCGATTGAATGTTCCAATTTAGTGAACTTTCAAATCCCAATTCGATCAGCACATGCTAATATAGCTGGAGGTTCATGGATATGGATAAAAATTACTTATTAATATTGGAACTATATTGTCTTCTAAATGTCGTTAGATCTATTATTACAGTTATTAAAGGGGCATGCTTAAATTGGCACCAATCTTCTTTTTCTATAGGATATATCTAAAATGAAATGAGAACAAAAAAATTAAAAGAATTGTTCTCTTATAACCGGGAATACTCCTTAAGGAAGACTGACCAAAATGCTAAGAAGTTGTACACGATATGGAAAATGCAATTGGAATTGTATATGATGGGCAATTTTATCAACTTTTACTTCATAAAAGTCCAACTATTTTTAAAGAAATTATCAGACCAATGGAAGCGCGCTTACCAATACCTTTGATTTTCTCAGATGATCAAAATGGACAGATCGTAAATGTAGCCTATGTTTCTAATAAGCCTGAGGTAGTAGGGAATACCGTAGCATTATCAAGTGAAATGTTAGAGGTTTTACTTGGTAACAGTACAGAAGAGCCATGCTCCTTCTTACCAGGTACTGTAGGCGGGTCAACCAACGTTCATTCTTAATATAAAGAACTATTGATTGAATTAAACTGCACGAGAAGGAAGCGAAATCTACATGAAAACGTTATGATTAAGCAGATGTTTTTTAGTAACGTATAATGAATTAACCAATAATATTAAATTAAGGCTGCTTTTGTACATTTAGTTGAAATCTCAAAAATCTATATGACAACAGCCTTAATTTAATATTGTTCCATTTTTGTTTGATTAAGTAGAGTGCGATGTTAATTCGATTCAAGAGTTTATTTTTTCTCAATTAATATGAGATAGAATAGTTTCTAAATCAATCATTAAAATTGTATTATCAATATATAATCAAAAGATTATAAAGGAGATAAAGAATGACAATTAGTATTAAGCAAACTGGGCCTACTTGTGGAATTTATGCAATGTTAAATGGCTTATACAACTTAAACAAGATTAAGGATGTTTCTAAGAAACAGACGGATGATGTAGTTTGTAATTTATTCAGTAAAAATGTAATAACAAAAAGAGGTATTGCTATTAATGGTAATACATTTTTAGGAGAATTTTTCGATTTAAATTTGTATAGAATGTTTCTAGATAATAATTTGGAGATATTCAATCAAGCAACTGGATGTGAAGATATAAAATATGATGTAAGTATAAAGAACATAAAACATCTAAATTCTAAGGAGTTAATTATGAAGTTACAACAGAATAAGTGTTTTGTGCTTTTTAGTTTATGTACATATAAACATCTTACAAAGAATCATATAATTTCTCATTGGGTTTCTATAGTTGGTTATGATAAAAAAACTAGTAAATATATTGTAGTAGATAGTCTAAAAGGGAAAATCAAGAAATACTCTTTGGAGCGATTATATCAAGGGAATAACCGGCTGCAAGATGCTCAGTTTCAATGGGAAAATTTTAAACTCGGTAAATTCCATTATTGGGACCACCCTTGGGGATTGCACCCTGTTAAGAAGCGTGTAAAAGAACAATATGACAAGAAAAAGGCTTATTTAAAAGAGGGGATTATTAAGCATGAAGTACCTCATACATCAGGGAAAATGATAGTGATTGAAAAGTTATGAGCGCTAAGAGATTATTCTGGGTTATACAGAAATTGCAACTTCCCCTAGTTGCACACTTACGATATTATAAAACTTTTCCTCTTAAAAACTAGGGTCTTAGTTAATAAGATTACTTTTAAAAAGTAGTATTTAGTCGTAACCACTCACCTTGTGGTAGTAGTTACAGGAAGAGATGTTAGCGCATTTTTTCTTTTGTTGAAATTCGATAAGATGTTAGTTTTCCAATCTAACATTGTTAAGAGTGACATCTTTGATTTAATTATATATCAGAATTTATTTTCTTTGCATTGAGAAAATGAGTTCCAAATATTCCTAATAATTAAACAAAATTTTCTATATATTATAAATATTTACATTGATGTAAAACGTGTTACAGTTGAGGTGCAAGTTATAAAACTATTAAAGGGGGAATTTTTATGTTCAAGAAATTAGTAGTGGGAGCATTAGCAACTGGTTTTGTATTAACAGGAGGTATGGGAGCCTCAGCTGCAACATCTTCAGTTGCTGATACTAATAACAAACTTGATTCACCACAGTTTTCATCTTATGACATGTATGAATATCATTCTAGTTGTCCTAGGCTTACTAGTAATGCACCCTATAGAATGTCAATGATAAATGAAAATGGGTATTTCGCTAACTCTTTTACTGATCCAGCAACAGGAATCACTTGGTATTTTAAAGGAAACGGGTATAATAAGACCATTGGATGCTACGAGGGAAGAGCGTATTAATCAAAGAAAAAACACTCAATTGAGTGATAAAAAAAGAAGAGTGAAATCTCACTCTTCTTTTTGTTGTACGCATTCTACTTCCATGTAGTCAAAAACAAGTGCATGAATATCCTCATCAAAATGTGTACATTCTTATAAGGACTCGATGTTTATATCTTTATAATGTGACGCTAACCAGTCTGCAGCGAACTTAGTTCGGCTATATGGGGTAGCACCACATCACTATCAAGCTAAGGTCATACAACATCAATCATAGTAGAGGTTGTTTCTTTTTTTCTAAAGGCTACGTGTAGGCAATTGAAAGATTTGCATACGAAATAAACCCTAACGGGTTTCATTTTTTTGATTTAAGCCGCTTGATTATCTGACATGGTACAATTGTAAACGACACCTAATATATCAAAGACTGTTTTCTTCTCATATCTGTGAGATTTTCGCCCGTTTTGCTGTAGGAGGTTGAACAGGCGAAGTAACACCTTTGATAGCTCTTAGGTGTCTTTTTGCATCGATTGGAAAAGAAGAAAAAAGTAATCTTTAATCATATATATGGCCTTATATTCACTCAGTTCTCGTTTCTTTTTCATAAGAAGTAATTGTCGCATTTGAAACATGGTAGAAGAACAAAGTAGAATGGCAATCAGTTGCCCATACAAATGGCATTCCAATCGTTCTCGTTTTATCTTTTTACAATGATGAATATGAAAGAATGATTTCCATGTTTTAAATAAAATCTCGATTTGCCAACGTAAAGAATACCAATCATGTACTTGTCCCATCGGGACAATATCTATAGGGGTATTTGTCATATATACATTGATACCGCTAAGTCGTTTACTACGAGCAGAATACTTCATTCCTTTCTTTTTTTCTCTTACCGTTTGATCGTCTAATCGTTTTTGTTGTTGTTCTTTTGTTAGTCGATGAACAATCACACGAGTTGGTACTTTATCAGTCATTCCTACATAAGCGTCGGATATTTCATACGTTTGTCCTGGCTGAAGAGAGTTCATTAAGACCTCCATATCTATCTGTATATACTCCGTACCTTTTTTGATTCTTCCATCTCGAAAATAATCAGGATTGGGATTTTTTTGATAAATACGTGTATTCGATTTGATACGAGAGATATAGTAAGCCTTTTGATC
Organism: Bacillus cereus group sp. Bce041; assembly: GCF_052646455.1. Lineage (NCBI taxonomy): Bacteria > Bacillati > Bacillota > Bacilli > Caryophanales > Bacillaceae > Bacillus > Bacillus cereus group sp. Bce041. Next base: position 100,776 of record NZ_JBQXON010000014.1, read on the forward strand.
TTGTATATGTTGAAGATCTTTCAAATGAAAATACCCTAAATCTCGGATACATAGATCATTCGCTGCCACAGTTGGGACACACAAAGAACCGTAGGTTCGATCATGTTGTTTACCTGGACCTGTATGAATATGAAGGAATTGTCCACTTAATAAATCATACTCAAGCTGTATCTTTACTCCCGCTGTATGGCTGCATCCTCCCGCACCAGGATAAATTGATGAAAATGTATATCCGGAAGTTGAAATGCAGTTGAATCTAAAATACGAATACGCTTGAAAACAGAAGTATATGGATAAGAATTTGGCATAGATGAGGTCAGTTTTTGGTTTAGTAGTTCGGCTAATAGGTGTTGTAAAAATTGAACAGCCGCTTTATTAAATCGTTGATTCAAGCCCTCAGGGCTGATAAGTACTTCTGTTGATGCTTCTAAACAGCTAGATAACTGAGTTAAAGAAGTCATAGCTACATTTTGGCTCACCCATACACATAAAGCGACTAAATCTTTTGCTTGGTACTTACTGGTTCTTTGTACAAAGCCAACATCTCTAGCAAGATCCCGTAAGACATTTGGAGATAGGGCACTTTGAATCTCTTGAGCAAATTGTTGTAATTCGTTAGAAACAGACATAAAAAACGCCATCCTTTCCTATTGGAGTGAACCCTGAGAATGAGACGATAAAAAACACCTCTCTAAATCGTAAGTATCAGTTATGATTTTAATGGAGGTGTTTTTCGTATGGGGAAAAAGGTGCATTATCCCG
>NZ_JBQXON010000015.1:0-88686 GCF_052646455.1 Bacillus cereus group sp. Bce041
TAAGAGAAAGAGCAAACTGTTGCAAGTTGAGAAATATAAGGCAAACAAAGCGCAAAAGAAGTGTAGGAAGTAGAAATAGGGAAAAGAAAGAGCAACCGTGTTGCAAGTTGAGAAATATAAGGCAAACAAAGCGCAAAAGAAGTGTAGGAAGTAGAAATAGGGAAAAGAAAGAGCAACCGTGTTGCAAGTTGAAGAATTAAGGAAAACAAGGCGCAAAAGAAGTGTAGGAAGTAGAAATAGGTAAGAGAAAGAGCAAACTGTTGCAAGTTGAGAAATATAAGGCAAACAAAGCGCAAAAGAAGTGTAGGAAGTAGAAATAGGGAAAAGAAAGAGCAACCGTGTTGCAAGTTGAGAAATATAAGGCAAACAAAGCGCAAAAGAAGTGTAGGAAGTAGAAATAGGGAAAAGAAAGAGCAGCATGTTGCAAGTTGAGAAATATAAGGCAAACAAAGCGCAAAAGAAGTGTAGGAAGTAGAAATAGGGAAAAGAAAGAGCAACCATGTTGCAAGTTGAAGAATTAAGGAAAGCAAGGTGCAAAAGAAATGTAGGAAGTAGAAATAGGGAAAAGAAAGAGCAACCGTGTTGCAAGTTAAAGAGTTAAGGCAAACAAAGCGCAAAAGGAATGTAAGTAAGGGGAAATAGGTAAGAGGAAGAACAACCTGTTGCAAGTTGAGAAATATAAGGCAAACAAAGTGCAAAGGGAATGTAAGTAGAAATAGGTAAGAGAAAGAGCAACTGTTGCAAGTTGAGGAGTTAAGGAAAGAAAGGCGCAAAAGAAATGCAGTAAGTAGAAATAGGGAAAGAAAGAAACAAAAATTTGTAAATATCTGTTACAATAAATTAAATATAATAGTGGTTAAGATTTTTATACTGAGAATTATTTTATTGTGATCCATGGTTTAGGGAGGAAAAGAAAGTGGATAACCTATTACAAATGTTTCGAGATGCGTTGTTAATCTCTGAGCCAATTTATAAAACTAACGAGCAAGTATGGAATAAGTGGAATGCATACTTTAAAGATGTTGAAAACAATAATAATAAAGTACTCACATCACCCCATGCTTCTCCATCATTTACTGCATTAGTATCTTGGTTAGAGAAAAAGCAAGAGTCCGGAATTACATTAGTACAAATATATGCGAAAATTGATTCTTATAAAGAAGAAATATATAAAGAAATTGAATTATTTATAGAAAAAGAATTTCAAGATGTAGTACATTCTAATTCCTTGATATTGGAAAATGATCAAAATATAGATAAGCCAAATATAGTGAATCATGAGGATTATTACGAGGTAAATAACTCTGCTGTTTATTATAAATTAAGAGATGGGATTGCAAAGAATCAATTTGAAGAAGATGAAATAAGTAAGGTTCTACAATATCCCATTGAAACGAGGTCTTCTAATGGTGTAGCTCAACTGTCTTCACATAAAGATGAAGACTTAAGACTTACCAATATAGAAGAAGCAGCTCGATGGAATACCCTTGTAGATGACGTAATGAGTAATATGGATGATTTAACGGCAGATTGCTTAGATGCAATCACAATACAGTGGATCAATGAAGCAAAATCTCCAGATGATTTTATCGACTTTTCTTATGAACAAGTTTTAGAAATGTGTAACATTCCAAAAACAGTTGTTAAAAATAAAGAATACTATAGAGCGGAAGATAAAATTAAGATAGCAAAGAGAATTGCAGCTTTAGCAAGTATTTTTATCTATTTAAATGATGATAATGAAGTCGTTGTATTAAATGACCGTGATGATGATGGAGAACGTTTAGAATTAAAGCGTGAAGTTATCAAAAGATTATTTGTATTAGATTCAGTTGTTTTATGGAGACATAGTGTTACTAATGAATACATGGGCATTGAATCTTGTCGTATTAAGCCGGGTAGCTTTTTAACTAATTATTTGTATGGATCAAATAATACAACAGCCCTATTGTCTAAAAAAGCACTTGAATACAATAGTTATAGACACAAATATCATAAAAGATTAATTCGATACTTAACATGGCAATGGAGAATTAGACAAATGTATTCATCATTGAAAAAGCCATATTCTATAGGTGGAGACAAAGGACTACTAGCAGTAATGGATATCCCAAAAGATTGGAAGCCGAATCGTATTAGAGAACAGTTAGAAAATGTTCTAATGGATTTAGAAAATGAAAAAGTAATCTCTCATTGGGAGTATAGTGATCCACTGGATGAACAACAAATTGGGAAACGTAATTGGTTTAAAAATTATTACACTAACTTAGGAATAACGATTTTACCACCTGAAGAAATGCTACAGTCAATGGATAGGGTAATAGGAAAGAAGAGTATAGAGGAACCACAAGAGCAGTTACCCGAAGTAACAGTTGTTAAAGAAATAAAGAAGACTGTAGAATCAGTCGAACACATAGAGAAAAAGATCCGTGACCAAATACTGAAAGTACACAATGAAAAAAAGGTAAGCATTCGTGAAATAGCAGATGAAATGAGTATTTCTCCATCGACATTATCTAGATTTTGTAATTATAAAACAAAACGTTTATCTAAAAAGGCGTTAGAAAAGTTAACGAAATGGTGTGAAAGACAAGAAATATTAGAAAAGATGTAACATAGACTAAATATTTCTTTTAATAATATTCAAATTAAAAATACACATACATTATGTATGTGTATTTTACTTATTATTACTAATAAGAGTCTGAATTTTCTTTATTTATGGCGGTTTTGGCAGGTGAAGATCCTACCGAAAAGTCATTATAGTTATGCTGTTTAATCCACTGCAATTAAATTTCTTGTCTTATCGATATGGTTCAGTAACATACGATACTCTTCTTCATACATAGTTATACGTTGTAGAAGAGATTGATTCTCTGTTTCTAAATCTTCAATTTGATTTTGTAACTTTGTCAATTCATTCACATCTTTATAAGTTTGTAGAAAGAGAATAATATCATCTAATGTAATAGACAAAGAGTTTTTTTCTATTTGTGATGGGGAGAAGGGAATGTTGTTTCCCATTTTTCGGTCTTGTTTTGCTTGTTGTATTTCTTCTTGGTATTGTTTTCTCACATATGAATTCCAACGAAATCCACAAGCTGCAGGTGTTCTAGCTAGTAGTTTTGCTACTTCTTTGAATGCAGCTAACTGTGTTCCACCGTTACGAATATTCTGAAGTACTGTTGATGCGAGAAGTAAATCGTTATCATCAGTCCAGGAATCTTGTCTTGAGATTACCACGTTTTAACCCCCCTTATATGTTTTATATTATATATATGCAATTACTCAAAATGATAGAAGTTCAATTTCTCTTGAAATAATTGGGAGTCAGTTGGTAGAAGTATGTATGATTTTACATGCAAAATTGCATTTAAGGTTGACTATTCCATAAGGTGTAACTATACTGGTTACATTAATGCAACTGAATTAATAAAGTTATTGGTATGAATTGGTTGTATTAATGATGTATAAACAAATATTAAAGAATGAATGGAGTTGAAAATATAGTCCTACATATAAAACGTTTGTATAAAAAGAAATTAGGTAATATACATTTTTTTATAAGTATATATAAATAAAAAAGAGGTGTGCGTTTTGAAAATTTTTAAGGGAATTCTAGTTTCTTCAATTGCATTAACAGCATTTAATGGGGTGGGCGGACTACTCCCAAATGAAAAATCAGAAGTTGCTTATGCAGCTACTTACAATTATTCAAATAAGCAATTGAATTCTACTGTACATAAGCAAGTTACTAAACAATTAATTTTGAAATTTAAAAATGAAGCGAATTTACCATATCAGGATGGAATAGAAAAATTCATTAAAGAAGAAAAACAAGATCCTGAATTAATTGGAATTTTAGCTGAATATCCAAATGTAACTATAAATCGACTTTTTAATTCTTTAAATCCTAAAGAAATTAAAAATCTTGGTAAAGAAATAAAAGATTCCGATCAAATTTCTTCTAATTTGTTAAACTATTATATTGTAGAAACTCAAGATGATATTGATGTACAAGCATTACTTACAAAAATTGAAAAATCATCTCTTGTTGAAACGGCGTATTTACAGGAAGAAGAGGCGCCACCAGCAGAGCGTTTGCCAAATTTATCTGTTAATCCATATGATGAGCCTAGACTTACAAGACAAGGTTACCTTGAACCAGCACCATTAGGGATTAATGCACCTTATGCCTGGAGCATAAAAGGTGGAGATGGAAAAGGAACTACTTTCGTAGATATGGAGTATGGGTGGTTATTTAATCATGAGGATTTAGTGAATCAAAAGATTGAATTAATATCTGGACAGAATAAAAGCGAGCACCATGATCATGGTACCTCAGTCTTAGGAATTGTTTCGGCAGAGGATAATAACATAGGTGGAATTGGAATCGCACCGAAAGCTAAGGTAAAGGTTGTATCCCAGATTAGGGATAACGGAAATTATAATACAGCTGATGCTATTTTAAGTGCGGTTAACAATATGCAAGCTGGAGATATTCTTTTACTAGAGGCACAAGCAACTTACGATGGATATGGAGATAAGAACTATTTTCCTGTGGAAGTAAAACCAGACATATTTGATGCAATTCGTATGGGAACAAATAAGGGAATTATTATTATTGAAGCAGGTGCAAACGGCGGAAATGACTTGGATCAATTTAGAGACCGTAATGGTAAACAAGTTTTAAATCGTAATAGTCCTGATTTTAAAGATTCAGGGGCAATTATGGTTGGGGCAGCTTCTGCAAGGGTTCCTCATAAGCGTTCATATTTCTCTAATTATGGTAGTAGAGTGGATGTGTATGGATGGGGGAATGCAGTAGATACTACAGATGCTAAACCAAGTGAATTTATAACAAATCTATATACATCTAGTTTTGCTGGAACCTCTAGCGCATCACCTATTATTGCTGGTGCTGCAGCATCAATTCAAGGAATTGCAAAAAATAATCAGGGGAGAGTATATACACCAAGACAGCTTAGGGCTATTTTAAGTGATTCTAGCACCGGAACGAAATCCAATGATCCAACTTCTGATAAAATTGGTGTTTTACCTGACTTAAAAGCTATTTTATCTAAACTTGGTTTTTCACCAAACTTAGGTAATGATTCTTCCATTGTATTTCCTGAGGAACAAGAAATAAATAAAGGAAATAAGGGAAATGAAGGATCTACTATTACATTCCCGAAAGAAGATACCGCTAATAGTGAAGAGGACTCTAGCTTTATTTTCCCAGAATAATAGAAATACCTCCTATTAAGCATGGGGCAAAATAGTTTACTCAATAAGAACAAAGGATATGAATTCAATAGAAATATGAATTTATATCCTTTTTACTTTAAGCTGTTTTTAATACCTTACAAAAACGTAATGTTAGCGTAATGGAAATGAATTTTGGCAGCCAATAGATTAGGATATAATTTTTGTGAGAAAAGATATGAGGTGAATAATATGAAACGAATAGTGTTTATGTGTAGCGTTTTTGTGATGTTTACTGTGTTGTTATCCGGGTGTAATTTAAATCGTCTTGGTACAGATACATATTATGTGCAAATTACCAAGGATGGTGAAAAATTAAAAGAGAAAAATGTAAATGGAGATACGACTTACGAATATAAATTACTTGGATTTGATAAGGATGGTAAAGAGAAAGAAATGGAGTTTACAGCGTTAAAAAACCTTCGTAAAGAAGCGTTTTTACGTATATATTACTCTGAGAAAAAAGGTGTGAAATCTTGGGAAGAAGTTAAAAAAGACGAACTCCCTACAAAGGTAAAAGAAAAATTAAAGGTGGATTAATATCTTTGTTAGAGCAATATATCCTCAAACTATTAGAATGTATATTGTGAAATAGGCTAAAGTTCTTTAGAGTTGTTAAAGTAAGAGGCTGACAGTTATTGTCAGTCTTTTACTTTTGCACGAAGAAAATATAAAAGGCATTTAACAGACAAGCGTTGGATTATTAACAATTATTTATGATCCAAAGCCACAATATATCTACCCCTGAACTATAATAATTTTAGGTCAGAAATAAGCTTCTGATTTTGTGAGGAGTTAAGTACTAAAAAAGCTTAATTTTGTTTACGTATTTATAGTCGTTTAAAGGATTTATGATTGGTTATGATATAATAAAATTCAAGTACAATAAGGGGGATTAATTAAATGATTTTTCAAAGCATGATAACAGCTATTATAGAAAAATTACAAGAGACGGTGAATCCCTATTGGATAATTGTGTTTGGATCAACGGCTGAGAACAGAGAACGAGAAGATAGTGATATTGATATAGCTTATGTAAGTGACACAACATTAGGGAACTATGAACGTTTTTTATTAGCACAGGAGTTAGCTAACATTGTTCAGAGAGATGTTGATTTAGTTGATTTATCCGAAGCTTCTACAGTTTTTCAAGCTCAGATTATACATACAGGAAAGACAATATTTTGTTCGGATGAAAAACGTAAGGTTATTTTTGAAATGAAAACCTTAAAAATGTATTCAAAATTGAATGAAGAACGACAGGTAGTATTTGATGATATAAAGAAAAGAGGTTCTATATATGAAGAATGAGGTTATTTTAAATAAAATTTCTACAATAGAGCGTTGTATAAAAAGAATCCAAGATGTGTATGGAAATGATCCTGAAAATTTAGAGGACTTTACAAAACAAGATTCAATAATATTGAATATACAAAGAGCTTGTGAAGCGAGTATTGATTTAGCAATGCATATTGTTGCTGGGAAAAAATTAGGACTACCCCAATCTAGTCGAGAGGCCTTTGATTTATTGGTTACAGCAGGATTACTTAGCGCTGATCTAGCAAATAAGTTAAAGGCGATGGTTGGATTTCGTAATATTGCTGTTCATGATTATCAAAGTGTGAATTTAGATATTGTTCGTCAAATTATTGAAAAACATTTAACTGATTTTAAACTATTTACAAAAGAAGTAATGGGGATATTGGAATTTTAGGTAAAAGAACAGAATAATAGGGCTGAGAAAGAAAGTAAATCTATGATTCCCAAACCAGCTATTGAAACAATCACTTAATTTCATAAGAAGAAACGCGTTCATAAGATGAATTTGTTTATGTTGTAGTGAGGCTTTGCATGAGATGTGTAGATAAATAGTAGGGAAAATATCCATATACAATTTTATCAACAAATAAGTAAATATTTTCAAAACTAATTTTTATACATTTAATGTATACCCAAAACAAAAAAGTTTCCATAAGGAAACTTTTTTGTTTTGGGTAAATTTATAATAATTAATTAATATTCAGTTTTTGAAAAAAATGATGAATCATGTCAAATCATCTTCATTTACACAAACATGAACGTAGTATAAAAATGAAGCATATCCAAAATAATTAAAGGGGCTGAAAAAATGATTAAAAAACTTATTATTAGTTCTATTGCTTTAGGTGCAATAATAGGAGTGAGCAAACCTACATTTGCTGCTACAATACATTCTCCATCACAGTTTAAAGAAACTCGAAATGTTCATGTGCAATCCCTATATTCTCCATGGCAGTATTTAGGGCAAACTTCAAGGGAACTTCAAATTAAAAGTAAGGATCCAAAAGTACTAGCTTTTGAACTAGCAAAAGAAGCACCATTTTACGAAGAAGAATTAGTAGACATATGTTCTGAAATTTTAGATGCAAATGTAGATGTTGTATATTGGACAAGTAAGGAATGGGTTAGATTTGAAGAAGGAAATTATGAATTTAAACATGAAATTAAAATTTTTAGAGATAAAGAACGTCAGCAATTAATTACGACACTAGAATCTTAGTTCTTTTACAAAAAAGAAGCTATCTTTAGTATGCTATTCTCCCCTCATAGTAAATAGGAAAAAGAAAACACATTAACCTATTTATTATGGAGGGGATTTTTCTATGGGGTAAATTAGAATTACTTGCTATACAAAATGAAAGGAAAAGGGAGTGGGTTTATACTTAAAAGAAGATATAAAACTGTTAAGAAAGAAATAGACATTTATTATCCAATTGTAAGACGTTAAATGAAATGATTCGAAACTTTAGGTACTAAAGAACTAGAAGAAGAACGTGGGAAAGCAAAAGGGTTATGTTTAGGTAGAATGAAACCTAAAGGTTCGGGTACTAAGACTAAACGATTGGAAGAAGAGGATGGGATGTTAGAAAAATGAAGGAAAGTATGTTGCGAAAGTAAAACTTTTAGGATAATGTACATAAAAAAGACTTCTTCAGCTATCTTAAGTCCGCAAATATATACAATGTTATAATCATCAAAGATTTCAAGAGAAATTAAATAACCTGAGTCCATACAAATATAGACTCAGGTGGCTTAGCTGCGCTTTGAAAATCCTGTCTACCTGAAAGGGCCTTCTCTTTTTATTCTTCAAATAAACAAACTGAAAAAAGATTATTTAGAAGTATTAGTGAATTAACCTCTCTTTAATTCTTATTTCGTGTCTCTTACCTTTAACAAGTACAAACATAACTCATTAATCTATAGCATCTTTAAAATATTTATAAATTTGATGCTATAAAAGCAATAGAATTATGTAATAAGTGAATCAAAAAAACAACCCAAAAAGCAGACATGGTAACCTGATATTTTTCATTCTTTTTTGTATATACCCAATAAGCATAGTTATATAAAAGTCCAATTATCGTTGTACCAACTATATAAGTGATTCCATATGGATGATTTAATCCAAATATAATTGAAGCTATTAAAATGATAAGGTAATCGCGATTTTTAATGTAAGGAATCCAACTTAATAGCCAAAATAAAAATACTTGAAAAATTACTGTTTCATATATAGGTGCCGCTAATACCCCTAATAAAACTTGAAGAATAAGGGGTGCTTCTGTTATTGGGTTTTTTTGTATTTCAGGTAAGAATAGATCTAATGGTATTACGAATAAAAATGATCCTAATAAAATAAGAAAAACAAAAGAAATGGTAGGCAAAGCAAACATAAATCTATTCATTTTTTTTAGCATATATATTTCTCCTATAATCTTTTATTACATCTATACAAAAAGTAATAAATAATTGAGTCTCTTTTTGTTTGATATGCTTTCGTCTACTGTTGATGAAAATCGTTCTTTAATTGGATTCTTGGCTTATATGTAGGTATAGCGATAAAGTAGGGATGTTTTAACACTATATTGTTAACATCAAAATATTAAAGAGCTAAGTGAGATATTAAGGTCATACCAATTTTATGATGAATACAATATCAAGCCCGTTAAGGAAATATGCTGTATAGGGCACGCTTGTACTAATTATTTTACTATATGAATATTTAAGTGCATATAGTTTTGGAGGAGTATGTATTTTTGCATTTTTTAATACAAAAGTTTTTTATTAAAAATTTACTTACTGCGCTAACTCATATGAATTTAAGACAATTGAAGGGTAAAGGCCAAAAGAGTCCAAGTTTAGATTGTACAGGTAAATATTATAATGTTATAGAAAAATAAGGAAAAAAGTTATAAAATAGGAGATTGAATTAAACTTTCAGATTTTATTGTTCTGCAAGATAAAAATAACTAAAGATGAGGCTCTTAAAAATTCTTATCTTTAGTTAAAACTAACAATATTATAAAAAATCCTCGCTGAAGGTACTGCAACAAATCTAATTTGAAAATCTTTAGGAGATAAATATGGAATTTTAAATATTCTTAGTCGTCTATTAAACATTATAGCAATTATTATAGACAAATCCTTTAATATCATCGATTTAGAAGAAATCAGTACAAATAGAAAAGGTGAAGTGGTAGAAGTATTACGTCTTCCTTTTAATAGATTTCCAGGAGCAGCTGGACATATAAAAAATGCAATTGTAAATGAAAAAAATTGGAACGTTTGGTTGAACGATTAGTATGCTATTTTAAAGTTTAAATTAATAACAGAAAGAGAACCTTTTAATATGTTACTACTTTGTTTTTGTATTGTTGAAAATAAGAAAGGAGAAATCAATGAAAAAATATTGGCATAAGCTATCGTTGCTTCAAAAAAATGTATTACTAACGGTATTAGTAATTCTAACGCTTGTAGGAAGTATGGGGTTGTTAAGTTTTAACATGTTTCAAAATAGTATGATGTCTATATTTGAAAGGCAGTCTTTTGAAACAGGAGAGACAATAATAAATCAATTAGATCTAGAAATAGTAAGAGATGTAGCAAAAGACCCCACAGCTCAAAGAGTGAAGAAAGAAAAATTGACGGAGCAATTAGATAAATCTATAAAAGATATGAAAAGTGTTGGACAAACATATGTTACAGGAGCCAAGCTAAGTGAAAAAGCTGAATTACAAATAGTAGCTCTGGATACAGAATTAGCAAATACTGTTTCTGTAAAACCAGGTGAATACTATGAGCAGCCTACTTATTGGATGAAAACATATGATAAAGTAATACAAACAAAACAGGCACAAATGACAGAAGTGTATGAAGATGAATTAGGGTTCTGGGTAACAATTTTAGAGCCAGTTATAGATGAAAATAAAAATATAATTGCAATTGTTGCAGCGGATTTGGAAGCTTCTATTATTCCTCTTACAAAGAAAAACTTTATGATACAAGGTTTACTATTTATTATAATTTCATTAACTATCGCAATTACAATTCAAATATTTATCTCACGAAACTCTCTATTGCCTTTAAAGGATTTACAAGAAGGGTTACGTAAAGTTGGTGAAGGGGATTTAAGTATTAAATTGAATGAAAGATCTGATGATATAGGGATAACTAATATATATTTTAATAACACTATTCAAAAGTTTAATAGGATTATAGATAAAGTAAGGCAGACTGCTGAACAGGTTTCGACATCTTCACAGGAATTGTCGGTAAGTACAAAAGAGAATAGCATAGCCTTTAAAGAAATTGCAAGTGCTATTACAGGATTAAATTTAGGAGCACATTCTCATGAATATGTAGTGCAAAAATGTTTAGAGATTATTCAAGAAATGGAAAGTAAGATGAAAGAAATTAAAGGAGCTGCAAAACAAGTTGGCAATGCTTTGGAAGACATGGAACAGCATTCTGTAGAGGGAAAAGATTTGATTAAGCAAATCGTGAATCAAATGAAAAGAATCCAAGATACAGTTCAGGATGTACCTTCTAGTATTTATGCATTCGAAGCACGATCTAAGGAAATTCATGAAATTCTTACTGTAATTACAACCATTTCTAATCAAACAAATTCATTAGCTTTAAATGCTTCTACTGAATCCTCATGTGCTGGAGAGATGGGGGAAGAATTTTCAGGTGTTGCGGACGAGGTACGTATATTAGCGGAAAGAACCGAGGCATCTGCAAGGGATATAGCTAAATTAATTGGTGAAACCCAGGCTGAAGCAGAGAGAGCTGTAAGATCCATACAGAAGAGTTCAAAGGAAGTAGAATTAGGAATAACACTTGTTCAAAGTAGTGGTGCATTCTTTGAAAAGATTTCAGAATCTGCACAATCTGTTACAAATCAAATTAAAGCGACTTCGAATCATTCAAGTGACATTCTAAAAAATAATCAAACTATTGTTCAGTTTATAAATGAATTATCACACATTGCAAATACATATGTGAATAGCAGTAGTAATGTGGGGACAAGTATGAAAGAGCAAGAACTATATGTACAAGATATTGCAGAGTTAGCAAATTCTTTAAATTGGCTCTCGCAAGAGTTACAGGGGTTAATAGGGGAATTTAAAAGTAAGTAGGATAGAAGAAGGTAAAGGTATAGGGTATGACCTATACCTTTATTTATTCCCACATAAGGGATGAAAGCTTAGGTATATATGTAAAATAGCTAAACGAATAATTTTTTTGCATATTTTGTTGGAAATAGAGCATGATATTACCAAATTCAACGGAGGTGTTTAAAAAATGCAAATTCGCGAAAATAATAATTCAAACGAAATCTTAATAGCAGCTGCAGCAAGTGCAATTGAACAAATGAAATATGAAATTGCTCAGGAGTTTGGTGTTACACTTGGACCGGATTCAACTGCACGAGCAAATGGTTCAGTAGGTGGAGAAATTACAAAACGTTTAGTTCGTATGGCGCAAGAGCAGCTATCTGGTCAATATAAAATTCACTAAAACTAAAGGTATATCCCATTGAAGGGATATACCTTTTTAATTTGTTTGTAAAGACGATCGTTACATTTTTTATTATTGGTTAAGTTTAGAAACAGCAAATTTAGCTGTAAAATTCATCTTCTTCATGTACGTAGAATTTACACCTGCTTGAAATTGTACAGAAATATTACCGTCTTTTTGCGCTTTAAATACGCGACCATATGGGGAATTAGCATTGAATGTGCCAATTACTTGATTATCCGCATCAAAGACCGTATAAGAAATTGGGAACCCTGAATTTTGTACAAAGACTGTAAGTTCGTCCCCTTTTTTAAGATTAAATGATTCTTTTTGAGACACTTCATAGGAACTCATAGAGTAGTATTTTGTGACTTCTTGAATTTCTAAATTCGTAGTAGCTGCACTCGCTTTTGATGCCTCAGCCCCTGGTAAGTTCATACCTGATAATACTGCAATTCCTAGTGCCCCTGCTAAAATCAATTTTTTCATAATAGTATTTCCTCCTTTAATATATTGTGAGATTTGAAACGAAAGTGAAAATTTCAACCCCTGAAACCATTATAGTTACAATGAGAATTATTTTCAATAAGGGTTAGTATGTAATTTTGCATATATAAAGTATTAACATAAGGTAATCAGTCAAGTTTTGAAGTATTCTTAACAGAAGGGAAGGAAAAAATTAAAAAATCATGAATGATATTGTAACCGAACTATATATCTTTTGAGCATATTCCGTCTGCATCAAGTGAATATATTATTAATTTTATTTTTATTTGTTTTTTATTATAAAACATTTTAAGGTTGATAAAGTTTCATTTAATGGAATTATTAAACAAAAATGATAAATTATATGTTATGATGAAAAGGCAATAAAGTACATCATCCTGACTTTATTGTGTATGTTTAGCCTATGTATGTCGTTTGTATTAGAAATAAGAAGTCTCCTTAAAAAGAGACTTCTTATTTTTTGTATGGAGGGGTTATTATAGATGATGGATTATTATCAATTTTTTTTAATTACCATGGCAGGCATTGCCTTATTTTTTTATATACAACATGCTGGAAAACCAACGAAAAGAAACAAATGGAAGTTTTTAATTATAGTATTTTTATTTTATCTTTTGAATTATTTATTTCTTAAATTTTTATAAATAAATATAGGAGGGGATACGTATTGAATTCTAAAATATAAGAAAAAGGAAGGGATAATCCTTCCTTTCATCATCCAGTATGCCCATGTGAATATTTAATAACATTTATGGTACTTTGAGAGCCTGTTGAAGAATTTGATCCAAAAGTTACTGTTACAACAATTAAAATACCTAGTAAGCTAACCGCTAATTTTTTCATTTTAATGCTCCTTTTTTAAAGTTTTTTTCACTGGCTTTACTAGCTTCATAAAAATAATAGCTGGCTTTTTTATGATTATTTTCTTTGTAAAATTGGGTTGCTAACTTTTCAGTATATTCATTTATATACTCATATAGTTCTTCTCGTTCAAAATAAGAAATTCCTTCTAAAACAGCTTTTTCTAAATCATTAGCACAGCTATGTAGATTTATTTTTTCTAAAATATTAAAGTGATGAATATAACCTTCAATTCCCAATTGAGTAGAGAGTTGAAGGCCCTTTTTTATTAATTCTTGAGCAATTTCATGTTCTCCTAATTTATAATGCTCTCTAGCTTCAATGAATACAGCTTTATAATCGCTGGGTAGTTTCTGATTAACTTCGGATAAATATCGTAATGCTACTTCAGATAGATTCTGAGTAGCGTACATAAACCCTAGATTGTGACGGACAATTAAAATATTGTATTCTAAATTTTCTTTTTGGAATGTATCCATAGCAGAGATAAAGTGTTCCTCAGCTAATTCCCATTCTTTTAAATGAGTGCATGCTAATCCATATAAGTTATTACAGAAGGCAACTTTTAATTCATATCCAGGATGCTTTGAAAATATATCTTTAGCCTTCATTACATGATTAATACATAAAATTGATCTATGTGTATGACAATAGAAAATGGCTAACTCATAATGGAATTCAGCATGTTCAATCTCATCAGGTATTGTTTCTAACAGGTATTCTGCTTTATCGTAATGTATTTTTGCAAGACTATGATTGCCGGTAACATTGGAATGAATGGCTTTAAAGAAGTGATAATAGTATGAAAGGAAATCGTCTGTAGGAGTTTTGTAAGCATCACTTTGTTTAAAGCTATCTTTAGAAATACTTAAGCTATCAATTAAATATTGATGTCTAAAATCTAGTAGTGAGTAGTATAATAATATCGTTTGATTTTCTTCTATATTATGAATTCTGTTTTCAATTTCTTGTTTAAGTAATTGAGCGGCGTCTACATGCCTAGCCCTAATTTCTTGATACCATTCATTTAATAAATGAGTTATTTGCTCGTTCCCCTGTATATGAACATTCATTGTTCAATTTCATCCTCTCCAAAGATATTATTCAGCAATTAGTATCATATCAGAAATTTCCTCTATCAAAATCTATTTAATAGCATTTATCAATATAAGACGGAATATTCTATTAATTTATATTTATTGAGATTCAAGTAGTATGTATTATTGTAATTTCTGTAAAAATAATCTTTTTTGATTTGAAGATTTGATCAAAATATATTTTTTTAACAGGCGAAAAGGGAACCATACCTAAGTAATTATGTATAGCAATAATAGGAAAAAAGAAATAAATAATAAAGGGGAATTTGAAATGTTAGAGTTAAAAGAAAAGAAATCTTGGAAGAGGATAAGATGTTTGATATATCGTATTATATAAATATAGATGAGTTAAATATGATTTCTGACTTTAAAGAATTAAAGGAGGGTTGTATTCGTGTAGCAACAAACTTATATGGTAAAAATTCATCTGAAGTACAAGCTGTCCAACAAGCTTATAAAGCAGCTTATATTTAATCTCTTAATAGGGTGTAGATTATTATTTGCTATTACTAAATGAATAATAACATAATAATATAATGATATTTTGACATTAGAAAAGGAAACGCTTTTAGAGTGTTTCCCTTTCTAATGTAATTGATTTTATTTTTTAGATCTCACATAACCAGCTGCTTGAGCATCAGTTTCTGAACAGAACCAAACAATATTGTCTTTTGTAGAATCATAATATTGTCCACCAGGAACATGGTATTTTTTCGAATTGGCATTTCCTTTAATTTGTCCTTTACAAGTGGTATTGGATTCTTTGTCATCACTAGGATCATTTTGGAAAGGTTTCCGATTAGAACCGTTATGATTACCACTAGATGAGGAAACGACAGCATTACTCTTTTGTGAAGCTTCTTCCTGGGCCTTACGATTAGCTTCTTCTTGAGCTTTACGGTTAGCTTCTTCCTGAGCTTTACGTTGAGTCTCTTCTTGAGTTTTACGGTTAGCTTCTTCTTGAGCTTTACGGTTAGCTTCTTCCTGAGCTTTACGGTTAGCTTCTTCCTGAGCTTTATGGTCAGCTTCTTCTTGAGCTTTACGGTTAGCTTCTTCCTGAGCTTTACGCTGAGTCTCTTCTTGAGCTTTACGGTCAGCTTCTTCCTTACTCTTTGTGTCTGCTGTATCTTTTTTAGTATCTTGTGAAGTGGCAACTTTGGTGTCTGCCTTTTGTACAGTTTGATTGGAAGTTGATTTTCCATCAATAAATACAATACCCATTAAAAATAAAGCTAGTGCTAGATATAAATATGAATATACTACTTTCTTTCTGGTTTTAATTTGTATTTTGGGTAACACAAATTGTGGTTTGATTAATCCAATAATTAAAGCAAGTAAGCTTAATGAAAATCCCAAAAAACCAATATTAACAAGGGCAGGGCGAATAGAATTTGGAATAATTGCTTGAAGTATTAAAAATAAAATAAAGATATAAACAATGGAAGCAATAAACATTTTCCATGCGGTTTTAGAGCGATAACCAAAAATTTTTCTCCAGTTCATTTAAGAACCTCCTTATCTAAGATACTAGATTTTGCTTATAAATTATAATAATGTAATGATTTAATATCGAGATGTAATTCATCACCTCTCATTTAATAAAATTAATGTATTTATGTAACAAATATACATATGTAAGCATATCATTGTCGTTAACAAATTTTCCATTTTTTATTTTCATTTTTTCTTGCTTACTTGAAAAATTTTAGTATATTAGAGATTTTAGATGCTTTATTTTGACTCATTCGTTAGCAAATGAAAGTTTAATCATCATCTAAAAGGAAAACTTGGTGTTAAAATATGAATTAATATAAGATAGTAAGTATTAATTAAACTGTATAAGGAAGTGAGTAAGTATGAAGAGAAAAATATCAGTGGTTGGTGCGGTAATTGTTAATGAAAATAATGAAGTCTTATGTGCATTACGTTCTCCTACAATGACGTTACCAAATTATTGGGAATTTCCAGGTGGTAAGATAAACAAGGGAGAAGAGCCACCAGCTGCATTAATTCGTGAAATTAAAGAAGAGCTTGGATGTACAATTGTTGTAGATGAGAAGGTAGAGGAAGTCGAGTACGAGTATGAAACTATTGTTGTTCATCTTACTACATATAAAGCTAGAATTTTGGCAGGTAAGCCTAAAGCTCTCGAGCATGCAGAGCTAAAATGGATGAGTATTAAAGATTTAAAGCATTTAAAGTGGGCACCTGCTGATATTCCTACCGTAGAAGCACTGTAGGAATATTTTAATGAAATATCCTTGAGAATTATACTTGTATTATGTAATATATAATTATATTGTTAGTTTATTTGATTCCGTTTATTCCCACATCTTATGTGATGTGGTTGAGTTGTAGAAGCAAGTTTTTTCTTGTTTCAATTTTGAAAGGGCTTCTTTGAGCCGATTAGTGTATATAGCCTATTTGCTATGCACGATTAATCGACTTAAAGGAGCCCTTTTTTGTTTGTTTAAGTGGATGTATAAAGTAGTTAGTTTTTAAGTTAAAGAGAAATATGATTGTTTAGAAGGGATATATAGTGATGAATTGAAACCTATAGCATCTAACAAAAAGAGTTATATGAAATTATAGTAAGTTAAATCTCATATAGAGATTTAAAAATACCGAAGTAATAATTGCAGTTAAAGGGGAAGGTCTCAAATTTTTAAAGGGACTCAATAATGCATCTATAGAAGAGGAGAATTAAAATTGAAACCAACTAGAGAAAAGTACGTAATTAATGGGGAGTATACAATAGAACGTAAGCTTTTACATAATGAAATCATTAAATTATTTCTAAATGATCAGCCGCAGCAAGAGCAAGAACCTGAGGCTATATTACTTGGTGGTGGTTCTGCTGCTGGAAAAAGCTCAATTGGAGAGTTAGTAAGTAAGGGATATAAATATCAGAAACAAAACATGGTTTGGATAGATCCTGATAAGATCAAAGAACAAATACCAGAATATCAAGAGTTAATAGAATCTGGGAATATTGAGTTAATGAAACAAGCAGCATTTTTAGTTCATGATGAAAGTAGTGATATTACCATGAAACTTTTAAAAATCTGCATGAAAAGAAAAATAAATTTTATGTATGATGGTACAATGAAAAACGAAGTAAAATACAAAAAGTTAATTCAACAATTAAGACTAGCAGGTTTTAGTATTAAAGCAATTATTGTAGATGTTCCAATCAAGGTTGCCTTAGAGCGATCCAATTTGCGTTTTAAAGTAACAGGAAGATTGGTACCCCAAAGTATAATTGAAGAAAGCCATATGAAAGTAGCGACTACTTTTTCTAAAATTAAAGATTTAATAGATTGCTATACTTTATATGATAATACAGGGAAGGAACCAGAAGTTTTTGCTTTTAAAGAATCAAAACGAGTAAAAGAAATTATTGTTGATGAATGTAGAAATAATCAATTTATCGAGAAATCAGCTCTTGTTTTCAAGTGAATATATATCGTTTAAGTTTTATAAAATAATTAATAGATATTATCCTGACATTTTATTATATTATTGATATAATAAATACAGGAGGCGATATAAATGGAACTTAAAGACCTTATGAATTATATTGAAGAAAACAAAGAAGAACATTTTCATGATTTAATCGCTAAAAATGAACGGGAAATTGTAAAAAAAGAAGAAGAAGAGAAATAAAAAATTTAAAATAGAAGAGTTGGCCTTTTGGGTCAACTCTTTTGTTTTTATAAATGGATATAAAGTTGGATTTCTCAATTGTTGAGTAAAAGGAATTGCAGAATTTTTCTGTAGAGAAGGTTGTTTGGTATTGAAAATGAAACAGACAATTTGCTAATCATAGGAGAGTTTTTTAGTATTATATTAAATAGAAAATAGCGTAATGAGTTAACGCTTTAGGAGAGAGTATATGAATCATTTTATTGTTATGCAGGGGCATACATATCAAGAGGAAAAAGGATTAGAAATTATTTGGTCACCTAAAAAGGATAGAGGCGGTAATGTACCACATTCATGGAAAAGAATGATGGATGTAAAAGAGGGGGATCGAATCTTTCATTATGTAAAAGGGAATATTGTAGCAGTTAGTATAGCTGAAGAAGATTGTAAGGAATCGAATAAACCATCGATTATGAAAAGCCATGATCAATGGAATGATGAAGGCTATTTGGTATCTTTAAAATATCATGAGTTAGAAAAACCAATTAATATACGTGAGAAATTTGAAGAGATATCGCACCTGTTGCCAATTAAATATTCACCTTTTCAATCAGATGCAAATGGAAACCAAGGTTATTTATATCCATGTAATGAAGAATTAGCCCTTAAATTAATGGAACTAATTGGTGATTCAAACATTTATAAAATCAATGATGAGCAATTAGAGTTGGCAGTTGATCCGGTAAGAAGGACAGAAAACAATACATTAATTCCGGTTATAGCTGAGACGGAATCCGAAGTAAAAGCGAAAATCCGAATTGGACAGCAAAAATTTAGAGAGGAATTAATGGAGATTTGGAACGGAAAATGTGCATTATGCGGAATAAATTTACCAGAATTGTTAAGAGCAAGTCATTCTAAGCCATGGAAAGATAGTACAAGTATGGAACGCTTAGATCCGTATAACGGTGTACTACTGTGCTGTAATCATGATGCTCTTTATGATAAAGGTTTTATCACATTTGATGGCCAGGGACGACTGCATATTTCCTCATTAATAGTGGAAACAGATTATTTGAAATTTGGATTAATACCAAAAGCTAAGATAGGAATTCAACCGGAGAATAAATTATACTTTAAGTGGCATAAGAGGAATATTTTTAAAGGAAAATAGTATAATTTTTAACTTCAAGGACAGGAAGAACATAAGAGAGACGAATTGTGTTATCCAGTAAAGGGGAATGGTACATGTATAACTGTAATCAATGTGGAACAGAAATGATTATGCAATTACCTGTGAATGCTTAGTCATTCAAGAATCCCATCCGTTACACCGTAAGGTATAGGACTTGCGGCTTTAGCCGTGGGAGTGTCAAAAGACAATTAGAGGACTATATGAAGGGAATTCGATCAAAATTAAATGTTAAATATGAAGATAATTATATTTGAATTAAGGTTAATTAGATGGAATTCCAGATGTAATGAATTTTGTTTTAAAGAGATAATAAGTAATTGAGAGGAGATTAATAGTGATGGAAGATTTGCAAAAGGCAGTAATAAAATTTCGAGATGAGAGAAATTGGGGGCAATTTCATAATGCGAAGGATCTAGCAATTTCCTTAAATTTAGAAGCATCAGAGTTACTTGAGACTTTCCAATGGAAGTCTAGTGAAGAAGCAACAGAGACGAAAATGCAGGAAATAAAAGAAGAAATGGCCGATGTAATGATTTATTTACTTATGCTAAGTGATAAATTAGATATCGATCTAGAAGAAGTAGTACATGCTAAGTTGGAAAAGAATGCAGAGAAATATCCTGTAGAAAAAGCATTTGGAAGTAATAAAAAATATAACGAACTGTAAAGCGATAATCGTTTTACAGTTTTTTAAAATGGTTATGAGAAAGCAGATGGTTGAGATCATGATTTGGATGTACGGATTGTATTTCAAAAGTATGAAATACACACATCCTTAAGTATTCTTAAAATTAAAAAGTAGGGAGTTATTCAAATGCTATCATTTGCAGCAAAATTATCTTCATTTTACATAATTAAAAAGAAGCGAAAAGAGTTTGAGCAAGGTTGTATCAGAGATCCTAAAATAGATGGACTACCAGTAGTCTATATTCAGCGGGATAAGAAGAATTTATATGTAGGTAAGTCTACAGATATATATGAGCGTTTTGTTGCACATATAAGTGATGAAGCTAAAACATTCAATGAAGTTATTGTAATAAAAAGTGAATTATTTAATGAAAGTTCAATTAAGCATATTGAAACATTGTTAATTGAATATTTATCTGCAGATGATAAATTTAACTTACTGAATAAAATAAGGGGCCAAAAGATTCATTCTTATAACGGCATTGAAGATGTTCAAAGTATGTTTAAAGAAATTTGGAATGAGTTAATTAAAGAAGGGGTAGCAAGTGAGAATTTAGGTGAGATACATAATAAATTTATTTATAAATATTCACCGTTTAAAGAGTTATCGGCTAATCAAATTGAGGTTTGTAAAAACATTTTTAATACAATGCTTACTACATCAAATAGTCGACATTTGATTACAGGGGACCCGGGTACTGGTAAAACAATTGTATTAACAAACATCTTATATGCGCTTGCTTATGACAGTGAAACTGGTAAAGCGAGAGAGGGATTGAATTATAAGGATATAGCACTTGTTGTTCCACAAAATCACTCATTAAATTTATATAAGAGCTTGATGAACAAACTAGGTCTACAAAGTATTACAGTACTGTCACCTTCACAATTTATTAAGCAGGCAAAAAGTAGGGACACAAAATATAAATATGTTTTTGTGGACGAAGCACATCGTCTAAAACAATATTTTGGTAAACAAGCACGTGATTTAAAACATTTAGTCACCGATAATGGTTATACAACTGAGTTGGAATTAATAGAAACATTTGCGTATCACTTAACTGTGGTTTATGATCCATACCAAACAATTCGACCAGCAGATATAAATACAGATGTATTCCAGCAGTTGACAGCGAATTATAAGAGGCATCCCTTACATAAACAATTCCGTTTAAAATCTGGAGATCAATATTTAGCATGGCTTCGTAAATATTTACAAATAGCAAATAATGTTGGAGTGTATGAAGAAGGGTTATTGCGGGGCTATGATTTTAAGGTAATGGACTCTATTACAGAATTGAATGAATCTATGAAAATATTAAATGAAAAACATGAATTATGTCGTGTAGTCGCGGGTTATTCTTGGAAATGGATTACACAGAAGGACAAAAATCATTATGATATAAAAGATCCTGTTACAGGTGAGACATTCAAATGGAACTCAAAGGTAAAAGGTTGGATTAACTTTGAGAATAGTATAGAGGAAATAGGATGTATACATACTACACAAGGTGCGGATTTAAATTATGTTGGTGTGATTTTAGGAGCTGAAATTGATTGTGATTACGCAGGTGAAGAAAATGGAGACTATGATTTAAATAAGGCTAAGATTGTAGTGAATCCAAAAGAATATAAAGATCGAAACGGTCTTCCAATTAAGGGAACAGATATAAATAATGAGGAGTTAACATCCTATATTAAACGTATTTATTACGTACTATTATCTCGCGGTATAAATGGATGTTATGTCTATGCAGTAAATCAAAATATGCAAAGATATTTAAAGGAGATAGCAAAAGTAAGTCAATAATTATGAAAAGGGGTTACCTTTAATGTGGTAGTCCCTGCCAATTAGATAGCATTTAATAAGTATTTAAAGAGCCTTACTACACATAAATTGTAGTAAGGCTCTTATTATCTCTATAGAAATAAGGATTAGAAAATAACTTATCCCCTCGGAAGAAAAAAGACTTTATTTTAACTTCCCTATTGATAGGTTAACACGATAATTCCCATATTTTAATAGTCGACCTAGAAAGTTATCCAATTCTTCATTAGAAGAGAAATGTGTTTTTAATAAATAACATCCTTCACCACTTACACGATGTACTTCAGATATTTCTTCTTCTTTTTGAAAGAAATCCATAAATTCTTGATGATTAGCTGATGTGACAAACAAAGTAACAAATGCAGTCACGGTTTGTCCTAGTTTGATTCGGTTTATAGCGATTGTATATTGTTCAATAATCCCTAAATCCTCTAATCTCCTAATTCGATTTCCTACAGCCTGCCCAGTCATATGTATTTTTTGACCTAGTTCTTTCCATTGTATTCTTGAGTTTTCTCCTAATAATTTCAGTATCTCAAAATCTGTTTGATCAATAATATAAACCAATCCTTTCATCGTGAAAGTAGAAAAGCAGAAAGTGTTTCGCCAACTTATTCAGCTTATCGATACAATTCACTATACTAAGTTTATCCTCTTACATCGCATTGTTTATTAGTTATATTTACTTATAACACAGAGGACGCAACAAAAAAATACATCTAGATTTAAAGGAGGTTACAAATATGTTATTACAAGATATTTTATCATTCAATGAAAAATTTGTAGAAAATAAGAAATACGCCCCCCGTGAAGCAACAAAAATGCCTAAGAAACGTATGGTTGTTGTTTCTTGCATGGATGCTCGTTTAATTGAGCTACTTCCAAAAGCTTTAGATATACACGATGGAGATGCAAAAGTTATCAGAAATGCAGGTGGTAAGATTGCTTCTCCTTTCGATAGTGTTATGCAAAGTGTTGTAGCATCAGTATATGATCTAAATGCAGATGAAATCTTTCTTATCGGACACCATAGATGTGGTGCAAGCCAAACTAATCCCAAAGGAACACTTCAAAAAATATTAGATCGTGGAGTAGCTTCACCAGAAATTTTAGCAGCAATTGAATATGCTGGTGTTGACCTTGAAAAATGGCTATTTGGATTCGATGATATCTGTGATTCGACTCAAGCTAATGTTGATTTAGTAAGAAATCATCCACTTATTCCAAAAGATGTTCCTGTACATGGTTTAGTTATTGATCCTCACACAGGTAAATTAGATGTAGTAGTTGATGGATATAAAACATTAAATGGTATGAAACATTAATCATTACTTAAATGAAGGGAAGTTATTAAATATGAATAGACAAGAAGCTACGCAAAAAATTATGGAAGCAAAAATCGCAAAAGGTTTAACATGGGAAGAAATTTCAAAAGTAAGTGAAAACTCTGAGACTTGGGTTGTAACAGCATTATTAGGGCAGGCTACAATGACACGTCCGGAGGCAGAAAAAATCGGTAAACTATTAGAATTAGATGAAGAAGTAGTTCAGGCATTAACAGTAGTTCCACTTAGAGGTCAAGTAATGCAAATGCCTCCTACTGACCCAATCTTATATCGATTATATGAAATGATGTTACAATACGCACCAACTCTTAGAGAATTAATCTTAGAAAAAGCTGGTGAAGGTGTAATGAGTGCAATTAACTTCAATTTAGGTGTGGATACACAAGAAGATCCAAAAGGTGGCGATCCTCGTATCGTTATTACACTTAATGGGAAATTCTTACCATTTCGTACATGGTAATCAATCGAAAATTCATCTATATAATTAAAGTAATTTTATAGATTTACAAAATCCATCCTTTTTAATCTAACTGTATAGAAAGGATGGATTTTTACTACGAGATTCTTTTTCAGTAAAGGAGAATAATATGAATAAAAAATACTTTAATACAAGCTTTAGTATTCTACAGTGGTTTGTGTTTCTATTAGCAAATGCAATTGCATTGCCTATCATTATTGGTGGCATATTCCATTTATCAGTAGAAGATATTTCAACATTAATGCAGCGAACTTTTTTAGTCGTGGGAATAAGTTCATTTATACAAGCATGGTTTGGGCATCGCTATCCCATAGCGGATGGTCCAGCCGGTTCATGGGTAAGTATATTTGTCATACTGGGACAAGTTGCTATGCATCAGGGACAAAGTGCAAAAGACGTGTTGCAACTTTTAGAAGGTGGGTTAATTATTGCAGGTATATTACTCTTCGTTCTTGGTATAACAGGGCTTGTTCATCGAATCTTACGTTTATTTACTCCTTTAGTTACAGGGACATTTCTTTTAATTTTAGCACTTCAACTTAGTGGTGTGTTACTAAAAGGAATGATGGGATTACAAGGATCTGCAACTCATCCTGATTATCCAACAGCTATTATTGCGCTCTTTGTTTTTGCCCTTATTACTTTCTTATCAATTAAAGGGACAGGATGGATGAAAAGGTACGCTGTGTTACTTGGAATTTCATGTGGTTGGCTTTTGTATACTCTTTTAGGAGAATCATCTTATATGCCTACACATACAACGCTAGTTAAGTTACCAGAGATATTTGCTTGGGGCACACCTAGATTGGATATTGGAATGACCCTAACTGCAACTTTATTTACATTTCTTTTAGTTGCAAATAAAATTGCTGCTATTTCAGCTGTAAAACAAGTAGCTCCCTTATCTAAAGAAAATGAAAAGCAAACATTGAACCGTGGTGTATGGGTCGGAGGTATATCACATATTATCTCGTCGTTGTTTTCTACAATTGGTATTGTACCATTACCTGCATCAGCAGGATTTATTCAATTAACAGGACAAAGAAAAGTGAAGTCATTTCTTATAGCAAGTCTTATATTAGCAGGAATTTCTTTTGTTCCCTCAATCGTAAGCTTTATATCCTTGCTTCCAGGCCCTATTGCCAATGCTGCACTTTTAGCAACATTTGTCCAAGTAATAGGCATTTCATTTCAATCGATTTTAAGCGAAGAATTAAATCAACGCCGATTAACTATATTAGGAATTACATTATTAATCAGTTTAGGAATAATGTTTCTTCCAGAAAGCGCATTTAGTGGCATTCCTTCTTCCTTACAATATGTTTTAAGGAATGGATTGCTCGTGGGTACCGTGATTGTCATTCTATTGGAACAGTTTTGGAAAGAATAAAGTATTTATATGCTTTTTTATTTGGAAGAAAATAAAGAATGAAAATCAGCATTTGGAAATATTTTAAAATATCTTGATATAAACCTATGTATTTTGTAATATATAGGTATATTGTTAGTTTATTTGATTCCGTTCATTCCCACACCTTATGTGTTGTGGTTGAGTTGTAGAAGTAAGTTTTTTTCTTACTTTAATTTTGAAAGGGCTTCTTTGAGCCGATTAGTGTAATTAGCTTATTTTGCTATGCACAATTAATCGACTTGAGGAGGCCTTTTTTGTTTAGGTTTAAACAGGTATAAATATATATTTCTGTATAAAACAACAGATTAAGATAGGAAGTTTATATAGGGGGAGAAGAATACATATGAGTAATTGATTTGTTTATCAGGGAAATTGGAGGGATATGTAGTTTTTTTACGTTAAATGTATACACGGATACATGGAACTGTGATTGTAAAATAGATACATAATAGATTTACGAATCGCAGCAAAAATAATTATATAGAAGTTTTGTAGACGACATAAATGTACTCATTATAAGAAGGATGAATAGAATTTTACTGTGAATTTTTTAAAAAACGTATCAATTGATACGTTTTTTATTGTAATTCTAGTAAATATGAGGTACGATTTGAAAGGGGAAAGAATTTTAATGCATATTAGCTTTCAAAATAGGGAGACAAAAAAGCACACTAATTTTACAATCGGGGAGATTGAGCAGTACATATTAGAGTTTAAAAAATTAATTAAAAATAATCGATTTACGGTTTCTCGAAATGAAAAAAGGAAAGAGAATAGTGAATTTTTAGAGGCTAATAATATTAACGCTAGTAAAGTGAAAGAGATTCTTCTTAATATAGGAGTACGTGATTTTTGTTATGCAGTTGATAATAAAAATCCAAATTTTGCTCATGAAAAATTGTATATCTTTTGTCCACAATATGAGTTAGATAATTGGGGACAAAAGAAGTCGGTAGATATATATATTAAGATGAATCTAATTGAAAATAAGGACAGGAACAAATACATGATAGTTGTTTCTTTCCATAAAAGGAATAAACCAGTCACTTATCTTTTTAGGTAAAGATAAGTGACTAATGGTTTTAAAATGAGGGAGGATTTTTATGTTGGTTTTATGTGAGTTTTGTCGAGATATGGTAAAGTATTCTACTAAAGATGTTCAAAAAGTGACAGTCATTAGAGGGAAGCAATATCATTACGTAGGTAAAGAAGCAAATTGCGAGGAGTGTAAATCTGAAATATTTGTTCATAACATTCATGATTATAATTTAGAACAATTAGATCATGCCTATAGACAACAGGAACAGTTAGTTACTATTTCTGAAATAAGAGAGGTTTTAGAAAAATATAAGATTGGAAAACGTCCATTGTCTTTACTTTTAGGTTGGGGAGAAGTTACCCTAACAAGGTATGTAAATGGAGATATTCCGACAAAGCAGTACTCGGATATATTGAAAAGATTAGGTAGAGATCAATGTTTTATGCTAGATATTTTGGAAAGAAATAAAGATTTAATTACTCAAAAAGCATATAGAGTCTCTAAAGAAGCAATCGCAAAGCTACAGGAAAATGATGATATTCCTTCTACGCAGACTACGAAAATTGAGGAAGTTGCTAACTATTTGCTATATAAAAATGATGATATTACTCCTTTAGCTCTTCAAAAGCTGTTATACTATGCGCAAGGATTTTGTAAGGTGTTTACTGGGACATATTTATTTGAAGATGATTGTGAAGTAGGAAGTCATGGCCCGGTATATCGAGTTATTTTTAATAAATATAAAGTATATCAGTACGACAATCTTGAAGTTAATTATGATAGTACAAATCAATTAACTCAAATAGAAAAGGAAATATTAGACTGTGTAATCAATACTTTAGGTTGTTATAGTGGGAAGAGTTTAGAAAAAATGATTCTATTTGACTTACCACGGGAAGTTGCGCATCTAGAATTAGAAGATAATGATCCCGGTAAACCTATTATGGAAAAAGAAGAGATAGATAATTGCTTTAATACAATGAAACAGGCATATAATTTAGTTACAATTTCTGATATAAAGAAATATGGCATAAAAGCATTTGAAAATATAAACAATTCAATGTTGTAACTATATCATTTTTAATATGATTGATATATACATTTTATTTACTGTTAATCAGACCTCTGTAAAGGTATTAAAAGATAGTACTAATTACAGAATATTAGGAGTGCAGAATATAAACACTTTTAACACGATGTAAATGTGCATATTAAATAAAAAGTAAAGAGAATTGATACATTATATGGTAAAATGATATATGTGAATACGCCTTATGAAGTAAATTTTATGCTTTGGACCTTTAGCTCAGCTGGTTAGAGCAAACGGCTCATAACCGTTCGGTCGTAGGTTCGAGTCCTACAAGGTCCACTTATAAACAAGGAGAAAGCACTCAAATGAGTGCTTTCTCCTTGTTTATAATAAATAAAGGGGATTGTGACATGAAAATAATTGATTTAGAGACAGAAAGAAAAAAGAAGGGGAAATTAATGGTAACTATTCCAATTATAGAACTAATATATGGAGAAAAAGGGGAAATTGAATTTAAAGTAGTGGGAAAAAAAGTTGTTCCACAATCCATGTTAGAGATGTATAAAATCTAGAAATTTAGACGAGTTATGTTTTAAGCTGAGTAAAAATAAAGGGATGCCCTAGATATATAGTACTAGGACATCTCTTTTTGTTTTAACGAGATTTAATTTATTATGATTTGTAGGGTACTTATTGCATGTATATACTTATTACTTAATCCTAACCTACATCGTTTTAAAATTAGGCTATCGTATTAATTTGTAAGAAAGGATGAACGTGGTCCAGCAAGACATGCATCTATACGATCTACTTGACCTTTTGTAAACATAACCATAGTATCATCATCAACGTAATCCATATAGTTCATAAACATATCGCCATCAGGTCCATTGTCACAAGAAGTATGTGGAAATGTTATTACAGGACGACCAGGTGCACCTTGTGAACTACCAACATTATCTCCTCCTTGATTAGGCGTATCATCAACTCGATCAGTGCCATTGCATGCATTTGCATCATCACCCCAAATATGGAATAAATTGAACCAATGGCCAATTTCATGAGTAGCTGTACGTCCTAAATGGAAAGGTTTTGCAGCAGTACCTGTAGTACCAAATGCAGTGTATGTGATAACAACACCATCTGTTTTAGGTGGCCCACCAGGGAATTGCGCGTATCCTAAAAGGCCGTCCTCTAATTGACATACCCATAAATTTAAATATTTGTCAGTTGGCCATGCATCTGCTCCATCTGTACTTTGTGATTTGACAGAATTATCATCTGCTGAAAAAGCTTGTTTAGTTGTATGGGTACGAGTAATACCATTTGTTTGATTTCCGTCAGGGTCTTTTGTAGCAAGAAAGAATTCAACTCTAGCATCACTTACAGAATCTTTAAATGCAGAAGGTACATTTGCTACATCAGAGTTCGTTGCTCGAAAATCACGATTTAAAACATCAATTTGACTATTAACTTGTTTCTCAGAGATGTTTTGTTCCTCAGTATTCCATACAACATGAACTACTACAGGAATTTTGACAACTGGTCTTTCTGATGATGCTAAGCGTGCATTATTTAGAAATTCATTCGTTATACTTTCAATTTTAACACGTGCATTTTTATATTCTTCAGATTCATTTAGTAATTTATGATGAAGCTCAATAGTTGCGCATCTACGCACAGTAGGTGTATTTGTTCTTTCTGATGAGTTAGTTTGATTTTGCATTTTAATTTCTCCTTTTTAGTTGATATTGTGTAAGTTTCAGTCATTGTTTCAGGTAATGTTTGATTCGAAAATTATTGTGTAAGCGTTTATTGTTTTTTATTTTTAATAAATTCTTCAGTCATTTTCTCAATTTTTTCTCGTTCTTTTCGATATTCTTCAGATTCCTTCAATAATTTTTCATGCATACTCATAGTTCCACAATTACGTCTGGTAGGGGGAGTTTGTTTAGAATCGTTTGTTGAGTTATTGAAACTTTCTTGATGGGTAAAGTTGTTCATGAGAATTCTCTCTTTCATTCTAAATTTGTAACTTGGGAAGCAATAAAAGCTAAATTCATTCGTAAAATATCGAGAGCAAGCGGATAATGGATATGCTCAAGAGTATCGTTTGCGGTATGGTCATTAGGATTCAAAGAGTCTTCGCCCTCTATTGTTAAAACAGCAGGGATCCCCTTATTAAGAAAAGATACATGGTCGCTATCAAATGGATTTAGAGATACCTTAACATCGAGATTTGTATATAAAGATGCTACATTTTTCAATCCATTAATGAGCTCTTCAGATAAGGGTGAACCTTCAATTAATACTGCTGGTGTGGAAGTGTTTAATTTTCCTATCATATCCATATTAATAACTGCTCGAATGCGATTTTTATCTGGAGTAGTTAGGTTCTCAACATATTGTTTACTACCTAATAATCCTTGTTCTTCTCCTCCAAAAAGGATAAAGCGCAGATCATGTTGTACGGGAATATCTTTGAATACACGAGCAATTTCCAAAACTCCTGCACTACCACTGCCATTATCATCGGCCCCAGGAGCATTAGATGAAGGCCCTCCACTATGGTTAACAGAATCAAGATGTGCAGTAATAATAATTAAGTGTTTCTCTTCATCAGGATTTGTGCCCATTTTATTTGCGATAACATTTTGGCTATTTTCATTGTTTACGCGTATTGTTTCGCTACTAGTTGTATATCCCATTTCATTTAATATCTCACGAGTCCATGTTGCGGCTTCTTCATAAAAAGAGCTAGTAGAAAACCTTGTTGGATATGAAACTAAATGGGTTAAATATGATTGGAACTGATTTTCGCTTACTTGATTGACTAGTGATTGTATAGAATTTACAGTTGTAGAATGATTACGAAAACTGCCGGAAACAAGTAATTCGTTTTCAGGATCATTAGTACTATCAGGGAAAATAGGTGTTTTCATTCTTATAGTTTCACCACCTTAATTATATTTTTGCTTAGAAAGCAGTATTTCAAATATAACTTGTGAACGCACTCATTTGTTTATACAAGTATTAACTGGAAAATTTGCATCTAACATGGTTAATTATTTTTTGATATATATATGAAATTACATGAAATTTTTGGATATAAATAACATTTGGAAGTGTTGTTTAAATCTTAGATAATCCTCAAAATTTTCAGGGTTAGAGAAATATAAATATCTTATTTTAAAAATGTATTAGAATAAAAAAAGAATATTAGATTTTTGTAATGTAAAGAACGAGAATTTTAAAAACTAATTTGATAAAGATATTGAGTTGTATTAATTTTATAATAATTAAACGAAGTACAGTTATAGATGGCTGGAGAGTTTCTAAAAACCAACTTTTGATCTTATGTGGAACGATTACAAGAAATGAAAAAAGGAGTAGTTCATATTATAAGATTATTTATAGACTAATTATGCTCCATAAGACGATTAAATGCTGCATTTGCTTGAATCATACCAGCACCGGTATCTGAGTCCCAACCAGGTTCCTCTAAGTTTTTTTGCTGTATCCATTAGCAATTTTTTAGCTTTATTCTGTGTTAAATCAGGATTAGCTTGTTTAAGAAGCGCAACAACTCCAGCAGCAACCGGACAAGCAGCGGAAGTACCAGTATCGTTGTGATGATAACCAGTAAAGTGAGTAGGTGCACAGAAATCAGGTTAATGTTCATCAAAATTAGCTGGACCCTAAGCGCTATATCCTGCGCGAACATCATTAATATTAGCAGCACTTACTGTCATTACTAATGGATGTCCATTAATTCCATTTATACTCTTTCCGGGGCCATTCGTTCTACAATAATTAGGATTTCTACTTCCACAAGGATCTCCACAGTTACCGGCTGAAAATAATACTAATATGCCTGTTTGAGTTATCAGTGACCTCTGGAACTGCGCCTATCCCCCCCATGAGTTGGAAAGTATTTGAGGAGTCCCATTGCGACGAAGCTGTTGAATTGCCCAATCATAAGCTTCAATTACTACATCTAGAAAAGATTCTTCTATTCTTTCTTTTTCGAAGATACGAATATCGAAAAGTTTTGCGTTTGGTGCAATACCAAGTGTATCAGTAGATGTCATATTTCCATGACATGCTTTTTTATCTGTATAAGTTCCCCATTCTTCTGGGAACCCTCCAATCACTCGTTTAACTAAAGGAAGTGTCCGATTATTCGGATTTTTTCGTTCTGCAGCTGATAAATTTTCTTCTTCGGCATAATAAAAGGCATTCCTTATGGAGTGCTTTTATTACGTGAATAATTGTAATAGTACTTCCGGTCAGTCCGGTAGCACCAATAGTACCCGTTGAACCTGTGTGACCAGAAGGGAATTGAAAAGGTTGCATAGGTGGAAGCGTGGGTCCAATCGAATCGGGATTAAGTACTGCAAAAGATAAAAACTTGTCCAATATAATTCACCTCTAAAAGTTCTTATTATTAATAGAAAATACAATGATAGAGCAAAGTGAAATGGACAAGCGATTTTATTTTGAAAATTACACCAAATAGTTATTTAACTAAAAGAAACCCCATTTATCTCTGGGGTTTCTAAGGGGAATCGGTAAGTAATGGCATTCGACTAATTGTTTTAACCTTACTAGAAGCTCTCGAGTTGTACAGTGCTAGGCATTTACAAAGTTTTCAATATCCTCCAGTACAGAAATTGTGACAATGACGTCTAAAGGGGATGCTGAATTGACGTGAAGATGGAATTCTACTCCACCCGAACTACCTGGTCCACCTTCGGGATCATGCGGGCCGATATTTGTTACAAAGACATTAGCTTCACCTAAGTGGGGGCGACCAGCAGAACCAAAAACCCCTCCGGAGAATCGCCATTCTGCAGCAGTGATTACAACTGCAGAGTTTTGTCTAATAGGGGGCCAGTTAAAGTTTCTCCGTACTCTGCCTTGTACGCCTCGGTAGAGAACACGAATTGAGCGAGCCATGCTCTATTCCTCCTTTATTCGTTAGGGTCTTGTCAACATTTCGGAATTTTTGTTCTAAAATGCTTGATGCAGTTACTTTCTTTTTATGTCAAGGTTTGTATACTTCAAAGCAAATGTTCCCTAAATGTTATTTGTTCCCTAACTATTCATTAAAAAATGTACTCTTAAAATCATATTTAATATATGAACCGATAAGAACTATTATTTAGAGAAATACCAGTGTATTTAACATCAGTCACAAAACAAATGGAAAGCACTGTGAAATCTAGTGTGTTAGCAATGAAATGCAATTATTAGGAAGGCTTTTATTCAGGATATTTTTCTTCCAACAATCCTGTCGGGCATCCTTTTAGTTTTTACCGTTGGCTACCGATTCAAAATCATTATGATGCATTTCAATTAAAAACAGATTTGGAGAGACACGGCATTCGGGTTTTTCATTCCGAGCGTTTTATTACCGCACAAACCATGTCTAATCAGTATTTACGAGTTGCTCTATCCTCTACAAACTCATTAGAAGAGTTGAAAATAGGGCTAGAAATACTAAAACAATATCTTGCTAGTTTAAAAAGAATACAGCAGACATTTACTTAAAATAAAGGAAAATGCTATTTAACAGTAAAAATGTAGTAAAAACTCTTCTATAGGCAAGAAGAGTTTTTTTGTGAGTCTATAGCGTTCTGGGGAGAATTAGTATTTTTATCATTAAAAACAATAAATAAATATATATAAATATAATGAATTCGTGTTATTATGATTACGTTGGAAAATAAAGTATATTTTCATTCGTAATCATAATTAGGAGAAGAAGGGGAAATAGCATGAAAATGAAAAAAATGATTTTAACAGGTGTAGTACTTGCAGCAACAACTTTAACATCTTTATCAAATGTACAGGCAGATACAACATTTAAAGATGTTCCAGCAAATCACTGGTCTACAAAAGCAATTTATGATTTAACAAATCGTAAAGTAGTGCAAGGGTACGGAAATAATATCTTTGGCTTTGGTGACAATGTAACTCGTGGGCAAGTTGCTCGAATGATTTATATGTACCTAAAACCAGCAGATGCAGATGCTAGCTTCAAAAATCCGTTTACTGATATTAAAGGACATTTGTTTGAAAAAGAAATCTTAGCACTTGCTAAAGCAGGATTTGTAAATGGATTTGGTGATGGAAAGTATGGTCCAGATGATATTTTAACTCGTGAACAAATGGCACAAGCACTTACAAATGCTTTTAAATTTAAGGCAACGAAAACAACAAAATTTGCAGATGTTGATAAAAATTCTTGGTCTTACGGTGCAATTAGTGCATTAGAGGAAAATGGGGTTACAATTGGTACTGGAGGTAATATGTATTCTCCAAAAATGTTTGTAACACGTGAAGCGTATAGTCAGTTCTTATATAACTCTATTAATGCAGTTGAAAAAGAAACAAAACCAGAGCCAAAGCCAGAGACAAAACCAGAGACAAAACCAGGGGTAACGCCAATAGGTATTCCCAATGCGTTAGTGACAGATGATTTTTTCTTTGATAGATATTCAATTGAAATTTCATCTGTAAGAGAGCGATCTATTTCTAAACAAGGTCAAAATCTTGTTACTGAAGTAAATAAGAAGTATAATGCGAATTTCAGATATAGATATGTAGCATCAGAAATTGATCTATATACTCCTAATTTGCCAAGAATGATTGACTCTCATGGTTCATTTTCGTTTGTTGGGAAGGATGAAGATAACTTCTATTTCATGTTTGTCGTTGACAAATCAACTGTTGAGTTAGCGAAAAACTGGATGCATATGATAAATCCGAATTTCACTCTTGATAAAGAGATTGATAGATTAGTAAATCCAAATCCAGAATTAAAAAAAGAAATTGATAGTTTTGTAAAAAATGATAAGGATTATATCAATCGTTTTGAAAAAGATAATCATAGCGTAGAATTAAATGTAAGTCCTCTACAGTGGGTAAAACCTGGGGAGTCTGTAGTTACTCTACATCCAGATTACTATGTATTAGGAATTTCTGTACAAGGAAAGTAATATTTAAGTAGTGTATTGATTTTCGTACAGTGAAGGATAGACAATATTAGGGCCTATTGATTTTTTGAAACAGACCTACTGTTATTGAAGTGCACCCCAATTGTTAGACACATAATTAACAATTAGAGGTGCATTTTTTTATTTGCTTTAACTGTATAGATTTTTTAAACAATAGATACTATTTCATTTCTTTTGCTTTAAAGATGGAGCACTCTCTTTTTCTCGTCAGCGTTTGAACCAACAATTAAAACATCTTAATTCCTTTAGCAAGGCTTGTAAAATTCCAAAAGTTCAACAGGAATATTATTTTTGTATGCTATACATGCTTTTGTATCACCACGCTGAATGGTCTTTTGGTCAATTAACAAAAGCGCAGCAAACGTATTTGCTTCTATCTCTAATTTATCAACGGAAAAGAATGTATTCTTACGCAGAAAAGGTGTATTTGCATGAGTATGTAGAACCGCGTGTCCTAATTCATGGGCACAAACAGTTCTCTGCATAGATGGAGATAAATTAGTATTAATAACAATGAAACGATTTCTTTTTTCATATTTATAAAAACCATTTATTTCTTCATGTAAATCCCATGTTAGTACATGTATTTTTAAGTAATCTGCAAGCTCATAGGGGTTTTTCGTGTTGTATTGGGTGCAAAGTTGTTGGACTAGATCTCTAATGACGAATTTCAATGTTTTCCCTCCTAAGCTTGCATCAGTTATCGTCTGGATTACGATATTTCTTAGGCACGTATTTTTTATTGATTACTTTTGTTTGTTTTACAATGTACTCCATCGCATCTAATAATGACTCTACCGCTTCTTGACTCATAGGTTCACCAGAGAACATTAAGCCATCTTCGCCTTGTAGATCTTTCTTTATTTCTTCCATTCTTTTTGCTATATCTTTCTCATCTTTTGGCGTTACTTGTTCGTTTGGTTCGCCTGTAACAGATCGACCAAGTAAATAGTCAGCTGAAACTGAAAAGCAATCAGCTAATTTAGTTAAAACATCATGTGGAGGGAACCTCTCTTCTGATTCGTAGTAACCTATCATTCTTTGGGATACGCCGATTTTTTCTGCCAGTTGTTTTTGAGTTAAATTCTCTTTTTTTCGTAAGGATTTTATTCTAAGTCCTATCACATCGTTCACCTCTCTAATTGAACTAATTGTTCTCTTTGAATTCATTTTAGCACAAAAAGTTCTTTTATGCATTGACAAAGAACAATTAGTTCTTTAATCTGTATTTAGAACTAATTGTTCTTATGGAGGTGTGATAATGGGAAATAAAATGTACGATCCGAAAAAAAACTTATATAAAGAAATTGCTAGCTATTGCGGAGTAACTGAACGCTATATTCGAATGATTGATCAAAAAGAAAGAACGCCATCAATGGAGACAGCTAGGAAGATTGCACAGTTTTTTGATAAGAGTGTAGATGATATTTTTTTTAGTAATAAATCGAACTTTAAGTTCTTTTTAACCGCACTTTGGTTTAAAAAGTGTGGAAAGTAGATTTTGTCATGGAGAAGTTAAGAGTTGCAATAAGTAAGTAAAAAAGGTTTGAAAATATGAGAGGTAGATAATATGGGGATTTTCCGAGTAAAAAAAGATAATAATTATTCCGTTATTAATAATACCGGTCTAAAGGATAAGAGGCTTTCTTGGAAGGCGAAAGGAATATTAGCTTACATACTTACACTTCCAGATGATTGGGTGTTTTATAGAGAAGAATTATCGCAACATGCAAAAGACGGTATTAATAGCTTAAGAGCTGGAATGCAGGAATTAAAAGAGTACGGATATATTAGAAGATTTCCTGTTAGAGATGAAAAAAACAAAATTGTTAGATGGGAGACAATTATTTACGAAATCCCAGTGGATGATTATCCACCAGTGGAAAACCCACCTGCTGGAAAACCTGTTGCTGGTAACCTACCGGTGGATAATCACAAGCTACTAAATACTAATATACAAAGTACGAAAGAACTAAATACTAATATACAAAATATAAATCATATTCATGATAATAAACAAAGTTTACTCTCAAAAAACTTAACAAATGAAGATTTTAAAATAAGTCATCAATTTTTGATGAAGAATAGAATTTCATTAAGTGAAATAGCAATTATAGAGCTTGGTGCATTTTGTGAATCACTAGGTAGTGAACTAATTGGGGAAGCAGTAAATAGATCAATTGATGAAAATGTACCAAAGTGGAGATATGTACGTGGGATTCTTAAAAATTGGGAAGCCAAAAAGGTAAAAACACTCAAGGATGTAGCTATGCTAGATGCACAGTTTGATCTTGGTAAGAATAAAAAACAATTTGGGTCAGGGAATACCAATCGAAATGAAATGGTACCAGAATGGTTACATGAAAAAGAAGATACTCCAGAAGAGCAGCCTATAAAAAATAATGAGTTAACTATTGAAGAAGAGCGTGAGAGATTAAAAACTTTATTAAAAAAATATAAATCATAATTAATATTTATAAATTTTATTAAATTGATAATAAGGTTAGATTATCTTTGGTGATAAAAATAAAAGCAGCATTTAAATAAAGAAAAGTAGGGGGATTATTATATGTTTGACTGGCTCAAAGATTATCAGAAACTAGAAGAAGAAATTGCATATTTAGAATATAACTTAGACAAATCAAAAGCAGAATTAAAGCGCTGGACTAGTGGGGACTTGCAAAATATACGATTAACTGCTGAATCGGAAGGGGCTAAAGTAGAAGATCGGATTGAAGCGATTGAATATGAATTAGGACATAAGATGAATGAAGTATTTGATTTAAAGATTTTAATTAATAAGTTTACAGGATTAGATCATCAAATACTCAAAATGAAGTATATTGATGGAATGACCTTAGAACAAATAGCGTTTGACTTGCATTATAGTACAGGCTATATCCGACGCAAACATGCTGAAATAAGAAAGATTGTCAAGTTTGTAGATGGGTTTTAATGTTACCTTTTTGTAGGATACATGCAGTGTACAGAAAGTATTGAAAAAGTGATTTATAGTAGTAATATAAGATTTCGACGAAAGGGCAACTATTTTTATGGTTGCTCTTTTTGTTGTGAAAGAAGGTGAGCAACATGAAGTAATTTTAAAAAATAATTTTCATTTAAGTGTTAGAGGTACTTAGTAGATTAAGAGTTTTATAGAAAAAATAATAGGAAAATAAGGAGAGATTTAGTAATGAGTATATTAGCTGCTTCAGTTAAAACAAAGAATCTGCCACAACAAGTGTTACGTTGGCAATCAATGGTAGAAAGTGAATGTTCAGCACAAGGTGTGTCTGAATTAGTTCCCTATGTACTTGGGATTATTATGGTGGAGAGTGGAGGAAACTCTGAAACAACACCTGATATTATGCAGTCCAGTGAATCACAAGGTTGGGCGATGAATACAATTAAAAATCCAAAAGATTCAATTTATTATGGAGTAAAGCATCTAAAAGGAGCTTTTGATGATGCAAAGAAAAATGGTATTACAGATTTAAGTGCCATTGTTCAATCATATAATTTTGGACGAGCTTACCTTCGTTGGTTAGCTTCTAATAATAAACAGCATTCATTACCGGTGGCAGATTTGTATTCTAAAACAGTTGTTGCGCCATCACTTGGTAATACAACTGGTGCTATGGTCAAGTATAGTCAGCCTATTGCTGTTGCATATAATGGTGGCTATCGATATAAAAATGGAGGGAATTTCTTCTACTCTGAAATTGTTAAACAATATGTAGATTTTGATGAAGCTGGTAATAACAATAAACCAATACAACCGGTGGGCTTGGGGATTGCTGTAAATAAATATCCGAATAACGGTGGGATTAATCTATATAGCCAACCACAAGGAGGATATTTTACGAGGGTAATTTATGATAAAACACCGTACCTTATTATAGATGCAGCGTGGTATGAAAATCCTATGATTTGTCTAGGAAACGAGGCATGGGCTGCTCTGGAACATTTCGATGTGCAATGGTTTAGTGCTTATTCAAAATATCCACCAGGCGGTGGTATTAACACATATGATGGTCCTAACGGAAATTATACAGGTTTTGTAGATGGATCTGTTCCATATAGAGTTTTTGGACGACTAAATGGTTATATAGATATTGGAAATAATACATGGGTAAAAGAAGAACATTTTAATGTTAAATAATGAAGGATAGCTTTTCGTTCTGTTCATCTTAAAATTTGAACAACTAAAATATATCCAAAAAATAATAAATATAGACAGTGAACGAAGGTGCTCATTTAAGTACCTTTTTTAAATGGTGTAAAAATAGAAAGGGAGACTAATATGACAAAATTTATTTATCCTACAGATACAACGAGAGTAACAAGTGGTTTTAGAGGCAGCAGACCAGATCACCATGGGATAGACCTTGCTGAAGCAGGTTATCACCCTATTTATGCAGCGGCTAGCGGTCAAGTTAGTCGTTCTTATTTTTCATCTAGTTATGGTGAATGTATTATGATTGTGCATACAATTGATGGAGTTACATGGGAAACTGTATACGCTCATATGCGTAGTGGTTCTCGAACAGTAAACGAAGGTGATTATGTTTCACAAGGACAAACTATTGGAGTTATGGGAAACACGGGGGATTCTAGTGGCCAACACTTACATTTTGAATTGCATAAAGGACGTTGGAATGCGAGTAAAAGTAATGCTGTGAATCCGTTAGATCACTTGGGTAAAGATGGTGGTGGTAACAATACTGATAAACCAATTCAACCAGTAGGTCTGGGGATTGCTGTAAATAAATATCCGAATAATGGAGGGATTAATCTATATAGCCAACCGCAAGGAGGATATTTTACGAGGGTAATTTATGATAAAACACCGTACCTTATTATAGATGCAGCGTGGTATGAAAATCCTATGATTTGTCTAGGAAACGAGGCATGGGCTGCTCTGGAACATTTTGATGTGCAATGGTTTAGTGCTTATTCAAAATATCCCCCAGGCGGTGGTATTAACACATATGATGGTCCTAACGGGAATTATACAGGTTTTGTAGATGGATCTGTTCCATATAGAGTTTTTGGACGACTAAATGGTTATATTGATATTGGAAATAATGCAT
The DNA here is from genome assembly GCF_052646455.1 of Bacillus cereus group sp. Bce041. NCBI lineage: Bacteria > Bacillati > Bacillota > Bacilli > Caryophanales > Bacillaceae > Bacillus > Bacillus cereus group sp. Bce041. The sequence goes on from NZ_JBQXON010000015.1 coordinate 39,348, forward strand.
GGGTAAAAGAAGAACACTTTAATGTGAGATAGTATTTTGAAATCTATAAATATCAAATTAAATGGAAGAAGCAGTGTGATACTTTTCTATGAATTCGTTTAAAACGATGGTGTAGGAGTGTAGAGAGGAATTAAAGGAAGAGCAACTGATAAACAGTTGCTCTTTTTCTTTTTTAGCAGGTGAAGACAAGGAATTTATTAGAGAAAATGCTGGCCGTATGGAGATTAGGTTACTAGATGTACTAAATAATGCAGTGAGAATTTTAAGTAATAAAAACGAGAGAATAAAAAGGAGATGTTCAGTAATGGAGATTAGAAAAAAATTAGTGGATTCAAGTAAATATGCTATAAAATGTCCTAATGCAATGAAGCCAGAATTCATCACAGTACATAATACGTACAATGATGCATCAGCTGAAAATGAAATTTCTTATATGATTGGAAATAATAATGCAGTTTCGTTCCATGTTGCAGTAGATGACAAAGAAGCAGTACAAGGTATTCCGTTTGATCGTAATGCTTGGCATGCTGGTGATGGTAACGGAAATGGTAATCGTAAATCCATCGGAGTGGAAATTTGCTATTCTTTAAGTGGTGGGGATAGATATTATAAGGCGGAAGATAATGCAGCAATTGTTATAGCTCAGTTAATGAAACAATTCAACATTCCAATTAGTAATGTACGTACACATAAATCGTGGAGTGGGAAACATTGTCCACACCGTATGCTTGACGAGGGAAGATTGGATCAATTCATTGAGAAGGTAAATAAAGCATTTAACAACAATAATAATAAACCAATACAGCCAGTAGGTCTGGGGATTGCTGTAAATAAATATCCGAATAATGGAGGGATTAATCTATATAGCCAACCGCAAGGAGGATATTTTACGAGGGTAATTTATGATAAAACACCGTATCTTATTATAGATGCAGCGTGGTATGAAAATCCTATGATTTGTCTAGGAAACGAGGCATGGGCTGCTCTGGAACATTTCGAAGTACAATGGTTCAGTGCTTATTCAAAATATCCACCAGGCGGTGGTATTAACACATATGATGGTCCTAACGGGAATTATACAGGTTTTGTAGATGGATCTATTCCATATAGAGTTTTTGGACGACACAATGGTTATATTGATATTGGAAATAATACATGGGTAAAAGAAGAACATTTTGATGTGAGATAAGATTAAAGAATTAGAGTCACCAAAGAAATGATCATTCAAGATTTTAGATTAGTAATTTATATATTGGTTTGCCAAAGGTGATATGATTTAAATAAAAATCAGTAATGGTGAGCTTGTCTTATTAACGCCATGGAATGGTACATGTAAGTAGCTTTTTATTCCTGAAGTATAAGCAGTAAATAAACGATTGATCAAGTTAATAAAGACATTGTATTAACAAAAAAGAATAAAATTATAGAGTAGAAGGTATAAAAAGACGATTTCTAAAGTGCAATTAACAACTGAAGAATTAACAAAAATAACAACTGAGAAGAAAGAGAAAACATAGGCTGGTTTGTTTTCGGTTGTTTACAAGGAGAAATAACAAAATAACAAATCAAACTCCAATCCAAACACAGAATACAAATTCAGGAAACAATCAATTACAGAACCAAATTATTAATCAAATTAAACCATACCAGCCCTAGAGAAGTTAGTTATGCAATTCATTCAAAATCCGGCTCCAAATAAAGATATGACACCAGGTAATGATATATAATTTATGAAAGTTAATAACTTTGTAAATATTTTATTGAATGCAGGAAATTTTATTGAAGTATATGTATACAGCTGATAAACAAAAAAATAATGAGATGTAAAGCAAAGCGTATGTAATGTAGGCTTTTTTATGTTGAATTAAATAAGAAGTGGGAAAGAGGTGGCAAAATGGATAGTTTACAAGAGGTGAAAGGTGATATTCAGGAAATAAGGCAAGATATTAAGGATATACGATTAGAGATTAGAAGTTTAGAAATGCGGACGACAGGTAATGAAAAGGACATTATTAATATTAATAAGCAATTAGACAAAATCAGTGCTAATACAACTTGGATCCTACGCCTTATTATTGGTGGACTAATTGGAGCTGCTCTTACCTTCTTTTTGAAAGGAGGAGGTATGTAATGATTGAAATTACGGCAATGATTGGAGTTGTTGTAGGAATTTCTCAAATTGTAAAAACAACGGGACTGCAAACAAAATATATTCCGTTATTTAATTTAACACTTGGCATTACGCTAGGTGTTTTATTTTTGTCTCAAGATATTAAAGTGAATTTATTTCAAGGAATGATTATTGGATTGTCAGCTAGTGGATTATTTGACCATACAAAGATTGTAAAAAAGGATGCCGATAGAAAATGAAAAAGAAATACAAGCATATTTTATCCATAGTTGTTGCAATGATTTTAGTAGTATCAATTGGAACAAACGCACTTGCTGATAAAACGCTACTTATTCCTGATTTACCAAAACAACCATACCGTTATGGTGTTGGAGCTTATGAAGGTGTTGTGGCACATTCTACAGCTACCCCAGAGGCGCCAGCAATTAATATTCAAAAATATGAGTCTCGTACATGGCGTTCAGCGTTTGTTCACTACGCAGTGGATTGGGATGGAAAAATTCAAATTGCATCTACAAAACATCAGGCATGGGGGGCAGGTCCAGCAGCAAATGCTAGATTTGTTCATGTTGAATTGTGTGAGACAAGTGATCCATTGAAATTTAAACGTTCATATGAAAAATATATAGAATTAATTGGGGAAATCTTGCGAGAACGAAATATTCATCCCTCTAAAGGATTATGGACACATAGGGATATTACGTATAAATTAGGTGGGACAGACCATGAAGATCCACTGGATTATCTTCGTAGTCATGGCGTATCTGAGGCTAAGTTTCGAGCAGACGTGTTAAAGGTTTATAACGGGAGCACGATTACAGTGGATACCAAACCACAAAAAATAAATGAAATATCTGGTACAGTAGAGTCGAATGGTATTGCATATATTGAAGGATACAATGTAAATCTCCGCTCTGGACCATCAACAGAAAATAGTGTTATTCGTAAGCTACAAAAAGGTGAGGATTATAAAGTATGGGGTAAATTAGGAAACTGGTTACTTCTTGGTGGTAACCAATGGATTTATTATGATTCCTCATATATTCGTTGCCAAGGCAATGAACCTGCTACAGTAATTGGTAAAAAAGTTATTTCAAAAGTAAATAATTTACGCTTCTATGATTCTCCATCTTGGCAGGATAAAGATGTTGCTGGTATTGTAAATATGGGTTTAGGATTTATTATTGATGCAAAGGTAATTGTAAATAATTCACCACAATATAGAGTGCATAATAGTAAAGGTAAAACATATTATATAACAGCAAACGAAGCCTATGTGTATGTGAAGTGAAAGAGAGGATCTGCTCTACTATGGGGCGATCCTCTTTTTTTTATTATGTATAAATTAGGTTTAATGGTGAAAAGAGGAGGCTATGAATGATATTTATTTGGAAAAATATTCTTGATAGAAACATAATATAGTGTTATATTTAAATTTAATGATGTAATGTTGGAAATGAATTTGTATATGATATAGATTTACTTAAAGATGTCAATTTTGAGAAAACAGAAGGTAAGGTATTAGGTAAAGAGATATAGTTTTTATAGGGGCTTTAATCCTGTATTATAATTTAGGAGAAATATATTAAGTAAGGAGTTTTTTTATGCCGAAATGGGCTAAGTGGATTGCCATGTTTGTTATTTTTCTCTGTAGTATTTTAATTATCGACGCTCTTGTTGGTAGCAAAAAAGGTATAAAAGCCATTACAGCAGCAGTTGAGGAATTAACCGCAGATAAAAAAAATATAGGAAATCAAAAAGAAGTAAAGCAAATAGCCGAAACAAGTGATTACAAACATTTAGACAAGCAGCATTATGCATGGGTAATGGACGATTATTTAAAGGATCTATCTGATGTGGCGACCCAATTTAGCATGTTAGAGGCTGATGCAGAAATTAAGGGTACTATAAACAAATCATGGGTTTCAGATGTAGGCGATGTTTTCTATAAAATGTCTTATCTTATCTCTAGTGTACGATATGTAGAACCCCCAACAGAATTAAAGGGTCTACATTCATCTATTTTAAAGGCGATGGATAACTTGCAATTTGTTATAGACAATTATGGAGATGCTGCGAGCCAAACAGATTTAGCGAAATTAGGCAAATGTTTAAAATCGTTAAGAAGTGCTAGGGATACAATAGACGAGGTCCGTAGTGAATTATCCACTTATGAATAATTATCATAAAAACCGATTAGTATTACAGAACATCCTCAAAAGTATATATGAAGTTTAGCGTTTTCTTTGCGGTTAAGGAAACAGTAATCTCAAAGGTTTCAATTCTAATGCTTGGTACATGAAAGAGGATAATAAGCAAGGAATGGAAGGCAGGGAAGATCAAAGCTGTTGAGTTCATGGACAAGGCTGACATGAAGAAAGCGATATTTTAAAAGAAAATGAGGGAATACGAGGAAATAAAATCATTAAAATGATATAAATAGATTTTATACTTTTAGTATTTGACAATGCAACCACAGTCATTAGAGAGGATATAGTAGTCTGTGTAATAACAAAACCAAAACTTACGTTAAGTATTAGCGGACTTGAACTACTCACCACTTAACGTCCTAACGGACGTTTGAAGTGGGAGATTCCTGCGAACACCGATGTATCCACCAGTTATCTTAGCAGGCTCTACCCGCAGTCCCTACGGTGAGAACATAAGTATCTTGTACGCTGACTCACCACACTATCTACTTTAGCTTGGTTTTCGCAATTTTGAGAAGCGTGGGGCGATAGAACGTTGAAGAGTTTACGGTTGCAACGTTTTTCTGCAACCAACCTCATATCTTCAGTTTTCGAAGAGCAATCTGTACAAGTAAATGATAGCAAATATGTTGGCTTATGCCAACCGACACTCATCTTCCACCTAAAATTGGTGTTTCACACCTTCACATTTTTGAGGAAGGAGTCTTCTGTCGGAAAACGATAAAAGACTGATTTTGAATGTTATGATGTCCACTAATGCTTATAGCGTGATTTGGTTCTATTGCTATACAAAGGCCATCATCACCATACTGAATAAAGTGAATAAAATATAGATTTGATTTATAAGTCGGAGGAGGGCACCTTAGGGTGTCTTTTTATTTTGGATTTTTTTAGAAAATATTTGAAATATAATACAATGAATTATATTATTGTTTGTATATGATTTTAAATAATTCTGAAATTTGACAGGGGGAAATAACAATGAAATTAGGAAAATTAGCATTAATTGGAGCGTTAACATTTAGTGGGTTTACTGCAGTAGAAATGAGTAAGCCTACCTCACAAGCAGCTGCAGCTTACTCAGATCCACTTAATGATGATTGGGGATTCAAAACCATTATGGATTTACAAAATTCAGAGGAAAGTACATACCAACCTGATTGGAAGATTGGGAATTTAATAACTGGTGATACATTTTACTTAACACAGCACTTTGGTAGGGAACATTTTGGTGCGCAAATGAAAATTTACAAAATCCACACAAATGGTACCCTAGAACGATTCCAAACAATAGAACCAGAATTTATTCCTGGAACAGAAATTTGGCAAACACCTATCACAGATAGCTATACAAGTGGTAATTATGTCGCTGTAATTAAATATCGTGGTGAATTCACGTATTCAAATCAATTTACAATCAATTAAGGATGTAAACACATTAGAAAAAGGCACCTTAGGTGTCTTTTTTATGCATAAAAAATCCTCATCTTCCTATAGAAAAGATAAGGCCTTTATATATTATTTATTATCCGATTCATCAGTTTTATTATAAACACATTTAGCTTCTCCAAAAAGACCACCGGTGTCCCATTCTCCACCATAATGAGCACACTTTAAAGGTGTACGATCGTTTCGCATACTTGGATTTTCAGGTGATTTATAGCCATCATTTACAATACTACCAACAATAAATATCCCTCCAATTACAAATACCACAGCAACGATTAATAGTATCTTCCCATTAGGACCATTAACAATGTCGTTTACAACTTCTTTTGCTTCTTGTTGAGTTTCACCTTTTGAAAATAATGAAAGAATAATAGATATGATAAATATGAAAAATAGCACAATTATAAATATCATTATTTATGCCTCCCTACTATTTGTATACTTTTAATTTCCTTATACGTTTTAAGCTAAGGTATTTGAAATCATAATGATAATAAATATATCCCTCCGATTAAAAGTGCCGCAGCAACTATTAATATTATTACTCCATCCGGACTATTAAGAATTTCTTTTATATGTTTTTTTGCTATTTGCTTAGTTTCTCCACTTGAAAAGAGATAAACAATGGAATGGAGAATTAGTAAGAAAAATGCCGTAATTACCTCTAACATGGCTTATGTACCTCCTAATATATATACCTTTAATTATCCAGTAATTTTCTTGCACCTTGTATCAGACTGAGTAACTGGAATGCTTAATTTAATAGAAGCCAAATGACAAAAATTACTCCTGTAACTGCTGCAGATCCAAAAAAACCTACCAACATTTTCCCCTCAGGACCATTAATAAGCTCTTTTAAAACTTCTTTTGCTATTCGCTGACCTTTACCACTTAAAACTATCGAAAGAATAAAGAATATTACTACTAATACAAATGAAGAAATTATTAACTCCATGACTTATGTACCTCCCTAATATATGTGCGTTATTAATTAACCAATAATTTCCTTATGCATTATATCAGCTAAGGTACATAAAGATATAGCTAATTATTTATATAAATTATTTTATTGATCGGTATCGCATTACTATAGGATTGCTCAAGTCGGAAGAAGGCACCTTAGGGTGTCTTTTCTTTTGTCCATTACTCATTGATTTTTTATGTTCATTTGTTATAATTATTACTACAGTAGTATTATAGTAATACCTTGGGTATATAATAAAAGAAGAGATGCTCGATACATCTCTTCTGGTAACTGTTGCCGTAAGGCGGGTAGTTACTAAATAAAGTTAGTTTCTTTTTCTAGAACTTCCCTTTTGCTTCCGACGGCGTAGGGAGGTTCTTTTACGTTTTTTGCTAATATTATTCACCAGTTTGTTTCCATAACCGGTAACAAGAATTGTCAAAAATACTTTCAACAAATCCTGTAGCAAAGAAAGTAAATATTCCATCATAGGAGTCACCTCCTTTCCCTCTACATAAAAAAAGAGAAAGGATAGCAACCAACCACCCTACGTCATACAGTTAAATCTATTTTATCATAATAGTACAATCTTACCAATATAAACAAGACCACCATTATTGATAGTCTTTTTAGGTAGATTTAGAACAATTAATTACAACATGTTTATAGTGTGATTAATATATAATAATTTCGCCTTATGACCTTTATCATAAACTGAACTATTACATGGGATATATTTTTTGTACCACGCTTTGTTAATGCATTTAACCTTCGTAGGTGTTGAAGGTTTAGAATTATTGTTTAGTATAGTCATATCATTAGAACATCCTGCGGTATTTAGACAGAATGTAACTAATAAACACGATAGTAATAATTTATTCATATAATCACTTCTAATTCTTTATTAGTTAACATTTTTTCATGAAATACGTTCTTTACTAATTTTACATTACATTAAAGTTCAGGAAATATTCTTCTACTCATAAATTGTTACATTTGCTCTAGGGGAACTCTATTAATAATAAAAGTCATTCTAGTCGAAGAAAGGCATCTTATTACTGATAAAGGTAAAACTGTTAGTTATCTAATTCTCCCAGTAATTATGTATTTGAAGTATGTAATACAGGAACTAATAGCAGAAAATGAACTGAAAGGTGCATAAATAGGGGTAATCTGGAAATAGATCGTTTGATTATTTATTGTACTATAGTTTTTCTGCAAAAAAAAGGTATTTGCAGAGACTAGATTATTAAAATTACAATGTAGGGAGCTGGGGAGGGAGTTAAAACAGGGTGATAAAAAAAGAGTTTTAGAAAATATACATGTGACAATTTTGAGTGTCATAGTTGTATTAATGTTGTTTTGTATATTAAGTTAAAATACTATAATAAATTTTATTTCTTCAATTTATAAAGAAATTTCACCTTCATTAGCTAATAATGTAGGGTCAATCCATATGGAAAATATGTTTAAACCTTTCCCTGAACATGGCCATGTTTAAAAGATTGATATAAACATGGAAAAAAACGTCTTGAATTGGGCGTTTTTTTAAGTTTATACTTTCAAATTCAAGAAGTCTAAACCTAGTGTGATTAAAATGAAAACATCCTCATAAAACCTAGTTTTAGTCATTGGTTTAATATGAATTATATTTATAATAATATAAAATGTTAGCAGGTTATAAATGAATTTCCTACACTCAGTATCAAACGTCTAATTCTTGTAGTAGAGTTAACTTCTCATGCTCATCAAGTTAACAAAATAAAATCCTATCTAAAATGAAATAATGCATATGTAGGTACAGTTGGCTTTAATTTAATTGTAATTAATATCATAATAAATAAATATAAAATGAAACACTATGGGTGAATGAATATGAAATGTGTATACGTTTGTAATAGCTGTTAGTGACAAATTCATATTAAATTTATCAAAAAGAAAGAGGAAAATGAGTGATGAAAATCAGTTCAAGCATAAATAACAGGCTTTATCCTTTAAATACTAGAGTTTTAAAGGGAACAGGTCCAAGTACTACAGCTTCACATTTGGTGAACAATAATCAAAAATACATTCCTGAAAATAAGACTGGGAATAATCAACTTTCTGAAAAAAATATAGAACAATATATTAATAACAAATATAATTCAATTAACTCACAAGGTCTCTCTATATTTGAATTTCTTAAAATGTTATTGGATAAAGGTGTACCTATGTCGATAATAACAGAAATATTAGTGGGATTTCTAGAGGGGCACAATAAGAAGATTGAAGAATCGGAGAAAGAAGTAGAAAAAGGATTAGAGAAAGAATTAGTAAAAGAATTAGAGAAAGGATTAGAAGAAGGAATAGTGAATGCTCAAAAACAATAATAATTTTTAGTGAAGAGTAGTTCTATGAAAACATAGAGAATAAATTTTATGATCTTGTTTTCGGGGTATAACTTTTCTTGATATATAAGTTATAAAAATTTTAATTTCTATTCATCTATTTTTTGATTTAATAAAAATACAAATGAGACGCCACTGTTTAGCAGCATCTCATTTAGCTATATTATTTTTTCTAAATTAACTCATTATTAGCTAGCAGAATGAATTCTTTTAATAATACAACGCCTTCTTCCACTTTAACTTCTATTTTCCAGTACTTAAATGAGATAGTCTTCTATTATGAGAATCTACTCCCAAATTTTTAATTTCCATCAATTTTTGAAAATAAAGCAATTTGTAATCCTATCTTAAAAACCTCAGCCATTACTTTTATTTAACTATATATAATTCCTTAGATTTTTGATAAGTATCCAAATAGAATGTTTGAAGAGACATTAAGACTGATATTTTTAGCCATAACATTTCAATTAATATAAAAAGAATTTATCTTTTATATTTTATTTGTATTTTTTTAAAGTGCCTTCATAATTAGCAACGATAGAATACAGAGTACTATTTTGAGAAACTAGATAGAGTATTCCTTGATAAGTGCCATCATCATATGAAAAAGATTTAGGTATTTTTATTACATTTGGACCGAAGGGGGAGTTCGGGAATATTTTAACACAGTTTTTTACGTATTCATTTGTTTCTACATTCTGCGTTACATTTTTACAGTTTCCGAAGTATTGATCATGTTCATCAGCATGTGATGAGATTCCTCCTATAACTAATCCACCTAATGTTAATGCACTTACCACAAATTTTTTAAACATATAATATAATCCTCCTTTTTTAAATTGAATATCACATTTTATTCTACATTTTTATCTCATTGTTAATTTATAGTTCTTACGATACCCTGTGGGTAATAAACCATAAATTCAATTATTTTGCGTTTAACTATAAAAAGAAAGCAAAAACTCTCGTATCATAATTGTTGGCGAGACAAATCACAAGAGGAGTTTTCGCTATGTCGCATCTACTAGGGGTCACCATATCAAAAAAGAAAATTGTACGTTTAGATACAAAATAAATACAATTTAACCGATACCCTGTATGTTAAGAAACAGGGTATCAATCCCCAAAAACATATTTAATAGTATCTTTTTTAGAATCGCTCAAGTAATATTTTATTAGAGTCGAATTTCTTAGTTTTACAAATACAATTTATATTTGGAAGCCATTCTTTTTCATGGGTAATTTCCAATGTTAAATAGTTAATTGATAATTTTTTTCCACTAGATGCCAAAGGGTGTTTTAAAGAATAATTAATAATTTCAGTGCAAATAAGATTGGCTATTAAACTAATGTATGGACCTATGGCAGTAGTAATTGTTTTAGATTCTAACTCTAATAATTTTTCTTTTTTTAAGGAATTTTTTCCTAATAAATCGTGATAAAAACATTCTAAACAAGGTGTCTGATTAGGAATGCTAGTTAAAATTTGACCTGTCACACACCCTAATCCACCTGCTATAAGAGGAATATTCCTTATCTGTGAAAATAAATTAGACCATAATTGAATATATATAGGGGGGGAATCTGCTGCACAAACTAAGATATCAATGTCCTCAGGGAATATCTCTAATAAATCTTCTACACTATTTATGCGTTTTGTGAAGCCTTTTATAGAAATCTCGTCATTGAAATCTTTGATATTATTTATAGCTGATTTCACTTTATATTCACCTATATCAGATAATTTATATAAAAATTGCCTATTCAAATTTTTATATTCAATTTTATCAGGATCTACTACATAAATAGTATTTACCCCTAATCCTGCCAATTGTAACAATAAATTACTTCCCAGTCCCCCAAGACCAATAATCCCAATTTTTAATTCTTGTAATTCTTTTAAAATGTTCCCTGCTGAATTATCCATAGAAGAAAAGTTTGAAAAGAAATGAAGATTTGTTAAATGTCGATTATTATCTATAATAGGATTAGGTAAGCACTGTTCTATATGACCGTAATTATTTAATTCTTTGATAGTATCCCATACATCTTGTTTGGTTAATGAAGGGAATTTAGAGTGTAATATTTTAAAAATTTCTGTCACGCTCTTATTTCCATCTAATAAATTAAGAAGTTCTTTAAGAAAACCATCGCTATCTTTCAATACACTCATAAAATTTCGATCTTTACCAATAATAATTTCTGTATCACTTATATAAGTGACAGGATGTATATCTTTTATTTTATAAAACATGATAAAAACCACCTCAATATATAAGATTTAAAAAAGGTGCTTTAAGAATTAAATTCTAAAACACCTTTTTTAAATCTTATGTTCCTCCAGTAGTACCTCCAAAAATCCAATCCCAAATACCTGATCTTTGATCAATTCTTTCAATATCGATTTTATTCATGTGAACTATTCACCTGCCTTTATGTAAATAATACCATTTTTTACTTTATCTTTCAATAGAGAATTTTCTATATATTTTTATAATTTAAAAATATATAGATTGAATATAAGCATTCAATCATTAGAAGATAAGTTGGCGAAAGCACAGCGTGTTCTTTTTAGAAGAATGAAAGGATCTTCTTGCTGGAATAAACAACGAGTAAAGGTAGCTAGAATTTATGAATACATATCAAATGCTAGAAAAGATTACTTGGACAAAATTTCAACTGAAATCATCAAAAACCACGATGTTATCGGTATAGAGGATTTGCAAGTATCGAATATGTTAAAGAATCATAAGTTGGCAAAAGCAATTAGTGAGGTATCTTGGTCGCAATTTCGATTAATATTAGAATACAAAGCAAACTGGTATGGCAAACAAGTCATTGTCGTATCGAAAACATTTACTTCCAGCCAATTATGTTCTTGTTGTGGATATCAAAATAAAGACGTTAAAAATCTAAACCTACGTGAATGGGACTGTCCTTCTTGTTGTACACACCATGATAGGGATATTAACGCAAGTATCAATCTAAAGCATGAAGCGATAAGGCTTGTAACCGCAAGGACTGCGGGGTTAGCCTAATCAATTAGAGTTCGATAGAACTCTTTACTTAGGAATCCCTCACTTCTAAACGAAGTGAAAGTGGGGGTAGTTCAATAGGAAATGTCATATGTTTACTAAAAAAGTTGAAAGTATAAAATAAATTTGAAGTAAACTAGAGAATTTTGATAAGCGCTTTAAGCAATTAATGAAAAATGCCTCCTGTATAAATACAGGAGGCATTTTTTGTTTTTCTTCAATTCAAATATCTCGTACTTTAAAAATCGTATAAATTAGGTAATTAAAATTTAAATATACTAAAGAGAAAAAATCCCAAAAAAACTAAAATTTACATATTTTCCAAATTAAATATGTAATTAAATGTAAAAGTATAATATAATTATTACTAGTTTCTTACAAAACAATTCACAACCTTTGAAAGGAGGAATGTTGTATAAGTGAATATTTAATCTTGTTAATAATATAGCTTTTATCTTTAGGATACTCTCTACCATCTGTTTTCTGATTATTTGAAAGTTTTAACTAACCACCATAGAGCACCAATCATAACTATAATTTCAAATACAATCAATGCTGTATTAGCTTTCTTTTTTTTGAACTCTTTTAGTAAATTGAGTAAAGCGACTATAAATAAAATTATAAAAAATAAGACCAAAAGTATATTCATTAAGAAACCTCCTGAAATTTCAATATTTTAACTTTATTATACATTAAATTAATACATATAATACATAAAATTTATCTATATAATTATATAGATAAAAAGGGATTTAAGGTTATTTTAAGGTAAATGAAAGTTACTTGAAAGAATCTCAGTTTAATATAAAAGTATAACTTAACACAGGAGGGATGAAATAATGTTAAAGAAACTGGGAATAGGTTTAGTAACTTCCTTAATTTTGTTGAGTACAAATGGTATTGCTGATGCATCTACTAACAGCGTACATGTAAAAAATGAAATGATATCTAAGAGCACAAAAAAGTGCAGTGACTGTTGGCGTGTTGGTCAATCTAGGGTTGAGGAAGGAGTTGCAGCAAAGCATACAACAATAGATGGAGAAAAAGTTGTCAAATATACAGTACAGGGCAATGGAAAGGTTAGAATGGATGTCATTGGTAAAGGATTTGCTGAAATTAAAGTAACTAGGGAGAATGGGAAAAGTGTATATTATCAGTTTGAGGTAATTTAATTAGTAATCAAATATAGGTTTTCATTTTAGAACGTTGCCTTCCTATAATTAGGAAGGCTTTTATCATTTTAGCCAAGAAGACTCCTTCCTCAAGGAACGCGAAGTGAGTAGGTGGGAGATGAATTGGCTTCGAACAAGGGATGGCAAGAAGCCATCTTAATTGTTCGACATACATAAAGTGTTACTTCACTATCTATCGAATGTACGTTTGGTATATAATAGTCATATACCGAAATGGAGGTGAATCAAATGATAATTAATAAGGCCTATAAGTTTCGTATCTATCCAAATCAAGCACAAGCAATTCTAATTAACAAAACGATAGGTTGTTCTCGCTTTGTATTCAATCATTTCCTATCCCTATGGGATCACGCATATAAAGAAACTGGGAAAGGTTTAACATATGGTACATGCTCTGCCAAACTTCCTGCCATGAAGAAAGAATTTGTTTGGCTAAAAGAAGTGGATAGTATTGCGATTCAGTCGTCTGTTCGCAACCTTGCGGATGCGTATACACGCTTTTTCAAAAAACAAAACAGCGCACCGCACTTTAAATCTAAGAAGAACAACGTACAATCTTATACCACAAAACAAACAAATGAAAACATTGCCGTTGTAGGGAACAAAATAAAGTTGCCAAAACTAGGCCTTGTTCGATTTGCCAAAAGTCGCAAAGTAGAGGGGCGTATTGTCAATGCTACAGTTAGACGGAACCCTTCTGGTAGATATTTTGTGTCACTATTAGTTGAAACAGAAGTACAAGAACTTCCGAAAACAGATTCTTACATTGGAATAGATGTAGGACTAAAAGATTTCGCTATTTTGTCAGATGGAACCCACTATGAAAATCCGAAGTTTTTCCGATCATTAGAAGATAAGTTGGCGAAAGCACAGCGTGTGCTTTCTAGAAGAATGAAAGGATCTTCTCGCTGGAATAAACAACGAGTAAAGGTAGCTAGAATTCATGAATACATATCAAATACTAGAAAAGATTACTTGGACAAAATTTCAACTGAAATCATCAAAAACCACGATGTTATCGGTATAGAGGATTTGCAAGTATCGAATATGTTAAAGAATCATAAGTTAGCAAAAGTAATTAGTGAGGTATCTTGGTCACAATTTCGATCCATGTTAGAATACAAAGCAAAATGGTATGGCAAACAAGTCATTGTCGTATCGAAAACATTTGCTTCCAGCCAATTATGTTCTTGTTGTGGATATCAAAATAAAGACGTTAAAAATCTAAACCTACGTGAATGGGACTGTCCTTCTTGTTGTACACACCATGATAGGGATATTAACGCAAGTATCAATCTAAAGAATGAAGCGATAAGGCTTCTAACCGCAAGGACTGCGGGGTTAGCCTAATCAATTAGAGTTCGTTAGAACTCTTTACTTAGGAATCCCTCACTTCTAAACGAAGTGAAAGTGGGGGTAGTTCAATATTACATAAATAGGATAAAATAATAGTTCGCTAAATTGGCTAGGAACATAACTAAAAATGTCAGAGGAAATTTAGTAAATTGTTTCACATGAATCATCTTCTCTTGTTTGGATTAATACATATTAAAGTTTATTCTTTGCTTTTCTTTTATAAGAAAAAATAATGTATTTTTTCATTTTATTTTAAGGAGTATTTTGTTTGCTTAGCTTGATAGCAATGTGGTGTCCCACTTATCATTATGACATTTGCACTGGCTATGGCTAAAAATGAATATAATAAGATTTTCTATAATTTAGATAGATGAGATGAATAGGTAGTTTAATTAGTTGACTATTTGAGCTGCATATTGTTCTAAATTTGCGAGTGGCTCCCAAAAAGAAGGAATCGTGGACGTACCACATGATAAAGTGAGAAGCTTTAAAATGTTTACCTTCGTCTAAATACAAGTTATACATACATATATTGATCTTATTAAGGTATATATTACACATAATATTATGTTAAAGGTGGCGAATTGTATCATGAAAGATTTTGTTCTCGAAAAAGAAAACATTATTCGTAAATATGGTGAATGGACCGCTTATGATATTAAATTAACGGATACTCTATATACAAGAGATATTCGACAACCAAATCCTGCATTAAAAAAAATTGTGACAATGATTCAAGATATCACACAATGTGATTTTAAAAATCTTCGAATCTTAGATTTAGCTTGTTTAGAGGGGCATTACGCTATTGAGTTTGCTATGCAAGGAGCAACTGTTGTAGGGATAGAAGGAAGAGAATCAAACATACAAAAAGCTATATTCGCTAAAGATTTATTAAGGTTGGAAAACTTAACCTTTTATCAAGATGATGTAAGAAATTTAAGTGCTGAAAAATATGGTCATTTTGATATTGTTTTATGCTCTGGTATTTTATATCATTTAGACTGCTCAGATGTATTCCCCTTTTTAGAAAAAGTGTATGAAGTATGCAAAAGGTTTGTAATAATTGATACTCATATCACTTCTACTCCTAATGTATCAGTACTTTATAAAAATTATGAATATAAGGGATACACAATGCTAGAACACTCTGCTAATTCATCAATAGAAGAACGTTTAAAATCAAAATGGGCATCATTAGATAACGTTACTAGTTTTTGGATGACAAAATCCTCTTTATACAATTTTTTAACGCGAACAGGTTTCTCTTCTATAAATGAATCCAGAAGTTTAGTTCAAGAAGATAGAATTACTGTTGTAGCTTTTAAGAAATATCCTATAGAAATTAAAAGCTCTCCTGAAACAGAAAAATACATTGAACCCGATTATTTAGAATGCTAAAAATAACACTATATGTCATTCAAGTTAAAATCGTAAAGTATCCCTAAACAAAATTATCAATTCTCCAAAACCTAATTATATAAATGCAACCCGTTGTTTCCGTTTTGGGATACTATATAGTTGTAGATAGTGATGGAATAGCACCGCATTACTATCAACTTAAAGAAATACTTCCGAAAACAAAAAATGAAAAGAATAATAAAAAAGCTTATCATTCCGTGTTAAAAGATAAGCTTTTTTATTTTAGGGTAATTACAAGTATTGAAATTCTTTTAATACTCTCATAATAAACTTAAAGATGCTCTTTTCGACCTTGTAAAATTAATCCTTCATTATTTAAAAGCCGTGATATACCATATAGCAACAACATTTCCATTTTTATCGAGTACTCTGCCTTCAGCTGCTCCTTCTTCATATGCTGTTACTACACCAGTTTTAGGGTTTACATAAATTTTGTTTTCACTAAATAAGACATATTTGTATTGTTTTCCGCTTGGCGTCATTGACCAAGGTTTCCCCACTTTAATGTGCATAAATTCACCTTGTACGTCAGATACTTGATAAACCGATTTTGTTGATTCTTGATTGTTTACTGCAGCGTGAGTCTTAGTAGTAGCAAAAGTTCCTAAGCCTCCAATTCCTATGGTAGCTGCTAACGCAATTCCAACAAATTTTTTCATTTGATAATGCCTCCTTCTTTAATTCATATCTGTATATTAAACGGTTAGTCTTTCATGTCACTTTCATTTACCTTACAATAACCTTAAATGGATTTTTTGAAAATTCTGACCGATGCGAGGGAGAGTATGAAAAAAAATATATTAATTGTTGATGATGACAAAGATATTATTGATCTTTTAAAGCTTTTTTTAGAAATGGAAAATTTTTTTGTTGTAGAGACTTCAAATGGCGAAGTTGCCTTAAAGTGTCTAGAAGAAAATCATATTGATTTAGCTATTGTTGATATTATGATGCCTAAAATGGATGGTTATCAATTAATTAAAAAGATTCGTGAGACATTACAATTTCCGATACTTATTTTGTCAGCCAAATCTCAAGAAGTAGATAAAATTATCGGTTTAGGAATTGGAGCAGATGACTTCATTACAAAGCCATTTAGTGCTTTAGAAATTATAGCTAGAGTTCAAGCTCACCTTAGAAGGTCCTATGAGTTTAATGATAAGGCTGTAGAAGGTACGGAGAATCAAATTCATATGGGTGATTTAGTATTAGATCATCATTCTTGTACACTCTATAAATCAAGCGAATCCATTACTCTCAGTGCTACGGAATATAAAATCTTAACACTTTTTATGAAGGAACCAGGGAGAATATTTACTAAAAAACAAATTTTTGAAAATGTATGGTCTGATTATTACTGTGCAGATGATAATACAATTATGGTTCATATTAGTAGACTACGAGAGAAATTAGAGGATTCTCCTAAGAATCCAGTTTATATAAAAACGATCCGGGGACTTGGGTATAGATTTGCTAGGAAGGAAGAACTTTATGAAAAATAAAGTTTTATATATCTTAATTAAAAATTACGTTATATTTGCACTAGCAATAGGTTTCACTGTGATAATTTTATTTATATTTTTGATGTACCAAACAGAAAAGCAACTAGGAGAGCTAAATAATTTAAAAGCAAGTGAAGTAGTGCGTGAAAACTTTGAAACCATTAATTCAGAATCAATAGAATCATTTGGTGGTTGGGTAGAAATTCTTAATGAAAATTTACAAGTTATCTATACCAAAGGGGAAAAGAAGGATAAGTTTTTATCATATTCACAAAAAGAATTTGCTACTTTATTTTTTGATAATGACAAGCTTCCTTATTATTCATCTGTAGCAACATTTGTAACGAAAAAAGGTGAAACATTATATTGCCTTGTTAAGGTTCCTAAAAAAGCAATAAAATATGAATATACGTTTTCTGATAAAAATGAGGAATACGTATATGTTTTTTATAAGATATTACTTTCTACGATCGGTTTATTTTTTGTATTTTTCTCTATGAATGTATATATATTTAGTAGGCAAATTGCTAGGAAAATAACCAGGCCATTGGATAAACTAGCAACTGGATTTGAGGGAATTGCTAGTGGGAAATATGATAAAAGGTTAAACTATGAAACATATTTTGAGTTAATGCAAATACAGCATTCGTTTAATGTTATGTCGGAAAAACTCGATAAAATAGAGAAAGAGAAGAAGAGGTTGGAAGAAACTAAGCAGAAGATGCTTGTAGATTTGTCTCATGATTTAAGGACACCAATTACAACCGTTCAAGGTTATGTTGAGGCATTACAACTAGGGATCATTACAGAAAAAGGTGAAAGAGAAAGAACTTTGAATGTAATATATAATAAGATTCGAATCATTGCGGTATTAACTGAAGATATTTTTGAACTGTCTAAATTAGAGCATTCTGATTACCCTTTTGAAGTACATCCAACTGATGTATCTGAGTTTATTCGTGAATTGCTTGTAGAATATTATGATTTATTTCAAGCGAAGCGCTTAATCCTTCAATATCAAATACCCTCTAAAGAAGTGATTGCTCCAATTAACAACAGGTTACTATACCGTGCTATCTCTAATATAATATCTAATGCTCTACAGTATAATACGGCAGGTACGACCGTGTTTGTATCGTTAAATGAGGATGAAAGCAAAGTATATATAAACATTATAGATAATGGAATTGGAATACCTGAGGATATGAAACAAAGTATTTTTGATGCATTTGTTCGAGTAGATGATTCTCGAAAAAATAATGGGGGATCAGGTCTTGGATTAACTATTGCTAAGCATATAGTAGAAAAACATGGAGGGAGCATAAATTTAGATAGTACAAAGAAAAAAACACATTTCTGTATTTCTTTACCTAAATGCAGTGTGTAAATATCTTATGAAAAGTGTTAGTAAGTTAAATGGTTGAATAAAGAGAAAACGCACGATTTAGTTCTTTTAAATTTAACTCTGATTCATATGAAATTGTATAAACATAGCAACTTAAAACTGCTCTTCTTTTTGTTAAACTTCGTGACTTTATCGGAAATCTATATTAGCATTTATGTATATGAAGTAAGCATAAAAGGAGATACCATATGAAAATAACAAAAATAACATGTAGTATGATGTTTAGTTTAATACTATTAACATCATGTGATATATCGGATAAAGAAATTAAACAAAAAGCTCAAAGTTATACAAAATCGCAGTATGGTTTTTCTGTTAAACTAAATGAAGTTGAAATACCGGGGAATTATAAAGATTTACTGGGGCCAGATGTACGGATAGCTCATGTACAGCAAGTAAATGAACCGTATTTGCAGTTTCAGCTAGCTTTGGATGGACGAATCTCTCCAAAAGTAGATAGTGATAATTATAAAATCAAAAAAGAAGCGAATGATGTAAAAGAAAAGTTCAATACATATTATGTTGGAAAAGAGAATAACGATATATTTACGTTTGAACAAATGTATACGGGAAATATTGTTTTTGATAAAAAAGAAGAAGCAGAAAAAGAAAAGAAAAATGTAAAGAAATTCGTTACGGCAGTTTTTAGAAGTAATATATTTTTGGATGTAAACAATCCTGTGCATATGGAAAAATTAGCAGAGCTGGCAAGAAGTATTCAAGAATTTAATAAGACAAATGGAAATAATAAGAGTAGCGTGGAAGATATAACGATTCAGTTGCCAAATGCGGATAAGGAGCTATTACAGAGCATTGCAGTAGATTATATATTAACAGCTGATGATGCAAAAAAAGCTCTTGAGAGAAAAGAGCGTTATATGGAAGCTTTACTGCTTACAAAATAAAAAAGGGGCTCATTTCGATTTCTTGTTTTATCATTTTAGTCAAGGGGGTTCTTTTAAAACCTCGTATAGGTAATCAGTACGATAAAATGGGAGACATTAGTCATTGCTTATCGATGGTAAAGTAGACGTATATCATTTAATAAAGAACCCATGTAACAATACAAATAATAATTTGTATGTGAACGTAAAAAACACCAAGATTGCCCTGAAGAGGGGTAGTCTTGGTGTTTTTTAGTTAAGATTACGATTTTTTAAGTGATTTTCATATTCTGTTAACCACACTAACATCAAGTCCTTTAATTCAATCGTTTCAATTTCGCAAGTGTATTCTTCATCTTCCACATATCGATGGGTAATCTTTGTATAAACTGATCTTATCTCTAAATCAGAATTGTTACCCCATCACCATAAAGTTAAAGTTTTTTTAGGTCTCAAAAATGAAAAATATGCTATTCCATTTGTAGAATTATAGGAAGGGTGGCGTATTTTTCTTTTTGTTTTGCTAACTTGATGTTAATGTGGTGTAACCTTAATATTTAAAAATTAAAAAAGTCCCTTAATCATGTTAAAGGGAACTTGCTCACGCAAATGATCTGTAAATCAATTCATTTTTGATATACAGATCATTTGTATGATGATTTTTATAAATAATTGCTAAATAGTGAATTTACATAAATGCTTTTAGAAGTTCTTGAATTAATGGGATTGCTCCACCTATAAATTTTAAAACTGCCATTGCGATTTCCATATTATTCGCTCCTCTTTTTTCTTATTAAGATGTGGTGAATCTTTATAACCTTATTATAGTAAGCGATTACAATTATAACAATATATTTATGTATGCAATATTGCATATTTATACATTAGGCCTCTATTAGCCATTTTTTAATGTTACCATAGCAAGGTAAGAGTCTATAAGGGTTCTTCTTAATAGGAGGAAATATGGAAAGAGTGCAAGCGATTTACAGTAATCAAAAATTTAAGAGTTGGGTTAAACAGGTATTAGCTGTAGGAGGAGTAATAGGGTGCTGCTATTTGGTGTTATATGTTTTCTGTTTCTTAGTTATCATGTAAATATTATACAACTAAACTAGTAGAGTCTTGCCTAGAGAGGTAAGGCTCTTTTATTGTAGTACCGGGAGATGAGCAAACTACATACAATAACTCTTAGGTTTTTCAGATCACTTTGTATGGTTCCTTGTTTAGAACACTAATTCCTACTAGCATTGAAAACAGAATTCTATTGATAAAAAATATGTTTTTACTAGATACATATTAAAAAGACAAGCATAAATTATATTAGATTTTGGCAAAATCTTTTTGCCTTGGAAAAGGATTTAAATCTTACTGATAGATTTGATTCCTTTTTTATATACCATAATCCTTATATTACTACGTAAATATAATACAGTAATAATGGTGTAAAAGCAAGAATTTTAGTAGCGGTACGTTCAAACATCCATTAACTTAAGATTTTAAAGTAGCTCTTAAACAAAAAAATTCTTTTTTTAATTGATTAATAGTAAACAAGAAAGGTTGGCAAATTAACAACTAAAGAGATTTCTTCAGGTAAGCTAATAAGTAATCTATCAAAAGATCCTTTACAAAATTTACCGTTTTAGCCAAGAAGACTCCTTCCTCAAGGAGCGTGAAGGATCACAGCCCAGTGAGTAGGTGGGAGATGAATTGGCTTCGAACAAGGGATGACAAGAAGTCATCTTAATCAATAGCTAAACCTAATAATAAATTAATAAAAGAATGAGTTTTCCATTGTGTACGAATTTCAACATTTCCATAACAAAATTCATTAATAATGGTTAAGAATGATTATATAGAAAATGGGAGTCATAGTGTAAATTTTTCTATAGATATTGATGGCGTAATATCTAACCCATATACCTGCGGAACAAACATTATTCTTAATAGCCTCATAGAGATTAAGAAACGTTATAAAAATTCTTGAAAGATTCTAAAACTGAGGATTCATTAAAAATACATTGGTAGCATAATGTGGTAGGGGAAATAAACGCTAAGGAAAAAGTTTGAGGAAAAAGTATTATGTTTATTACAAATGAAAATAAAATGTATGATCCTCAGGTAAGGGTGACAGTGAATTAAAACTGGAAAATAAAGTGTCCAGTAAATAAGGAAATATTAAAGGTAGAAGAACAGAACTTTTGAGTATTAGTGGAATCGCTCAGGAAGAAAAAGTGACAGCGAAATTTAAAATTACTAATTTCTGTTCATCGATTCCGAACTTTGATGAAAAATACAAGTGAAACGCTGCTAAATAGCAGCGTTTCACTTAGTACATAAAATATATATTATTCCTTTTAAATTAACTATCAAAGTAGAGGTAGTATACCATTATCATAAAAAAATTAAGGAAAGTCCAGTACAATACCGAATCCATGCCAAAGAAGCTGTCTAATGAAATAATGTGTCTAACATTTTGGATTCACTTCAGTTATGTGTGCTTTTTTTACTAAATATCTAGAATGCATTATAATAAGTTGTTATCTTCTAGTAGTTGATACCAATCATCATTTTTATTACCTACAGTATCACTAATTCCTCCAGCTTGAACAAATTTACTACCTAATTCACAATATTTTCTCCCTAAATAGTAATGTTGTAAGAAAGTATTCAAATTACCATAGGATTCAATAACAAAGTTTTGATCAATTAAATCTCCAAACAAACAAGAAACTTCACCATTAATTTTATTAATAAATAATGGATAGTTTTCTATTTTTCCTATACATATCCATTTATTAGTACCACCTGGCATATCATCGGTATAAAACTGAATACTATCAAGTTTTTCATGACCAAATATAGTTATTACTCCGCCATTTAATATTTCGTATTTTCCTATAATAAAATAATAATCTTTTAAAACACCTTCCTCTAATTTTTTGTCAAAGTTGTCTTGTATTTCTATTATTTCCCCAATCAGCAAACTAAATGGGTCATTACCTAAAATGTCTTTAATTAATTCTATTTTTTCTAATACTGATTTGTCCATTTTCTACTCCCTCTCAATATTTATCTTTACTCTCGAACCATAAGGGGCATCTTTTAATTGTACTCCTAAAATTCCACCAATTCGTCTATTTGTAAATTGATCCATGAATTGAAGGTTACTTCTAACGTCTTCTCCATTAAGGCCTAAATCCCAGCGGTGATCTGGATCCATATCATACTTTACTTTATCGATTAATTCTTTTGCTAATTTTTTATCTTTTGGATAATAGATTTCAATAATCTTTTTTATAACATCCTTTCGATACTGTTTTGTAACTTGAGGATCTCTAATAGGTTTTGTCTTTTGCAATAAGTTTGCATCACTCAAATTTTGTAATTTTTTCACTTTACGATCAAAATCACGTAAATTCATATCACGAAATTCATTGCCCCATTTTACATTATTTTCGAATTTTATAGTTACTTCGTAATACTCACCTAATTCATCTACTTTTTTTACAGCGGGGGGAATCTTTCTTTTTCCTATGTTTTTTCCAGATTTACTTAATTTACTTTCCCCACTGTTAATTCTTATAAAAAAATCTTTAGACGGAGAAATTTCACTTTTAAGTGGGCTTGTACCGGCAAAAGCAAATCGATCTTTTAATGGTAAGTGGCTTGAAATATAAGGTATATCACCTGAAAATTTCGTTAACTTTACAGAGTCTCCAAGGGAAGTTACTTTTCCAATTTGGCCTGCTCCTTTATCTCCAATCCATCCTAAACCAAACTCCATAAAAATATTTGTTCCCCATTGTGTACGACTTTCAGCATCGCCATGCCAAAATTCATTCATAAAAGTGTCTGAAAAAGTATTTATCATGGTATAAGCGGTTTCTATAGGATGACCTGCAGCATATTTTAGGTTTTCCTTTGTCACTGTATCGTCTAACGAATTGTATGTCTCTACTAAATCGCCAATAAATTTTCCAGATCCATTCCAAACCCCTTTTATAAACTTTTCTAGTATATTCTTTTCAGAAGAACTACTTAATAGTATACCAGATTCGATTAGATTATTTGTTTTTATACTATTATCTAATCGAATATTATTGTCTAGATATTCATGAATAGAATCTGCCCATTCCATATTTATTCTTTGTGTACTAAATGTACCGCTTGCAGGGCTGAAGTCTTTTCCACTTTGAACCTCAGCAAGGCCTGCAGCGATACTAGCCGCTAATTGAATCGCGGTAGCATAGTTATTACTAGATGTTTGATTAAATTCATATAGATGTTCTAACTTTTCCTGGATTTTACGGCGCATTTCAATAAATAGGTTAACCATTGCATCCATATCCGGTAGTGGCATAATTTGTTTTGTAACTTCAATACTTGCTATCATTCGGTCAATCTCTCGGATTTGTTCTAATAGTTCTTGTTCAACTATATCTGTTGAGGCGACTCTTGATTGAAACTCAGCAGGAAAAGATTCATTTTGATGGAGTAATTCTTCACATAGGTAAATAATCCCCTGTGCTAAAGGAAGAAACGTTTCTGCAAAATACATTTTCGCACTATCATAAGTCTGACCCTGTAGGACAGAATCACCAACAAAACTGTCGATAGACTGGATTACTTGCTCCATACTTTGTATAGTAGCAGTACAAAAAGCATACATAGTGTTTGTTTGGGATTGTACCTCTCCAAGATACATATTTAAACTCATAAATTGGCCTCCCTAGCAAGTTTTTGTTTTTGATGAGTGAGGTCATTTTCTAGATTGTATAATTTTTGTTTCTCTTGAATTAATGTTTCCTTTTGTTCTTCTAATTTATAAGAAAGGCTTCTTTCAATTTGTTGAGTTTCTAATTGTATATTGGTAAAAAAGCGAAAGAGTTCTTTATCACCATGCCATGTTTCTAAAATACGATGAAAAAAGCGATGGCTGCGTATTTTTAATTCTTGAAAGTCTGCTTCTGCTTGTTCTTGTGTTTGTATTGCGCGTTGATTTTGGTATTGTTCCTCGGATAGATTCATTAGATTTTGACTCAAGACCTTCATTTTTTGTTCTATTTCTTGATTCATTTTTTCCGCCTACCTTTTTGCTTATATATAAGTTAACAGAAGGGATAAAGGAAAAATTCTTAAAAAAGCTAAAAATTCTTCTGTAAATCGTTGTCCATTCGTTCAAACTCTGTTGCTACAGACTGTATATTGTCAATGGATTGCTGAAAGGCAGCAAGAAATTGTCTAGTTAATTCTAAGGCTTGTTGGTTTGCTTCCTGTGCTTTGTGATTAACGGTTAAAGTTGTACGTGTTGCGTGCGTTATTGATTTACCTGTTGCATTTTGAATTGCGTCAGAAGCTGATCTCATTTGAGTAGCAATTTGTTCAGCTTTTTGAACATTACTTTGAAAGATTGCCATTATAATATAACTCCTTACTTCAATATGTTTTTTAATAGTAAAAAGAAAGGGCTATGTATTTTATTATGTTTAATATTAAATTAGCAGTATTTTCATATGTTATAAAACATAGCCTTATATTAATTGATTGATCCATAAAATGGAATACAATATTAATTATACCAATAAATCACTAGGTTTACTTAGGCGAATTTTGGCTTTAATACAAAATCATCCATGATACTTAATAATTAAATTCTGAAGGAGTAAAAAGGTATGAAAATTTGGCAATTAAAAAGCTTATTTGATAACTATCAATCTTTTCAGCTACTAAATTTAAAAGAAGACCGTAAAAAATATTTTGATGGGAAAATTGATTTGGCAATAAAACTGTCTGATTCGTGAGGGAAAATTTTTATTGAATGTGTAGAAGGTGATAAAAAAAGTGACTGTCCTATGTTCTGGGGAGAACTTGGTACACCAATGATTAGCAGAAAAGCGAAAGAAATATTAGAGCCTCTAATCTGTAATAATGTTGAGTTCCTTCCATTAATTCATGATGTTACAAGTGAAGTTTATTACCTAATAAACGTTCTAAATACAGTTGATGCAATTAACTATAATAAAGCAGTTTTGGAAAAACTAAGTACAGGGTTAATAATAGGGTTCGAAAAATACGCATTTTTAGCCAATAAAGTTGAGGGGCAGATAATATTTAAAACATTTTTAAATCAAAGATTACATTCTTCTACTGTCTTAGTATCTGATGAATTTAGAAATACAGTTTTAGAAAACAATTTAAAAGGTTTCGAATTTGTTGAGGTATGGGATTCAGAAGAGGGTGCGTAAAGAAATCTAATTTAATTAGATTAGTAATGTAAACCCATATCTAATAGAGTAAAAAATAAAGCATTAAATTTACACTATCGAAAAGAAATATAACTATTAAATTTACCATATGCATAAGTCAATTATAAGATCAGGGAAATTCAAATTCATGTAAAAATTATGCATTTATGTAAAAGACATTCATTGACACTTGTGTATATAAGTAACTATACTCGTTAAATCAAATTGAATGCGTGTTAATACGATTTCATTATTATGACAAACATGTAAATATAAAAATAGAAAATCTCAATTTGATAAATACAATGGTAGAGGTGTTTATTTTAATGAAGCACAAATTAATTGCAACAGGTATCCTTGCAGGTGCTATATTATCCTATTCTTCTAATATTTTAGCAGATACTCATAAATTCCCTGATGTTCCTACATGGGCTGATAAATCCGTTAATTATTTAGTTGATAAACAGGTATTAAATGGTTATCCAGATGGAACTTTTGGTTCAAATGACTCATTAGACAGAGCTGCGGCTACAAAAATTATGACAAAAGTTTTAGGTATACAAATTGATCCTAATGCAAAACCATCTTTTACAGATTCACAAAACCACTGGGCTACTCCTTATATTGCTGCTGCTGAAAAAGCTGGGATTGTTAAAGGTGAAGGTAATGGAATCTTCAATCCATCCGGAAAAGTAACTCGCGCTGCTATGGCTACGATGCTAGTAAATGCATATAAACTACAAAGCACACCAAATCATAATGATCAGGTTAGATTTGAAGATTTAAAAGGGCATTGGGGAGAAAAATATGCCAATATTTTAATAGATTTAAAAATCTCTAATGGTACCGAGAACGGTTGGCAACCAAATAGATTTATAACACGTGCTGAAGCTGCTCAACTTACTGCAAAAACAGATATGTTACAACAAAATTTAAACGATGAAAAAGAGGTTATTACTGCTACCTCATATGAAGATTTAAATTTAACAGTGGCTTCGAAAATTACAGCTCAAGAGATTGATAGTTTTATTGCGAAATATCACTCGGATAGTCCTTTAGTTGGACATGGGCAAGATTTTATTAATGCGCAAAATCAATATGGCGTGAGTGCTCATTATTTAGCGGCGCATGCGATTTTAGAATCTGGATACGGAAAATCAGAAATCGCATATCAAAAACATAATCTATTTGGTCTACGTGCATATGATGGAGATCCGTTTAAATATGCGAAATATTTACCAAGCTATGGCGATAGCATTGCTTATAACGCTAATTATGTACGAGAAAGATATTTAGAAGAAAGTGGTATGTATTATAACGGCCCAACATTAACTGGCATGAACGTGAAATATGCATCAGATAAAGGCTGGGCTAAGAAAATTGCAGGTATTATGGAACGTATTAAACCGTTTCATGTAGAAGACTATACATATGCAAAAAAATTACCAAAGAATCCTGAAACATTAGATGTTGACGCGTTATCTAATGAAATTCCATATAAAATGTATGCAGACGGTTCAAGCTCAAATGTTGTATCATCAGCTACTTACTATCAGGTACCTTATCCATTTAATTTGAAAATTAAAAGTAGACCAGATGTAGCTATCGAGGAGAATGAAGTTGGTACAGTAACTCCTGGAACAACCATCTTTATTTATCGTGAAGATCCGAATGGATGGGTAGAATTCTCTTTTGAAGCTAATGGAGAAAAATATTGGACATTAAAAAATAAATTAAGTATGTAATTAAAAAGATCTATTTCACTAGTTTTAATCACATATAATTGAGAGACAAGTTTTTTACTTTCTTAAAATAAAGTTATGTATACAAGAAAAGTTAGAGAATTATTTTCTCTAACTTTTCTTCGCTAGTATTTGAAATTAAAAAGATGGTGGAGTTACTCCAAATATAACAGTGACTTTGTTTAAAGAAGTGTTTTCCCACTTATGCTTTGCATAAGGTGGGATTTTAACACTATCACCTGTATTGAGAAGTAAAACCTCATCATTTAGATATAGTTTTACTTGCCCTTCCATAATAAAAGCTATTTCTTCCCCTTTATGTGCCACAGGCTCCATAGATGAAGCAGTTTGAGGTAACAGATTCATTAAAGCCAATTCTAGTGCTCCATCTAAATTAGGAGATAATAACTCATACGAAACATTGCCGCTTTCAGGAAAAGTTATTTTTTTCCTTTGGTTAGCTCTTACAACTAATTCTTCTGTATTGGTATCCTCTAAGAAAAAATTAAACAATGGAATATTTAATGCTACAGAAATTAATTTTAGTGTTTGTAATGAAGGATTTGTGATTCCTTTTTCAATCTGACTTAACATAGAAGGTGTTATATCAGCTAACTCTGCTAAACGCTTACTGGTTAATCCGGAACCTTTTCTAAATGCCCTAATTTTGTGACCAACATTAATATCGTTCATATATGTAATCCCCTTTAAATAAGTAAATAAAATTAAATTATGATTAATTTTATTTACTTATACTTAATATATTGTTAATATATACTTAATTATAATAAATTATGATTAACTTTAAAACATCATATGTACATATGGCAGCAGCTGCGAAAAAGTGGGGAAAAGATTTACTTAGAAACAAAGGGGCTACTATTTTTGAATATACAGCGGG
Organism: Bacillus cereus group sp. Bce041; assembly: GCF_052646455.1. Taxonomy (NCBI): domain Bacteria; kingdom Bacillati; phylum Bacillota; class Bacilli; order Caryophanales; family Bacillaceae; genus Bacillus; species Bacillus cereus group sp. Bce041. The sequence goes on from NZ_JBQXON010000015.1 coordinate 68,174, forward strand.
GTATAGTAAAGCAGTAGAAGAAGGAAGAACATAAGTTAATAAGAATCAAATGTGCTATTTTATTAACGATGAAAAATCAAAGCATTTATTTTAAGGTAATGCAGTAGTTGCTACACGTCTGAATAATTGATATACAAATAAAAGTTGATGGATCGCATCCTCTATTTGTATATCTACCATGTGGAGTAGGATTTGGTGGAGTTTCGTTTAGTTTGAAAATTATGGGATGGGATCATGTAGATGTAATTTTTGCTGGTCCTACCCATTCTCCGTATATGCTAATAGGTATGATGACCGGATTATATGATGGTATTTCCATACAAGATTTTTAATGAAATGGATCCTAATAAGTAAAGGACAACTTAAGAGTAGACTTCAATGCTGTATTGTAAAATTTTTAAGGAAGTGAAAATAGTATGAAATCAGCTTTAAATAGTATTATGATCTCCTCGATTTTTGCAGTAGGAGGGATCCTTTCGCTTTTGTTTAATTTAATGGGGGATCAAGATTGGATCTGGAATTGGGTAGGGCTATTACTGGCATATCTATCTTTGGGCATTTTAATCGGTTTATATAATAAAACTGTGGATCACAAAACATTCCCTAAAATACTAAAAAGAACTTTGTTTATTTCCTTTAATGTTACTATATTAGGGATAATCATAGGGGTAACATACCAACTATTAGGAAAGTGGAATCTTACTATAATGATGTATTATTGGTTGATAATTTTATTACTACATTTAATTACTGTAATAACTTTATTCATCCTAGTATTGGAAAACAGTAATAGTAAAAATTATAGCCCACTATATAATTTTATTATACTTTTAAACATTTTCCTTACCTTAGGACCAGTATTATTTCCGGTAGTTGTAACTATTATAGGAAATGCCATGAACGCTAGTGCAGGGCACTAATTTTCACCTATATAGATTATTAAAATGATTAGTCCAAAATTGAGATTGGTTAAGTTAAAAAACTTAATAAACTAATAGAATAATAAAACTAAACGACTTAAAGTGGAATGATTTGATAGAAAGAAGATTATAATATGAAAATTAAGCTTAAGAAAAAAAGAATTATAAGTGTATTGTTGGCTATTACATTAGTAGCAATAGGGTATTACATGTTTCAATCTATTACAAATCCTAAGCTGGTAAATGCGGAAGAGGGAAACAGTGTTCAACAAGTGAGCAGTTTACCTAAAAATGAATTAAAAAAATCGATACCTAATCGTTTTGATGGTAAAGAAAGAAAAGTTGCATATTTAACTTTTGATGATGGACCAGGAAAATATACAGCTAACCTATTAGATGTATTAAAGAAAAATGATGTAAAAGCAACATTCTTTTTAATTGGCGATAATGTGAAAAGGTTCCCAGATTTAGTAAAACGAGAGCATGTAGAAAACCATTATGTGGGCATGCATAGTATGACACATGATTTTAAAAAGTTATACACCAATCAGGAATATGTGAAGGAAATGAAAGAAGATCAATCTTTAATTAGAAATGTTATTGGAAACTCACCGAAATTAACACGCCCACCATATGGATCAATGCCTGGATTAAATGAATCACTTCGAAATGAAGTGGTCGGAAATAATTTTAAAGTATGGGATTGGACAATTGATTCTTTAGATTGGAAATACAATAAATTACCTGTTGATGTAGCAGCTGCGAAAATTGTTCAAAATGTCTTAGTAGGTGCGACGTCTTCAAAAGAAATTGTTTTAATGCACGATATTCATCCACAATCTGTCGCGGCAGTTCCAGCAATTATAAAAGGATTAAAAGAAAAAGGGTATGAATTTGAAGCTTATGATGAGAATAATCATTTTCCAATAAACTTCTGGCATGATAACCGAATATAAAAAGATATGTATGAGTTAAAAGACAATTAGAGTGGAATAAGCAATTCATATAGGGTTTAAATATTTATAAGAGCGTGTTTAGATAGATGAAAACACGCTCTTTTTACTGCACTATTTTTTCGTTCATTCCTACATAAGCGTTGGATATTTCGTATGTTTGTCTAGAGTGAAAAGAGCTCATAAAAACCGCCATTATTCACGTTCTTCTTCATATAATTGCACCGCACTTATTTTTTGGTTGTTAAAACTAGTTTTTAAGAAGCATATGTTTTAGCAACTGCAGAAATTCTGTATCACTTTTATCATCTTTTATATAATCCTGTTCGTAGTTAAAAATCATTCGTACTAACATAAAAGCTGTAAGCGGTAATGGTACCTTATGCAAAGCTCCTTGCTGATAACCTTTTTCGAGTAAATTACTTATCATGTTAATTGCTTCTTCTTCAGATTGTTTAAAACAAGTTGTAATTTCAGGTGAATGGTACTCTTTATATTCTTGAAAGAGTGTAGAAACAAATGGATCTTGATGATATTCTAGGCTGATATAATGAAGAATTTTTTGTATTCGAAGTAAAACATCTTTTTCTTCTTTATATAAATTAAATAATTGTGAGCGCTTAAGCTGAATATGACGCATATAGCAGTCGCATAATATTTCAGTTTTATCTGTATAGTAATAATAAATAGTACCTTTACCAACTTTAGCTGTCTTTGCAATTTCATCAACTGTTGTGTTACGGACACCACGCGTAGAGAACAGTATTGTAGCAGATTGAATGATTTTCATCTTTTTATTTTCTTTTTCTAATTTGATCATTGTCTACACCCTATCCTTGAAATATTTAGCGAAGTTTTCTTTCATTACATTCTCTATCATTCTACTTGTCATTTTTTTTAGCTTAATAGAAAGGCCCCTAGTTGCTTCTTATAGAATAACATACACCATTCTTATTTCTAGTATATAACTATAATAGAATGCAACTTTATAACCTAGGGATAAAGTTGAAAGTTTGAGGTAATAATTTTTATAATCGGACGATGGGAATTCAAGTGAAAGGGGACAGTGATTTCTTTCTTGAGTGAATTATTTGATTTTTTATTCAATTCATTTTATTATATAAACATGACTAAAAGATGTTTTTAGTCGGATTTTTTTACGGAAAACCGACTGATATTGAATTTTAGTCGGTTTCTATATTATTTGAGAGAAGGTAGACACTATGTGTGGAATTGCAGGGTGGATAGACTGGTCTAAAGACCTGTCTCATGAACAAGAAACGTTAAAAAAAATGACAGATGCTATCATTCACCGAGGACCTGATGCAGAGGGGCATTGGTTTTCAAAACGAGCGGCATTAGGTCATCGACGTCTCATCGTCATTGATCCTGAAGGTGGCCTTCAACCTATGCTGTATAAAGATGGAAATGATACGATTGGCCTTACGTTCAATGGAGAAATTTATAACTATCAAGAATTACGTAAAGAACTTGAGGAGAAAGGTCATGAATTTCAGACCAAGTCAGATACAGAGGTATTACTACATGCTTACTTAGAGTGGCAAGAAGATTGTGTTCAACACTTGAATGGGATTTTTGCTTTTGGTATTTGGGATGAAAGATTTGGGAAATTGATGCTTGGTCGTGACCATCTAGGCGTGAAGCCTTTATTTTTCGCTCAAAGGGGAAGCGCAATTCTCTTTGGTTCAGAGTTAAAAGTTTTACTTTCGCATCCACTTGTAGATGCTGAGGTAGATAAAGAAGGACTTTCTGAAATATTCTGCCTTGGACCAACACGTACTCCTGGTCATGCTATTTTCAAGGATATACATGAAGTGCGTGCTGGCCATTATATGACGTTTACCTCTAATGGCTCGACTACGACACAGTATTGGAAACTTGAAAGTAAAAAACATGTAGATGATATTGATACAACAGTCGAGACAATCCGCTCCATTTTACAAGATACGGTTAAACGGCAGTTAATTGCTGATAAACCAGTGGTATCTATGCTTTCCGGAGGTTTAGATTCCAGTGGTTTAACAGGTTTAGCAGGAAATGAATTTGGGAAAAAAGGGGAACGCCTTCATACATATTCCCTGAATTTCATCAATGATGAAAAAGACTTTGAGCAAGACTTCCTTCGTTTTGATCGTGATGAACCTTGGGTGAAACGTGTGGCTGAATATGTAGGAACAAAGCATCATTCTATAGAGTTAGGATCAGATAGTTTAATAGAGTATTTATTAACTCCAATGCGAGCGCGTGATCTACCTGGAGTTGGAGAACTAGAAACGTCTCTTTATTTGCTATTTAAGGAAATGAAAAAAGACGCAACAGTTGCACTTTCAGGCGAATCCGCAGATGAAGTATTCTCAGGATATCCATGGTTCCATCAAGAGAAGTTTCTAGATGCAGAGATATTCCCTTGGAGTGTTAATTTATGGTATAGTACAGAAATTTTATCAGAGGATTTTAAAGCTAAGATTAGCCCTGAAAAATATCAAAAACAAAAATTTGAAGATGCGGTTGCTGAGGTTCCCTTTTTAGAAGGTGAAAGTGATCTACAAATGAAGCAACGTCAAATGTCTTACATGTTTATTACACGTTTCTTGCCATTTATGCTAGAACGAAAAGATCGCACAAGTATGATGAATGGCTTTGAAGTACGAGTTCCATTTTGTGATTACCGGCTTGTAGAATACTTATGGAATGTCCCATTCGAAATGAAAAGCATAGACAATATTGAAAAAGGTATTTTACGTAGAGCTTTTGAAAATGTACTTCCAGAGGATGTACGTTATCGCAAAAAAAGTGCATATCCAAGCACTAAGGATGCCTCTTATCTACAAGGTATTAGTGATTGGATGTTACATGTGTTGAACAATCCTGAATCACCTATTTTGCCATTAATTAATGTAGAAAGAGTTCGTGCTATTGCAGAAGGAAAAGACGAAGTAATTTCAGGTAATGATGCAAGAGGTATAATAGATTATTTACTTCAAGTTAATAGTTGGCTTCAGGAATATAATATTAAATTAGTATGGTAGATGTAATTTTCAAATAAAGAGAATAGCTGAAACATTAATGACCTAAGTGAACCGCATCTCCAATGTATTAGATAGTTATCTAATAATTGGAGATGCGGTTTTATTATCTTGATTTGCAATAACGCTAACCCTTTAAGGTTGCCTTTCTATTTTTTAGAATTGTTTTAGTAAATCAAAATTAAAATTCTGTATACATCTTTTGTACTAGTAGAACTAAGTCTAAAAGTATGTACAATTACACCATTTGACTAATGGGTAAACTTTACAACCTGTTATATACTAGTATTGTGTCTTGCCTTTATAGGTGCAGTACACAGCCGGTGATTGGCTAGTGGATGTCCTTCCATTTTGCCAGTGCCGGTTTTTTGTTGGATAATAGAGAAAATGAAGTTTTTATAAGGAAAGAAGGGGTTGTTTTGAAAGATGTAAATTCTATCTTTATGAGAGAAAAGATTGCTAGTTCTTATCTTTATTTTATTTCTTTTCTTGGTTTGGTTACTATAACTATATCTTTACTTGAAATTAAAATCCCTTCTCATCCAACAATACTAATAGTGTTGTTACTATTTATGGGGATTGCTGAGTATTTTCCTGTAAGATTTTGGAGAGGAACTAGCTCGCTTACCTTTCCGATAATTTACGCTATGAGTTGGCAGTTTGGAATCCATATAACTATTGTTGCTATTGTACTCGTCACGCTAATTATTCACCTGCATCGTCGTTCACCGATACAAAGAATGTTATTTAATAGTACTCAGCATGCACTTAGTTTGTTCTTGGCCGAATGGTTTTCAGACAAATGTATGTCCTTAATAGTTAATAAGATAGGTATGTCAGTTCTGTATGAGAATTTAATATCTTTGTTATTATTTTGCGTGATTTTTTGTTTTTTCAACAATCGCTTTTACGATTTGTTAATGATACTCCTTCCGCAGCCATATTCAATCTATCAGTGGTATAAAAAAACTGTAACGGTATTTCTTTGCGAAACTTTTGGTTTCTCTTATGCGGCACTAATGCACGTATTAATTAGTACATATAGTGTGGAAGTAAACGAGATTACAGTACTGTTTTTCTTTTTTCCACTTGTAGCAACTTCCATTATTAGTTCTTTTTCTGTACGGATAAGGATGGAGAAGGAACGATTATATGAGCTATTTCTTATTACGACCGAAATTAGTCGAGGATTAACCGGAGGAAACTTGAAGCATATTAAACAAGCACTTAAAGGTTTTTTTGGTATACAAGCATATGTAATATGGACAAAAGATGATGGTAACTGGAATATTCTGTTGAAAGATGGAAAAGTAAAATCCGATATTTCTGATCATTTAGAAAATTTTCGAGCGTTTGAGGAACTTTCTAAGAATATTGTATTTAATGATTGGAAAATTGGTACGGCTCCTGGAGATGAAATATTTGATAGTGTTATACGCTCACTTGTATATTTTCCTCTTATTGTAAATGGTGAACTAGTCGGGATGTTTGTTGCAGGGAAGAGTAGAAATGCGGGTTTCTTCCCAGAAGATGTACAGTCGTTGGCTACATTTTCTAACCAATTAGCTAATGTAGTTAAAACAAGGATATTGATTTCTGAACAAGAAAAAAGAATGATTCTAGAAGAAAGAAATAGAATCGCCCGAGAAATTCACGATGGTATTGCGCAAACATTAGCCGGGGTGATATTCCAACTAGAATCCGCGCAGAAAAAATACCGTGATAAACCAATAGATATGCAGCAAGTAGTGGAGAAAAGCATAAAAGATTTAAGAGGAAGCCTAGGAGAAGTTCGCTATTCTATTTATGCTTTAAAACCATATCCGACACAACAATTAGGCCTTAAGCAGGCAATAGCAAGTAAAATAAAATCTTTAAAACAAGAATATGAACTAGATATTACATATCATGAAAGAGGTCATGCACGTGCGCTTAGCTTTTCGAAAGAAAGAGTTATTTTTGATACATTGCAAGAGAGTTTGCAAAACATTGTAAAACATGCACAAGCAAAAAAGGCTGATGTTTTACTCAGTTATCAAAGTGAGCACGTGCTTTTAAGAGTTAAGGATAATGGAGTTGGTTTTTCACTGTTTGAGTCTATGGTGAAAACAAAGAATGAGCCACATTATGGTATATTACATATGAATGAGCAAGCTGAACAATTAGGGGCTACTTTACAGATTGATAGTTCCGTAGGGAAAGGGACAGAAATTACACTGTTAATTCCAGATTCACAAACAAGGGGTGCGTAAAATGATTAAAATATTAGTAGTAGATGATCATGCTTTTTTACGGGATGCAATTCGGAGCATACTAGAGGATGAATCTGATATGAAAGTGGTTGGAGAAGCTAGCTCTGGGGATGGAGTATTGGGAAAAGTAGAAGAATGCGGACCAGATTGTATTTTGATGGATATTAACCTTCCAGGGAAAAATGGGATTGAAGCTACAGAGTTAGTGAAAAAAAAATATCCGAATTGCCGAGTACTTGTGTTTACAATGTATGAGCATGATGAGTATTTAATGGATGCACTCCAGGCCGGTGCTGATGGTTATTTATTAAAGGATTCATCATCGGAGCAGGTAGTGGCAGCAATTCGAATGTTATATCGAGGCGATTCCGTTATTCATCCACGTATGACTAAAAAATTAATTACATATCATCAGCAAAAAATGAAAGTAGAATCAAATGAAAATGAACTGACGGAACGTGAAAAGGAAATTCTCTTTGAACTAGTAAAAGGACTTAGTAATAAAGAAATTGCTGAAGTTCTATATATTAGTGATAAAACCGTTAAAATTCACATCAATAAAATTTTTAAAAAACTAAATGTGAAAAGTCGATCGCAAGCAGTGATTTATGCAGTTCGAAATCAATTGGTTCCGTTGGATTAAATAAGAGATTTTTCAAAGAACTATCATGTTGCTTTATTCTGTATCACAAGGAATAAAGGACAAGATAGTTCTTTTGTACTATGTAGGCATAGAATCCTTAGAGAAAAGATACTCCTTTTGTTCAATTTTCAGAATAATCAAAATGTGAAATAATCAAAATAGAATTACATTTTAACCTTGTTAATAATTCATTTTGTGAAAATCCTTTGTTGGAAATAAATGATGGGGGCTCTTATAGAAAGAGAAAAGTAAGTGATTAGTTACATGAGGTATGGGGATGGGAGTAGTGTTGGAAATCTTTCATGATACACAAGATTAAGATTAATAGAGTTTCCAATGCTAAATGGGAAGTTAAGAATCAATTTGTTTCAAAAAATAATATTAATAATGGGGAGATGCAATATGAAACGAGGGAAATTTGGAAAGATTCTTATTGGAACGTTAACAGCTGGAATGCTATTGTCTCAAGGAATTCCATATAACGTCTTAGCTGAAGAGGTAAATACATCTACTTTAACTGGACTTGATGATGCAAATGCTATCTTGAAAGGTCTTACAAAGGAACAACGTAATGCCTTAAAAACGTTAGATACAAAACCAGGTTTTGTTATTTCGCCAGGTATCAATACAGCAAGTCCTAATAATGTGAATGTAATTATAGAGTTTAAGCAAGCGCCTAGCAAAATCGAGGTATTAAAACAAGCGGCTAAAGGGAAAAAGGTAGCTCTTTCAAATGCGGAACAAAAGGTAGAAGCATCACATAAAGGGTTTAAAGCAGAGCTTGAACAGCTTCAAAAGAATAAAGAGAAAGCGACAAATTTAAAATCTGCAAAAATAACAAGAGAATATAAGAATGCTTTTAATGGTGTAGCGATTTCGTTACCCGCAAACATGATTGAAGACTTAGTTCGTACCGGTATCGTTAAGCGCGTATGGGAAGATCATGAGGTTAAAATAGATTTGCCTAAAGAAACAGCTAAGACTGCGGTTGAACCAAAAATGGCAGATAGTGTACCGCAAATTGGTGTGGACAAGCTGCATGATGAAAAAATAACAGGTAAAGGAATTAAGGTAGGTGTACTAGACACCGGTATTGATTACAACCACCCGGATTTGAAAGATGCATATAAAGGATATCGTGCAAAGCAAGGTGAGGATCCAAGCAAAATAGATCCGAACTCAATAAAAGGATGGGACTTTGTTAATAATGATGCTGATCCAATGGAGACAACGTATAAGGATTGGCAAAATTCTGGAGGATATCCTGAGATTTATGAGGGGAGTGCATATTATACATCCCATGGTACGCATGTAGCTGGGACAATTGCTGCAGATAAACAGAATAGTGTGGATTATGCAGTGAAGGGTGTTGCTCCAGATGTAGATTTATATTCCTATCGCGTATTAGGTCCATATGGAAGTGGACAAACAAGCGGTATTCTTGCTGCGATTGATAAAGCAGTGAAAGACGATATGGATGTTATCAATTTATCACTAGGAGCGTCTATTAATGATCCTTTATATCCTACTTCTGTCGCAGTGAATAATGCGATGTTAGCTGGTGTTGTTACAGTAGTAGCAGCTGGTAATAGTGGTCCGGAAGAAGGTACCATTGGATCACCTAGTGCAGCGGCACTTCCCATTACAGTGGGAGCCAGTGACGCTGCAATGACAATCCCAACGTTTTCTGCAGATGCAGGTGATTTACATGTGGATAAGATGATGCTACTTGGAAAAAGCTTTACTGATAAGATTGAAGATTTGAAAGGTCAATCCGTATCAGTTGTATATGCAGGGCTTGGGAAATCAGGTGATTTTACAGGGAAAGATGTAAAAGGGAAGTTAGCTCTTATCCAACGCGGTGAGATTACATTTGATGAAAAAATTAAAAATGCTAAGGAAGCAGGCGCAAAGGCGGTAATCGTATATAACAATGTAGATGGTGAAATTACAAGTTACCTTGGGGAAAATACTTCATCTATTCCATCGTTCCGCTTAACAAAAGTAGATGGTGAGAAATTACAAGCAAAAGCTGTACAAGGAGATGTGTCGTTAGTATTTGGGGAACTAAGTAATATAAAAACAGAGGGAGATCGCTTAGCTGATTTCAGCTCCCGTGGTCCTGCAACTAAAACAGATGATATTAAGCCAGATATTGTAGCACCAGGTGTGTCTATTTTCTCAACAGTTCCTGAATATATTAATGATCCAAAGGATGGAGAAAATTATCCGGTTGCGTATGGACGTATGTCAGGTACTTCTATGGCAACTCCTCATACTGCAGGGGTAGCGGCACTCATTTTACAAGAACATCCAAACTATAGTCCATTTGAAGTAAAAGAAGTACTTATGAATACCGCAGTTGACTTAAAAGAGGAGCGTTCTGTATTTGAGGTGGGCTCAGGACGAATTGATGCATATCGTGCAGTTCATGCAGATACATCTATCGAGGTTATCGATAAAACGTCAAACGTTGTAGATGATGAAGAAGTAGAAATTGAAGAAAAAACAGGTTCTATTGCATTTGGATATAAAAATCAACTTGAAACGGGGCCTATTAAAGATAGTCGAAAAGTCTTAATTAAGAACAGCAGTAAAACAGATGGGAAAGAGTTTAAATTAGAAGTAGAGTTTTCACCTACAAGTGTAGGTGTGCAAGATGCAGCGAAGAATGGTGTGAAGCTAAACGTACCAGAGTCTATTAAAGTAGCTCCTGGTACATCAGAGGAAATTAGCCCTGAAATTATCATTCCAGGAAACGCTGAATTTGGTAGATATGAGGGATATATTCATATTACAAATAAAAACAATGAAAAAGAAGTATATCAAGTACCATTTGCAGTTAAATTCACCGAAAAAGGGATTGCGTCTGTAGATTTACTGAGGGATGCAATGGCAACAGATGCTTCTAAATTCCATCCGTTTATGGAAAGACCAAGTTCGCCGTTGACATTTAAATTGAATAGTCCTCTTGAAACCATTGATGCAGTTGTGAAGGACCGAAAGACTGGGAAGGCATTAGGAGTCGTTGGTACACTTAATGCAAGTAGTCTAACACCGAATGTTGAATATATGATGTTTTCTGGTATGGGAGGGTATGTACTTCCATTTACAGGAGATCCAGCTCATCCAATTGCGGATAAACCTGTTATGTTGCCTGATGGAGATTACGAATTGAACTTTGTTGGATATGATAAACAAGGAAAATCTTATACAAAAGGAGATAGCATTATCATTGATAATATAATACCTGAAATGAAATTTAAGGATGTACAACCTGGTATACACGAAGTCAATGATTCTATGTTTAAAGAAGAAGACGGCCAGCGGGCTTTATGGGTGCGTGGTAATATTTATGATTCTACAGTAGATGCATTAAAGGCAAAAGGCTTGCAGTATGATCAAAAAGCGAATCAAATTGTATATTATCAAAACTCAGCCTTTCCATCAGGTTGGCTGAATACAATTCAAGCAAATGGTGATTTTAAATTTGGAGTACTTCCAGAGGAAATAAACGAGCCGTTAAATCTAAAATTATTTGGATATGATCTTGCAACTGCAGGGAATATGGCAACTGGATATAAAGATTACGTCTTTGTAAAGGAAGGGACAGAATACGCTGTTCCAAGTTATGACAAAGAGAAAATCAAATTAGGAGAAAAAATTACGTTAACTTTGAATCTCAATAATGTAAAACAGCTTATGTCAGGTACATTTGAAATTCCTTATTACAAGCAGCTATTTAAATTTACAGATGTGAAACCAAATCCAGCACTTACGGAATATGTAAAACAACATGGACTGAATCTTAAATTAGAAGATCCAAAGGTAAATGAAGAAGGAGCTTGGGAAAACAAGGTGAAAGTTGGCGCGTCATTGGAAGGAAAAGAATTTAAAGGATTAGATGGTGATACACCATTTTTAGATGTTACATTCGAAATGACGAACGATGAATACTTTAATGATTTAACTGCATTTGGAGTAGATAAGTTCTCTTATACAAAAGCTGGTGCATCAGAAGGCATTGAGATTCCTGCATTTAAAGATAAATCTTTTGCTATTGTTTCGAAACATGCAACTGTTACAGGATATATTGGCCCGGAAGCTTTCTTGAATGAAGAGGGGTATTTAGGTAAGAAAGACTATACAAAACTAGGAGCAAAAGTGTACGCAGTTGGCAAGGATGGAAAGAAATATACAGGAACGATTGGTGATAACGGGCAATTTGAAATTCATAGTGTCCCAGTAAGCGATAAAGAATATGATATTTTCGTAGAAATGCCAGGTCATTTAAATAGTAAATTAACAACAAAAATAGGGAAAATGCAAGACGGAGAATTAGTGGGACAAAACTTTAGAGCTGACATGGATGATAACCTTGCAGGTGATGTAAACGGCGATAAAATGGTAGATATTCAAGATGCTAGAATAGCAGCTCTGTCATATGAAAAAGGAAAAGTGTCTGTTAAAGATGGTGACGTGAATCAAGATGGTGTTGTAAACGAAACTGATATTCGTTTTATTGAGAAAAACTTCTTGAAAAAGGGTCCAGATGCTAAAGAAAATCAGAAACCGAAAGAAAATGTAGGGCCAGTGACGTTAGAGAAAATTTTACGCTCTATTGGTTTAGAACCAAAAAAATAAGTAGGAAAACTTCTAGAGTAATTAAAGTAATCAGACAATGAATAGTAAATGAAATGGGATTGGGTAACAAATGACCGGTAATGATTTACGGTAACATTACCGGTCATTTTAAAAGTAATAGTTGTTTGGGTGCATGAAATAGCTAGTTTAAAGTGAGTTCGCTTTCATTATGTGACAAGGTGGTTGCTTAATTAGTATTGTTTGTGGGATGGAAATAAGTTTTGTAATTTGACCTTTAAAAATAGGGGGACTTGTGAAATGAGTATGAAGAAAAAACTTGGTATGGGTGTTATAACTGCAGCGCTTGGCTTATCCTTAATTGGCGGGGGAACATATGCATATTTTAGTGATAAGGAAGTATCACAAAATACGTTTGCAGCGGGTACTTTAGATTTGAGTGTGAATCCTGAAGTTGTTATTAATGTCGACAATTTGAAACCAGGCGATGAAATGGAGCGCGGTTTTCAATTAGTTAACAAAGGAACCTTAGCAATAGGAGATGTGAAACTCCTGACAGATTACAGTGTAATCGATGCGAAAGGGGATAATGGAAATGCTGATTTTGGTGATCATATCCGTGTTGATTTCTTGTGGAATTTGGATAAAAATGAGGTTCCAATTTGGTCTACTACATTATCTGAATTAAAGGTAGCTACGCAAAATGGAAGTATTCCGGATCTTGTACAAAAAGGTGTGGTAGACCGAGAAGGAAATGGACTTGCTCCTGGTGATGATGATACATTTTATGTAATGTTTACATTCGTAGATAGCGGTGAAGACCAAAATGTATTTCAGGGAGATGCATTGAAATTAAATTGGACGTTTAATTCCATGCAAGCAAGCGGTGAAGAAAAGTAAGCGTAGTAATTTGCATACTATATGTTTGAGACGTATAGTATACGAATGATGATACTTTTTTATCCATAAAGAAATGACACCCTAAGGTGCCATCCTCTCACTTGAACCATCTTAAAATTAAGATGGTTCAAGTGAAAAGAAGTATAAAGTATTAATAGGGATGCAAATTTCAAAATAAAAAATACGTTAAGTAAACTTTTATTCGAAAATTCACATTAAGTAATAATGTTTAAAAATTAAGTTTATAAAAAATAATAAGATGTTTATAAATGTAAAACCTACGGGAACTTTTCCTGTGGGGTTTTTAAGTAGTTTTTACGAAATTATGAGTGTTTTTTATTTTGTATTTCAATAAGTTCATCTTGTACCATTTTTATATAATATTCTTTTTCTGTTAGTTCAAATATAAATAATGCTTTTTTCCAGTTATAAACAACATCTTCTAAATTGTGTTGTTTAATCTTTAATAAACACTGACCTTTTAAATAGAATAGTTCACCTAATAGGTATAAAGTATTTAGATTAATTGCTAATTTGATGCCCCTATCAATGTATTTTATTGCCTCTTCATGTTGATATGTGAAGTCTAAACATTTTGCTAAATTGAAAATGATTTTTAATTTAATTTCTTTATCTCTAGGAAAATCTAACTTATTAAAATTAGTTAAACATCTTTTTAATATCGTAATACTTTTTTCATATTCTTTATTTTCCCCATGAAATATAGCCATTGTCTGCATAATATGTATTTCTCTTTCTGATAAAAAATCAGAATTGGTTAAAGTTAGTTTTAACGCATGATTTAAAAGAGTTAAAGCGGTTTTTGTTGATCTATTTACCTCAAATATAGCAATTGCTTCATGCCATATTAGAAATTGTTTCTCTTCGTTTGTTTGAAAATTATTCAAGTTTTTCTCTTTTTTTACTATTTCATAAAGTTCTTTGTATTGTTTTTGCTTTAAGCAATCTTTTATTACGTATTTTACATTTTTTACATATTTTAATCTTTTGTTTTGAGTTAGTGCAAATATATGATTCGGATCAATGCCAAGTCTTTCTGATAATTGATATAACAATATACTAGATGGATAAATTATACCTTTTTCGATCTTGCTAATTTGACTTTGTGAACATATTCCATGACATAATTCGGATTGTGATATATTTTTTTTAATTCTAAGTTCTTTAATGGTAATACCCAAATCGTTAAATTCCATTTTTTCACCTACTATTTAGCACTGTATTAGTATAAGAGTTTTCTCTAACTTTTAATGTAATGTAAAATTAATATATTTACAATTGTTATTTGTTTTAAAGGAATTACCGTTTCCATAGGATGGGTGAGGCTTTTATTATGTACAAAAAAAGACACCCCTAAGGTGCCTTCCTCCGACTTGAACCACGTTCATTTAGTATAAACTTATCCGTATTATACCTTTGTTATACGTGTAAACACACCCTATAAAACAGAATCGTCTATATACACCAGATTGTTAGTTTACAAAGTACAAGAGATTTGAGATCAGTATTAGAGTGACGCGACACCTTCTATAATGATTGGTATGTTACGCCTTTCAAAAGAATCTGCTTTATAGAATGTATCCACGTTTATTATTTTACTATATATAAAATTCATTCGGTGTATTTTTTTCAGATATGTATAATTGCATAAAGTTGATGGGAAAATCAGAGTATAATTTGGATTGTGTAATAAAGATAAGGCCCACCTACGGAAATAGGTGGGTTTTTGTTGGGTATTACTATCTCATTGCACACAAGGGAATTTCTATTAAAATCATAGCATATTTTTATAGCTCTTATATTGAGAAATAAAGAAAAGACACCCAAATAAGAGTGTCTTTTCCCTTAGTATTTTAGCAGAAGCAACTGCATCCAATAATTATTAAAAGTATAAAGAGTACAACGAGTAAAGCAAAAACGTACTATTCTACATTATCTGAATTAAAGGTAGCTACGCAAAATGGAAGTATTCCTGACCTTGTAAAGAAAGGTATTGTAGATCGAGAAGGAAATGGATTTACTCCAGGTGATGATGATACATTTTATGTAATGTTCACATTCGTAGATAGCGGTGAAGACCAAAATGTATTTCAGGGGAGATGCGTTGAAATTACATTGGGCGTTTAATTCCATGCAAGCAAGCGGTGAAGAAAAGTAAGTGTAATAATTTGTATACTCTATGTTTAAAACTGTAACAAGAAGCATAAGATGGCCGTTTTGATCAACTTATTCCTTTTTAGTTTGCGGCCAACGTATGCTTCTAATATGTATACAACAAAAATAACAACTAGCGCCTCGTAAGAGGTGCTAGTTGACGTGAAATTCGTTATTGATACTGAAAAAGGATCTTTTTTTTTAAAAATCTGGCCCATTTCTATATTAAGTGTAGTTTTTTCTATACTTAATTAATTTTATATACTGAAATAAATTATTTGTTAAATTTTTTTATCTACCACCAAATCCAGGTTGCATAGGGGCAACTTGGGGGAACATGACCCCACCACCAGGTGAAAGTTGAGAAGCTGCAACTGGCGCTAATCCAAGACTAACATTTCCACCAACTACATTAGGGAATACAATTGTAACCACTTCGTTCCCCATTTGATTAAAAGCTACTCTAAAAATAAAAACACGCGTTCCTGCTTGAAGTTGTTGACCATTAGGTAAAATAACAGACTGAGGAAGAATATGAAACTGACCTACTAAATTTACAAATGATTGTTGTCTAGGATTATTTGTATAATCATATGAGTATTCATCATAATTTTGTTGATACATAAACTTTCAGCTTCTTTCTATTTTAAATTTTAACGAATTTTCCGAAAGAATTCTCCTTCCTCAAGCGTGTGAAGGGCGTAGCCCAACGGTAGGTGGGAGATGAATTTCGGTTTGGCGTAGCCAAAAGGTTTTCCTTTTTATTTTACCTCTGATATAATCAGTCTTATAAATTATAAAGGCTGGTATATAAATGAAATTAGATAGTAATAACCATTCAGTATTCTTGCTGTATTATCACCTTGTGTTGGTCGTGAAATACAGAAGAAATGTGTTTGATGATGATATGTCAGACTATGCAAAAGATATGTTTGTTCGACTATCTGAAAACTATAACATCACATTAGTTGAATGGAATCATGATGTAGACCATGTTCATATTTTGTTCAAAGCACACCCTAATACAGAAATGACAAAATTCATCAATGCTTATAAAAGTGCAAGTTCTCGACTTATTAAAAGAGACTTTCCACAAGTGAAAAAGAAACTTTGGAAAGAGATGTTTTGGTCAAGAAGCTTTTGCTTGCTAACTACTGGTGGTTCGCCAATAGACGTAATAAAAACATATATTGAAAATCAAAGTGAAAAGTGAGGTGAAATGATATGACAAAGCAAAATAAAGCATATAAATTCCGTTTGTATCCAACAGAAGACCAAGCACATCTTATGCGTAAAACATTCGGTTGTGTACGTTTCGTGTATAACAGAATGTTAGCTGAACGGAAAGAAGCGTATGAAAAACATAAAGATGATAAGGATCAACTAAAGAAACAAAAGCTTCCCACACCTGCGAAATACAAAGCAGAATTTGAGTGGTTAAAAGAAGTGGATTCATTAGCTTTGGCAAATGCTCAACTAAACTTGCAAACTGCCTATAAAAATTTCTTTCGTGGTCAAAATGACTTCCCAACATTCAAAAGCAAAAAAGACAGAAAGTCTTATACAACGAATGTAGTGAACGGAAATATTATATTGCTTAACGGTCATATCAAATTGCCAAAACTGAAAATGGTACGTATCAAACAGCATAGAGAAATACCACAAGACCATATAATCAAGTCATGTACGATTTCTATGACACCTACTGGTAAATACTATGTGTCCATTTTGACTGAATACGAAAAAGAGATCGTACAAAAAGAAGTAGAAACAGTTGTTGGATTAGACTTTGCGATGGAACAATTATACGTCAGTTCTGAGGATGAGAGAGCCAATTATCCTAAGTTCTATCGTGAAATGTTAGACCGATTAGCAAAGGCGCAACGAGTATTATCAAGAAGAACAAAAGGTTCTATTCGTTGGAATAAACAACGTATCCGTGTAGCTAAGTTACATGAAAAAGTAACGAATCAACGTAAGAACTTCCTTCATCATAAGTCTAAAGAGTTAGCTACTCATTTTGATGTTGTAGCTATTGAAGATCTAAATATGAAAGGAATGTCGCAAGCACTTCATTTTGGAAAAAGTGTCGCTGACAATGGGTGGGGTATGTTCACTTCTTTTTTAGCTTATAAACTACATGAACAAGGCAAACAACTTGTGAAAATAGACAAATGGTTTCCTTCCACAAAAACATGTAGCAGTTGTGGAAATGTGAAAAATATGTCATTGTCTGAGCGAGTCTATTCTTGTATATGCAGTGTAAATATCGATAGAGATTATAACGCAGCTATCAATATCAAAAATGAAGCAATACGCCTATTAGCGTTAGCATAGATAGCAATAAAATAACCCTTGGAACAAGGGAGTTAGCTCGGCTGTCTTAGGACGAATTCGTTAGCTACCAAAAGTAACGACTAACCGAGAAGCCCCCACTTCAAACAGTCCGTTAGGACGTTAAGTGGCGGGTAGTTCACGAGTTCAACTATTTGTACTAGCTATTCTATAGGGGGGAGGTTTAAAGCAGGAAAATAAATTTTGGTATTATGTGTAATGAGTTCTTCTTTTTTATGAACAGATAAACCACTTTGTAGGATAGCTGTAATAATAAAACTACTATTTTATAGGAATACATTTCCGAATGATCTATTACCATCAATTTAATATTTTTCAAGTTTCCCAAAAACTGAAGTAATTACTAAAGTCTTTATAAGGAAATAGAAAGCTTTTTAAATCTTGACTAATATCTTCTAGATTCCCATATATATTATCTGCTGCTAAATTAATGTCCTCATTAAAATTATATAGCTGTTCATCTACATAACTGAATCCCTCACAGCAATTATTATGTATCAAATTAGATATAAATGGTTTTATTTTCAATACATTTTCTTCATTTAGGATAAATTTATCCCATAACAGCCCCAGTATTATTTTTACGGGTAATTTTTTATCATACGTTCCTTTTACGTTTTTTAATTTAGGTACGATGTCAACCAACTTATCATTACTAGATAGAGAAACTTCTATAATTTCAATAGAAGGGCTATCTAATGCTTCAATTGTCTGATTAGCCCAATCAATTATTTCAGTTTTTGAAAATAAACCAATTTGTAACCCTATACTCAGAACCTCAGCTATTATTTTTATATTATCCATATATAAAACTCCTTAGATTTTCTGATAATTATACATCGCAGTAACCTGAATTTCAAAAGGTTGTTGCTAGTATGCAGTAACTAAAGGGATTTTTAAACCTAGGATTTCTCCACATTGTTATCAAGCTAAAAAATAAAATCCCTCCTAAAACGAAAAAAGATGAACAAAATAATAAAAAGGCTCATTTCTATTCCTTAGTAAAAGAACTTAGTAGATGAAAAGGTTAGATTGCACAATTAATTGGGAGATAAGTACAAGTAACTTTGAATCTCTTGAACAAATACTTCTAATTTATTATATATAGAAACAGATATAATAAATTCACCCTTTCCTATGATTCTACAGAAAGAATTTTTTTATATTTGTAGGATAGTTTTAGATACAAAAACACAGGAATTTGCAACCTATACATGACTAAATGTAAAGTATATATTGCATTAATGTTGTTAATAATTTAATATATAAAATATAAGATTTAAGGTGGAAGTTATCTTTACAAGTGAGGTGTATTTAATGTCTTTAAGTAAAGTGAAGATTGCAAGGGTTGAAAAAGGTCTGACCCAACAAGGGTTGTTCAATATTGTAAATGTTACACGACATAACATTAGTATTATTGAAAGTAATAATTATACCCCTTCTTTAAAACTTTGCATTCATATAGCTAAAACACTAGATAAAAGTTTAGATAAATTATTTTGGGAGGAATTTTAAAATGGAAAAACTAAAAAAATGGTTTTCACTCAGTACACACCCAGATGAAAGAATCCAACAAATTGAAATGAAAATTTGGGCTCAATCTGGAATTATTGTCCTACTTATAGCTTTTGTTGATTTTATGATAAGAGGAGCATATCTACACCGTCCATTTTTAGAATGGGCTGCTTCATTAGCCATTATAATTTTTTATATGATATTCTTTTTTATTAAATCTATTTTGACTGGTATTTATGAAACAGATATTAATAATAAAGAACAATTAAATGAAAAGTTAAAAGAAAAAATGAGTAATACCTTTATTTTATGTTTTGTCGCAATAGGTGCTACCACATACAAATATAACTTACCTGAAGATTTCGTTGGATGGTTATCAGTAATAGCAAGATTTATTATACTTTTCGCTTTCCTATTTGGTATTCAATATCTTATTACAGTATTAGCATGGAAGAAATCAAATAAAATTTAATAAGTATAGACAAAAAAGCTTATCTTTTAGCACTTAATGATAAGCTTTTTATTATTTTTTCATCTTTTTTCGTTTGGGTGTACAATGAATTTCTTAGCTTGATAGCGATGGGATAGAACCACATCGCCATCAAGCGGAAAATTTATAGTACCCCAGGACAAAAATTCGTGCTAACTTGTAACAAAAAAATGTGAAATTGCCCATAGATAACTATCTTATATTAATTACATAAACTAGTGTGTGATATAATAATATAAAGATATTACATTTAAAGGGGGATTCAAATTGGTTAAAAACTTACCTTTACTAATAGTGATTTTACTACTTGGTATAAGTTCTTCTACGTTAAGTACGAATGGATACTTTTCTCCAGTTATAGAAGGGTCTTTAATGATTATAAGTATTATTTTAAACATTACTGCAGTGATAGGTTTATCACTACATGTTCTTGTATACCAACCTATGAAAAGATTTGAAACAAATTTAAAAGAAACATGTAAATAAAATAATTATATTTGAGGTAACACCCCATAGCTATCGAGCTAAAAAGTGTATCCATAAAAAGAAATGGAGTGAACCCTGAGAATGAGACGATAAAAAACACCTCTCTAAATCGTAAGTATCAGTTATGATTTTAATGGAGGTGTTTTTCGTATGGGGAAAAAGGTGCATTATCCCG
>NZ_JBQXON010000016.1:0-81236 GCF_052646455.1 Bacillus cereus group sp. Bce041
TAAACATTATGTTCATTACGTAGAAGAAAATCATTCTCCTGATTATTATATGTATGCAACTTCTTATCGAACCGCATATGTAGGAGATGCAATCCAATACGTGTTAGATATTAATAAATTTGTAACAGATGGCTGGGGCCCTTGGCATGAGGCAGGGCATTTGAGACAGCAATCACCTTGGAAATTTTATAATATGACAGAAGTACAAAATAATATATACAGCCTTTCTGTAGAAAAAGCATTTAATCAACCATCCAACTTAGAGAAAAGTGGAATTTATCCAAAAGCATTTCAATATCTAGAACAAGTGAATAAAAATTATGATGAAATTAGCGATGTTTTTGTAAAGCTTGTTATGCTTTGGCAACTACAGTTAGCGTATGGAGAGGATTTCTATCCTAAATTGCATCAATTGTATAGAGACATGCCTTCAAGTGAACTTCCACAAACTGATGAAAATAAAAAACAATTATTTATGATTTCAGCATCAAAAGTAGCCAAACAAAATTTGATTCCTTTCTTTGAGAAGTGGGGATTACGTCCAAATAACGATACCATTCAAAAAGTAGCTGCATTAGGATATCCAATTTTAACAGCAGAGATTTGGAAGGGTACGGATTCTAATCCAATTAAACCAGATATACCTAATGTAAATAATATTTTAGAAGGAAACCAGTTTGCATGGTCGCTGAAAGGGATTGGAGATTTTGAATTCGCAAAAGTAAATTTAAATAAATCAACAGAAGAAATGCAAATTGATCTAAAAGCAGGTGTACCACATAACTATTTTGATAGTACATATGCAAGTATTAAAGTACAAAATGCATCAGGTAAAGTAGTGTACAATAAAGACATTTATGGAAACAAACAACAAAATGCTGAATCACAAAAGGTTCCAGTCAAAGTAGGAGATTATATTGAGCTGACACATTTAGAAGGTGTGCATAGAGCTACTTTAACAAATGTAGGAAACAGTAAACAAGAAAGCTTTGGAAAAAAAGCAATGTATGAAGTCACAAAAGAAGGCTTGAAGAAAGTAGAAAAAATGCCAGAAACAACAGTTTTAGATGGAAATCATTTTGGTTGGTCTTTAAAAGGATATAGTGATAGAGAAATCGCAAAAGTAGATTATAATAGGACAACAGAAAAAATGCAGGTGAATTTAGAAGCAGGCGTACCACATTCTTACTTTAATAATACGTATGCAAGTATTACAGTAAAGAATTCAACCGGTAGTGTTGTATACAATAAGGATATAGTGGGAAATAGTCAACAAACTGCTGAAAGTCAAACCGTGCCGGTAAAAGTGGGAGATTACATTGAGTTTACCCATATAGAAGGTGAAGCAGTAAAGGAAAAGACACGCGCTACACTTATTAACTTTGAGAATAATAAACAAGAATATATAGGCAAAAAAAGAATCTATCAAGTTACTTCAACGGGATTAAACAAAATAGATTAATATGAAGAACATTCTAATTATCAGTTAGATGCAAATAGTCGTTCATTATGAACGGCTATTTGGCTTTTATTTAACAATACGCTCTCTTTTTTATATACTCTCGTTGCCATCAAATGCTACATTTTTTTATAAATATGTTTTTGAATTAATAAATGTTTAAGTGCAATAGATTTGAGAAAAAAGAAACAGAATAGTAGGGTATTTGTTGATAAATCCTCTCAAATATTACAATGTTTTACATATTTGGTATGATGTATATGAGTTCTATGTATATTAAGGGAGGAATGGGAATGAAAAGGTTTATAACACGTGCAAGAGGTAATACAGTCTCAAAAAATTTAGTTTTAATGGTGTTGTCGATGATTTTAATGATATTTATGATTACACCATCCAATGATGTATCTGCAGCCAACCTATCAAAAGCAGCTACATTAAAAGGCGTGAATTTATTTAATGGAAGTTGGACAGTTGCTATACAGGCAGCAAATTTACAATATGTTTCTGCTGAGCCTTTAGGAAATGTAACAGCAAATCGTAATGCAGTTAATGAATGGGAGAAATTCGAATTAATTCCGACTGGAGAATTATTTACGTACGCTTTAAAAGCCAAAAGTAATGGGAAGTATGTTTCGTTTGAGCCAAATGGTAGAGTAGTAGCAGATCGTACATCAATTGGGGCATGGGAAAAGTTTATCTTATATAATGGTGGAGACAATAGGATATATGTATTACAAGCACTCAGTAATGGCAGGTATATATCAGCAAATGGTGGTAGAGAATTAACAGCTACTAGTTATGTAGCTGGAAGCTGGGAACGATTTGTTATTGTATACTTCTAAACTTTAAAGTGTTATATGTCTAAATGATAATGGCATGTTTAGTATGTATGAATGCCTAATACAATAAAGTGTTAAGTATTTAATACAAGTGTATATTAATGTGTAAAGGGCTGCAGGTAATTAGCAGTCCTTTTTGTATGGACTTACTGAGGTTATAATGAGAAGAAAAAGAACCCTATAGGGTTCTTTTTCAAGGCATATTAACAGCAAGGAGAATCATGAAATGCTACTTCAAATCTTTATTAGAGGAAAGATTTTGAAAAAGCTTAACATACATCCATTTTTACATATATGTAATATATAGTAAATTGATAATATTTATACTTACTATTACTAATATTCAATTAACATGGTTAACACTATTTAAATGATGTTAAATGGCGCTTAGTACAGTATACATTTAGAAATCTAATAGTAGATTTCATTTGTTAAAAAAGGTAATAAATATATTATTTCAAATTAAACTATAGGCATATCGAAATAGGTGAAAAAGCTTGAGTACCGTGATTAAATTGCCTTTAAAGATGAGGTTTAGATTAGAGGGCTAATTGGATCTTACTGAAAAGGAAAAATGTTTTTTAGATGAAAAGAAGAAAAGACACCTTTTGGGTGTCTTTTCTTTAGGCAAACAGTTCACATATTGCTGAATTAGATACGAAACCAAAATTCGACTATGAAGTAAATTTTAACATAATCTGAACAGAAAAAAATATGTAATAATCCATTTTTAGTTTTTAATTATTTTATGAAATATAGAGCAGCAACGTAAATAAAAAGGGCATGCAGTCGTATCTGCAGCCCTTTTTAGGAGGAATTCAAGACACCATTAGGACACGTATTGGTAAACAGGTTCAAAAATAGTATATGTGAAAAGAAAAATTCCTATACCAACAGTAGTCAGGATCTTATCTTTTTTACATTTTCAAAAATGAAATTCCGTCCTTTTTGAAATCAGTACAGCCCACACTTGGTTTGTAATGAATTTAGAAAAGTATACATAAAAATGGCAGACAACTATTTTGTTGCCTGCCGGTGCTAGTGGGTTGAATGAGTTAGTCAATTCAATAAATTGTGCTATCCCATTACCAGAAGAGTGAAGCCGCTAGTTCAAACGGCTTAGACATAGTTTGCCTAATAAAGAAAAAATTATGAGTCGAGATTTTGTTTGCTCTATATGAAAAGATAAATAGATATTCATCAGACAAGGATAATTTAGCATATCTTGAATAGGGTGTAGGAACGAATTAAAGAAAGGGATATTTGTTTAGGAAGGGACTGACTCAGGAGTGGGACTTTCGGACAGGGTTTGGGGAGCGGTGATTGCCTTTGGCATTGCGACTAATATCGTTGCTTGTATAATGGCAGTATACATTCAAAAATATGAGCTAATGATAAATCATCTTACAAATATTTTATTTTTAATAATTATCTCTTTAACGTTTATAAAGATGAAAATTAACAGATGGGTGGCTTTAGGATTTACATTAGTTGTAATAGAGAAAGGTATTAAAGCGGGATATGACTTCTACACACATAATTATTATAGTGTCAGTTGGAGTTTAGCTATCAT
This sequence comes from Bacillus cereus group sp. Bce041, assembly GCF_052646455.1. Classification (NCBI taxonomy): domain Bacteria; kingdom Bacillati; phylum Bacillota; class Bacilli; order Caryophanales; family Bacillaceae; genus Bacillus; species Bacillus cereus group sp. Bce041. Next base: position 3,872 of record NZ_JBQXON010000016.1, read on the forward strand.
TGTCTATTGCATATACGAGATGAAAAAGTATCATATTGAAATAAATGAATAGCCGCAACAATAAGATGTTAGTAGACGTAATTTTTTAAAAATACTATAAAAAAGACACTACAAGAGTGTCTTTTTTTGAAAATACTCTATAATTAACTTTGGGGAAGGTAATGTTAGAGTATTCGTTTAGCATTATCTTTATATTTGATAAACCATGAAATCGAAAGATTTTGTGGTTTATTTTATGAACAATAGATATTACAGTATTGGCAGTGAGCTATTGATCATTATAAGCATTAGGAGAGAAGGGATTAAAAGTCTAACATCGAATAACAGTTCCGGAATATAGCGTTGCGAAATGATCTCCCATATCCCAGACGGTACTTGCTTGTATATAGCCCTTAAAGCCTTCTGAAGAATAATAAATCTCTTTTGGTATATTTTCTTTAGTTTGGAAATGTGCTTTAGAATATTTTACATAATGGTTTTTAATAACTTTTGATTCTGGAACAATATTGTTTTTTTGTTCCAATGTTTGCCTAGCACTAGAAGGTGGTATGAATTTTTGAGTGTCTTGGTAATTATGATCTAAGGTGTCAGCCTGTACACTGTGTGACGACATAAAGACGCTTAAACTACTTCCCACAATTAATGTTGCAAATGCTAACTTTGAGACTTTCGTTAATCTAATCATTTGATAATCTCCTTTTCATTATTTTGTAAGGTACCTCCTTACACCTCACAGTCTATATCCACTACATAAGGGTGTACATACATATTGATAGACAAAATTCTACAAAATACCTCGTGTTTTTAAGTTTGTGTATAATAATTCAATATTTGATAATTTATCAGAAGCAAAAATGTAGGCCTTATATAAATGAAAATGAATAATTTATGCAGAGCTTGTATATAAAATTATTGTTCAAATATTCTAAAATGAGTTGATAAAGATGGTGTGGTATTATTAGACAATAATTGATTCGATAGGTTGGATTTGAAAAGTGAATTCTCTTTTTGAGCTTTTATGAATCATCAGTGGAGAAAGTAAAACAGAGATTCAATATATAAGCAGGAGCTTTAGTGGAGTAGCTACAAGAAGGGGGATAGTTATAAAATTGTTAAAGCAAAACATAATTATCGAAACTTTCCCTTGTTTCCTTTTCGGATAGGATAAGTAGAAGAAGACAGGAATTTTTTCTTTGAACTGAGCATTTTTGACAAGAATAGATATTTTGATAACTAGAACAAATAAATGAATAATTGCATATACTGTCTTTTCATTAAAGCAAAGCATTATTCTCTCAAAGGAATCACTAAAACAATATGTGAGTCCTTTGAGAAATGCTATTAAATGCTAGATTAATTTCTAATGGTCCCAGTATCTTTTATTTTGACGTGTGTCTTTACATTTATTTTCGCCTCTGCTAACGCTTGCAACCAATCTCCTTTTACTTTTTTCCATTCTTTATATTGAAAAGCTCTAGCATATAGGGATAATCCGATTGGATCAATTTTATTCTGCTGTATTTCATTTAATATATTTTGTAAATTATTATTAATTTCTTTTTGAATAGCACTTTTTAAATGATATATATTTTTTTTATTATCATAGTAACCCTTAATTAAATTCGGATTGGTTTTTTCTATTAAAGCTACATTAGCATATATATCGAGATTAAATACAAACTTTCCGTTTTGAAAAGTAACATCTACCTTCCTTGTCGCGTTCTGTACAAAGATAGAAGTATTTGTTTTTTTGTTGGAATTTTTAGGAGGAAGTGCAAGGTGTAGTATCATTCGCCCGTTACTTTTTGGCTTATTTATAAGATTGAAAAATTTTACATCTTTTTTAGGGATATAAGTTAAATATTTCCCTTTTCGATTTAAAAATGCAATTCCTACTGTGTCGATTTCATTCTTTGTTTTTTTGATAATTGGAACAGTTTGCGTCATTCCATCTTCATTTTGCTCTCTCATTAATTGCTGAATTGTAGAAGAGACGGATTGGTTATTTTGAATTGAGGATTCGATTACACCATTTATATAAGATGATAGTGATGGTTTACTAGGCTTATAAATTTTGAAAATTTCTTCTGCAGGCCCATCTACAAGTACTACTTTAGCATTAATGGTAGCGTAAGGATCACGGTAAGAAGAATCAAGCTCCTGCAACCAGTTTGCTTCTTGCGCTAATTTTTTCCCAATTAAAATGATTTCAGCTTTGGAAGCTGTCAGATATCCCGTTAACTTCGTATCTATCTTACTGAATCCATTATATACAGTTGATGCTTGTGTCCAATGCTCTATAGAACTTTTTTGCTGCTTATGATGAAAGAGTGGTATGCTTGTTCCAACTTTTATGTCTCCATTAGAGGTTCTATCCAAGCCAATTAACAGGATTAATGAAACCTTCTCAAGAGGAATTCTCTGACTACAACCAATTATATATACACAACAAATTACAATCCATATCCATTTTCGAATCAAAGTTGTTTCCTCCTAGTAACCCAAGTAAAAAGAATACTGTAAGCGAAAAATAAGATTGGTAATAGAATAAAGAAAATGACATTTAAGATATCCATAAGAGAATATATAAACAAATATTGATCCACATCGGGATTTAGGAAAATAAATACTCCAACTATAAATAACATAAAAGCAAGCAGCGCCCAATTTCGGGCGTTTTTTTGAAGTGATATGGTCATAGATTCAAAACTGAAAAATAAATACGGATATAAAGTAGTGGAGAATACAATTAAATAGTAAGCGATATAAATAATTTCTAATCGTTCCATGAAAGAAAAACGAACCCCTTGTAACAAATGAAATACGGGCCAAATTACGTCTTTTATCCCCTCGGGGCTAAAGTATATATAAGAAAGAATAGTCACATATAGATAGAAAATCATGGTTCCAGTATTAGCTATTAGTAGTCCTTTTATGGCCTTTTGTTTTTTTTGTAAGAACGGATATATATAATATGCAATTTCTAAGCCAGCATAAGGAGTAATAGTTTCTTTTGTTGCCTTTAAAATAGGGTATAATCCCTCTTTAAAAATAGGTAGTAGGTGTAAAGGGTTGTAGTTACTCTTTAGTGAAAAAAGAAGAAATAGTGGCATCCAAGTAGTGAAGAAGAAAACAAGCATAGAATAACTAGTAAGAGCCCTTAACCCACTCAGAGCTAAAGTAATAAAAGGTAATAGTAATAATATGGTGATTTGATAAGCAGGAGTGGAAGGGAATATCCAAACTTTTACAATATCAGTTGCCTTTAGTAAAGTATTAAAGCCAGCAAAAAATAGATAACAGGCATATAAAAGAAAAAGAATCGTCCCTAGCCATTTACCAAAGTATGTTTTTAAGATTTGTGAGAAATTTTTGTTGGGATTTTTTTGTAACATTAATATAATAAATACACCGATTATAGAAGTAACCATCCATCCAAGAATGATTGAAATCCAGCCATCTGTGCCAGCAATAGTAGCAAGTGGGCTTGGCATAATTAACATACCAGATGCAAGTTGCAGCGAATGGATGAAAATAATAAATTCGAATAAAGTTATATTTTTGAATTTAAGATTCCCCATGCGGACCACCTTCTTTTTTCTTTTCTTGTTTCGGCTGTCCAGTACTCGAGCGGGTGGTAATCATCGAAATAGGAAACCTTACAAAAGAATCTTTTAACTCTTGAAGCCGAAATGGCGCGATTGGCAATCCGTATGGTGAACCATAGGAAGTCAGTGAAACAAAATGAGCAAATAAGAGCATTAATCCACTAACAATACCCACAATCCCATAAAAATATGCCAATAACATCATTGGAAAACGAATAAGGCGTATAGAACTTGATAAATCATAATTAGAAACAATAAATGATGCAATGGCTGTAATAGAGACGATAATAACCATAACGTTACTCACAAGTCCAGCTTGAACAGCCGCCTGTCCAATTACAATCCCTCCAACAATTCCAATAGTTTGTCCAATTGGTTGTGGTAAGCGAATACCAGCTTCACGTAGCATTTCTAGTGTAATTTCCATTATAAAAGCTTCCAATAAGGGAGAGAAGGGGACCTTAACTCTTGACGTTGCAATAGAAGTGTATAAATCTATAGGAATGATCTCAAAGTGAAAAGATACTATAGCAATATAAAATGCGGGTAAAAAAATAGCTATAATAAATCCTGCAAATCGTAATAAGCGAAAAAAAGATGCTATGAGCCAATGGATATTATAGTCATCTGGGGTTTGAAAAAATCCAATCAAATTCATAGGAACAACCATAGCACCAGGGGATCTATCCATTAACACTGCTACTTTCCCATCAAGTATATGATTTGAAATGGCGTCTGGACGTTCGCTTAAATAAGCCTGTGGAAAAGGAGTCCAATTTTGATCTTTTGTATAATTAGATAGCTCTCCAATACTTAATACCGCATCTGTTTTGATTTTACAGATTCTAGTTTCTATTTCTTGGACGACCTCTGAGTTTGCTACATCGCCTAAGTAAATTAAATAGACTAAAGAAGTGGCTCGTTCTCCAATCGTCAGCTTTTTGATTTTTAACTCTGTAGAAGGAATATATCGACGAATTAGGCCTATATTTTTTGTGACATTCTCAATAAAACCATCATGTGAGCCTTTAATAGTAACTTCTGAAATTGGTTCTTGAATGGCTCTCTCTGCCCAGCCTTTTGTATTTATTAGAAGTGACCGATTTTCTCCTTCCATAAACAGTACACATTGACCCTCAAGTAATCCTTCTTTAATTTCATTCCATGTATATACGATTTTTGTATGAGTAGCAATAATATTAGAATTAAAAATTTGACTGTCTTCATTTACTTCTTGTAATAATGGTGTAACAACATTGCCTTTTAAAGCAACACCATCAGTAAGGCCTTCAAAGTAATATAGTAGAATATTCGTATTTGTTTTTAATTGCAAAGGGTGTTCAATTAAATCTGCACTAATATCAAAGATATTATCTAGTGTATTTTTAAGTTGTTTTAGGTTATTTGTTTCGATCTTTTCAATGGTTTTATATGTCTTAGTTTCTAAGGTCTCTTCATTTAAGGACAAAATTGACACCTCTTTAATATATACCGATTAGTTGTAGTTATTATTTTTATATAATTGAATTTTATTCATTAATTTAATCGAATTGGATGTAAGAATTGATAAATTTGATGTGCTATATTATTAATTCAATAATTGAGAGGAAAAAAGTAGAGGTAATTTGTGTGAAAATCTAAGTTTCAAGATAGAATTAAAATTTCAATGATTATAACAAAAAAGAACCATTGATAGGCTCTTTTTCATAGTTGGTAAATATGTTATCAACAATAGATGGCGATTAAGGTAGTAATTTAGATGCCTTTAAGTTAATCAGCTGAATTTTGTAGAAAGAATTCTTTTTCCATACCTTAATGCTCAATGAAAAAGGATATTTCATTTATTTGGGTGTTCTAGTGTAATTGAATTTTGCGCACTAACAAATTTTGTTTAGGGACAAAATGCATTTTCTTAATAATCAGAAAAATAATGCGACAAAATTCTTATTAATTATTTTGGTAGGTATCAAATATTCCTTTGGCCTTATTTTCATGATATTACTGTACGTTTATATGTTTCTAAGGGAAAGAAATACTTTCATTTTTATGACCATCTATTGTTTGATTAAGATGGTAACATGAAATAGAAGCGTTTACAACCAGAAAATAAAGAAAAAATATTAAAATAAGACTTTTTTCGACAATTATTTTATGTTTATATTTCAGTTTATTATAGGAAAAGGCGGGGGAAGCGGACCTTTTCCTATAAAATGTTTTGTTAGAATTAGAAATAACTAAAAAAGTAATATTAGCTTAAAATTAAAATGAAATTCAATGATAAGGTTATAATTGAATTTTTAAACCTCAGGTCTATTGAAAGTATGGTCAAATTTTAATCCACTTTGCGTTTCTTCCCTTTGCAACTAGCTTAATATGGCCAAACACTTGCAAGGAATTTAAAGCCTTACTGATTGTACTTTCTGCAATGTCTGGATAAGTGTTACGAATACTTTCCTTAGTAAAAGGTTGTTTTTGTTTAAGTATAAAATCTTGAATTCTCTCAACTTTAGTGTGTTTACATATAGAATCTAGAACTGTGTTATGAAGATCTTTGTAAGCCTCTAATATAATTGTTAAAAACGTTTTTAACCAAAAGCTATTATTATGTTCCTCGCAGTACCAATTGACCGAAGATTTATAAATCGAATTGTAATAATCAGATTCATTTTTCTTAATATATTTATCCAAACATACATATTTTACAAATGTATGTCCACTCTTAATTAACAGCAATTGCATTAACATAAATGCCAGCCTGTTATTACCTTGATTGAAAGGGACTATGCAATAAAAATTTAATATAAAACGAGCTATTAATAAAAGTGAATGTAGTCCCTTACTAGTATTTAATGAGTTGTATTGATCACATAATTGCTCCATAAACTGTGGGATAAGTTCATGCGGAAGAATGCGGTAACTATTCAAGTGCATTCCATGTTCTGGAACTCCTGGAATAATAAAAGGCTTTTCACGCCATTTGGCACTGTCAGAGGTAATATAATGTATTAGTTGAAAATGTAATTCCTGTATAGTTGCTGGATTAATTAATAAAGTACAGGAGTTTTTATGTACAAAAGAAAGTGTTTGATAATAGCAAAAAATAGCATCTTCAGAAATATTTTGAGGTACTATATCATCTAAAATAAGTTCTTTTAATCTTTTATTAGAAACTTTTATATCCTCATAAATAGTTGTGAAATTTTTTATGTAATGTAGTGGTATAGTTTTTTCTAAACTATTAAATATGTCAGGGTTTTGTTCCTGATAAGCAGCTAATTTTCCTTTGAATTCGCTAATTTCACTTATTAAATTTATTAACCTCCTTTTTAATTCAATATTTTTGTACTTATCATCAAAAAAGTCTCTCATTTTTGTTCCTCCTGTAACCCCTTAACACGTTGTTGCATATATCTTTCCATTCTAAAGGTATGCCACGACATCATTGTAAAATAAAGACATTTTAGGTCTGATTTTGAATATATATCAGAATCTATATTTTTATTTAACAATTAAAGTATGGAAATTATAAAGAAGAATCGTTAGGATTCAATTTTAATAGGCATAATCCTAACATCAAATGCACAAATGTACAATAAAAAAATAAAAAAAATAAAAAAATAAAACTATCGACTCTTTTGAAATATTATCTAAAAGAGTTTTAAGAAATTGTAGGTATAGATGTACCTTAGTTTAGGAGTAAATAATAAAGTGGTAATAGAGTTTTCATAGGTGATTAAAAAGTATATAGACTATTAATTTGTGACAATTACGTGTCTAATCTATTATATGCTTTTATGCGAATTCTAAAATTAAATCCTAACGAGCTGAATTTTCTATATTTAGCATAAATATTAGGAGAGGCTTGCTGATGAAATGTATCATTTTATGTAGAAATATGTAACGTTTAACACTCGAATTGTAAAATATTTTGACATACGTTAATTTAAATATTAGGTACAGGAACATTTAATAAAAACTCAGTACTAAAGTACCCTTTAAATGTTTCGCCCTAAGAACGCTTCTCAAGCACACTGAAGTTTACCCTTTATTTCTGTGCCTTATTAGATAAAAATAACATAATAAATTTTTAGAATATGGTAATGAATAATGGGTTTTCGAATATTTTCTCCTTAAACATTAACAATCTATTGATGATCTGTTTAAAGTAAGGAAATGTAGGGTAGACAATGGTATTAATAAAGAAAATACAGTTAAGCTAGATACTTTAAGTTATTTTATAAGTAATTAAGCGTTAAATTGAATTAGTAAGAATATTATATGTGTTTGCTAAATGGCTTGTTTTAATTGGTCTGTTACTATTAATTTATGAATTTTAATATTTAGAAGCTAGTCAACATATAGGTTATATTAGTTATGTGGGTTCTAACCTCAAGTGTATATGTTAAAGGCTAAAGGACTTGTGAGTGGTATAAAAGAAGTGAAAGTCTAGAAGAAACGGATATAATCGGTTTCTTCCAGACTTTTTTTGCTTTTTTGTAATATAAAAAATTTATTTTTCCTACAGGATTTAATTATCCGTTTTAATATTTGAATTTTTTGTGAAATTAAACAAAGTTTTTATTCTTCTTTAAATACATAATGTTACAAAATAGCGTAATTATATTTACTTTATTTTTATAGGAGATTAAAAATAATAATAAATGTACCAATTTATGAGAGATATTAATATATTAATTGGTGATTTGTTCGTTTATCCCTATATTGCTATTATATTAGCGAGAACAATATATTGGGGGGACAAGAATGAATTTGAAATTAACATCTAAATTGGAAAGATTAAGAAAAAGTAAAAAAGGAATTGGTGCTTGTGTTCTGGCTGCAGGGGTGACGGCAATTACAATGATTCCTCAAAGTGCGTATGCACATGGGTTTGTTGAAAAACCGAGTAGTCGTGCTGCTTTATGTAGTCAGAATTATGGGGCATTAAATTTAAATTGTGGAAATGTAATGTATGAACCTCAGAGTCTAGAAGCGCCTAAAGGGTTTCCAGATGGTGGGCCGATTGATGGTAAAATCGCTTCGGCAGGAGGACTATTTGGAGGAACTCTTGACCAACAAACAACAAATCGTTGGTTCAAAAACACAATTAAGGGTGGAGCAAATACATTTACATGGAAATATACAGCAGCACATTCTACAAGTAAATGGCATTATTACATTACAAAAAAGGGATGGGATCCTAATAAACCATTAACACGTGCTGAATTAGAACCAATTGGAACTGTGAAACATGACGGTTCGGCCGCATCAAATAATTTAACACATACAATTAATGTACCAACTGATCGTAATGGTTACCATGTTATTTTAGCTGTATGGGATGTAGCAGATACGTCAAATGCGTTTTATAATGTAATTGATGTAAATTTAGTAAATAATGAAACTCCTGATACAGTAGCTCCAAGTCAACCAACTGAATTAAATGCTTCTAAAGTTTCTGCTAATAGTGTTGAAATAACTTGGAAGGCCTCTACTGATAATATAGGTGTAAAAGAATATCAAGTGTTACGTAATGGCGAAGTAATTGATACGGTACCAGGTACAATTTTTATTGATAAAAAACTAAAAGCAGATACGGAATATACCTATACAATAAAGGCATTAGACTCTGCTGGAAACATATCAAAAGAAAGTGAAAAACTAAAGGTTAAGACAACACAAGCAATCCCAGATATAGAGGCTCCAAGTCAACCAAAAGGATTACATAGTATGGGTACAACAGCGACAACTGTTGATTTGATGTGGAGTCCGTCTGAAGATAATGTAGGTGTTGACCATTATATTGTATATAGAGAAAGCGCTGGGGTTATGAATAAAATTGGGACAGCGGCTACTACATCCTTTATGGATAAAGATTTGAGGGCTAATACATCGTATAAATATGTAGTGACGGCGGTTGATTTAGCTGGAAATGAATCTAGTAGAAGTGATATTTTGAATGTAACAACAAAGTCAGAGGATTCCACATATGAAAAATGGGATGCAAGAAAAGCATATACTAAAGGCGATAGAGTAGTACATGAGGGAAAAGTGTATGAAGCAGTTCAAGATCATCAAGGAAATGGCGACTCAAATTGGATTTTTGCCTTATCGCTTTGGAAGCCAGTTTTGAATAAGTGACAGGTGGGAAAAGGTAGTTAACATTTTTGGGTTTTCTTTTAAAAATTAAGGGCTGTTCCAAATATGAATTATCTTATGATATCAATAAGATTTAAACCCCATCCTAATGTTTACGAAATGAAATTAATAAAGAATCCCAATGGAATTTCATTGGGATTCTTTATTTTCTAGTTTGTAATAGCGTATATTTTCACTGTGAATTTGTTAGTGGCACCCATTGGACTTGCAATATAATATTTAGTATTTGTGTAAGCTTCAGTCCTAGATCCATGTGAAATGTTTTTCCAACGAGTAGAATCTATTCCTAGGGAAACATCAATCATTACATTGAAAGAGATAGTAGAAGAATAATCTTTTTCTGAAGGCTCAATAACCCATTTTAATTCTTTGGTACCTACAGGTAAACTATCAATTTTAAAGTTTTGACTGGATCGATTTTGTTGTCCGGATAATGGACTAGCTTCAGATGATATTTGCGAAATTAATATTTCTTTTTCATTAGAATGTATACCATTTAATTTAATGATACTATCAATTAAGCCTGGACCAGGAAAATCAGCTGCGATGATACCAGAATGTTTAATTATGCCTTGTTGTAAGAGTTCGGTCCCAAGTGTATTCATTCCCCCATAATATACTTGTCCGTTTCTATCGCGAGGGAAATCACTCCATGCATTTGTGGAATTCGTTTGAATCAATTTAGGACTACTATCAGTATTTCTGCTCTCTTTTCCGCTTGCAATAAACCAAGGATATACATTATTTAAAAATGCTGCTGCGCCTCCCGTACCACTAAAATGGTTGAGATAAATTTTTCCATTATTAAAGTTAGTATTTGCATTTTGTAGATGGGTTTTTATCTCAATCCATTTTGCATATATTTCATCTGGTCCGCTTCCAATTTCAAACTTATCTTGTATATTCAAACCTTCGTAATCAATACCGTACAATTGAGTGGATGTAAAGTTTTGTAAGATTACAATTTTCCCACGGGTATCTCCTAAAGCAGGGTTATTTCTATCTGAAGTTGGTACGGAATTAGGATTCCAAAAATATGAAGCATTAACATTTTTATATTTTAAAAATATCTCCTCAAATGATAGAGAGCCGCTGTCAGGAGTAGTTTCTTCTTTTAGGCGCATTAATATTGTTTCTGTTGGATGATCTTTTAAAAATTGAATTGTCTCTTTTAATACATCTTCAAACATAGCTTTTTGATTTACAATGCCATGATACATTGCAAAAGAATCTTTTACACGTTTAACACGCATATCTACATATCGGATTCCAGAATTTAATTGTTGGGATAGACTCATAGTTTGATTTCTTGTCAAATTTTCATCAAGAAAGCTTGCTCCATGTAAAGCCATAGTACCATGAGTCCCTGGAATAGATATTTCACTTAATTTTGTAGAATCTTCTATTTTCGACATCCACGCTGGATTTTGATATCCTATATTGGATTCATAGGAATAACCTGAATGACTATCAGCTAAAATAGTAGATGGTGTACTTAAACTTGCTAGTGTAATACAAGTGAGGATGCTAATTTTAATGGAATTTCTCATTTTTATTTTCTTCATTTGATCTCTCCTGACTTTTAAATAATCGCTAGATGATTTTTTACTATATTTATTGTTTTTCATTCTTAAGGTAATAAATTTTTGGAGTTGATAATAATTAAAAATAGGGGGAGTAAGTTATTTGAGACTTTAATAATTTGTTTTTATAAATTGTACCTAATAGCCAAACGTATTCTTGAAAAATCGAAATATAGCCTCCAAAAACCAACCGTTGCTCGTATTATATACAAACAAAACAGAAGTCTTAAAAAAGACTTCTATTTTATGACATATAATGAATGATAAGGTGGTAAACAAATCAAGATAATGTGACTGAGTGGTAAAAATTTATTAATAGCTGTTTTAGAATCTCTTATAATAAGGCTAATTACGAAAAGTGGATCTCTACAATGCTAATAAAAATTGGGAAATCCTACTCATTAAAACTTAGACTAACTACAGTTGCGATTGATTGGGCTGCATGTTCCCAGCTTCCATCTATAACTTTACCAATCTGCTGACCAAGTGTATTTAAATCATTTGGATTAACTGGAATTCCATTATACGCAGCAAGAATTGATAAAAGTGGAGCAGCAAATGGTGTCCAACCACCTCTATCAATATTAAATACAGGTTTATCTAGTACCTTTCCATCTTGTACGGTAAACTCATAATAAAATTGATCATCTGGACGAAAACTTAAATGATGAGAAATTTGCCCCTTAACATATTTTTTTCCTGCACCTAGATTTACTACTTCTATTTCTTTCACATTAAATTCATGCTCAAATACTTTGATTTTTTTGACTTCTGGACCGTTTAAGGCAGCTTGAACGGCTGTTTCCAAATTGTTTTGTGCAAAAGGTTGAATACTCATTTGTGCCTCTTTTTGTTGAATAGGAACCTCTTTTTCTGCAGCAAATACCGAGGTAGTAGGTAGTGCACCTGTAGCTAATGTAGCTGCAAGGGCTGTTGTCATGATGCTTTTTCTTTTCATCTTCATAGTTTTCCTTCCTCTCTTAAAGTTATGATATATAATCTTTTCAAGACTGACACGGTAGAATTTTTTCATAATGTACGTAAAAATTAGTTTAAGAATAATGTGAAATTGTGTCAGAAAATTAAAGTTAATTATATATATTTAAGATGATATATATCTACACATATTTTTTCAATTTTTAGATAAATGTAATAGTAATGACTTCTTAAGAACCAATTTAGCACCTTGTTTATCTAGAAAAGTCCTATAAAATACATTTAGTTCATAGTAAAAGTAATATATTTGATATCAAGTGTCTTACATAATGCGATAAAATTTAACAATTTTTTATTATTATATACAGAAAAAGGTAACGGAAAATAAGCAATATGTAATACCTGTTATAGGTGTGAATTATGCGAATATACTTATTGTAACAGCTAAGATGTTAGATAATATTTTGCTTAAAAACATTACTTATCCGGATTAATGAAAAGCATTTTAATGTATTAGTTTGATTTGACATAAAAAGAGGAAGCATTTTTATTTGCGTCCTCTTTTTATAATAATTTATTTAGTTCATTTTCTATCAATCCGTTTAATCCTTTAATAATACTGTAGGCTCAGGAACTTTTTCTTTTGTTTTATTGATAATACTCCTTCTTGGTACTATTCTAAGTATTTTTCGGCTAGGTAAGAGGGATATGATGAAATAGGGAGGCCCATTTTAAAGTAGGATAAATTACTTTTTGAAATTGGTATACAGTTCTTTAATAAATAAAGTTTTTGCAATATGCCTTTATCTATAGGATGAAGCATGGAATCTGTCATTATGAAATAATTGTGATGATAGATAAATACTTTTCCTTCCGGTAGGATCGTGTAATTAGATACATTCGAATAAATAGGTGGTCCATCTAAAAATTGATCTAAACTACGTTGTGAAACTTTAATAACATCTTGAATTGAAAATTTAAATTTGCGAAATGCTACGGTGTTAATAAATGGACGTTTTTGATTATTTTCTATATAAAATAATTCTCCTTTTTCATTTTGCACAACCCGTAGATTTGGTATTGATGTTGTAAGGCTTATGGGTGGTCCTTCTGTATATTTGTAGATAAGCAGAATTATGTGAAACGAGAGATTACGAGAAATTCAAACATAGCTATGATAAATACGTTGAGTTATTAGCTAAAATCCTTCGTGATTGTGGATTATCAGTAAAAGGATTATGGACTCTTTACTATGTAACAGCTTGGGAAGAAGTGAAGAAAGATGAGCTTCCTACGAAGGTAAAAGAAAAATTAGGTGTGCAATAATCAGTTATTTGTGACGGCGGATTTTCCTACGGGGTGGGTTTGCCGTTTTTCTTATTTACACCGAGAAACTCATGTGTTCTATGTTAGAGTGCAATTTATTTAAAATAGTAACCTCCATAATGAGTGAGTTATTTTTATAATAAGTTAGTCTTTTACAAAGAGCTGGTATAAAGGAAGTAGTTAATTTAAAAGGCGGATTTCTTGAGTGGAAAAAGTTTGGATTACCATACGAGAATTAATTTTTATCTAGTAATTCATCAAATTAGATATTTATCTTATTAATAAATTACTTATGTTATTACAATTATAATAAATATTGGGTAATAAAACCAGTCTTGTAGTATAATGTATATTGTATTAATATTTATATATTCTTGTTAAATATTATAGGATTGGGTGATGATATTGATGAAAACAATTAAATCTATAACATGTATGTCAGTTTTATTATTCATTTTTACATTATTTTTACCAAAAAATTTAGCATTCGCAGAAGAGATGGATAAGGTTTGGGATCCAGAGAAAGGGACTATTTCTGGTTATATCTGGTTTGATGAAAATGAGGATGGGTGGATTGATCCTGAGGAACAAACACTCGCACCTGAAATAGGTGAAATAAAGTTATATTTAATTAATGAAAATGAAGAAATAGTTGAGGAAAAAATAGTTTCTAGATTACAAAGTGGTCAAGCTCATTACTATTTTGAGGTAGAAGAAGGAAAGTATAAAATACGAGCTGAGTTTACTGAAAAGGGAAAATATCAGCTTACTAGAGATGGAAGAGATTCATTTTTCAATTCTACAACAAATGAAACAAGATATTATGAAATTATGAAGTCATATAATATAGATAGTATTCAGCTGGGATATAAAAAAGCATCTTAAGCATATTTAAAATAAGGAAAAAAGCTAAAGATGATAGTAATGAGGTTGGATTTAAATTTTAAGTGGGGCAATCGCCTCTCTTTTTTTATATATGAGATTTGTTGATTATATTATTTGATGTGATGTTATATGAAAAAAGTGGAGGCGTTTATCGTTGCTGAGTTTTGGACGATTAGATCGTGAACAGAGCTTTAATGTTTTATCTTGGGGGCGACCATTGTAAGGGAATCTTATACAACTACAGCATCAGAGCTTTGTGTTCTCCAGTTCTTTAAATTAAAGACTTGTAACTTTATTTTATCACTAGATTAATCTCACAGAACGAGAAAATGTAAATGTTTTATAATGTAATGTGCTCCTAATTGAGGGATTTTCTTATCATTGGTAATTTCATGTACCGTATTTAATAATAAATTTAATTGGGAAGAAGTGAAACAGGAGGAGCTTCCTGCAAAAGTGAAAGAAAAACTTGCTGCGAAATAATAAAAAGGATTTGGCCTTAAAGGTCAAATCCTTTTCTGTTTTCAAAATCTTTTTGTGAAATGAAAAAAAATCCATATCTTTTAAATTGAGCTGTTGTTACGTCGTAACTAGTTTGTTTATTTCTACTAATTACTTAAGTTTTATCATTTTTGCACCAAAACTTATCTGTCCATTTGGTAAGGCATCGAATAAACCTTACGTATACCACTGCGATTTCTGATAACTTACATGTATAGGTATCACTCAATATAACAAAAATGTAATGTTAATAAAATGTAATTCCACCGATACCATTAATGAAATTATATAAAATGAAGGGGAGTTAAAGAATTTGTATAATGAAAAAGGAGAAGTATTAATGCGAAATATATTAAGTGTAGAAAAAATCGAAAAATATTATGGTAATAAAGATAATGTAACAAAGGCTATAGATAATATTAGTTTTAAGGTAGATGAGGGGGGAATTTATTGGGAGAATGGGGCCCTCAGGAAGTGGAAAACTACATTACTTAACTGTATATCAACGATTGATAATGTTACGACGGGAAAAATAATAATCAATAATAGTGACATTACACGGTTAAAATCAAAGTCACTAGACAAGTTTAGAAAAAATGAATTAGGGTTTGTATTTCAGGACTTTAATTTATTAGATACTCTTACTGCTATCCTTCCACGAATTTCGTATGAAACTTAAGAACAAACGTAAAACGGTATGAAAAGACTAGAAATTCTCTTCATACCGTTTGTATTATTTAGTCATTTAACATATTGGTATATTTAATTGTGAATCAGATCAATGTTAATCTGGATTAGTCATTACTATTTTTGATGCCCACTAATACTTAACGTAAGATTTGGTTTGATTGCTACACAGACCTCGTAAGCGAGGAATTGTACACTATATAAAACAGTAAAATAAATAGCCGATCCCTTAGCGTAAAAGGAATCGGCTATTTTATGTCTAAATTCTGTTCAAACGCACAGTTTTCTTTTTTGATATTGTGATTCTATGCCCATCAAGCTAAGATTTTTAATTACCCCTAAAACGAAAAAGTTATTTCTCTACAGTCATTTATGAAAAATTAATCGAATTTCTTTTTTTACAGATGATTAATTTTTAAAAATTATACTCAAGGGTTAGGGATTCACAATAACTTTTATGAACTATTAATACTTCATAAAAGTTATTGTGAATTTTGTGAATGAGTGTTTTTGACTTTCTACTTTAATAAATCCATGGTGAGCTTCGATAATTGACTTCGCTAGTGCTAAGCCAATTCCAATGGAGCCTTCTTTATTAGAATTTTTTGTTTTGTAAAATCTATCGAATATATATGGCAAATCTTCTGATGCAATACCTTCACCAAAATCTTGAATTATTATTTCAGTATGAATAGGAGAGTTTGTGACTTCAATATAAATAGAACTATTATCATTTGAATGTTCAATGGAATTCTTTAAAATATTTAATAAAGCTTCTTGCATCCAAATACTGTCATGGAAAAGTGATATTTTTTCATTGGTTTTTAAATGTATGTTCATATTTTTTTTATTTAATTTACTGTTTAAACTAGCAATGACCTCATAAATTGTATCAATAATATCAGAGTTTTCTTTTTCAAATAGTATTGCCCTAGCATCTATTTTTGAAACTTTTAATAAATTATGTATTAAAAAGCTGATTCTTGAAATTTGAACATCATTATTGTGTAAAAAATGATATTGTTGTTCATTTAATTTACCTTGTAATAAGATATCATTGTTCACTGTTAGTGTTGAGAGTGGTGTTTTTAGTTGATGAGAAATATCTTGTAAAGTTTGAATTAAAAATTGTTTCTCTTCCATTAAATTATGCATACTTTTTCTAATAACATTTTTCAGTTTATGAAAAGAATTAGCAAGTTTAGCTAGATCACCTTCTCTATTTTCCTTGATATCAATGGTGTAATCACCTTCAATAATTTTATTCGCTGCAGTTGTTACATTTCTAATTTTTAAGAAAAAAGATTTATATTGTAAGTAATTTAGAAAAATTAGGATTAAGCTGAACCCTATTGCTCCAAGGAACATGTATATATTGTTTTGGGATATATGTTTATTTAAATAAGGAAAAAGTCTTGAATCCAATTGAGCAGATAGACCATATTGTTTTAATAGCATTTCTCCATCACTGGAATAATCTTTTTTATTGGCTGTATCATTTGTAAGTGCTTGTATTATTTCGTATTCATTTTCTGGGTGTTGTTCAATTAGTTTTCCAGTAATTTCACTCCAAATAGTAATATAATCATTTTTTAAATGGTCATATAGAATATGAATTGTGATAACTTGATATATAATAAATAAAAAAGAGATTAATGCTAATGTAAGTATATTAATTTTTATTTCTCTATTTATCATTAAATTACTCCTTACTGACGTCTTTATTCCAGAAATATCCGACACCTCTTTGTGTGATTATACAGTCAGGATTTTGTGGATTATCCTCAATTTTACTTCTCAATCTTTTTACATAAACAGAAAGAGTATTTTCATCGAAAAACACTTCACCTTCATCTGCTATTTTTTTCAATATCTCATTTCTTTGTAACACTTTATGAGGATTTAGCATTAACGTTAATAAGAGTTTGTATTCTAAATGTGTTAAATTTATACTTTTCTCATGCTTAAAGGCTCTGGCCGCTTCAACTTCAAGCTGTATATTTTCAGACTTCAATATAGTATTAGAAGCTGTTTTAAGTTTTTTTCTTAATTGTACTTTTACTCTAGATAATAGCTCTTTTACCCTGAAGGGTTTTGTTATATAATCATCTCCACCAATATCAAGGCTCATTACTACATTTGCCTCCTCATCCAGTGCTGTGAGAAAAATAATAGGTATATCACCTTTTCTTTTAAGATAGGTACATAAATCATACCCATTTCCATCTGGGAGTCCAACATCCAATATAGCTAAGTCAAATTTATTATTTTCGTATTGGTCTTTTGCATCTTGTACAGTAGAAACTCTTATGACCTCAAGTCCTTCTCCTTTTAGAGTAAACTCAATAGCCATTCCTAGATCGTTATCGTCTTCAACGAATAATACTTTATCCACAGTATCTCTCCTCATTTGTCTTTGATTATGACAGTTATTTTACACGTTGATAGGCTAATTTAAAATAGTTTAGTATGGAAATGGATTTTTGAGGCTTTTCTGAGTATAAGCATAATACTCAAATCGACTTAAAGCTTTTCAGTACATAATGAGATACAACAATTACTTAAAGCAGAATATTTATGTAATTCATACATGTACTTGCTTATATTTTGAAAAACCTTGTAATAGTGTCTTGTTGAATTTGTACGTTTTTATACAATCAGTAAAGTTTTGTTTAAGTTATCTTATACAAAAATGTTAAATGAAATTTGAATTCACATTAATTATGTAAATGAATTTAAAAAAACAGATCATTGAGAATAAGAGCCGAATGGGAGCGGATTTTTGAGAATTTGAAAAGTATGTGTGTACTTAAATAAGTGTATAAAAGCCGTTTAATTTTAAAGTATATCTTAATCAGAGTTACGAGTATATAAAAAGTTAGATTTAGTAATCTTACTAAACTGTAAGATTAAAGTATATATAGTAAGACAAGAGTTATTCAATTAACAATTAAAGACGTCTATACTGAAAGTAATCATTCTTTATTAAGACTTGTAGCATTTTAGCCACTGTTTATATAAAGAAAAAACCTACTGTTCTAATCCCAGATTAAACATAGTATATGAGGAGGAAGAAAATGAAAAAGATAATAGGATTTCTAGTAGTAACAGCAATTTTTATAGGTATAGGGTTTGCTGTAAATCGGTATATAAATGGTCCTTCACAACCAGTAAACGGTATCATGGTATCTGGAACGAAAGAAAATATATCAGCTGTCAAAAATCTGTATAAAGATCAAAACGTACGAACAGCAGATTATAGTTATAAATTGGTCACAGAAATAATAAAACAAGAATTCACTACCGAACAGAAAGAAGAAATTAAGAAAGAATGGAAAGAAAAAGGAGGAAATATGACTGAAGAAGAGATAGACAAGGAACTTAATAAACCATCTGTTACAAAGAAACAATATGCGGTTATTACAAAATCTACAGCTGAAAAATTCTTAAAAAAAGGAATTATAAGAACACCCTTATCTAAAGAAGATAGTTCAATGACTTCAACCCCGGTAAAAGAAATAAAAGAATTAGCGAGTGAAAAAAACTTATTTTATAGAAAAAAAGCGGAAGATGAGGAAGTTAAGGATGGAAATTTAAATTTAAATGGACAAATGATACCTGTTCAACATATTGAACAAAATAATTGGATTGGCTATTTTTCATCACCGATAGTAATTGTTAATGAGGAAACATATAAACAATTAAAAGAAAAAGAAGTAAGCCTTTCGTTAATTCAGTTTGCAAAAGAAAATTTTGACTATAAAAATAAAAACAAAGTAAAAAAGGTGGTCGAATACGTTTCAAAAGTGTATGCAGTGAAAGACGAGAATGGTGAGCACGATAAGGATAAAATCTATTTTGTAGAGATTCAAAATTAATCTGTGAAAAGGATGAGTTGTATGGAGGTTGTTAGATTAGAAAATGTAGTAAAAACATATGGAGAGGGAGAAACGCAAGTACAGGCGTTAAAAGGAATTAATCTTTCCATTCATAGAGGAGAATTCGTAACCATAGTTGGAGCATCAGGTTCTGGTAAAAGTACCTTATTGCATATTTTAGGAGGGCTGGATCGTCCGAGTTCGGGAAATGTGTTTATAGGTGATGAAAATATCTACAATTATAAAGATAATGAACTCTCTATTTTTCGCCGAAGAAAAGTTGGATTTATATTTCAGTTTTTCAATTTAATTCCTGTCTTGAATGTACAAGAAAATATTGCTTTGCCAGCTCTATTGGACGAAGAACAGTTAGATGATCATTACCTGGATGAAATTATAAGAACTCTAGGGTTAAATGAAAGACGAAATCATTTGCCTTCTGAATTATCGGGTGGTCAACAACAAAGGGTATCTATTGGTAGATCTCTTATAAATAAACCCGATATTATCTTAGCGGATGAACCAACCGGAAATCTAGATACAAAAAATACAAAAGAAGTTCTGAATTTATTAAAAGTAACGGCTAAAAAATATAATCAGACGGTGATTTTAATTACCCATGACCCTGCTATCGCATCAAACTCTGATCGAATTATAACCATTACAGATGGCATGATTATTTCAGATAAAAAATTAGTGCAAAATCAAGAGAAATGTGGAGGGGAGGAGTATTGATTCATAGTTACAAACAGTTAAGTCAAAAATATCTCAGAAGTAATATAAAACGTACTCTGCTAACATTAACAGGTATTATTCTAGCATTGGCGCTAATAACAACGATTGGACTTTTTTTTAATAGTGGATACACTTCGGGAATTGATAATGCTAAAAAAGGTTCTATGGGTTCTGCAAATATTTCAGTTGAAAATTATAATCAAAAGCTTTTCAATATGATAAAAAGTAATCCGAATATATCTTCTTATGGCATCATAACTCCAGGAGAGGTGCTCCATGTTGATGATATAGCTGTCTCTTATATGTATGCAGATCATCAAGCATTGAAGCTGTTACAGTCTAGTATTCCTGTAGAAGGTAAGCTGCCTTCAAATGAACACGAGGCTGTTTTGGAAAAATGGATGCTGCCTTACTTTGGTCCCAATCTTAAATTAGGCGGTATGTTTACTATTCATGAAAAAAAATATAAACTTGTTGGTTTGCTAAATAAGTCTAGTAGTACTCAGGAAAATAAAACTGGTCAATTATTGACATATAAAAATAAGTTCAAAGTTGGTGAAGGTAGCGTATTGATTGAATTGCATAAGTACGCAAACTTTGATGAAGTTGAAAACCAATTTAAATTATTGACGAATAAAGAAAATATAAGAGTGAATGACGAATTAAAGAGAGCCTTAAAGCCTAGTGTAGAGATAATGGTGGCAGCCGCTATTAGTATTGGGATTGTTGTGATTTCTACGATTGTTATTATTTACAATGCATTTTAAATTAGTATAGTAGAGCGAATGAAACAGTTTGGGCTATTGAGGAGTATAGGAGCTACAAAAAAACAAATCAGAAAAATTGTGATAAGAGAAGCAACATTTCTTTCTATTATTGCTATCTTTTTTGGGGTTTTGTTTAGTATATTAGTAGTCTTTTTACTTAATCAAGTACTGATAAACGTACTTAAAAACTCTATGGGATATACAATTAAATTAGATTGGTTAATTATATGTGTAAGTTCGTTAATTACATTGATAACTGTTTATATTTCAAGCTATTTTCCCGCTTTTTTTGCAGGAAGAATTTCACCGCTACTGGCCGTAAGTAGCCGATTGGCTATAAAAAAAGAAAAAATAAAGAAAAAAAAGAGAACAAAACTAAAGAAACCACTATCTTTTCCGTTAAGTATGGCATTGAAAAATATCCAAAGAAATCCCAATAGATATACAGTTACAATTTTGTCTATTATTATAAGTAGTGTACTGTATATCACGTTTACGTTTCTCATAGATACTGTCATTCAGCGTAAACAACCGGAAATTCAAGCTCTAAAATCGGATATATCAGTTACGGTTAATTCAAATTTAGACAAGCCTAGCATAGATCGTATGAGTCGAAATATTTATAAAGTTAATAACGTAGAGAATCTGTACAAGCAATATCAGGCAAATGATTTTTATACGAAAGTACCAAAAAATAAACAAATTAAAGAATTACAAGGAAATGAATCGCTGTATCATAAAGTAAAATACAATAATCAGACTGTAGAAATTATGGAAACACAAATAAAAGCATACGATGAGAATAGTTTAAAGAAACTAGCTGAAAATGTAACTAGTGGAAGAATTGATATTTCAAAATTAAATCGTGAAAAAGAGGTTATTTTAGTAAAGCAAGCTGCATCAAATGATATGAATACAAGTAAAAAATATATAGGTTCTCTAAGTACTTTTCAGGTAGGGGATGAAATCCAAATAACAAGTCGACAGGAAAGAAAACCTACAGAGGAAATCTCTTACAATGAAGACAAACTAGAAACTTTAAAAATAGCTGCAATTGTAGAATTAGATATTTTTAATATGAGTAGAGTGATGGATACCATAACTTTTATTACTAGTGAACAAATAGCCGAACATATTACACCATCTCCACAAAAATTAACAGGTTTTGAAATTGATTTAGAGAATCAATCTCAGGCTGATGCTACAATTTTAGATATACAAAAGAAACTGAGTGGAGATGCATCTATAGATGTAAAAAATAATATTGTTCAAAGTAATTTCCATACAGACAATATACTTTATATAAAAATATTAGGGTACGGATTTATAGCTGTTATTACACTAATTGGTTGTGTAAATATTTTAAATACCATCACAGTCAGCATCATTATGAGAAGAAAAGAATTAGCTGCTTTAAAATCGATTGGTATGTCGCAAAAAGATTTGAAAAAGATGGTTATATATGAAGGACTTCTGTACGGTTTCTTTGGAAGCATACAAGGGATCTTTTTCGGCTGTATGCTGTCGTATATTCTTTATGTAGCACTGTCAAATACGGTGTCGTTTGAATGGATTATTCCTTATCAATCTAGCTTTATCACATTTATAACTGCACTGTTGATTAGTTATGTATCGGTACTAATTCCGCTTCGGAAAATTAAAAAAGATAACGTTATAGATGTAATTAGAGAAGAATAGCAGTAGTTAAAATAATATGTGATTCTGAAGTTCAACTGAGATACGTATAAAACGATTGGTAATCTGTATTATATTTTAATTGTACAGTTCAAATCGAGGAATTCTAAAACAAAAAATACAAAAGTACCTTATATAATATAAGGTACTTTTGTATTTTTTAAAATGACATAAGATACGTTTACTTGAGTTTTTTAGGTAGTTAGGGTTTGATATACTAACTTAAAATAAAAATGCTGAGTAGTTCATTTTCAGTATACATCAATATATCTGAATTAAAAATGCAATTTTGCATCGAAATATCTGCAGTACCAATTGCATAATAGTCTCAAGTCTATTACAGTGGGAGCATTGTTGTTACTAGTTGGTGGAGTCATTTTCTTAAAACATAAAAATAAATAAAAAGAGAAGTAAGGACGAGTTACGTAAAATTGAATATGATTACACGAAGTGAGAAACAAGAATTAGAAACGTGTATGATGTATTGATGGCTACACGTTATGGGGGATGAAACTTGTTATTGGAAAAAGTATTTAGTGAAAACAAAAATTGAAGTGTTTATATAAAAAACCTCCCAAAGGAGGTTTTTTATGAAGATAAACGTTTTGAAGCAGTCATCTTTTTAACTTTCATAATAATTTCACGTTCTAACATTTCATTTTTCTTACCAATTCGGCTTCCAATAAAGAAAACATCGATTAAAGCCCAGAAACCAAGCCCTCCAAGAGTCAGTGTCATGGCAATTGCCATACCAAAGTCACGTGCGTAGTAGCGGTGACCACCAAGTCCGCCTAGAAAAAACCAAATTAGGTAAGCAAGTCCTTTTGATTTTTTCTTTTTCTCAAACTCTGAAGTAACAAGAACCATTTGATCCGTTGTTAAGTCCTTTTTCAATAGTAGGTTATCCATTAAAATTCTCCCTTTAAATGTAAGATATAATTATTCCGAATATAAATATATCATAATATTAACTTTAATGTAATAACCCAGAAAAATATTATTGGTAATTCAAAAATTAATGGTTAAATACAATTTAAAGAATATGGTCAATCATTTGTGTGAAATAGCTTGTGTATACCATTTGGGATACTATAATTAATTTTCAATTTCATTTCAAGAACAACGGAAACAAAAGAGAAATCGAAACGAAATCATGAAAGAAACTATATTAAAAATACTATGATTTAGAAATAGAAAGGGGCTCATCAAATAAAGATGACATTGGGAGATCAGTTTCAAGTTGTCTAAAATTTAAAGCACATTTATAGAATCATGGAAAAATAAGAGATTGTTTGTTCAGTTCGCATAGCGAATCTGTTATTTAATTAAAACAAGAGATTAAGAAATATATAACATACATAATTATTATAGATGTCAATGGAATTCAAAAAAGATGAAACTGTTAAATACAGAAATATTTTTTTGATGTTGCTAGCTTTTTTAATGTCCTTTACAAAGGAGACAGATCACTTTTTAAGAATTCGTTGTTACTATATATATATAATCATTAAGAGTATGTTTGATGGATCAGTATTTCTCAATAACAACAGCTACACATCCCATTTACATTTATTGTATGTAAAGCGTATGCTAGATTTAGTTGTAATAAATGGAAGGGAGCTGTGTTTTTGAACAGAAAAGTTTTTTCTTCAGTTTTACTATCGTCACTTTTGTTTTTAGGGGTAACTGGTTCAGGAGGAGTAGAGGCTTCTATGATTACACAAATAAAGTATAAACAAGGCGGGGCAAAGTACATATATACAAATGCACCAGAAAGTGTATACGATAATCCAAATATGGGATCAAGCTTTGAAGCTGGTAAGTATGCTTACTACACAAATGAAAGAATATTAGAAGCAAATCAAGAGTATAGTGCTGAATTTTTTAATCGAAATTATACTGGAGGTCAATTGAAATTTGGATATGCTATACACAATGAAGATCGTCAACCGCAAACCATAAGAATTAAAAATAGTGCTGTAAACGCAGCATATCCGGTTAGTTCTGATGGTTCATGGGATATAATAGGCATTACATCTAGTACTATAGTTCAATATGGAAATAGTAACAATGATCAAGTTATTACTATTCCGGCAGATGGACATGTATTTATATTAGAAAAAGATGTAGAAGATACTTTTGCAGTTAATGGAAAAATTAAGTTTATTCCGAACGCAAAATTAACCCTACGTCAATTTGTTTCAAAGAAAAAACCAGATGGACAGTTCTCTAGCCCATCAGAAATTTTTGATCCTATAAAAACAACACAGGTTAAAAATTATAATAAAACTACTTCAACTGCTAATTATAATTACGATGAAAGGTATGCTGTTATTGATAATGTAACAACAAGTACCTTTTATGTAGGTTCAAAGACAAGTAAAGCCTATCCTCAACCTCGTGTTGGTATTAATGAATACGAAGCACCTATATGGTATCTAGAAAATTCTAACTCGACGCTTGAAGGAAACTATGGAATTGTTTATGATTTTCAATTTAAAAATGCGGCAGGAAAGAAAATTAGAATTAAGCCTGAAATTATATCAGAAAATGATAAGTCAACCGATCCAGAGAAATTCCCGCCACTAGCATTTTTTTCACAAGTAACGTACTGGACTTCAGGAACTTGGAAAAGTACAACCAAATTAACTAAACCTGATCAATATCATTATATAACTATTCCAGCAGATCAACATGTAAAATTTATATTACCAGGTGGTAATAATGGCAATAACCTTTTTGAAATTATAGAATAATGTTTTGGAAGTTAGAATTAAATAAATAGACAGAGTCATATTGTTGATGCCAATTTAAATAAAAATGTAAGAGAATAAAAAAATCGTCAGTTGCTTTTTAAAAGCGCTGACGATTTTTTGTATAGTCTCATAGCTAGACTTAATTATTAAAAGCTAAATAAATTTCTATATAGTGTAAAATTAAAGAAATTAAATAGGAATTTGGGATTATATTTGTTTTAAAGGGATTGAGGTGGATCTAATTTCATTGAATCTATCATAACTTTAATATTTTTCGAATTACCTTTAACAGATAGTTTCACTTTTTCAATTTCCAATGTTTTTGAAAAATCTTCATTTCCTATTGAACCAATTAACTGATCTAATTCATTAGTCCATGTAATGTTAGTAGCTTGAATCATTGCCTTAATCGTGGGTATATCTGCGCAGCCAGTATACATAATCCCATCAATTACTTTTCCGTTTTCTCCTAACATGACACTTACCCATTTCATATCTTGATCTGATTTATCTACTTCTTTAGGGTAATAAAAACTATATGTATTGGATTGCTTTTCTAGTTCAAGATTAAATGGAAGAATTTCAATACCTTGTGTAGATACAGTACTCTTAATTTTATTATAGTTTTTTAAATATTCTTCTGCTGTCATATGTTTAAGTGCAACTTTTTCTTTTACATCCACTGGTTCTTTTTGGGGGGCTTCTATTTTGTTGAGAGTATCTTTGTGCTCTATATCTGTGCAACCTAAAAGGCTAGCCGCTACCAGAAAGGTTCCGAGTATAAGTATTTTCTTTGGCATAAAAATCTCTCCTTAAGTGATATAGGAAAAATGCCGAAAGAGTTGATATCCTTAACAATTTCGACATTTTTCAAGTTTGGATACTTAAACTTTTTTATAACGAAAAAGAATTATTTATATGATCTAATTGATTTTAGAAAGAACAGTACAATTAGTCCTGAAATAAATAATAAGACCCCATTTATTAATAAGATTAATGGTGGACCATAAATGTCAGCGAAAAATGAGGAAATTGCTAAAGCGACTGGTGATGCAATACTCGTAAGAGAACCAAGTGTTCCAAAAGTCCTTCCCTGTAACTCAGGATCTACCTCAACTTTAATAATCACATTGACAAGCAATGTACAAAATGAAAAAAGTATTCCTAAGAGGAGAATTAATGGTACTGCGTAAAGAACAGATGGAGCAAAAGATAGCCCTACAAAGATTGGAGCTAGTAAAACCATACTAAGGATTATCCACCAACCCCGTCGATGTAACTTATTATCAAAAAAGATAATAATGCCTGCGCCTAACATATAACCTATTGGAATGCTAGATTCAATTATCCCAAATTCAATCGGATTTGCTTTCCACACTTTTACAGACATTACTTGAATAAGCATTAATGAAGCAGTGAAAAATGTGATTAAAGTAGGCGAGAGTATAATAACAGATTTAGCAAAAGGGTTCTGCCATATATACTTGAATCCTGCAACAAGGTCCTCCTGAAATGAATTTTTGATTCCTGTTTTTTTTGTAGAATTAGGAAACTTTCCACTTAACAGCACTAAAATAGCGGATAACATAAAAGTAACTGCGTCAACTGAGATAGCAATGCTACCACCAAATGCTGCAACTACAACGCCCCCTATAGCTAGCCCCGAAATACGAGATACATTATCTGCTACATTTAATACTCCAGTAGCTTGTTGAACTTTGTCTTTTCCTACAATATCAACTAAGGAAGCATGGAATGCAGGAGACTGAAATAATCCTGCACAAGAAGTAAGAGCGGTTAAGATAATAATAAGAATAAAGGGGGTACCGGGTATTGCAATACAAAATGCGATACTTAGTATTAAAAGACTTCTTATTATATCTGTTATCCACATTAGTTTTCTGCGATCTACCCTATCTGCAACAGTACCTGCAATGGAAGAAAACAACATGCTCATGACCATATGAGTTATGGCAATTGTAGACATCAATTTGGCACTTCCTGTTGCTTGTAGTACCCAAAGGTTTAAAGCAATACTGTGAAATGAATTTCCGAACATTGATAAGGTATAACCTGTAAATACAAAAGTAAATGTACGATTTTTCCATAATGTCTTTTTCGAAGAAACAGCAAGAGCGGAATCTAATTCGACCTGTTGTTGCATAGTATTGTCACCTCACAAATTTAAGTATCTAATTTATAAAAATTTGTTTGCAAACTAATAGTGGTGAACTTTAGTAATCAAGTTAATTAGATGATTAATGAAATGGAATCTAATTGTAAAATAGATATATTGATATAATATATTGTTATTTTGAGGTAAAAACGGTAGGTATGAAATGGATTTAAGTACATACATGTTTGAAAAATAAAACGCAATATAAATTGACCATAGAAATCTTAGAATGTAAGTGGATTTAAATTGTTATGAAATTAAATTACTAGAAAATATCTACTAATGGCATTATTAAATTTGTAGAAGTAAATCTTTAATTTATAGAGAAAATTTTAAATAGCATTTAGGAAGGAACATTTTAACTGTACAATAATGTTTTAATTTTTATATAAGATTTTTGCAAATAAAATATTTCTCCAGATTATTTTGAAATTTCTTTACAGCTTTTCCCTAGGTTTTTAATATTTGTAAGATCGAAAGCTATATTTATATTTTATAGTTTATTTTGGAATATAAGATTGGTATTAGTAGTATAAATAGTATTTTTATTAATAATCTAGTATTTATTTTTAATACTCCTCTCCGCATAAAGTTTTACCAAATATTTTCAGGTGAATATTACCAAATAAAAAATGTTTTGTCTATGTATTTTATTGGGGCTATATTTTGTAAACATAATTCTATGTAAGAATTTTCTATATTTACCTCCCCTATATAATGACATTTTTTCCCTTACTTCGACATAAATCAAATGGTACAGTTTATAGGACAAATATAGAACCCACTTGTAGACATTATTTTGTATGAAAAATTGAATCGAAACATGAGTTACTAGTTAGGAGGCGAAATATATTTTAACTATTTTTCAAATAGTACTTAAGGGTAGAGTGCTAAACGTTTGAAAATAGCTGGTAAATGCTTCTATGGGATGGAGGTTGTCATTTGAAAGAAAAAGATAAGCTTAAGGTGAATGGGAACAACGTTAATTTTTCTAAAGATATAATCTATCAAATTGTAACGGACAGATTCCATAATGGATGCCCATCATATAATCCCAAAGGGGGATTATACGATGAATCTAGGAAAAATAAAAAGAAATACTTTGGTGGAGATTGGATAGGGATTATTGAAAAATTAAATACAAATTATTTTACTGAACTAGGTGTGACGTCATTATGGATATCTCAACCGGTAGAAAATATCTTTACTCCAATAAATGATTTGGTAGGAAGTACTTCATATCATGGATATTGGGCTCGTGATTTTAAAAGAACAAATCCTTTTTTTGGGACATTTGAAGACTTTCAAACCTTAATAACAACCGCTCATGCAAAAGATATAAAAATTATTATGGATTTTGCACCTAATCACACTTCGCCTGCATTACATGATGATGCGACCTATGCTGAAAATGGTAGATTATATGATAATGGATTGTTACTTGGTGGATACGATAATGATTACAATCATTATTTTCATCATAATGGTGGAACGGATTTTGAAGAATATGAAGACGGAGTTTATCGTAATTTATTTGATCTTGCAGATCTAAATCATCAAAATATAGCTATTGATTTGTATTTTAAAGAAGCTATTAAACTATGGCTAGACCAAGGGATAGATGGTATACGAGTTGACGCAGTAAAACACATGTCATATGGCTGGCAAAAAAGTTGGCTAAATTCAATCTATAATTATAGACCAGTATTTATTTTTGGTGAATGGTATATCAATCCGAATGAGAATGACCATAGAAATATTCATTTTGCAAATAATAGTGGTATGAGTTTATTAGATTTTAGTTTTGCTCATAAAGTACGTGAAGTTTTTCGAGATGGAATGGATTCCATGCATGGATTACACAAAATGATTGAAGAAACATATCAAATTTATAATGATGTAAATAATCTTGTTACTTTTATTGATAATCATGATATGGACCGTTTTCACATTAATGGACAAAGTAAACGTAGAATAGAACAATCATTAGCATTCTTGTTAACTTCAAGGGGAATACCTTCTGTATACTACGGTACAGAGCAATATATGGTTGGAAATGGAGATCCGAACAATCGTGGTCAAATGGAATCTTTTGATGTGAATACAGATAACTTTAAGATAATACAATCTTTATCTTCGCTTCGTAGTTTAAATTATGCACTTCCATATGGAAATACCAAAGAAAGATATATAACGGATGATATTTATGTATATGAAAGGTACTTTGGAAGTGATGTGGTATTAATAGCGTTGAATCGAAATTTAACAGAAGGATATGAAATAAAAGATGTTAAAACAATTCTTCCTTCTAGAAAGTATAAGGACATATTAGATGGTCTTTTAGATGGTGAAACAATTAGAGTTGAAAATAATAATATAGATTCATTATGGCTTGGACCTGGGTCAGTACATGTTTGGCACCATAAAGGAGTAAATAGTATACCTTTAATAGGAACTGTGGGACATAAAATGACAACCGTTGGTCAAATAGTTTGTATTGAAGGATGTGGCTTTACTTCTAAAAAAGGATCAGTATTATTTGAAGAAAAAGAGGCGGAAGTTGTTTCGTGGTCACATACTAGTATAAAAGTAAAAGTTCCAGCAGTGAACGATGGTAAATATGAAATTACTGTTGTAACAGATACAGGAACTAGGAGTAATATCTATAAACATGTAGAGGTCTTAAATACAAAGCAAGTTTGTATTCGATTTGTTATTGAAAATGGATATGAAATACCAGAGAGTGAAGTTTTTATAATGGGGAACACATATTCATTAGGAAATATGAATCCTTGCAAGGCAGTAGGGCCATTTTTTAATCAAATAATGTATCAATTTCCTACGGGTTATTTTGATATAAGTGTTCCGGCTGATACCTTGCTTGAATTTAAATTTATTAGAAAGATCGATAACACACTATTGATTGAAGGAGGAGAGAATCATAAGTATCGGACCCCGAGTTTTGGAACTGGAGAAGTAGTTGTAAAATGGCAAACTGCAGAAAAAACTATCTTGGTGGAGTCTTAACTATGGGGGTCTACTTTTTTACAATTGTAATTAAAATTGGGGGAATTTCATTTTAGTAGCTAAAATAAAAGCTTATACTGAAAAATTCTCTTAAAAGTTAATAAAGGGTACGGTTTTAAAGAAAAAAACTAGAAAAGAGCTGTATTAATGAAAGTGAAAAATAGAAAATTGGAGGTTACTATGGAACGAGCTTCTAAAGTGATTACGATTGAAAATTTTCATTCTGAAATACTTGAGAATAGTAGGAAACTATTTATATATTTACCACCTGGTTATGAAAGCAATTCGTACCAAAAGTATCCTGTATTATATATGCATGCTGGGCAGCGCTTGTTTGAGCCAGTAATAAAAAATGATGAATCATGGAATGTCCACAAAACGACTGATATGCTAATTTATGAAGGTAAAATTCAAGAGATAATAATAGTAGGTATAGCACATAAAAGAATCATAGAAAATAATGAGTTTTGTCATTTCATTTCACCAGATAAACATATAGAATGCTCAGGTTTATTATATGAAAAATTTATAATCAATGAGGTGAAACCTTACATTGATGAAAATTTTAGAACATTGACTAATGCTGAAAATACAGCTCTAATAGGGTCATCAGCAGGTGGTTTATCAACTTATAATATTGGTTTCCGCAATCCTGAAGTGTTTGGAAAAATTGGGATGTTATCTCCATTCTTTGTGAAAGTTGAAGATGACCATTCGGAATTAAAATTATTTGAAATGTATGAAGGAAAAAAAGACTTGAAAATATGGATGGATATAGGTAGTGCGGAAGGTTTTTTCTTGGTAAAACATGTGAGAGATATTGCAGAAACTTTATTGAAAAATGGTTACAAATATAGAGATGATTTAATTTTTTATCAGGATCCAAATGGTGCACATTTTGAGAAAGACTGGGGAGAACGTATGCATCTACCATTAATATATTTCTTTGGAGATGTTGGTAATATAGTTAATGTTACATTAGATGGTCGAGATGTAGTTGGATTAAATGGAATGAAAGTGAAAATTAATCCAATTGTTACGTACGATAGTGGTTTTGAAATGAGTGTTTTAGATGGTGTATTTTTAGTTGATAACCCAGATGTGCTAGAGGTTATGGGGGATGGAACAATTATACCTAAGAAAATAGGAGAAGCCGAAGTTACCTTTGTGACACAAGGTGTAAAAGGAATACCTAAAAAATATAAGGTAATAGAAACATTATCAGAATTTGTGGATGTTTCTGTAACAGTCGAAGTACCTGAAAATACACCAGTTGGTGAACGAATTTATATGAGTGTAGGCATGATACTAGATAGAATAGAAAAAAATCGTTTTGCAGGGAATTTTAAAGTGCCAAGGGACCTTGCATGCAGGTTTAAGTTTTCAAGAGGCTTTAGGCTCTTTGAAGTGGATAAATTAGGACAACCTATTCCAAATAGAAAATTTAAAGCTACTAAGGACTTACAGTTGAATTATACTGTTGAGAACTGGATAGGGCTGTAAAAAAATAAATATGGGGTGAGTGCTGTAGTGAAAATGAAAGAATTAATTCCAACTTTTGATGTCCCTTATTATTATTCATGCTATATACCAATTCTTCACGATAAATTAAAAAGTATGGGTAGCATTAGTTACATGAGTTTAATAGCTAATGAAGAATTATATAGTATACCAGCATATCGAATGGATACTGTCACATCGGTACCTTCTGTAGCAAGATATACACAGTTGTTAGAATATAATCAAACATTTCGTATGGAGAAACATGTATATTCTAATTTTGAAAAGGGGCTTCAATATATAAAAGAATGTTTGAATCGTCAAGAAGTATTTATTGCATTAGGAAGCACCTTTTTTCTACCATATAGTAATGATTATTTGAACCCCAAATTTATAAAAAGTCATATAGATGTCCATACGGATAAATATGTTACAGACCATTACCTCGCAATTAACAAACTTACAGAAGATAGAGTATTTGTTCAAGATCCAGTTCCTAATAAATTTATGGGTGAGATATCAATGGAGGAGTTCCATTCTTTTTGGAAAGGAGGAAAAGCTATACCTGAATTGGCTCAAGCAAAAGGTATAGAAAAAATTTCATCTTACTCATCAATTGATGTGATTATACAGGAAAAAATAAGCAAGGAAAATCTTAAAGATATTTTTTTGAGAACACTAAAAAAAATATCAAGTGAGTATGTTCGAGGTTTAATTATGCAAAAAAACAATAAGATATATTATTTTGGAAAGATTGCAGCCCTTGAACTTAAAGAAAATATAAATGAAGATTTTCATAAACAAAGAAATATGTTTCCTTTGTATTTGAAATGTTTATTTGATATGAGATGGAGTAGATATTTTTTATATGACTTACTTATAGACATGAACGAGTTATTTAAAGATAAATTTATTCATATTACTAGTGAGTTAATGGATATAAAACAATCATGGGAAAGACTGTATAAGATTGCACATATTAAATTATTAAAAAAAGATAGTAACTTAAGTGATCTCGAATCTTTTAATTTGATAATGATGGATATTATTAATAGAGAGTGTGTCTTACATGAGAATATTTTATTTCTTCTGCAACATAATTATAGCCTTCAGTCTTAATAGGGGAAAGATAATTGAGAGAAGGAGAGTAAGGCTACTACGTATACTTACAAACTTTATCAGTAGAAGAATAAGTGTATTTAGTGTTCATATTATACAGTACTAGAGTTGCTGGAAGGGAATCTTCATAGTAAAAAGATGATTCATAAAAGGAGTGTATTTACTTGAAAGATACAAATAAAGAAAAAATTATTCAGATTGTATTGTGCTGTGTTGAAGAAGTGAATGAAAATCTTGAAAATAAAATTGATCTTGAAAAAGGCTTGAAAGCACATCTTTATGATTGGGAGGGGTATTTAGATTCGTTAGGGCTGGTATCTTTACTGGTAAGTATTGAACAAGGGTTAGAAGATGAATTAGGTTTATCAGTTGATTTGGTGAATTTAGATACAATGTCACAACATAATAGCCCATTTAAAACAATAGAAGCATTAGTTGCGTATATTTTAGAATGCCAGGAACAATTAAAATCACTAACATAACAAAATATTAAAGGAGAAAATTAAAAAGGAGGTTAGGTATGTATATTGATTTTTTATTTGAAAGATTTGAAATGAATAAAGATTGCGAAGCCATTGTTTGGAAGGAGAAAACTTACACATATGAGTGGTTTCTAAATCAAATAAAGATTTATACAAAGGAGTTAAATGAACATCGAAAGATAGATTATACAACAGTCTCTTTGGAAGCTGATTATTCTCCATACTCTATAGCAATGTTTTTAGCACTTATTGAATTAGGGTGTACTGTAGTACCGATCTTAAATTCATTGGTTGAAAGTAAGAAGAAAGAATACTATGAAATAGTTGAATTAGAAAATGTGATTAAAGTTGAAAGCGGAAGCTTTGAAATAATTAATATACAAAGAGATTACATTCAAAATGAATTATTATTAAAACTGAAAAAGTTAAAACATCCAGGATTAGTATTGTTTTCATCTGGTACAACTGGACGTAGTAAAGCAATTGTACATGATTTTACATTACTTCAAAAGAAGTACAGTGTTGCAAGGAGTGCAAAACGCGTTATACCATTTATGTTATTTGATCACATTGGAGGAGTGAATACTCTATTCCAAATCATTTCCAGCTCAGGGTGTTTGGTAATTATTGATGATCGTAGCCCTAATCGAGTATGTAACATGATTGAGAAACATCAAGTACAAGCTTTACCCGCATCACCAACTTTTATAAATCTACTTATACTGAGTGAGGTTTATAAAAAGTATAATTTAAATAGTTTGCAGACCATTTCTTATGGATCAGAAGTTATGCCTGAGGCTACACTAAGTAAAATAAACGAAATATTCCCTCATGTTAAAATTACACAAATGTATGGGTTGTCAGAATATGGAGTTTTATATTCACAATCTAAATCGAATGATTCTTTGTGGATCAAACTAAGCGATAAGAATATTGAGTCAAGAGTAGTGGATGGAATGTTGCAGATCAAATCAATGTCTACAATGATTGGTTATATTAATGCTCCAAGTCCATTTACTCAAGATGGATGGCTTATGACAGGAGATATGGTGGAAGTAGATGGAGATTATATTAAAATTTTAGGAAGAAAATCAGAGATTATAAATATTGGCGGAGAAAAAGTATTTCCAGCTGAAGTTGAAAATGTAATACAGCTAATGGATGGAGTAGAGGAGGTTGCTGTTGTTGGTGAAAAAAATGGAATCACAGGGCAAATGGTTAAGGCTGTGGTTAAATTAAGAACAAATGAAAGTGTAAGTGAATTTAGAAAGCGATTAAGAGAGTTCTGTAAAGATAAACTACCATTATATAAGATTCCACAGAAAGTGGTATTAACAACTGAGAAAATGCATACAGAGCGTTTTAAAAAAGATAAGAAGGTATTTATGTAACCAAAAGTTGAAGTCCTTTTATACAATAATTTAAAAGTAAATTATAAATCCCTTATATTTTGAAAAAACTTTTTCAAAATATAAGGGATTCTTTTTATTTTTTTCGAATCTAAATTGAGTAATTCATATAAATAAGCCTCTTCGCAAAATAAAAATTTACGTGTTGAGGAGAAAATTTATGTTTATAGAGTTTGTTGTTGTTTATTATTACGATTCGATAGGAATTTATCTAATGAAATAGAGTGGCTGTTATTTACTACAAAAAATAAAGAAACAGCCAATAATAATAAATCAAATTCATACCCTCCTATAAATCCTTGATCAAATTTCACAGTAATAATGGCTCCGGCTATAAGTAAAGAAAATAAGGTTGAAATAATTCGTGTACCAAGCCCCAGAATAACTAAAATTCCACCCACTAGTTCAAGAATTGCTACTGGATATGCAAGCCAATCGAATATTCCTAGGCTGTTGAAGAAATTTTCCGTATTATGAATGCCATCTTGAAATTTTGTTAGTCCATGAGCAAAAAAAGTTAACCCCAATACTAATCTAATAATGAAAAAACTTAACTCATTTTTGTTTGACAATTGATATTCCCCCATTCAGTGATTTTGAAGTACGATTAGCCATAGATTTTTCCCTTTCCTTATTCTAATGATCTATATATGATATAGAATCAAAAAACAGTATATTTTTTTGTTTTTTAACTTTACTACTTGATCACTTTTTGTTTATAGGAATAAGGTTCTATCCCTTTAATATCCATTTCAATATCCTGAAGTACTGTATTGTTAATAGATCCTTCAATTATTCCAAATGTTTTATTTAGGATGTGACCGGCACTTTTAAACCCAACATAATGTCCACGAACCATACGTGGAAAACATGCACCAAACATGCCTTGTACTGTTATAATTGATTGGAAATGTAAAACTTCAGTAATTAATGTTCCTATCATTGCTATTTTGATTTTACTATTTGGAGGCACTTTAATAGAATGTTCAATTGAAGGAGAGATATGAATTGATTTTGAATTACTTTCGCCTACAAAAGTCGAAATATTAAATTCATTACCCGACTGAAATTTACCTGCAATGATGAGATCTGATTTTAAAGTTAAACCTGTAATAGATTTCGAAGTCCAAGATTGTATATTTACCCATTGTTCTTCTATGGTCACTACAATCTCTTTTTCTTCATTATTAGGATTACATACAAATTGTTCCTTTAGGGTTATTTCATTTTTCGAAGGTTTTTCAGGATCTCGAAATATAAAAGGTCCCAGCATTTTATAACAAGCATGATCATAACGTTCAGTAATAGCAGGCTTATTATGAATTGGAAACGTCTCATTATTTACTGAAATTTCATCAGGAAGTATTCCATAAAGATCTTTAAACGCATCCATTATGGAGTCGGTAGTTGAATCTAATGAATCTAGATCTGAAAAAGATAATTTTTCTTGTATAATCATACTAATGCTCCTTACCTATTTGTGTATTTTATTTGTTTGATCGTGGTTAAAAGACAATTAAAATATGAAGAAGAGATAAACTAATAGTTTGACAGATAGAATAATTAATAACTTTTGAGAATAAATTCCATTTTATGCCGTGGGATTCCTATCAATTAATACTCGTTAGAAATTTATAAAGATTTGATTGAATTTTAGGAAAATAGAGGTTGTTATTGAAAATCTAACTAAGGATAAAGTTATGGAACGCATCAATACACGGATTACTAAGGATGAAAAATAAAGGATAAATAGCAGAGAGATGAATACGAACGAAAGAAAACTTGTGGATCATAAAGAATTTAAGAGCTAGAGGTGTAAATAACAGCACAGATAAGGTTGAAGAAACGTACAAAAAGTTTACCTATACCAACCTTTAGCTAAATGATAAAAGCCCTGCAGGGGATGCAGGGCAAGACTAAGGGTATTGAAGAATTGTCGATTCTAAAAGTAAAGGACTTCTTGGAATGTTTTAAGTTTAACACATAAAATATTAAAACTTTATATAGAGATGTTACAAAAATATGAATATAAAAAAATCTAATAAATATTATGAAAAAGTTGATAATCTATAGAAGCTAAAAGGGATTATGTTTGTAATGGTGTCTTTATAGAGTTAATAGGGCAGGCTTTTGTTTGTCTTAATATTCGGGAATCTAGTAGAATTCCCCAACTAATAGGCAGGTTCCTGGGTATTACGAAGCGTGTAAGCATCAAAAAAGCCCGTACAGAAGCACAGGCCGGTTGATACACATATCGGTAACTAAATATTAACAGAAATACTTAGTAAGTACTATCGAAAAAATAAAAAACTGCTTTTCACCTAAGACAGTTTGAAGAAAACACATATAATAAAGCACTTATATTATACCAAATGTTTTCTCCTACCTTAAATTAAGGAGGAATGTGGAAATGATTGAGAATCCAGTGTTAATTGACAATCATCATGTTTCATCAGCCGATAATTCTATTGGAAATTGCGAAAGGTGTTCTCAAGAGTTTTATTAAGGTAATGAGTATTTTTACTTTGATGGTGTTTATATACATAACTCAACGGAATGAGTTGACAAAACAAAATTGAAGCTGAAATTCAAATTATGAAGAGTTTAGTTAAATGATATAAACAAAGTAAAGAACCTAATGCTGTATTTCGATGTTTTTTATGAACGCCAAGGAAAATCTACTATACACTAAGGAATAGTAATAAAAAGATGATACCAATAAAAATGTATACAAACAAAAAGAATCCTAATAGGGGTAATTCTTTATGAAAGTTGAGCATGACAAACCTCCTTGGATATATAGAATATTTTAATATATTGTTGTTCTATTTAAAAAGGAAAAAATAACTTGGTACATTGGATTAGAGGATATCTATATAAATAGGTAGAATCTAATTATTTGGTTCATATTTTAATCCAAGGGGTACAAATTCGATGCGACATGAAAAGGATTTGTTGAAACAATGGAAGGCGGATTTGCAAGCTATTCAAGAAGAGAAAAGGCTGAAGAAAAAGGCTAAGAAAAAGAATAAGAAATATAGCATTCCGGGTAAAACTGCTGACTTCATGGATGGCAAGAATACTTATCGTAAAGATAATGGGGTATGGAAGCAAAGAAATAAATAATGTGAGGATAAATAAGTTTGATCAAGCTTATAGCAATTATCGGAGGCGCTGCCGTGATTTGGGAGGCGTCTTGTTTGTTTTTAAGGAAAGATAATAAAACAAACAAATACAATGAACGAAAAAATACCTGAGACTATTGCCACAGGTAGGCTTGTACATTAATAAAAATAATTTTATTAATGTACTATTTTGAATGTAGATTTAATTCAGTAAGATTCGAAACTATAATGCCATGATTTGAAAATGAGCTCAAGAGTGTTTGTAAATTCATGCCGCTCTATAATCTTTGTTTTTAATCTTTTTTCTAATATCTATAAATCCTATAATCATTATTGTTATGCATATTAACTTGAGCCAACGAACCTCCTGGTGGAATATTAGGCCAGAGAAGAATTCATAAGCGAATAATAAACCGACAATTGGGAATAGCCAAGTCATAAATTTCAAATCTTTTAGATGAAACTTATAATTATTAATCTTTTTCCACATATGAATCAACTCCTATTTTCCTAATGTTTTGTAGTTTTTCTTTCTAATATCTCGCATGTTTAGGATAAAGAATAGAAGGAAAATCAAGGCTATGATTCCGTTAACCCAGTAGTATGTATGTCCTGCTATGAATCCAGTATAGAAAGAAAAGGAATTCCAAACTAAAAGGATTGTTGAACAGATAGTAGAGATCAATAATGAACCAAAAGTCCTCATGATTGTCACCTCGATTCAAAATGTAAGTAGTTAATTATAATTATACATTTAAATAAATAGATCCAAAAGGGTAGGATATAATAAAATAATATAAAGGAATCACTGTGAGGCGAGAAATATGGATAGGTAGCGAATCCGCTGGTTTTTTTATTTTAAATAGAAAAAGGAATCTCGAAAGATCCCTTTTTCTAATTCCGATATATCTTAATCGCATATAAGTAAAGACATGAAATATTATATAACAATAAAAAAATATAAACAATAAGTATTTTAGTTAACATAAGGAGGATTTATACAAATTACTTCCTATTAGTACAGAGAGTGGTGGGTGATATGAAAGGAAAGAGAATACGTATCGAAAAAGTGCATGAGGTAAACAATAGCACTCAAAATAATGATGATGTGTGGATTTGGTCTTAATTTGATTAATAATACCAGAATCAAAACAGTAAGATGTTCTTATGTTATAAAAGCTATACTGAAGTGAGTATGGATTATAATATTCATTTCAATTAAACAAAGGAGAGGAGTCTATTCTATGACTTCTCTCCTTTGCTTTATTCAAACTTTGTTTGAGTCTATGTATATGACCATATTTAAGCAAAAATAGCTTTTAAAATCGACACTTTGTTTGTAGTAAATAATACATAATTTTGTTTTACAGTTCTAATTAATATACGGTCAGTTGTCCCATATGCTGTTCCAATACGGATTGCAGTTGGTTCTTCAACTCCCGCATAGGTAGCATCTTCGGTAACCTCAAGCACATCACTTAATGGGATCGTAACCTCCGCCAATTGCCATGAAATTATTAACTCTTCTTTTGTTTTTTTTACATCAATACCTAGCATTATACCAAGACCCTTCTATAATAGAATGCTACACTTCATATCTTATTATACAAATTCTTAAATTATTTTTCTACATGTATGAATAGAACTGATATTTTAAAGGTGTCAACAGAATGGAGGATATACTATCAATCTATTAAGTAATACGCTATGAAGAAAAGTTCACAAAGAATTAATATGGATATGACATGGTTACAGTATGATGAATGAGTAATAGTAGGCGTTGCAGGAAGGAAATGAATGATGAGACTTAAATTAGTAGGAACCTTAACTTGTATAGTAGTAATATTAGGTATCTTTATAGTTTACACTAATATATCTATTGGTAAAGAACCATATAAGACAAACCATGAAACTAGTGAAAACTCCATAAATAATGAAAAAAATAGAAAGCAAAATGGAGCTTCAAGTAAGATAGCAAGCTCTTTTGCTAGTATACAGGCTGTAGTAAATAAGGAATATGGTTTACCCGAAAACTATAAGCCAGAGGATTTAGTTGTACCAAATGTACCCTTCTCATTTAGTGGAACGGTAGAAAAGAGTCACCTTCGTAAAGAGGCAGCGGAAGCGTTAGAAAAACTATTTCTTTTAGCTAGGCAAGATGGTATACAGTTGAATGCTGTTTCAGGATTTCGTTCCTATGAATATCAAAAAGGCCTGTATGCCAGCAATGTCAAAAAGAATGGGCAAGAGCATACGGATCGCTTCTCGGCAAAGCCAGGGCACAGTGAACATCAAACAGGCTTAACTATGGATGTTTCTTCTAAAAGTGCAAACAATGAATTAGAGCTAGCCTTTGCCAATACGAAGGAAGGGAAATGGTTGAAAGATAACGCACATCGTGCAGGGTTTATCATTCGTTACCCAAAAGGTAAGGAAAGTATAACAGGTTATGCATATGAACCTTGGCATATTCGTTATGTAGGAGATATCTCTGACAATATATATCAAGAAAAGCTAACTCTAGAAGAATATATGAATCTGAAAAAATAAAGAATTATTGGCATATATCATGTAAGTGCGAATGCAGATGTACGGATTCGCACTTACATGAAGCAGAAAGCACACAGAATGAGGTTACACTGAGTGAATATAGTAGGGAGGAATGTTGCTTAAAAAAAGGCAAAGGTATTTACAATAACATACTTTTAACCAGTTTACATAACACATCTCATAGATATTTGTAAAAAAACAAGTGAATAAATCTCAAAATGAAAAGAATACTTATATCATTGAGACAGAAAGAGAAATTTAGTAGTGATATTTTAAAATCTGCATTTAAATAATATTTAGCGGAATGCTCAGCTAAATCAAGTACAATAAAAAGAATTAAAGGAAATGCTCTATTTCGACATCACAACAATTAAATTTTGTAAAATACACCATCTATTTAGTCTTAAGGAGTTAAAGTTAACTGTTTTGTATTAAAATGTTATACACTGGCTATGTCCTATAAGCAACTATTTAATCAATATCAATATTAATATTAATATGTATAGCTGAATGTATCTGAAACTAAAAGATATTTGTACTGATGAAAGGTAAGGTATATGATACCTTTATAAAAGTGGGAAAACAAACACTTATAACTTCGCACGAAATACCAATTTTACGAACAATAAGATGTATAATTAAAAATCTAATACAGTATTTAGGGATTTCGAGCTCGATAGCATGAATCTCTGTATATTGGTATGTGTCTATATAATTCATGCTTTATATAAAAATCATAAAATGCTAAGTTAGTTATTAATATTTTTTATGGTAGATTACATTTTAATTTATAAGATTTTTTCTTAAGTTGATCTAATTAACCCCTCATAATCATGATTAAATTAGCCAATTCATGTTAGATAACGAATTTTAAACTGTTTTCATATATTGATTTTTTTGTATGAATTTATATGAAAAAATTGTTTTATTTTACATACATTTATATGTAGTTTTTACACTAATTTTTATGGTCTTATACAAATTTATCACTTAGTTAGCTATAATTTTCATTTGACTAACTACACTATATCATTCAATTTTGTGTATATTTTAGTATTTCATAATTTAATTATGTAAATAAGTTTGTGTAAAAATTGAATTTAACGCGAACTTGTGTTCGTATATATTTTCTGTTATAGTATATATGAGGTGATTTTTATGGATTACAGCAAACAACGTCAAAAATCCGTACATCGTAAGAAATTATACGAGAATTTAAATGAGATGCCCTTTTACATAGAAGAATTTGTGGAGTACAAAGAATTGCATGATGCCTCTCCCTCCACCCTACTGAATTATGTATATGATTTTAGAGTCTTCTTTAATTGGCTATTATCTGAACGAATTATTGAATTTAAGCCCATTAAAGACATATCCTTCTCTGATTTGGAGAATTTAAAGAAAAAAGATGTTGAGAACTTTATGAGGTTTCTAAAACTACAACAAAACATGCAAAATTCCTCTGTTAACAGAAAAATTTCGGCCTTAAAGTCTTTATTTAAGTACCTCACCTCCCTATCAGAGGACGAAGATGGAGAATGCTATTTTTATAGAAATGTAATGGCTAAAATTGAAATACATAAAGATAAAGAAACATTAAATGCTCGTGCAAAACGTATGAGATCTAAAATATTCCATAATGATGATGATCAAGAATTTCTGAATTATGTTAAGTACGAACATGAAAAATCTTTAACAAAACATCAATTATTCTATTTCCTAAGAGATAAGGAGCGTGATGTAGCTATCCTATCCCTCTTCCTTGGTAGTGGTATTCGTGTAAGTGAATTGGCCGATCTCCGCATGGAAGATATAAACTTAAAGGAAAGACTAATTGATGTAATCCGAAAAGGAAACAAAGAAGATTCCGTTTGGATTACCCCAATTGCATTAAATGATCTTGAAAAATATATGGAGATTAGAAATAACAAATATGCTCCAGGAAAAGAATTACAAAATGTATTCTTATCTAAGTATAAACATACTGCACAGCCTCTTTCTGTTAGGGCTATCCAAGATATAGTAGAAAAATATACTAAAGCCTTTGGCAAAAAAATGTCTCCTCATAAATTAAGACATACATTAGCAAATAAGTTATATATGGAAGAAAAAGACTCGTTACAAGTGATGCAACAACTTGGACATACCAGCCAGGATACGGCCTTATTATATACACAGCTTGGAGAAACAACTATCAAAGATAGCTTAGGAAGAATAGGAAAGAATAAATAATAAAAGTTCAGCAATACAACATTGCTGAACTTTTATTATTCTCCCTGCTAGAGTTTAGTGGTTTTAAATGTCACACATTATTCATTATATATTTAATTTTATTATATAAAAAATAAATAGTTAAAATTCTACTTTAATTGGTATATAAAAACTCTCTCTAGATTAGATAAATGAAAATTTTAGATTCCTACAATTGTTGTTTACGTTAAATGCGAATTTAATATAAACTTGGGAAAATCGGAGTTATCCCCTTTTCACCATCTGTATAGAAGTAAATTTTTAAATCAAATAAATCGGGATTAATAAATGCAACAATCATTTATCCCTTTCGTACAAACAAAATATTCCATTCATGTTTTGTATTCTTTGCAGCTGCTTCTAGTGCCTTCCTTTCTTTTCAAGGTCACCAATTTTCTCTACAAATGTACCAATAGACTTAGGAATAGTTAGCAAAACAAAAAGGAGTGTATAGAGGAGATTACAGGTGTAAGTCAGGCCGCTCTGTATCGTAGATTAAAAGAACTGGAATAAAGTTCTTTTTCCGATTTGTAATTAAACCTCAGATTGGCCCCTCATACCATAATCGTTTCCGTACCCCATAAAAGAAATCGGCTAAAAATAGCCGATTTTGTCGAGGGATTTCCATTATTTATTATTTTGAATACAGTGACAAAACTCTGTCATCGCTGCATTAACCTCTTTTATTA
Source organism: Bacillus cereus group sp. Bce041 (assembly GCF_052646455.1). Lineage (NCBI taxonomy): Bacteria > Bacillati > Bacillota > Bacilli > Caryophanales > Bacillaceae > Bacillus > Bacillus cereus group sp. Bce041. Next base: position 47,715 of record NZ_JBQXON010000016.1, read on the forward strand.
TCAGACGCATTTCTTCATATGGTGGGACAAACTCTTGCCCAAATTCTATTGTAAAAGCATAAATTTTATTTTTACTTGAATCGACGATATGCCGACTATAGGCATAATCATCTGAAGTCGCTGATGTCGGATAGAGTCCTACTGCTTGTTGAACAGTATAAGAGGTGCCCCTTACAGCATTAAGGGCGGTGTTCATTTTATTTGCCAAATCAAACAGAGTATTCTGATCTAATTCAGGAATAAACTCTCGATAATCTGTATCACCTTGTTTTCCACGTTTTCCATCAAAAGATGGATTACGGAAGTTTTGATTCGAATCAGTTCCTTGGTTATCATCATCCCCCCAAGGATAAAGAATTAATCCACTATAACTATGAATGTCTACGTAATAGCAGATATTTGGATAAGTGTCAAAAAGATATTTTACATTTCTTGTCTCAGGTTCTGAAAAAGGGGCAGTTCCTTTATAAATAATTTCAGCTGGATTATCTGATGTACCGATTCCACTATTCCAAAGGAAGTCAAAATTCCGGTTAATGTCTACTCCTAAATTGTTACCACCATTAGTATGATTAGGATTACGATTTTTTCGCCACCACGTATTTGAAGAATTACCTGAGATTATATCAGTTGTTTGTGAGTAGTTTTTTCCATCTGGATTTACATCAGGAAAAACGAAAATATCAAGGCCTTCCATGAAATCACGAATTTGGTTGAATGTATATGTCTTACCACCGAAATTTAGTGGAGCTTTAGATTGATATGATGAGACTAATTGCCGCAAAAAGTTGATACATATATCAGATCCCCCCCACTCTCTGGCATGCATACTTCCTGTAAATAAAACCCCTTCTCTATTTGTATTTGTTCCTACTCGTAATCGCACAGCATGTGTTGAATGCCCCTCCCATGTTTGATTAGGAAGTTGTATTAGTGTAACAAAGTTCGGAAATTGTTGTGACAGTTGAATTAATGCGGTTTCAATTTCGTCCACTGTCATATAGCCTCCAAGAACGTTCTCTGTTATTTCTTCTGATACAATATTAGAAGTAGTAAAGCGATTAATAGAAGACACCTCTTGTCTTCTCTCATGTGCAATTTTATTTAAGTCATCAATAATCTCTACCTCTTAACCAGATTGTTTAACTTTCTCAATTTGCAAATTTGTTAAAATTCCTGGGACTTCATAATACTCATTGTCTACTTTTCTGGCAGCACGATATTGTAAATCTAAATTAAGTTTTTTTAACTTCATTAAATCTTCATGTAAATTACTACGTATACGAACAGAGTACATATTCATATATTCATCTCCTTGTTACATGTATGATAATTAAAAGGAAAGCTGTGCCGCGTTGCAAACCACGTTATATTTTTATCCTGCACAATGGAATTTCTTTTTTTTATTTATTACAAATTATTTCCATTCAAAAAAACTTGTATAAAAGGAGTAGAAGGAGCATATTTCGACATATCTTTCAAAAACATGCTCCTTGTAATTGATTAGTGTATCCTTTAATTTAAAAGTTTATATCTTCATATGTTTCAATAATATGACCATTTGTCGATTCTATTTGATTAAGTGGATCATGATTTCTTAACTCACCGAAATCAAGACCTGTTAAGTTTTCAATTATCGAAACGGCTACTTGATATGTTTTATATTCGCCATATGCAAATTCCAGATTATCTATTAAATTTTTTTGCGATTGTAAATAAGCTGTAGCAGATAAATGACCATCTTGCTTAACTATTACAACTACCTTCCAAAACTCTGCTGGTATTTGTACTCCTCGATAAATCAAATCATCACTTCGGAATACTGGTCCAGTAAACACTGTTACTTTAAGGTTAAAGTTTTTAGCATTTTTCAAGATATAATCCTCAAGACCCAACCATGTCTCTTGATTTAATTTTTTATGTTGTGGTGAGGCATTTGTAAAATAGAAAGTATCTTTGTTTGCTTCTTCTGCAGAATTTCCCCACACAGGATCCCTTCTACGAACAAGATGTCCTCTATCAAGATCATTATCTATATATAGTTCATCACCGCACTGATATTTTTTATCAATACGAGGGTCAAAATTCCAGTCATCTTCACGGCCCACATTTTTCAAATTATCCCCATCAATATTAACTACAGTATAGTAAGCTAAACGACGTTTTTTACTCATAACAATCGAAAAATGTGTATAGTTTAATATTCTTTCTCCATTCTTGAGAAGCGCTATATCTGATTCAAGATCGGGACGTAATTTAGGATGTAAAACTTCATAATTATCACCTAAAAATTTAGTATCATAACCTGTCGAGTATTTGTGCCACTCTAAAGGTAACTCCTCAGAAATTAACTCTCCAGTTGTGTTTTCAACTAATTCCCACGATTTTGAAAAATCGTCAAGTAATTTCTTCTTATCATCACTTAGATTTTGAGACTGATTCATAACAAACTGTACAATACTACTAATTCGTATTCCTTCGTTTGCTATATATTTTGTACTATCTTTTGGATCAGGAACTCCTGAATGATGAAGTGCAATAACCATCCATTCATCATTAAATACAGCTGATCCAGATGAACCTGGCTGTGTATCTGTTTCATAATGAATAAAATCATCAAATATATCTTGAACTTTATTCTCTCTATTCGCTACCATCTTAGGTGCACCTGAAGGATGCTGAATTATTGATACGTGCTCACCAACTAATATCTTTCCTTTATGCGGTAAAAGCGGTAAAAAATCAAAATCACTTAATTTCGCTTCGTCAGCAGATGTTTCTTCTACTGCAACTAATGTAAAATCAAGTTTCTCATCTGTTATAAAAAAACGATTTGGCGCTAAACGAAAATTTTTAATTTCTCTTTCTTTTAAATCTAACCCCAACTCATAATTGAATTGTGCAAGACTAAAAAGCGCAGCATCTTCATCTGCTAAAACATGATTATTTGTAAGGAGTAAAGATGGCGACACAAGAAAACCTGTACCATGTCCGCGAACCCTTCCAATACGATCGCGAACCTCAATTCTACAAACAGACTTAGCAGCTTTAAGTCCTGCTTCAAAATAAGAGATAGGAAATAAATCATTTCCTTCAATAATGCGCTCTAATGCTAAGCCATCCCGTGGATTAATAATTGCTTTTCGAAAAGAAGCCCGTTCTGGTTTGCTTACTTCCAATGGATTTTTATGCTGTAATTCATTCTTGAGATGTTCACGTTTGTTTGAGCGTTCAATAAAGCGATTCAGAGCATTTTGTTGTTGTAAAGACATTAATTTCTGATTGAAAATTAAATCATTTTCGAATTGCATATTAGACATGTATTTAGTCCTCCCAAATATACATTTTTTAATACCATTTGTATGAATATGAGTATCTTTTCTAATACTGTTTAATTTTCTTATAATAATAGTAGTAGCTCACTTCAAAAATATTTAGAAATTAGAAAGGGTACATTTGTTGAATAAATTGCTTATCTTTTTCCGAAAATGTTACTCCTCCAATGGCTTCAAAATCTCCAATTGTGTGCTCATTGGGTATCGTATAGAGCATTATTGATGTTGGATCAAATTCTGTGAAACTCGTTATATTTTTATCGTATCGATTAAATATATTGTTATCAACATCTTCTTTTGACCAGTTATTTGGTGGGCCCATATAATACTTATATACAGCTTTTTTATCCCAAGGAATTTTCGCACTCGGATTTTGATGCTCATGAATACACCCCAGGGCATGTCCAAATTCATGTAATACCACTCTTGAGTATTCAACTTCAGGAGTGTCTGGTTGAAGCCAACCATAGTTCATTGTTGGCTCCTTCTTATCCACTTCCTTACAGGAGGTTCCAATATACGACCAACTACCGTCATTCATGTCAAATGCTATACGTATTTCTGCGTCAGGATTATTTCCAAATTCCAATTTTATATTTGCAAATTCTTCCCATCTTTTTGCATGTTTTTTGACTTTTTCTTTCACTTCAGGAAGCCCCTCTAAAAAACACACATTTATTGTTTGGCCTGGTACCCACTTATACTGATCAATAAGACTTATTTCTTTAGAAAAATTAGGTGATATTTTATCAATGCATACTTTAACTGTTTTAGGCACAAAATCTAATCCTTTCTATATCGAAATTAAATGATTATTAACCTGGTTTTCATACTTAAAATAGAGTTTATATAGTAATTTGAGATACATTCTCTTAGTAACTATATATTTCTCTAAAAATTGCTCAATTTATAAAGGATACATCTTCCCTATAAAAATTTTATCTATTTCTGATAAAGAAGTATTCCAACCAATTTCAAAATCACCGATAGTTAATTCATTTGGCACAGGATATTGCATAATTGATTTAGAATCGTGTGGTGTAAATGAAACTCCTTGTGGATTGAGTTTAGCTAATACATTCTGGTCAACCATTTCTTTAGACCAACCACTATTCTCTGCATAATATCGATATACAGCTGGTTTGTCCCAAGGTATATTTGCTCCTGGACTAGCTTGTTCATGTGATATACCTATACAATGACCAAATTCATGCAAAACAACACGAGAAATTTGTGATTCTGAGCTTGCAGGTGTTAAACCGGTTAAGCTCATAGTAGGTTGATTTATAGGAATTCCTAGATTATCAGTGCCTACATAAGACCAGAATCCCTTATGTCGAAATGTAATACGTATTTCTGCATTTGAATCATCACCAAATAAAAATTTAATATTGGCATATCTGCTCCATTCATTAGCATATTTTTTAACTTTTTCTTGTATTACTGTGTTCCCATCAAGAAAACGTACACGTAGAGTTCGGCCACTCTTCCATTTTTTTGCTGTTATTAAAGCCATTTCAGTATTATCAATGGCTTCCTTTGGTACTCCATAAGAGTCGGGCGCATTATCCGGATTTTCTTGAATTGCTAAACGAGATGCTTCAATTAATTGATTATCATTTAAGTTCATTTGCACACAATGATCTAGCGCTTCATTATTTGACAAATTCAATCCTCCCAATTATACGATTTAAATTACCTTTTATATTATGAATTAAATAAGAGAATTTTATTCTGAAAAAAATCTATCTATAAGTTTTTATTAAATTCATATACACAATTTATATTAAGATACGAATATATATTAATTTGAATAAAGCTTTATTTGTATATTAATAAAAATAATGATAAATAGTTCTTTTCTACACTTTGAAGAGTTCTACATCTAATTCAGTATGCGACAATAGCATTTCAGTATTAGTTAAAAAAATTTTTTTATTGATTCATTCATCTTACAGTTATTTAGTTAAGTTCTCTTACAATTTATAGAGATTTTAAATATCGTTCGGCTGGAGTTTTTTAGTACTACCTTTTGTGAAAGATCAAATATATCCGGAATCAAGTATTCTGCTATACAGTGTTGGCTCAGTTCTATTTAGTTCAAAACTAAATATGTCTTTACAAGCATAAAAGGTTAACTACAAAAAGGCATACCTAAAGGTATGCCTTTTTGTTTAAATTTTTGTACTAACATTTCTTTCTTAGTTATAACATTATGGGAACTAAGTTTAATGAAAAGGAAATGAAAGGAGTAAACTACTTGTTCCGTAAATTATTTGTATTTAAAAATAAATTTTATTTATAAGAGCTCATTGTTTAGTTGGCTTGAACTAATTTTAGGCTCTTATAATAAGTATTTTATAGTAATTTATAAAATATGTTTATACAATTAACTTTGTAACCAATTAAGTATTTTTTCTGATACAGCAGGATGATTCAAATATCCATATAATTTATGGGGGTTACATTTCCCTTTCTCATCTACCCAAAATGTGTAGATTTCAGGCTCATCTATAATACTTCTAATAAGATTCCTCTCAAGCATTTGATGAAAATCATCCTTTATGTCACCATCATGTGCTACAAAATCATCTACAGCTCGTATATTAATCCAATTTATAATGTTAGTTGGGTACATTCCATCATTTGGTTCGTTTGAATCATAGAGACTTTTTTTCACTGCAGGCTCGCCTAATGGATTACCTAATGTCATCCACAATGAAATTTTTTTCTCCCATAAATCTTTATATTCACTCATCCTTGAAAACTTCCATAAAACGTCATAAGAAACCATGCATCCCATGCTATGTGATATTAAAGCAATATCATCATTTGCTAATAAAGATTCCCTTAAAATTGGTTGCAAACGTTCACGAATTTGCGACCCTACTACCCTGCTAGTTAGATAAGAACCTAAATCTGGAAGGAGTTTATTTATTACTTTTTGAGTTATTCCAATTAAAGATAAGAAGGGGCTCGCAATTGTAGCTAAATCATCACCAAATTTTATAATTTCTTGTTTTTCAATTAATCGATCATAATCTTCTTTTGTGTGCTTTTCAAGAGGTCGTTTTATTAGCTTTTGTAAGGGTTTGTTGTAAGTATTATCTGGAACATACCAATTATCTGAAATCCAAACAAGTTCTTTTTTTAATTCCAGTCTATTTTTCACCAATATCTGATTTAAAATATCACCATAGTATACAACCGTTACTTTTACATCACCAACTTCAATTGCTTTTGCCATTTTTTTATTTATTCGCTGGATTCCATTTATTAGAGCGTTATTAACTAAAGTTTGCTTTATAGATTGTTGTGGTTTTGTAGATCTTCCATGAATAATGATTATATGTTTTTTTCTTGTCATAATTATCTTTCTCCTGTTGCACAAAGCTATGATGCGAAAGTGCAAAAATTTGTAGTTAACTAAAAAACTTTAACTTTAAGATGTTTTTAAATAAAAAGAGGCACATCATATTTATAATGTGCCTCTTTTTATTTTTTATTCAAACTAATATAGCAGATAACTTAAAATTCCCCCTACTAAAGAAGAAAGTTTATGAAACATGAAGTGGAGATAAAATTATATCTATAGTTGGAGCTATTTTACGATTATTAATTATTTATAAATCTTTAATTGACATAGAATCTATGTGCCATTTCTTATTAATTATTTCATACACCCAAAAAAATAATCCATATTTATAATAAACTACAAAAAATAAATTTGAGCAAATGGATAATAGCTTTTTAAAATACCTACATAATCGATACCTTGATCAGCAAGATATTTACTGCCCCATCTACAGAAGTATTCATTTAAATAATCTCTTACCCCGCTACTATATACAATTAACATCGGTTCAATACTATAAGGTTTTGCAATGTATTGATTAAAAATCTCATCAACTACATCATCTATTTCTAAGAACGTATTTCTTCCATAATTAAAAGATTGATCAAACAAAGAAGAACTACTAATTGTAAACCCTCTTTCAAAATAATGTTCTTTATATATACGATTCAATACAAATGAAGTTATACAAATGACATTTGCCTTTAAAGCTTCTTTCGGCCAATTCGGGTATAATTCCGAAGCGCTAACATTTTTTATATATTCCTTAAAATCCACTTTGTATCTTGGAGCATTTTCATAAGGATTCCCATCATGAACTATAATATATTGTGGTATTTGTAGATTATATGCATGTAATGGAATATCTGAAGAATACATAGAGTACTGCTGAAGTTGTCTTTCTAAATGCTGTTTAGTTAATTTATGCTGAGGTACATCAATAATTTCTATTGATTGCAACTCTCCTGTTCGATTTATAGGAATCATTTCTACTCTTTGTTTTGCTGTAGTTCCCGCAAAAATCTGTACACCTCTAACTATTTTCACACCATAATTAGGTGCTTCAATTGTAAGGATATATTCTGAATAAGGTTTAGGGCCCGAAGGATCTGAAGCAGATTCTTTAGGAGGAGCAGATAAAGAAACGACACTTGTTAAACCAATATCATTTGTTTGAAGTGTGGTAATAATTTGACTACCCTCATCTTGCTTACGAACGAATACCTTTGCACCCTTGATTGGTTTATCTGTATTCATTTCATAAACAGACACAATTAGCTTACCACTTGATGCGCGATAAGTATCCTGTGTATCATAAAAAAATTGTTGATTATTCAAAAATATATTTGGTTGATAGCATAACTGCTTTCCTGCATCCCATGGATAAGAGAGATAATCATTCAAAACTATTCGCCCTCTCTCTATAACAATTCATTGCAATCACTCCTTTATATTTTTATTACTTTCAATGATTAATAATTAGGATAGTAATCATTTTGATTATAAAATGATTGTGGGTAATGAGATGTGGAGGGATTTGTCATAGAAGGTGTAGAGGAAGGATTAATAAACAATTGGTTTGTATTTTGAGAAGGTGTGTATGTTTTAATATTTGGATCTGCATTTATCTGTACTGGTATGGGGTTATATTCCAAATCCCTTGAGGTACCTGCAGTATATTGTAATTCTTCAAGTAATCTCCATAGTTCTTTACGCACTACTCCTGTTACAGTAAAACTTTTAATTTTTTGAAATTCCTTTACTGATTTTTCAGTTCCAAGTCCAAAAAATCCATCTATTTCCCCTGTGTAAAAACCAAACCTTTTCAATAAACTTTGTATCATTTTTACACTTTCTCCTTGGCTACCATTCTGCAAAATCGGGTAAAACCCAGGAAGATTTGTCACATATACATATATATCATTTAGCTTATTCCAAGTTAGCTCATCTACAATTCCATTATCAGGAATTTGAAAATTCCTTTGAAAAATTTTGACTGCATTTACTGTATTTGAATCAAACGTGCCGCTTATTATTATTTCAGGGATATTTGAATATTTTTTTCTTATTTGAAATAAGTATTTCTGAATAGTGCGAACAGGTCCTTTTTGATCTCCTTCCTTTATATTATAACCTGGGAATGATTTGGTTACTTGTATAAAGTCAGCTAAACGGATTTCTACATTTTTATAATAATATTTTAAAATCTCCATATAATTCATTCCTCTTTCTGCAAGGCATGCTGTCCCCCATTGATAAAGCATCCCTGGTCGACTTGCGAATGGACATGGTTGCTTTTTACCAGCACGATATTGCGCAAAAAGCGGTGCGTTTTCACCAGGCTTTGCAATGTATTGTTTAAATACTTCTTCTACCACATCATCAGTTTCTTCAAAAGTATTTCTGCCATGAGTATATTTATGATCAAACTGTGTAATACCTGTGATTGTAAATCCTTTATCTTTATAGTAATTTGTATAAATCCGGTTTAATGTATAGGAAATGACACAAAGTGCATTGGCTATCAATGCATCTTTCTTCCATGTTGGATATACTTCAGAAGCAAGAACATTTTTAATATAATCTTTAAACCTTAGCTTGTATCTTGGAGCAGGCGTATTCGGATGACCATCATGAACGATAACAAATTCCGGTAATACAACATCCACATCTAAGTTTTGTCTTGACTCTTGTTGTTCCTTATGTTCTTGTTGTAGTTCCTGTTGTGATTCTTGCTGAGGATATTGTCCAGTTAATGTATGCTCGGGAATATCAATTATTTCAACAGAATCTCGTCCTTCTGTTCCACTAACAGGTATAAGTTCCATTTTTTGAACAGCTGTAACATCAGCGAAAATTTGTGTACCCCGCAGTACTACAGGTGCATAACCTGCAGCCTCGATGGATATAGCATATTCAGAATATGGTTTAGAGCCTAAAGGATCTAAACCGTTCTCTTTAGATGGGGTAGGTAAAGCAACTATATCGGTTTCACCGAATTCATTCGTATACAAAGTAATAATATCACTTTGGCGGGAAGATAAAATACGTCCTTCCTCTGTCATTTTATAAATAGATACTTTGACACCCTTAATCGGACTTTCTGTATCTTTTTCATATATTTTTGCAAATATCTTTCCACTTGGTTGCCGATAAAAATCTTCCTGACCTTCATCACTCACTCCTGCTACAGGATATGGTGGTTTATAACCTCCTGAAGAATATGGATAAGAATTATACAAATTCACCTCTCCTCTCGATAAATCCTATTTATATTAAAACTCTCGTATATAAACAAAATAAAAAGGCCCTTTATCCATGATATTATGCTCAACTCTATTTTTTTGAAATCATATAATTGCCTATTTTCTTTAAAGATTCTATATATATTTTTTAAAAATAAGTATGGACTACTCTATTAATACTTGACCACTTCCTGCTAATCTCCCCAAAATCTTCTTCAATCCAAAAGGTTAATCTAGTTATATTTTTGTTGCATACTATAAAAGTCAAATAACCTTATTTACAAAGATATTTTTATGTAATTCAAATTTATATTTGTCTATTACAAAGAAAGTTATAAATTGAAGATTTCAGTTGATTTATAAAGAGATTTTTTAGAATTACTCCTTTAAAATCTATATTTTATGAGTAGAAAAAACACTTACGTACATTCAAATATATTAACTTTAATAAAATTGATTTTATTTTTTACGATTAGTACCTGTCATATTAAAGTTCAATTTAACTATAATAAGTAACAGTATTCTAAAATCAAGGGGTGAAATATGGAGAGTTTACCCATTCTTAAATTAGGTTCCACAGGCTACTACGTAACCGTACTCCAATTAAATTTAATTGGTTTGGGAGTAAGCTACGAGAAACTTGCTATTACCGGCTTTTTTGATGAAAAAACACATAAATGCACAAAAATTTTCCAAGAGAAAACTAAATTAAAGCCTAATGGGATAGTAGAAGTTAACACATGGAAATCATTATTTGAGAACGTAATATTAATACAAAAGAAGCTACAATCTATAGGGTTTTATTTTGGACAACTTGATGGAGTATTCGGTTTATCAACTACCCAAGCCACACAAGAATACCAAAAAGAGCAAAATTTATACCCTTCTGGAGATATTACACCGAGAACACGCCACAAATTATTTAATCCCAATTCTCAATCTGAATTTTATACTAGCTCTAATCATTTACAATCCTTACATCCATATGTGGAGATGTTAGCTAAAGAATTTCTTCAATTAACAAAAACTAATGGCTTAGATGTTCGAATATATTCAGTGTTTAGGAGTTGGAGTGAACAAGATAGGTTATTTTCTTTAGGCAGGTGGAAACCGGGTGAAAAGGTTACAAACGCTCGAGGCGGGGAATCATATCATAATTGGGGATTAGCCTTTGATGCTGCACCTTATGAAAATAATTCTATACCTTGGAATAACATCAAAAAATTCAAGCAAATGGGGTATATAGGGGAACAACTTGGTCTAACTTGGGGTGGACGCTTTACTACCATAGTTGATTATCCGCATTTCGAATATTCTTTTGGATTAAGTGCTTGGGATCTTCTTAACGGTATTACCCCTCCTATTTTAAATATATAGCTTTTCATATAACTTAAATCACATCAAGATTTTTTCTATTTATAAAGAAAAAACATCTTCTGGAATTGAAAAATCGATTAAGGGACCGTTGGATGACAATAAACTATAGAGGGAAAAATATAATTATATTGAATATAATAATGTATTTTAAATTGCATTTTTAAGGAGGCGATGTCGATGAGAAAATATTTTTATTTGATTGGGCAAAAAAACAAGAGGATAACGTTTCACTAGCCCATAAACTACGTGGTTCCTCTTCAATATTAGAAAGAGAGTATTAAATTGAAGAAAATTTATTTAAAGCCTATTGACAAAAGTAATTGGGAAGAAGCAATTAGACTGTCTGTTAAAGAAGAACAGCAAACATTTATTGCATCCAACCTTTATTCTATCGCAGAAGTTCAATTTCTAGATAATTTCTATGCGTACGGTATTTATTTTGATGAAAAAATGATAGGATTTACTATGTTTGGAATAGATCCTGATGATAATAATTATTGGATTTATAGACTTATGATTGATGAAAAATTTCAAGGGAAAGGTATAGGTAAACAAGCTATATATCTGGTAATTGATGAGATAAGAAGAAATAATAATACAAACATTTCTATAATAATGATTGGATATGCTCCTGAAAACCTTACAGCTAAATTTGTATATAAAAAAGCAGGATTTATTGAAACAAAATTATCTTCTTGGGGTGAACAGTTAGCTAAATATTCTTTATAAGCACTTGGATTCTCCACGTTGAATATTAGATTTATTAAAGCGGATATTTGTTTTTTATTAAGATGGTTCTAATGTATAAATAACAAAGTAAGAGGAGCCTATAGTGACAGGCCCCTCCTACAAAAAACTGTAGTATACATGTTATAAATAAATTCATTTTACTAATAATTAATATCCACCATTTTTACCATCAAATTTATACACATTCAAATGATATTTCCCTTTATAGTATTTCCTTCATATTCACCACAAGCTAAGTAATTTTGTATGTTTTATTCATGATAAAACACCCATGTCATTCCAATATTTTATTTACCACGGAGATATCTACTTCTTTTGGAACTGTAACATCAAACGTTTAAACATCTGTTTGATTAGGACTAATCATATTTCCTTTTCCAAGCTTATTAAACCTGAGTATCTTCTCTTCTTCAAGCAATCCACCTGTTTGCGAGTCTTTTTTACATTAACTTTTATTTGTTCTTTACTTTCTTTTCCTCTACTATCTTTAACTGTTCGTTCTACATTATATGTTCTTTTTTCTCCATATCCATAGCTAGGATTGGCTTCTGTACTTGTTCTACCCTCTCTAAAATTCCATAGATAAAAAATAATTTTTCCATTTTCACTTTCTGTACCATCACTATGGAATTGAATTTCTTCATTAGAATCATAGGAAGGATAGCTTATTAGTTATTTAAGTTATATTTTGTAAGTAAGTTCAATTTATAATTATAGTCTTATATACATAAGGATTATTATTAATCCTCTCAATTACTTTAAACGATGGTAACTTATCTAATTCAATGACCATAATATTATTTATCTTTTGAGAAGAACTTTGAATTTTTATAATATTAATTTCATAATCACTGCATAAGGATGTTATAAAAGCGAGAAATTTACAACTATTTTTATTCCTCACTAAAATAGTTGGATTATTTTCTGATATGTTAAAATGAAACCCATTAATTTCTGAAATAAGTATTTTTCCTATATCATTTTTATATGTAACAACTTCTATACTTTCTTTTTCATTAAATAAAGAAATTTTTGCAGTATAAGAATAAGGTGTTTTTGCAAATTCTTCTACAAATTTAATTCCAGTGCTATTACAAATCCTAAAAGGATCTTGTTCTAACATACTTTTTTCTGTAAGATTAAATATCCCTTTCAAAAACGCTATTTGCAATTCATATTTATTTGTAACGTGTTTAAAGCTTCCATAGACTGAAATATTCACTTGTTCTGGTCTTAAAATAAATAACTCTCTAACTAACTTACCCATTTCAGTTCCTAAAATTTCAGGTGATAAATTATTATTTTTTACAAGATCGAACATAGGATAACTCTCCATAATTAACTCCCCCCTCACTTAAAATATCATTTGATTTATAATCAAAATAATTTTATATACAGATATTATATTATTAATTGTTCTTCCTTCGAGAAAGGTATATCGAATGCAATAAATACCTCAGTCAATGCACTTGTTAATTGAATTATTTGTTCTTCAGTGTGATTTGGAGTAATGTTTACCCTAAATCTCTCAGTCCCAATTGGTACAGTTGGTGAATTAATTGGTTGTAAATAAACATTATGTTTCTCAAGTAACTGACGTGCAGCAGCTTTACACTTTGTTGCATCACCAATTAAAACTGGTAATATATGTGTCTCGCTTGAATTCATAATTGGAATTCCCGCTCTTTCAAAAGAATTTCTTAACATTTCCGTTTTTTTATGTAAACCATCTCTTTCTACGTTAGAAACCTTTAAGTGCTCAACACTTGTATAACATGCCGCTACTATAGCTGGTGGTAGTGAAGTCGTAAATATAAAACCTGAGGCAAAAGATCGGATTGCATCAATCATTGGTCCCGAACCCGTAATATAGCCTCCGATAACACCAATTCCCTTAGCCATAGTTCCTTGAATAATATCAACTGAAGATGCAATACCTAGATCAGCAGCTATCCCTGCTCCTCTAGGTCCATACATACCAATTGCATGAACTTCATCAAGGAATGTTAAAGCGTTATACTTCTTAGCAAGTTTAACAATTTCTTCAATTGGTGCAATGTCACCATCCATAGAATAAACTGACTCAAAAACAATTACTTTTGGTCGGCTATATGGTTGTGATGCAAGTAATTGCTCTAAATGTTCTGTATCATTATGTTTAAATATTGTACGCTCTACCTTCGTACTACGTATCCCATTAATTATAGATGCATGATTAAGTTCATCGGAAAAAACAATACAATCTTCAAATAAACGTAGTAAACACTGAAGTGTTGCATCATTTGATCCATATCCTGTCGGGAATACAAGTGCAGATTCTTTACCATGCCATTCAGCTAATGATGACTCCAATTCCTCATATTGGTAATGTGTACCACCAATATTTCTAGAACCACCTGATCCCGCACCATATAAATTGATTGCGTTATGCATGGCTTCAACAACAACTGGATGTTGTGACATTCCTAAGTAATCATTACTGCACCAAACAACTACAGGCTGACTATCTTCTGATCCATTTAATTTAGCTAAAGGATATTGCCCACGAATTCGATTTAATGTAACAAACTCACGATATTGCCCACTTTTTTTCAGTTCTACTAGTTTTTCATTTAATATTTTTGTATACATATAGTGCCTCCAATTATAAGTTCTCTAACTATCAATTTAAAGGGGGTAATGTAAAAAAATGTTAATAAATTTGTGGTGCTCTCTCATTATAGGCATAATACAAACAAAAAACAAACAAAAATTTTAAAAATAAAATTTTTTCGGTAAATTATATTTTTACTCTTCCTATATATATATATATTTATATTAAATTTTAAGCTGTAGTTCGTTTAAAAATAGTGAAAAGCTTATAAATAGAGTGTTTTTAGCCACTTATTTAACAAGAAAATAGATTTTTTATTTTTTTAATTTATTTCTAAAGAGTTAGAAAATTAATATTGATATAATATTTAAGTCGTGATAATATTTGGCTCGTGAAAACTAATTTTACAAAAAAGGTATTTTTAGGTTATTAAAATTAATAGTTAAAGATCAACTATACTTTCTCAAATTAAGTTTATGATTATTAAAATAATATATCATTATATTTTAATTAAAGGATAAATTTGATATCTTTAGTCTGGTTATTTTATCCCCTAAAAATACAGATCCATCACACAATGAACTTTAGGAGGAATTTTGATTATGCAAGAAAAATTATTGATTCGTAAAGCTACCATTCAAGACACTGAAGAATTAGTAGAATTAAGAAAGATTTTATTATCTGGTGGTGACACACATTATGCAGCAAAAAGTGAAGAAGATAATTTGGCCTGGCAAAATGCTTATCGCGTTTGGATTAAAGAAAATATTTCAAATGAGAATGTACTGATTCAGGTTGGTCAATATGATGAAGATGCAAAAATATGTTCATGTGTTATTGGAATAATTGATTCACGCGCTCCTATGGTAGGTGCACTTAACGGACGAGTTGGCTGGGGACAATCTCTTGTAGTAAGCAAAGATAGACGTGGTCTAGGAATTGCAGAAGCAATGATGGATGCATTTCATAATTGGTTTAAAGAAAATAATGTTCAAAAAATTGTTGTCCAATCTAGTAAAATGGCCGAAGAGTTCAATAGAAAAAGAGGCTATCTCCAAACTGGGGAACAGTTATTATTTAAAACAATAGAATAGGAGCGTACCAAAATGAAAGTTTTAATTATTGGAATGGGTTTTTCAGGTCAAATGTTTTTAGAAGCTTTCCAGAACATCTCACCTCTCTACAATAATGATATTGATATTGCTTATACTTCAAGATCTCAAAAAGATATTGATTTAGTGTATTATCCGACTATTGAATCTGCCTTGGAAGTATTTAAGCCAGATATTTTAGTAATATCCGTTAACGACGAAAATCATGGAGAAGTATTATTTTCAATTCAAAATTTCAATGGATTTGTAATATGTGAAAAGCCTTTTGTTGATCCAAATTTCAAGTTAGAAAATGCAGAGAAACTATTAAAATACACATCGGGCTTTTGTTTAAATATGGTTGCAAGATATTCACAAGCCGCTCGATTATTAAAAGCATATGTAAATGATAATAATTTAAAATTAGTACGTGCCAACTTCTTATGGGAAAAAAATAGAATTAATGATTATCGACCTACAACAGGAGTTATCAGTGAAATTATACACTCTATAGATCTTGTTCAATGGATCAACGGTAATTCACCATTACAATTAAGACATATTCAAGGAGTGAAGTCTGATTATTCAATTTCTGGAGATGAAATTTCAGATAGCGTTTCTGTTATGGGTGAAATAAATGGTGCTGTAGTGACAGGATATAGTAGTTTTGTAAACTTATTCAGAAGAAGAGAATTAGATTTTGTTTTTCAGGATGTTAATAATCAATTAATTTTTGCACAACTCTCTTATGACACACCAAACTGGTATGAAGATTCAGTAAAAATTTGGACAGAAACTAGCACACAATCTGAAGAACTGTTATACTTTAATTCCCTTGAACACGAATATAATGGGGATAGAAAAATAGAGCGAATTATAAATGTAGTCAAAGATGTTACTGATTTTGTTATGCTGGAAAAAGAACCTTCTTTTGGTTTTCCAAATCTAAAAGATGCAGTTCGCTTACAGGAATTACTTAATGAAATTGATTCTAAGAAATCGAGCTTTTATAGAGTTAAATATAACAGTTCTGAGAAAAGAGTTTTGCTCAACGAAAATAGTGGATTTGGACGATTAGGATAAAAAATAGCAAGGAACTTAAAATAAGTTCCTTGCTATTTTTATAAATTCCTGAACATAATGTCCTTCTGCATGTGTTAATTCTGTAGCATGTTTATAAGATATGTATATATTTCTATAATGTCTATCCGGCAATTCATATATCTTTATATTATCAAATGATTTTAAGAAAAGCTTTGGTCCTATAGAAATACCTATTCCTAGATCAATCATTTTCACAATTGTATTGCAGTCACTTATATACGAATGCACCTTTGGCTCTATACTGTGCTGATTAAAAAATTTCTCAACTTGATTTCTGTATGGCGCTGCTGGCATAATAATATTATTTTGATCAAAGAAATCCTTTAAAGAGCAATCGTCAGGAATTAACTTTAAGTTATTTGGTGTTGCTATAACTAACTCGTCTTCCCAAAATGGGACGGATTCACATCCGAATTCCCCGTTAATTGTAAATCCCAGGTCAATTACTTTATTAATAACCCATTCTTGTATTTCATCATAAGTCCCCTCAAATATTATAATTTCAATAAACGGATACAATTTATTAAATTCTTTCATAATTGGAGGTAATATATGTTTTTTTACACTTGTAAAGGCTCCAATCCTCAGTGTTTTAGGCAATAATTGATCATTAAAATTTGTCTCTATTAATTTACGGTTTATATTTAATATCTGACCAATATACTCATAAGCTTTAGTGCCTTGAGGAGTTAAAGTAATCGTCCGACCAGTTCTCAGGAATAAAGACGTTCCTAATTCCTTTTCTAAGCTAGAAATTGCATGGCTTACTGCAGATTGCGTCATGTTTAATTTTTCGGCAGCCTTTGTAAAACTCCCCGTTGTAATAACTGATTCAAAAATTTCATACTTAATAATACTCATGAGTTTTTTTCATCCCTTGCATTAATATTATTCATTTTATTTAATCCCATTCATTAAGTATACTAATATTAACCTACTTAAGCTAGACGAGTAATGATTATCAAATGTTATTTTACCTTAATTTAATCTGCAGATTTTTTAATTACTATGGCATTATTCAATAATTATATATAACTCAATTATTATAATTGTAAGTAACATCATTATAGAGTTATATATCGATTCAATAATCATTCTCTATCTGTATAAAACTAGCAACTAGAGTGTATAAGATTGATAATTTATTATAATCTTGACAATGTAAAGGTGGCAGAACTATGAAAAAAGTTATCTTTTTAGCTATTGGTATGTTTGCCTTGGGATTCGATGCTTATATTATTGCTGGACTGGTTCCTGGAATTAGTGATACCTATCAAAAAAGTGCATCCCAAGTTGGGCAAGCTGTAAGTATATTTACATTATGCTATGCAATATCCGCTCCACTGTTTGCCTCTCTCTTAGCAGGTAAACCTATAAAAAAAGTTCTATTGACTTCAATAATTGTATTTGGACTTGCAAATGCATTAACCGCAGTATCTCCAAACTTTTCGATATTCTTAATATCAAGGGCGATTGCTGGTGTTGGTGCTGGATTATTTTCTCCTTTAGCTGTTGCAGGCTCAACTATGTTAGTACCTGTAGAAAAGAAAGGACGCGCACTTGGCTTAACAATCGGTGGCATGAGTATGGGAACTGTATTAGGTGTTCCGATAGGTCTTTATATCGCAGACAAGTTTGATTGGCAATCAGCAATGTGGTTTGTGGTAATACTTAGTTTAATTGCTGCTATTAGTATTCTTAAGTTTCTACCACATGTTCCAGTCACTGCACCACCTGCTATGAAAGAAAGACTTGCAATGTTTTTAGATAAAAGAGTTACTATCACTGTTTTAATAACATTCTTTGCAAGTATTTCAAGTTTAGGTTTATATACCTATCTATCTCCATTATTACAAGATCTTGATAGCACAAGTGATTTAACAATTTATTTATGGGCTTGGGGATTGGGTGGATTATTTGGAAGTATAACAATTGGATATTTAATTGATTACTTCAAAAAACCAAAAACTTTAATGGCTCTTATTTTAATTATTTTAACTGTCTCAGTTGTATGTATTCCTATAATGATTAATCTAACAATTATAAAATACTTACCATTTTTCATATGGGGAGCAATGGGATGGGCATCAGGAGCACCACAGCAACATATTTTATTATCCTATCAACCTAAGCACGGAAGTGCAGCTGTGGCCCTCAATAGTTCGATAAACTATCTAGGAAGTTCCGTAGGTGCCACATTAGGTGGAGTAGTAATTTCTCTTGGAATGGGGACTATGGCTCTAATCTACTTTGCGATAATTTCTATGATTATTTCATTAGGCCTACAATTTTATAGCATGCGAAGTAATACCTTTAAAATAGCTACTACTAAAAAGGCTGTTTAAAATAAATCTATTACATTTATAAAACATAAAAATGGGCATTAATTAATCTGTATCTTTTTATAAAGAAACAAAAAGAAGACGGTTCTTTTGAAACCGTCTTCTTAAAATAATAATACCATCTATCATATAGCTAGTTATTTAATGTTTTTTTATTAGAGAATTTGATTAAACAATTTATATTTCTATCATTCCTCTCTTCTTTCATATTCATCTGAAATAATATTTTCATCCCACTATATTTATAAATTAGCACCGCTTTTTATATTAAATTCTTTATTTTATCTAGTTACCCCGAAAAAAAGTCTCTCAGATTCGTTTGTATCGACCTTTAAATACCACAACAATATAAAAACATGCAAAACAACTTAAAAGTCTATTTTAAGTTGTTAAGTCGTTTAAAAAGAATTTAACTGTTTTCAAACGGTTTTGTTAAGCGATTTCTATATACTATAAGCTAATCTCTCAATTTTTCACCTTTGATTTCTTCTAAGCCTTTTTTAAATCCCATTTCTTTCGTAATATGCTTCATTTTTAATTATACTAGGCTTAAATATAAACCGACATCTTCTTCATTATTTATCAAATGATTTTCAGGTATGACCACTACTTTATTCTGCGTATTAATTTTTACTCATCTGATTACAACAATTCGTTGTACAGGTTGTCCATTTCATATAGCTGTAGCAAATACTACTCAATTAAAAGAATTTCCATATGATTGAGTGTTTCTATAAGCACTTCATTAATATATATTAAATGGTAAAATTATTAATTTAAAACCTCTTTGGATGTTAGTCTTTAAACTTTAATTAAACCTTCATTTTCTTAGAAATTTATAAATCAGTTGAAATATTTATATCAAATTCATCTGGTATTTTAGCATCTATTTTTTTCCCATCTATTGTCATCCTTATTTTCTGTTTCGGATTTGCTGTTACCACCCAAGCATTAGGTAAATAACGATCTTCATGTGATAATGTAGAAGGTGAATTTATAACCTTTCCTCCTAAATATAGAGTAGCAGAAGAACCACCATCCATAGCCATTGCATTTATAGCACCTTTTTCATATAGAATATCTTGACACTCTTTTAACGTAGCCCCTATACTATGCGTCTGTCTACCGTCAATGACTAGAAACATAATTGTACCATCTTCTTTTTGAGCCATAATACTTCGCGGAGCAGAACCCCAACCACCGTCTCCTTCTGTAATCATTTTTTCTCCATTTACAATTAACTGTGGCATAAATCCTGCTGCTGAAACGACTTGTTTATCCAAAAGTTGTTGTGTAGAATAATTTCCTGTTATCATTTGTCCAAACTTTGTTAAGCCTGTAATAATTGTAGGGGTATTTCTATCCATATTCGTATCAATAACTTTCCCATTTTCTATTACAATTCCAGTAGCAACATTTCCTCCACCCCTTCCTGTTTCATCTGCAAATCCACTTGCATTCACAGCAACAAGTGCATGATTACGCTTTGCCATTACGCTAATTTTTTCTCCTCTGTTAGCGCCCTGTGTTCCTTGATGGCTAACAAGTTTAACATTGAAGGGATTGCTGATAGTAACTAATTTTCCTTCAAAAAGAAAGCGACTATCTTTGTTACTTTTAATCGTTTCTACATCAATTTCTAATGGCTGATTTTTAAATTCTTCTAACCTTTTTCCTGCTATTTTTTTATAAATATGCTCATCACTATTTGACCATTTCGGATGATTAATTCTATCTTGCAATTTATCTAGTTCCTTTTGGGATAGGAATGTATATTTCGCATATTGCGGATGCTGAGAAGTTAGTATACTCCCAGCCATTGTTATGCGAAGCTCTCGGCCATAGCTAGTACCAAATAATATGCCTATGCCAATAAGCATGAAAATAGACAATAGAAGCAAAATTCGTTTGAAGATTTTGCTGAGATGTTTCATAGTTTTATCCTCCAGCATTCATTACATTCAATAAATCCATTAAAATATTATTTATCTAAATACAAAAGTGTTTGATTTCCTTATGTCTGAATTCCCCACTATACTTTAGCAATTTAGGCAAAATACTTATTCCGAATTTCGTTTTTTTAGTGTATATTTATAAATTTAATAACGTTTTTGCAACCATGAAATAAATTACTAATCCTGTTCCGTCAACAAATGTTGTAATAAATGGACCTGAAACAACTGCAGGATCTAGTTTTAATTTTCTTAGAATTAAAGGTAAAACAGCTGCTACAAGAGAGGCCCAAATAACAATAAATAATAAAGTAATTGCTACAACTTGTGCAACATCTGTTCCAACTCCTAACATATAAGCACGAGTGAGCCCAGCTATTCCAAGTGCAAGTCCAAGAAGCATCCCTATTGCAAATTCCTTTTTCATTACACGGAAAATGTCTTTAAATTTGACCTCTCCAATACCGATTGCACGAGTAATTGTTGCTACAACCTGTGTTCCTGTATTCCCACCAGTACCTACTAATAACGGAACAAAGAAAGCAAGAGCAACTACAGTTTCAATTTCGTCTTCAAAATACTTTAATACTGTCCCTGTATATGCTTCAGCAACAAAAAGAAGTAATAACCATGGTAGACGTTTTAAGAAAATACTCCAAGTGCTAGCTTCAAAGTAAGATTGATTCAATGGTTCACTTCCGCCTAACTTTTGAATATCTTCTGTAGCTTCTGCTTCCATAACATTCATTACGTCATCAAATGTTATAATACCAATCATTTTATTATTTGCTGTTATTACAGGTATTGCTGCTAAATTATAATTCAGAAGCTTTTTTACAACTTCTTGCTGGTCAACTTCAGCTTGTACTGAAATTACCTCTTGAATCATGATAGTAGATAATATCTCGTCATCTGCTGCTAATAATAACTCATGTATGGAAACGATCCCCTCAAGATAACCATGACTATCAAGAACATAACTATAAGATATTGATTCTACATTTTCAGAATGTTCCCTAATATACTTCAATGTCATTTTTACTGACCAATTTCCTCTAACTGCAACAAAATCACTTGTGACAAGACTTCCTGCCGTTTCAGGTTTGAAAATCATCAATTTTTTTACGTTATGTTTTGTGATTTTATCTAAATACGCCATTAATTTAGCCTGTTTTTCCGGATGAACCGCTAGCAGTAAATCTACTAATTCATCAATCGGTTGTAAATTTAGTAACTTTTTAGCTTTGTTTTCAGATAAGTGAATTAAGATATTATATTTTTCTTCTGCACTCATATATTGAAGAATTTTAGAGCTTTTTAATACAGGAATCGTATTTAGCAATATGATTTGATCTTCAATTGAAAACTGTTTTACTTCTTGCGCAATATCATACGACGGATGACGTAAAATTTTCTCTGCATCCAAATTATTTTTGGTTACAAGTAATTCATTTAATAATTTCTTCATGTTAACTCCTCCTCATATTGCTAAGGGAGACTCTAGAGTTTCATGAGTGGTTTTGTTTTATTTTATCTGTCTTAAATTTTTTATTAGAGCAATAATAGTTACATTGCAATCAATTCATTATTTAGAATTACCTCCTTTTTGAATATAGACAAGATAAAACAAATAACATTAAACAGAAAAACCTTTACTCAAAAAGGAGTAAAGGTTTTTTACAATACAAATAAATGATTATTAAGACAGCTCTGCCAAAATCTCAGAGGTGCCTTTCTATCAAATCGTATACCACTCCCTCGTTGAGTTTTAGCACTGTATAGCATAGGTTTTTATAACCAGCTACATTAAGAAGGGCCTTAATCCGACCGTTCCTGTTGACCCATTGGCGTCTCTCGACATTTTTGGGCAGCAGCGTTTCTCTATACAGGAGCCTCACCTAACAAAGTTTATTGAATTACTTCAAAATTTAAACCAGAATTTAATATTTGTCAACTGACTTTCAAATCCATTCATAAAAAATCTTTTATAGAAAATGAAATTATATTTTATTATAAATTTAAAATTCTCCTTAAAAAACATAGAATTTAAATAGATTTAATTCGAAGAAACGTTATGAAACATATGAAACTTATTGTTTTCAATCAAATTCCAACTTTATAACAGAGGATGAATAATTAGTCATTCTGTATATCAAAAGAATATTCTTAACAAATCTTCTTTTATGATTAAAATCTTCTTTACGGTTTATCAAATTTATATGGTTAAACTACTTAATCAAACTATACACTAAAGTCAAAAATATGTACTTATACAGAATGATTACATACATTTTCTCATATCATTTCTCAAAGGACTATAAAGCAATAAAACAGATAAAATTAGAAATACGGTTGCTTGACAAGCAAAAAAAATATATTTATGCTTGCTACACGAAACAAATACATAAAATTTATGTTGCTTAACCTGTTAGGTGAGGCTCCTATGCAAACACAGGCTATTGCCCAAAAATGTCGAAAGACGCCAATGGGTAGAACAGGAATTGTCGGATTAAGGCTCTTCTTAAGATAGCTAAGTAATGAATTTTCATTACTTTACGTTGTATAGTGCCAAAGCTCTACTAGGGGGAGAAAAGCCTTATTTAGTCATGCCATTTTGAATCCCTCTAGTTACATACTAGGGGGATTTTTGCGTAAAAAACAGGGAGTAAGTGATAGAATCTTTCTAAACAAAAGTCATATTTAGTAATTGACGAGAACAATATTCTATTCATTAGCAAATGTAATATTATGTATTGTTTTAAATCAGGAGGATATTAAAATGAAAAAAATATTAAAACTCGATTATCTATTGCTCCTTCCTCTATTCATAACATGTACTTTAGGTATTATCATGATGTATAGTGCAAGCTCCATTGTTGCTGTTCAACATTACGGTTATAACAGTAGACATTTTGTTGATTCTCAATTAACAAAGCTACTTTTAGGAACAATTGGGTTAATAGTTTGTGCTTTACTCCCATATGAAATATGGAAAAAACGAATAGTCTCAATCTGTATTATGGTTGGAGGGATTTTTTTATTGATTATGGTTTTATGGAAAGGAAAAGTGGTAAATAATGCCCAATCATGGATCTTTGGAATACAGCCAGCTGAATTTCTTAAATTAGGAACAATACTTGTAACAGCCCGCTTTTTTGCATTAAGACAAAAACAAGCTAAAAATAACTGGAGAGGTATCGGAAAACTTTTATTCTTTTTAGCTACAATTTTTTTTCTTATCTTTAAACAACCAAATTTAGGATCTGCACTTTTAATATTAGGTATAGGTTTTAGCATATTTCTTTGCTCAGGAATAAATATAAATCTACTAATCAAAAGAATTATCATCAGTTCTATTTTGTGGTTACCTATTTTATATTTCTTGATTCAAAATAGTTTGTCAGAAGTTCAAAAGAAACGTATTACTACGATTTTCAATCCATTTCTTGATGCGCAAGGAAATGGATACCAGCTTGTAAATTCTTTTATTGCCATTGGCTCCGGAGGAATCACTGGTCGTGGATTTGGAAATAGCATACAAAAAACAGGTTATCTTCCGGAACCACATACAGATTTTATAATGGCAATAGTTTCTGAAGAACTAGGATTTATTGGTGTATTTATTATATTGGCTGGAGTTTTGACTATAGTACTTCGCTCCTTAAAAATTGCACAATTATGTGTAGATCCATTTGGCAGTTTTATAGCAATTGGTATAGGATGTATGATCGGTATGCAATCTGTTGTAAATTTAGGTGGTATTACAGGACTATTTCCTCTTACAGGTACCCCATTTCCATTTGTAAGTTTTGGTGGAAGTTCTTTAATGGTCAATTTAATAGCAATAGGAATATTAATTAACATTTCAATTTTTAATAAAATTGAGTTTGATAATCATAATATATAATTTTTATATATCAATTTAAAAATTTTAAAATTCGACCTCATTAATTAATCTATATTTAAAAAATTTCTAATTATTTTTTTAACTGTATAAATATTAATATTAATATTTATGTTCGTTTTAATACGAAAAAAGGCAGGCATAAATATATGCTTGCCTTCCGTTCTCAAAATCAATTACACCTAAAACAACGTGAGGTTAACCAAATCTAGATACTGTCTTCTACGCCCTATTTTTTACTTTTCTAAAACAATTTCTGCTATTTCATTAGCACATTTTTTAGAGTCAAATCCATCATAGTTACTTAGTACTACAACAGTCAAATATTCTTTTGGAAACCGCATGAAGTGTGAACGATAACCTGCCCAGCTACCTGAATGTTCCAAGTATCGACAGTTAAAACCTTCTGCAAGCCTTAGCCCAAAAGCATAATCTTCATTGTCAATAATCGTCTCCCCAGTTGGAGAAATTTTCGGACCTATTTCGCTCATTCTTTTAACAAGTTCTTTTCCACCAACGGTGCCTGTAGTTAAATTTTCTCCCCATCTTACAAGATCTTCAACATTTGTATGAACTGCCCCATCACCTGTATGTTCCCAAGGGCTTTCATAGATTTTATATTTTCCTTGCTCATTCTTCGAATACCCACTAATAATTGGTATAGTTGTTGGGTAGCAATCTACAATTGTTGTGTCTCTCATATGTAAAGGATCAAAAATACGCTCCTTTGTAAATTGACGTAGAGACTTGCCACTTACCTTCTCTACCACTTGTGATAATAAAAAATATCCTGTATTGCTATACTCAAATTTTGTGCCAGCTGGGAACCTTGCAATTTGATGATTTTTAAGGTGCTCTAACGATTCTTCCACAGTTAATGTATCTGTAAATTTAATATTTGCTGATACAGCCAATTCCATATAATCAACTAGTCCACCAGTGTGATGAATTAGGTGTCTCAATGTTACAGGTTCAGCATATGCTCCTATAGAAGGAACGAACCTTACAATTGAATCATCTAAACTCAATTTTCCCTCTTGTTCTAAGAGTAATATAGAAAACGCAGTAAATTGTTTAGAAACCGAGGCAATATTAAAAATATTTTTAGTAGTTATAGGTATATTTCCCTCTATAGTAGCTAAGCCAACCGTACCTTTATAAGTTACTCCGCTATCAAAACTAGCAATATATGCAAAGCCAGGAGCTTTTGGTGAAAACTTTTTTAATAATTGTTTAATCGATGTATGCGTCTTTTCATTATATGCATTATTCACCTCAATCACATCCCCTTCCCATTAAATGATTAGTATATTATCCTGTTATCTTTTTCAGTTACAAATTAGAAAAAAATCTTGTTCTGAGGGTACTATAAAATTTTAGCTTGATGACGATGGGGCACCGCCAGCATTTCGAAAAAAACCCACGCTAAGCTAAAAACACAATAACCTGTCCATATGGACAACTTATTTACATAATTTTCGAAAGCTGAAGTTAAAAGTTTTTAATTTCTTGCTCACTTAAAGCACCCGTTAGTTTAAGTGTATTTCTTCACAATCTTATTTTTAAAATTAGAAAAAAATTTTACTCTTTTTTTTAAAATAAAGCCAGTAGTTAATCAACGGGGGTTCAACCTTAATATTTTCTTGATTTAATGATAATAGAAGATGGTCTCCGTTTTTCATTTATTAATTCTGGCATTTTTTCTAATCCTGTTGGAGTTGACTCTGGCTCAATAATTTTCTCTATTACAAGATCGTTGTCTATTAGAGTATTAATTAATGTTGAAATTGTTCTATGATATTTAACAACACCATCTATCCACCAATGTTCCTCCCTTTTTCCTTCTTCTTGGTAATTATCTAATGCCCAATGTAATCTATTTCCATTATTATCCTTAAACCAATTATTCATTTCCTTTCGAGCTGTTACTATTGGATGTTCTGTTGAAAAGATAAATTCACCATCATTTTTTAACAGACCACTTATTTTCTTAATTAGATGTGAGTAATCTTCTATGTAATGTATAACTAAAGAACTTGTTATTAAGTCGAATTTTTGATTTGGCAAATTAAGTTCTTCTATTGGTACACACATATAATCTATTTTTTCATTTTTGTTATACATTTCAGCTTGTTCAATCATATTTCTTGAGATGTCCACTCCCATAACTTTCGAGGCACCATTTTCTACACAGTACATAGAAAAGTGACCAGTTCCACATCCCAAATCTAATACAGACTTATCTGTAAGATTAGCAATTATAGATTTAATTGCTGGCTGTTCAACAAAATCATTAAAGGTAAATCCAGCTTCACGTAATGACTTATACTTTTTAAAGAAAAACGGATTATCATAAATGTTTTGTTTCATTATATACCCCCTATAATACAATCTATATTTTTTATATTCTAGAGGGCATCCGAAAATTCCCATATTGACCAAAATACAATTCAACTAACCTGCCATTTAGTTGAATAAGGAACAGTGTATATCCTATACATGTTAGGTTGATATAACGTCTCATTATAAGTAGCAAGGAAAAAGAGGAACCCTACTCTCTCAAGGAAACCTCCTTTTTTCGTTCTATGGACCTATGCATTTTTTCATACATTTCTATTCTAGCGCGGTTTTAGGTTTATCGTTTGTTTTTGGATCAACAAAAAAACTGTATTAAATCTTGTTTGATCCTAGGGGTCACTATATATGAACACTACGTATTTGACTTTCTCAATGACTAACATTACTTAACGTGGTAAAATAATATTCGGATGGGAATCCAATGTTATTAAAATTAAAGTGGTTATCAAGTCGGAGGAAGGCACTTTAGGGTGTCTTTTCTTTTTAAAATATATAAGCGCACCATCCCTTTTCTAATAGAGGCCCCCTCATGCCTCCTTACAGGGAGAATGATAAGGCATTTTTTATTTACCCAATTACCGAGCACTCATATGTTTTAAATAGTTACAATACTTGTATTGCTTCAATAACATATGATCATTCTTAAGAATGTCATTGAAATGTATCAATAGATTCTAGTGTAGCAAAATAAATTGTGATATGATGTGAGCAAATATAAAGCTATCTAACGGAGGGATTCACATGCCGCATGTTGTGTTTCGTGGAATTACTACTGAACAATTAAAACACTTAAGTAAGCCATTAGTAGAAGAGCTCGCAGAAATTTGTGAGTGTGGTACGGATAATTTTACGTTGGAACTACCAAGTTCTACGTTTATATTCAATGGAGAAGAAATAGAAGCGTTTCCTCTTATTGAAGTGAAATGGTTCGAGCGTGGACAGGAAATTCGTGATCGATTTGCCAAGGCCATTACTACATATATAATGGATTTGGGACTTCCAGAAGTAGAGGTTGTATTTACGGTTTTCACAGAATCAGCGTATTATATTAACGGGAAGCATTGTGCAAGTTAGAGCTATTTGAAAGATTTTTGTAACATTTATAAGGGGTAGAACCACATCGCTATCAAGCTAACTAGACAAAATACCCCCTAAAAAGAAAAAGGCAGTATTCTTTCTGAGAAATCATAGGAAAGGATAACGCCTTTATATCAATATGGGGTATAACCGAGATACGTGTAAAAACAGGTCATATACTTACATTTATTTACAATTATATTTGAAATCAGCTATTATATTTTCATAAAATTACAGCTTAAATGATATTTAGCTAATTGTCTAAAGAAAATGTATGCATAGCTTTGCTGTCTGTTTTATCAATGTAGTTTTTGGATAATATTTGGTCAAGTTGATACTAATACCCTCAATAAACAAAAGAAAATTAAGATTGTTCCGAGAAAAAGTAATTAAAAAACGCTCTTAATTTATTTAATTGCGTTATCATTCTATAAAAAATCTGATTATTCGTATAAATGGTATTTCATTAAAACGCTCATTTACAGAAGAACATTATTTAAGTGAAGCCCTCTATAAATCAATTACAACACCTTGAAAGTTTATGATACTATCCTGATCACACTTTTTATATTTAATGTTTTAAGAAAAAAAGCTATACTATAAGCGAAACTAAAAATCAGAAAGGAAATACCAGAACATGGAAAATTATTTGCTATTTATCCTAACAGCACTCCTTATTATAATGATGCCTGGTCCCGGTTTTGCTTTAGTTACAAAAAACACTATCTCTCATGGTAGAAATGGTGGGATAAAGACCGTCTTAGGAACGGTATCTGGAATGATGATTCATACAATAATGGCTACACTAGGACTCTCTGCTATCTTAATGAAATTTGCTATGCTATTTACATTAATAAAATATGCTGGGGCATTTTATTTAATTTATTTAGCTGTAAAGTCAATTAAAAGTGCCTTTTCTAAAAAAGAAGATATGTCAGGTTCAGTGGAAATAAACTCTAAGGATATTGGAACGGTTAAAAGTTTTAGACAAGGATTTACCACGGCAATCTTAAACCCAAAAACGGCTGTATTTTTCCTTAGTTTTCTACCCCAATTTATTGTGAGTAATCAAAGTCATTTCTTCCAATTTCTTTTGTTGGGATTCACATTTACGACTTTGACAGCAATATGGTATTTATTTTATATCTCTCTAATACGTCAATTAAGAACTTTTTTAAGAAAAGAAAAGGTGAACCGTACAATAGAGGGTATTACTGGCACAGTATTATTAGTATTTGGAGTTAGGCTATTTTTCCAAAAATAAATATGTAATAGAGAGAGTTTAAAACTTTCGGTTTTTCCAATAAATGAATCAATATAAAGAGTATGGCTTTCAAACAGTAAAAAATGAACAAACGGGTATGTTTGTGGAATAAGCTTCAATAAAATAAAAGTTTACATTGGAGTTTTGAATCATTTGTAACTAATTTTGTAATAAATTTCTCAATATAAATATACTTGTTAATTACAGCTCTAATATTCAAAATTAACAAAAAAACAAATTATACTAACAATATGATGGTTATCCTTTTGTTTACTCCTTGTGCTAAAGATAAGATCGTATTTCCGAATCTTATCTTTTTATTTTTGGATTTTAGATACAAGAAAAGGAATCCTTAATAGCTTAAGGATTCTGTAACAGGAAAGAACAAACATATAATAATAAAAAGAATTACTTATATTATAATTTAAAAATAAGACAAAGATGTTGAGAAAACTTGGAATGGATTGAATATTTACATGTACTTATTTATAATTGATTAAGAGTTGGAGTAGTAATCTGTCATCTGTTCCTTTTTTAAAGAAGATTGATCTCAATCTTCTATTTTTTTGTGTTTTTTCCTCTTCTCTCGAAAAAAGGAAAAAGAATTACTTAAGAATTGTGGAAATTACTTGCTTATAGGCTAGTTGTTGCTTACCATGAACCATCATTAGGACGGCAAATTTATCTGTTGCAAGGATCTGCCCACGTACTGGAACGCCATTCTTTAAAAACACAGTAACTTCCCCTTTTTTCTCTTTCAATTGTTCATACATATCTTCTTGTAAGTTATACATGAAATACGCCCCCTAATTGTATCTACTTTTCTTTTAATACTTGCTGCTGCTCATTGTTGTCTATTTGTATTTCCCATCCATCTTCTATTTTTCTAAACCATTTTCCTATTTTGCTTACATAGTATTTTTTCACTTCACCATACGGAATCCAAATTTCACGTTCCTGTATTTGATTCATCACTTCATGAAGAATCTCATCATGCTCGTATTTTCTAGGGTTTCGATGTTGCGTTCTTACAAACTGTATGTATTCCCTACGTAACCAATTAGAAATAGGATCTTTTTGTTGTTGCTGGAGATGTGACCACTTTTTATTAGTCTGAAGAAGTTTTCTGTTTACCATTGTATGGTTTTTCATCAACACTCATCCCCCTTTTACCATCTAAATGCATATATACAATTATCGTATCACACTTAAATTAAAATACGATCTAGATACATATTTCGCAAGAAATCTATTCGAAATAAAAATAATATCTCCATTTCACATAAAATAGTATCCAAAATAGACGAGACCGAATCCATTAAACAAATTAATTAGAGAGTCTCACCAATAAAACGCGAATTTCGTAGGCTAAGGATTTATTTCTTTAAAGAACTTGTTTTTTTCATACGTTAAGAAGGTTCCTTAAACGGTCATTTTTAGAATTTGATAATCGAGTATATTTTATTGGAAAATTAGAGTTGACCATAAAACCAATATCCGATATATTGGTTTTATGAAAAAAGATATTATTAAACCCATTAAACGTATGTCATTTAGAGATGAAGTATATCTAACTTTGAAAAAAGCAATCGTTACATTAGAGCTGCAACCGGAGCAACGCTTAAATGACAAAGAATTAGCAGAAGAATTTGGAATTAGCCGTACTCCAGTTAGAGAAGCGTTGAAGCGTCTTGAGGATGAAGGACTTGTTGAATCTATTCCTGGTTCAGTTACTCGTGTTGCACCATTAAATATTGAGGAGGCAAAACACGCATTTACTGTGGTAGCAGTTTTACACTCGTTAGCTGCTCGTTTAGCAGTACCATTATTAAAAGAGTCGGATATTCAAGAATTAGAGTTCAGTAATAAGGCTTTACTATTATCTATTGAGAAAAAAGATATTATAAAAGCAATTGAAGCTGACGAGTTATTCCACAATGTTTTTTTAGATGTGGCAGGAAATCCTGAAATCATTCGTGCGTTAGAACGAAGTATATCTAAGATTCAACGTCTCGAAATTTCTCAGTTCACTTCTATAAATGGTCTAAAGTCAGTAGAACAACATCAGCAAATTATAGAGGCGTGCAAAAATAAAGATAAAGAAGTAACAGCGCACCTTGTAGAACAAAACTGGTTAAGTCTTGAGAAATTAATGACTTATGAGGCAGATTGAGGTGAGAAATTTGCGCCCTATTTTTTTAGGTATATGTGCTGCTTTCTTTTTTGCTTTCACATTTATATTAAATCGAGCAATGGAATTATCAGGTGGTAGCTGGATATGGAGTGCTTCATTAAGGTTTATTTTCATGCTTCCATTTCTTGTACTTCTTGTTATGAGTCAAAAAAAATTAAAAGTATTATTACAAGTTATGAGAGAGGATTTAAGTGCGTGGTTTTTATGGAGTTTTGTAGGTTTTGGTCTATTTTATGCTCCATTATGTTTTGCCGCTGCACATGCACCAGGATGGATTATTGCGGGGACATGGCAAGTTACTATTATATCAGGATCTTTGTTAGCTCCTCTTTTTATCCAAACTTATCAAACACCAGATGGAATTATTAAGAAAAGAGGAAAAATTCCAATGAAGGGTATGTGTATGTCATTAATTATTCTTCTTGGTATTTTCCTTATGCAAATGGAACAAGCAAAATCGCTTGCTGTAAAAGATATTATGTTAGGTATTATCCCTGTTATTGTAGCTTCTTTTGCTTACCCACTCGGCAATCGTAAGATGATGGAGGTTTGTGGAGATCGTCTAGATGCTTATCAACGTGTCCTTGGAATGACATTAGCTAGCTTACCATTTTGGTTTTTATTATCCTTGTACGGTCTTTTTACAGCAGGAATACCTAGTAAGGAGCAAACTATGCAATCAATTTTAGTTGCTATTTGCTCTGGTGTAATTGCAACTATCTTATTTTTTAAAGCTACTGATATGGTTAAAGGAGATATGCAGAAACTTGCAACTGTTGAAGCAACACAATCTATGGAGGTGCTTTTTGCTGTTATTGGAGAACTAATCTTATTACATTCTTCATTCCCCTCTATTTTATCTTGGTGTGGCATGTTTGTAATAATGCTAGGAATGATAGCACACAGCTATGTTTCCCATAAAGGTGAAACAGTGCATAACCAAAATATTAGTGCTTAATTGATATTTTAAAATGTACAGTATCAACCCTTTTCTAGCTAGTAAAAGTAATTTTATTATTATAAGTTTTATGTCAGAAATTAATTAAGTAAAAGAATATGAACAAAAGCCGATACCCTTAATATATAGGGAAATCGGCTTTTTCTTTATAAAAATTTTTCTTAGCTTCCTTTACATTAAAGGATTAGTTTGTATATTCGAGGAGATGTGCGAGACAGATGTATATTTAGGATAATCTAATATCTCCCATTCGAATATAATAGAATAGAAGTATACCCCAAATGGAGGAACAGCAAATGAACTCAAACACAAAACAGTTTATTTATGATATCCAGCAAAGAAAAAACAATTATATAGAAAATGCTTTAATAGCAATACAACACCCTAAAAAAGAGCAATCTGAACAGGTCATTCAAAATATAGTAGAGAAATATCCCTATCATGGTTTGCACGACAAGAAGGACAGTCCCATTCACGTAGGTTTAGATTTTTAACGTCTTTATTTTGATATTCACAACAAGAACATAATTGGCTGGAAGCAAATGTTTTCGATACGACAATGACTTGTTTGCCATACCATTTTGCTTTGTATTCTAACATGGATCGAAATTGTGACCAAGATA
>NZ_JBQXON010000017.1:0-77917 GCF_052646455.1 Bacillus cereus group sp. Bce041
ATCATAAAAAAGTGTATCGCCTTATGAAAGAATTAGGGTTAAAATGTCTGGTTCGTATGAAAAAATATCGCTCTTACAAAGGGACAGTTGGGAAAATTGCGCCAAATATTTTAAATCGCAACTTCCAAGCTGAAAAACCAAATGAAAAGTGGGTTACAGATATTACGGAGTTTAAATTATTTGGGGAGAAGTTATACCTATCACCAATGTTGGATTTATTTAATGGTGAAATTATCACTTATACAATTGGCCCCAAACCGACCTATTCCCTTGTTTCAACGATGTTGGACCAAGCACTTTATTGTGTAACCGATCCGGATAAACTCCTCATTCACTCTGATCAAGGTTGGCACTATCAAATGAAACAATACCGTCATTCTCTTAAGAATTGTGGCATAACTCAAAGTATGTCTCGCAAAGGAAACTGTTATGACAATGCCGTTATTGAAAATTTCTTCGGTATCATGAAATCGGAATTTCTGTATCGAAAAGAATTTGAAAGTATAACACATTTCAAACAAGAATTAGCAAAGTATATAGAATACTATAACCATAAAAGAATTAAGGCAAAATTAAAGGGTATGAGCCCAGTACAATACCGGGCTCATACCCTAGAGGCTGCCTAATGAAACGACCTGTCTAACTTTCGGGGGTCACTTCAATATAATTAGATGGCTTTTGTATGTTACTCTATCGTTTCAACTTCACGTGGATTTTTCATCTCTTCCACATACACAACTCTAAATCCGTGATCTTCTAAATCTTTCAATAATGTCTCTAATTCACCGTCGTTAAACTCTTCTCCTAATGTAAACATAATTCTACGAACTAATAAGGCATCATTATCAAAAGTCATCAAACTTTGAATACCAGTGTATTTCTTTAAAACTGTCGATAATTTTTGGATTGCTCCATTATAGTCTTGCGTTCCAATCATGACAGAGTATTTACTAGAGTGAACGCCCCATGCATCCTCTAATAACTCAAAAACTTTTTTATGCGTTAAAATTCCAAGGAAAACCCCTTTTTCATCAACTACTGATAAATAAGGCAATTTTTTTATTGTAAAAAATACTTTAAAGAAAGATGAATCTTCTCTCACAAATCCTTCTTTATCGTTTAATAATTGTATTACACTCTCATCAAGTGATCCTTTATATTCTAAAATATCTACTTTATATATATTCCCTAAAAATTTCTCTTTTTTTTCATCTAAAACTGGTACACAACGATACCCCGTTTTATTTAAATGCTCTAACGCTTCCCCAATCGTAATCGAACTTGAGCACAGTAAAACTTCCCTTTTCGGCACGTAATTCCCTTTAATCCTCATAAAAAGCCTCCTTATGTTAAAATACTTTCTGTGCCATAACTATATTATATTTTCAGAAAAAAATAAATGATTTATTTTATTTTTCTGAAAATTATTCATTTTCTTGTCATAATTTATTCATGAATCCTTCACTTGTATATTTTTGCTATCAAATCTTCTCTCTGAATTACTAAATGAAAAATATATTGTAACTTCTTTCAAAAAAAGCTAAAATAAGAATAAGAATTTTCTGAATATTCTAAGAGCAGGTGGTTATATGTCCTTATTACGCTCACATATATGTAAATTTATAATTGGTGTTATTGTTATTTTTGCCATAAGTCCTATTCCAGCTCTTTTTATTACACACAATTACTCTTATCAAAATGGATTTATTAGCATTTTTCAAAACTTCGCACAGCTTTCTTCTATATCAATTCCAAAGGTTGATTGGATGCATGAATCTATCTTTTTCTCAGCAAACCAAATGATACATACTTCTAATCATTCAACACCATTATTCCCTTACATATGGGAAATATATTTTATATCGATTGTTCGTTTTACTTTTACCCTTGCGATCGGATTTTTCATAAGTTTGGGTATCGGCCATTTATTTTTCAAAGTACCTAACTCGTTTAAAAAGTTTACTACTGTATTGAAATGGATACCTTACTCTTTTTGCACTGTAGTATTACAATGTTCAGTCTTATTACTACTTCTATACATCGCACAATTTATAAACCTTCCTTACTACTCATCATTTATCATCGTATGTAGTACTTCCATGATTATCGTTATGCAAGCAGTAAAAAAATGGATTCCTTTCTTAAAAAACACAAATGAATATGAAATAAAACATGATTCTTTTCTTGTAGACACATTGTTTTTAGCGCTTACTTCAAATCATAAATCAATTTTAGGTTCCATTATTCTTTCATTCGTTTTTATGGAATGCGTTTTTCATGCAAATGGACTGTTACAATTTATCGTTCAATTTGGCGGAAATTCACCTATAATTGTTACAATCGGCTTATTACTACTCTATATCCCATATAGCATACTTTCTTTCCTTCAAACACTATGGACCACAAACTACTCCAAGCAACAGTCATACACTTTAACGAGAAGTGTTCCAAAACCTTAATTTAAAATAACCCTCTATAATCTAAAAGTAGGGGGTTATTCCTTTTGTATAGCGGACAAAATAACAGCAAATTCAAAAACTATTACAGAAACATACCAATATTTCCCCTTTTCCTTTGACTATTCTTTTCATTTGGATTTATTATAAAAGTATAACATAATTGCAGGAGGTGACATCTTTATTCCAGACCTTGGAATGGAGAACACGCTTGGACATATTAAATATTTTTCTCATCTTTGTACTTATTCTTATTTCTGGCTTTTTCGTTGCATCAGAATTCGCTGTTGTAAAAGTACGAAAAAGTCGAATTGACCAACTTGCAAATGAAGGTAATAAACAAGCTTTAGCTGCAAGAAGCGTCCTATCTAATTTAGATGTTTATTTATCAGCTTGTCAGCTCGGAATTACAATCACTTCTTTAGGGCTTGGTTGGCTTGGTGAACCGACTGTGGAACATATACTACGACCGCTCTTTGAAAAAATTAATATTACTGGAACAATGGCTAACACTTTATCTTTTGTTATTGCTTTTAGTGTTATTACATTTTTCCACGTTGTATTAGGTGAATTAGTTCCAAAGTCTTTCGCAATTCAAAAAGCAGAAGCAATCACACTCAAATTTGCAAGACCGCTTATTTTATTTGATAAAATTATGTATCCATTCATTTGGCTACTCAATAGTACAGCTATATTTTTCACAAAACTACTCGGATTAGAACCTGCGAAGGAAAGTGAACTTGCTCATTCTGAAGAGGAATTGCGACTCATTTTAGGTGAAAGTTTTAAAAGCGGTGAAATAAACCAAACCGAATATAAATATGTAAATAACATTTTTGAATTTGATGATCGAGTTGCGAAAGAAATTATGGTTCCTCGTACCGAAATGATTTGCTTGTCTACTGAAAATACGTTAGAAGAAAATATGGATATCGTCGCTACTGAAAAATATACACGCTATCCAATCATTGAAAAAGATAAAGATGATATCATTGGGATGATCAATACGAAAGAAGTATTCCATGATCAAACGAAAGGTATTTATAAACCACTTGAATCTTATATACATCCTGTTCTAACTGTATTTGAAACAGTTCCAATTCGTAAAACGTTAGTCCACCTTCAAAAAAATCGCGTTCAGATGGCAATCGTTATGGATGAATATGGTGGTACTGCCGGACTTTTAACGATGGAAGATATTCTTGAAGAAATCATTGGAGAAATTCAAGATGAATTCGATGCTGATGAATCACCTATGATTGAAAAGCGTACACCTAAGCTTACTGTTTTAGATGGAAAGGTGCTTATTTCTGAAGTAAATGATATGTTTGGCCTACATATTGATGATAGTGATTTAGATACAATCGGAGGATGGCTTCTCTCTCAAGCAGTTGACTTAAATATTGAAGCTGGCTATTCCATTGAATATGCTGGTTTTCAATTTAAAGTATTAGAACTTGATGGACATCAAGTCAAAAAAGTTGCTGTACATAAACTAGATATTAAAAAGGAGCTATAAAGTGACTGTTTTATTAACAATTTGTATCATTGCCTGTTTCGTTGTTTCATTTCTCGCCTTTATTTATCCAATTATCCCTGGCATACTAGCTGTCTGGGCTGGATATTTGATTTACCATTTCGGTATAAATGGAGGCGAATTAACAACTTCTTTTTGGATTATTCAAGTCATTTTCACTCTTTTCATTTTCGTTGCTGATTTTATTGCAAATGGATATTTCTTAAAAAAATACGGTAGTTCTAAATGGGGCGAACGTGTCGGAATGATTTCTATCATTGTCGGCTCGTTCTTCTTCCCACCATTCGGACTTATTATCATACCGTTCTTATCAGTATTTATAACAGAACTAGTACATAAAAAATCGCCAAAAGATGCTTTTCTAGTTGGAGTCGCTACTGTAGTTGGTTTTTTAAGCAGTACAGTAGCGAAAGCAATTCTCCAAATCATTATGATTATCATCTTCTTGTGTTATATCATCTTTTAACCATCCCGACTTCGGGATGGTTTTTTAATATGCAATACCTACTCGACTATTTTCATATATATTTTTCTTACATAGATCCCATGCAAAGTGTGCTGTATCACCCACTGTAATTTTTGATCCACCCTCTGGCAATATATCTTTTTCAGTTCGATATACCTCTGTCGCCTCACCATCTATTAAATGTGTCGGACAAACAACTGTCCAACATAAATTATTACTATTACTTAGTACCTTATATGCAGCCAAATGATCTTCCGCTGCCGTTGTCGTTTTCCTTTTTGATTCCGTTGATTGAAAACGATATAAATTTAGATCTGTTCTTGCTTGTAAAATACCAGCTGTTCCTATTGTTATGATCCTACGAACCCCATCTTCTTCCATTTTCTTTATAATTTGTGGCATACTCTTCGCTAATGTTCCATTTTGATCCGTTCCAAGTGCACTAATTACTATATCACTTCCTTCTATCGCTTTCTTTATATCATTTTCGTTCAATACATTCCCTTCTATCACTCTTAACCTTTCATGTTGTATTTCTATTCTATTTAAATCACGCGCTAATGCAGTCACTTCAGCTGAATCCTTTAATGCTAAATTAATTATGTTTGAACCTACTCGTCCTGTTGCTCCCAATATACATACTTTCATTTGTTTTCCCCCTCTTTCATTCTCTTTCTATTTTTCAATAATCTCAGTCAATTTACAACAAAAAAACTTCCTCATATATAAGAGGAAGCTTTATTATTACTTTATTTCTTTTCTTTAGAATCAGTAGACTTCTCGGTTCCGCTTGTTTCTTTATCCTTTTTGTCCTCTTGTTGTGTTGTTGTGTCGTCTTCTTTCTTCTTGTCCTCACCTTTACTACAACCTACCATTAATAAAGAACTTGCAAGTGCCATAGCAGTTAATGATTTAACCCATTTGTTCATTTGCGTTTCCTCCTTGTGATAGAATATGTACAACCTCATATTACTCTCTATTTTTAAAGGAGAGATTGAAAAACAGTAAATATACGGTAAATTTTTGTAAATTTTCCGATAACAAAACCTAATTTTAATTTATATATTTCATTTCCAATCGATACACAATAAAACTAGTTTTTTCTCTCAATGGACGTAAAAAAACTAAGGCGCATACCATTTCGCCTTAGTTTCTCATGCAAATTTTTCATTTTCATATAGATGTGTAATCTTATATTCCTTCTTCATAACATATTGCCACACACTATAAGCGTAACGGTTCATTTTCAGGAAACAATTTTCCAAAAATGAGCGAAACTCTGGGTTAGCAACTTCCACTGCAACTTGAGCAAACTTTAAAGCTAATCGTTTCAAATGCGCAATATAACTGGTTGCAATATGAATATCCCCTGTATATTTACTAACTGTTTCCTTTCCCATTTCATGCAAATCAAACTCCATTGTTTCACAGGTTATATGCTGCACATTCTCTCCTTCTTGAAAATTTACTTGTTCATTATATGCTTGTAACATATATGGTAAATGGTGCTGTAATAGATTTTTTAATTCTTCGTCTCTGACCTTTCCAGCATACTCTCCAACCTTGTATATTAGCATATAACTATATTTCATTAATTCTTTCATACAGTCCATTAAAGCGCCTCCCTTCTCTTTTGTCCATATACTATAAATATGATGCTAAAACATTCGCTATTCTCGCTAAAAACCAATCCCATCTACTAATTTTCTCAAAATCTTCTTCAGAAAATCGTTTTGATTTATGAAAGTCTACCTGTAATCGACTCCATACTTCATCAACAACTGTTTTATCATATATGATACAGTTAGACTCACAATTTAAATAAAAACTTCTATTATCAA
Source organism: Bacillus cereus group sp. Bce041 (assembly GCF_052646455.1). Lineage (NCBI taxonomy): Bacteria > Bacillati > Bacillota > Bacilli > Caryophanales > Bacillaceae > Bacillus > Bacillus cereus group sp. Bce041. Next base: position 6,301 of record NZ_JBQXON010000017.1, read on the forward strand.
AATTCGCTGTCCCAATATCAACACTTTCTCCATCAATAATTGTTACTTTCCCATGAAAAAATCCATTTCGATATTGATAAATCTCCGCTCCAGCATGTAACATATCTTTCAAATATGGATAGGCAGCTTGTTTTAACAATATGGCATCACTTTTAAATGGCACGAGAATTTTCACATTAACACCACGATTTAATGCAGCTTTTAACTCTTTCACCATTTCTTTACTTGGTACAAAATATGGTGTAGCGATAATTAAAGACTTTTTAGCCTTTTTTAAAAGTGCCCCATACTTTTCCCATAAGCCTTTTCCATTTGAAAATAAATATTGATATTTCACATTCCCTAATGTAGGTATACTTTCATGTATAGGCATTTTTTCTCCTGTATCTTCTTTCCAATCTTCGGCGAACTTTCTTTCCATATCCGCTGCACCCTCACCATGGATGCGCACGTGATAATCACGCCATGGCCCAAACTTTGGATTTTGTCCAAGGTACTCCTTTCCGATATTAAAACCACCGACGTATGATACCTTTCCATCTATCGTAACAATACGTCTATGATTCCGTTGATGCAAAGAATAGAACACATTTTTCAGTTTCGGTTTTTTACTAAATGTAAACTTCACACCGTTTTCCTTTAATCGGCTAATTACCTTTTTCTTCAGCTTATATCCACCTATCCGATCGACTGACAATTTCACTTCTACTCCGCTAGATGCTTTTTTCTCTAATAACTGTAAAAACTCTTGGCTTATTTCATCTTTTCCTACAATATAAAAATGGATATATATATACTTTTCTGCATCGTTTATATCCTCAAATAATTTTCTATATAACTCTTCACCGTTCGTATATAATTGAAATTCACCTAATCGAACTTGTCCTAATTCATATTCACTAGCCATTTCCTTCCCCATTTCCACATCGATGTTCATCCAAATGAATACACCTATTAAACAAAGGATTATAGCGAAAAAGTGCTTCATGGATAAATTCCTTTCTCCACTTACTGTTATTTCTATATCTTCCCTTTTTTATTACATTATCATTCAAGAAAATATGTCATTGCATGATATATGTCCATATCAAACAATAGCTCATTTGCATATTGTATGTTGTATCTTAAAATAAAAGGAGGAAATAACAATGGGCTTCGCACATGGTAATGGATTTGCGCTATTAGTCGTATTATTTATCCTCTTAATCATCGTCGGTGCTGCTTGCTTCTGCTAAGTAGCTACTGTCATATGATATGTGGATGAAAAAACTATAAAAGCGGACACCTATTTTTAGGTGTCCGCTTTTCATTTTAAAACCATTTCCGACTGCTATAGTAACTTAAATGGCTAAATATTCATCTCAAAAGGTTAACAATGTGGCTACTTTCTTACTCTCTGCCTTACGTATATGACGCTGTTCTGCACGTAACACAGCAATACGATGTAATTCTTTCTCTTCTTCTGTTTCAGGGATAACACGCGGTACTGGAACTGGATTATTTTCCTTACTAAGTGCCACAAAAGTAACGAATGACGTTGCCGCTATACGCTTCTCACCTGAAATTAAATCTTCAGCTACTACCTTCACAAATACTTCCATCGAAGTTCTTCCCGTCCAAATTACGAAAGATTCATAACTAACACAATCTGAAGAACGAACAGGATGTAAGAAATCGACCCAGTCCATAGATGCTGTGACACATTCCTTTCTCGAATGTCTGGATGCTGAAATAGAAGCAACCATATCCATCTCCGCTAATATCTTCCCACCAAATAGCGTGTTATGATCATTTAAATCTGTTGGGAATACTCGGCTCGTTTTGAACACCCTTGACTCATTGGCTGTTTTCCCCTTTACTTCTGTCATTGTTATCACCCCTTTAATGATTTATCCCTAATATTTCAATAATCACTATACTAAATGAACTACACGTTTAATATTAACAACATTCAGAACTTTTAGTCCACAAAAAAGAACCGATTTTATCAATCGGCTCCTCTAAATACATATTGTTCTTTCGGCTGTTCAACTTTATTCCATTTTGTTACTTCTAATACAGGAATATTCGCATGAAACGGCTGATAAAACTCAGTAGTTATCTCTCCTTCTACTTGAATCCATTCATCATTATTCCACTCTACGCCTTCTGGCTTTTTCACTAACATACCATACACACCAGAATCTGCTACGCAATGTATAATACCGAAACGGAATAAGAAGTATTGTTCTTTTTTAGAAGAATCATCCCTAAAAACAAACCCTTTAAAAGATAATTTTTTCCCAGTAAACTCGCCAGGATAATTATAAATTGTTTCCATACCCTTTAGGAAGTCTTCATCTTTCAAATTAATATTGTCTTTCGTAACAAACTCTTTCTTCCCTTTTTCCATTACACCACGGTATCCTTCTTTCCCGTAATAAATGCTCGTATCAGGTCTTAGAAATTGTCTTGTCATAAATGGATCCTTACTTTCTGCTTGTGCAACAGGAAAGTGAAATCCTTTCGCTTTAACAATATCCGAATCTAACGTCGCAATTGGGAAAAATAACCCTGAGATAATTGGAAAACAAAACAAGGAGTACGAAAATGCTTTTTTCCACCATGTATTCTCATCTTTTGAATGATCATGCCCGCAATGGCTATGGTCACAACTGCAATCATTTTTCTCTTTTTCCTTTTGGTGCTCTTTTTGGAAAACGACGATAATTTGTATAATCGTTAAGAAACCTAAAATAATTGCTGCTGTTGTTGATAAATAGGCATACTTCATATTGATATACTTCGTAATGTTACCGGAAATATGAAGCTGCGCAATTAATATTGTAAAACCTAATAATATATATGCTCGAAACATAACCTACCACCCCATCGCATAAATGAGTAGTGAGCTTGCATAAACAACAAGAGTAACTGTAACTATAACAACAATTACAAATTTAGTTTTAAATGTCGCAAGCATCATAAACATATTTTTAATATCCACCATCGGTCCGTAAACGAGGAACGCGACAAGTGAAGCTGTTGAAAACGTACTTTGGAACGAAGAAGCGATAAATGCATCTGCCTCTGAACAAAGTGATAATATATAAGCAAGTCCCATCATAACAGCTGATGAAGAAAACGGACCTTGTCCAATAGCAAGAAGTGTTGAAGTTTGTACAAACGTTTGTACCGCTGCTGCAATTAACGCACCTAGTACTAAATATTTTCCCATTGAGAAGAATTCCTCAACAGCGTGTGTACATACATCCCACATTTTTTTACGCAGTGGACGCTTATTATTCACTTCTGGGAAGTGATCATCTCTTAATTGATGTTCTTTAAACATAAAGGATAATATAATTCCAACGATAATGGCTACGATAATCGCTACAATAGAACGATACCATACCATGTGCATACTACTCCCAAAGGCAACATAAGTAGCAAATAATACAACTGGATTAATAATAGGTCCAGTTAACATAAATGCAATCCCTGCGTATGGTGGAACGCCTTTTCCAATTAATCGTCTTACAATCGGAACAATTCCACATTCACAACCTGGAAACAACATACCTAAAAAAGTAGCTAATAAAACAGACAGAAATCGGTTCTTCGGCATCCATTTTGCCACCATATCTTCTGTCACGAACATTTGAATGAATCCTGAAATAAATACACCAATGAGCACGAAAGGAAGTGCTTCGATCAATATGGAGATAAAAATTGTATTCATTTGCAGGAATGCTTTCGGTAATTGAAACAATTCCATGATGTATTTCCTCCAACTTTTCATTAACAATATGTAATTTTAACCCCATTTCATTAATTGAACAAGGTTTATATGGCATACATACCCTTTATATACATTACATTGTACAAGTTATATTCTATTCAAAATTTGAGATTTCATAGCAAAAAAGCTGCTCTAGCGTAGTTATATAACTATGCTAGAGCAGCTTTCTTATCGTTAAAAGTAACGTTTCTTCCAAAAAACAAAAGCTAACGTGAAAGATAGTGTTACACATATGATGAGTACAATTACAAAACCGTGGGCTTCCCCTTCAAACGGAACCTTTACGTTCATTCCAAAGAAACTAGAAACCATCGTCGGTAAAGATAAAATGATCGTAATTGACGTTAACAGTTTCATAACACTATTTAAATTATTTGATATAACGGAGCTAAAAGTATTCATCATTCCACTTAAAATGTGACTATATATTTCCGCCATTTCAATAGCCTGTTTATTTTCAATTAATACATCTTCTAATAAATCTTGATCGTCTTCATACATTTTTAAAAATGTACTATTACGCATTAACTTTTGAATTACAATTTTATTAGCCTTTAATGACGTTGTAAAGTATACTAAACTTTTCTCAAGGCCTAACAATGTGAAAATCTCTTTATTTTTCATTGACTGATTTAATTGATGCTCTAAATCAATTGTTTTTCGATTTATTTGCTTTAAGTATCTTAAATAATAAGTAGAAATCGTATATAAGAGCTGAAGTGCAAAGCGCGTCTTCTTAAACGTATAAAATTCTTTAATACGTTGATTAATAAAACGTTCAAAAATTGGATTCTCTTCTAAGCAGATTGTAACAAAACAATCCGGCATCACAATCATACCTATTGGAATCGTGTCATAAATCGAATTTCCTTCTTCATCATGTCTAACTGTCGGAATATCCACGATAATTAAAGTATTATTGTCTTCCTTTTCAATACGAGAGCGTTCTTCATCATCCAAAGGGTCTTTAATGAAATCTAAGTCTACATTTAAAGTTTGTACTAGATATTGAATTTCTTCTTCTGTTGGATGAAGTACATTAATCCAGCACCCCTTTTGCATTTCCTCAATCTCTTGTAGTTTTCCGTTTCGGTCTGTTAAATATATATTTAACATACTATCACCCCGATTCTTTTTACATGTAGGAATCTACCTCTCTTAAATCACAGTTTTTAAACCGCCATTCTCAGCATATGAAACATACGTTTAAATTTCAATAGAAAAATTATTTTGAAAACGTTTTTATAAGAAAAATATTATAAAGTGAAACTTTAATCAGTGGGGGGCTTCATCCTCACTAATTATTAGCCCTTACAAATCGGGCTTTTACGGGTTATCCGCCCCCAACCAAACTTCTTTTCTTTCGCTGAATTGTGCGGTGAGGGTCTCACTGCCCGTTAAAGCGGGATAAACATAGAAAAAGACAGAGTGCTCTCTGCCTTAAAAGCTTATGTTGCCTTTATAACATATTTAGAAAGCATCCACAAGTTAAACCCGACTGAAATCGTATAGCCCGCGTATGTTGAAATGATAAAACTTACATAATCGAAATACGGAAGCAATACAATATTTAAAACTATCTTCACAATAATTCCAATCACTAGTCCTAGCACCGTCTTCTGCTGTTGATTGATTCCTTGTAGCATAGCAGCCGTTACTGTAAAAAGAGAAAATAGTATGCAAGCAGGAGCATAATACTGTAAAATGATTCTCCCCATCTCTGGATCATTTCCAGCACCGAATAAAAGAGTATATACAGGTTTGGCTAACACCATCATTCCAATTGCCGCCGGTACCGTAATTGCTACTACTAATACATTTGTTCTCGTAAAATGTTTGTACAATAGCTTCGTATTTCCTGCTGTATAAGCTTTCGTCATCTCTGGTACGAGAGACATACTAAAAGCTGTCGCAACGGATACCGGGATAAGTACAACCATTTGAACAAGACCAATTATCGCATTAATTTTTTCCGCTTCTCCTTGCATATACCCTATTTGTATAAGTAGTTTATTAATTGTAAATGTATCAATCGTCTGATACAACGGAATTGCTAAGCCCACCACAACAAAAGGAATAGAATATGTAAAGAGCTCCTTATACAATGAGAAAAAAGATTTCGTTGTTTGTGGTATACTTTCCATCTCTTTTTTCTTTAAGTGCCTTCTCCTTCTTATATAATACGCACTTAAAACAGTTAATCCACCTACAGCTCCCATAAATGCACCGAACGTTGAAATACCAACCGCTAGCGAAACAGAAGCTTTTAAAACATATAAAACGACAAAGCTTCCTATTAAAATGGTTAAAACCCGAAAAAATTGCTCTACAACTACACTTAATGCAGAAGGCCCCATCGATTGGAATCCTTGAAAGAAGCCCCTTAATAAACTCATTACTGGCACAAGTATTAACGCAAAACTTACAATTCGAATATTAGTAGTAACCGCTCCTACACTATTCCCCGTTTGATCATTCCCATCGATGACAAGTTTAGCTAAATGCGGAGCTAGCATATATAACGTAAAACACGAAATGACTCCCATTATAAACATAAACACGATTCCACTTTTCAACACTCTCTTAACCGTATGATAATCATTCAGTTGATCATATTTTGATACCATCTTTGAAACAGCTAGCGGTAATCCCATTGTTGCTATACTGAGCATGATGGTATAAGGACGATATGCATATGTGTATAGAACGTAACCACTCGTACCGACCATCGCTGTAAATGGTATAACATATATAAACCCTAACATTTTTGATATCATCGTTGCCATCGTTAAAAATATCGTTCCACGTATAAACGGTGACCCTTTCATCACATTCCTCCGCTACGCTTTATTATTACACATTATGGACAACTCCTTTTCTTTAGAACCGAAACAAACAAAAAAAGCCAATGAAAAATCATTGACTTTAACGCGCTGCTTTTTTCTTTTTGAAATATTTTAAACCAAAGTATAGAGCAATAAAAAGAACAGCTCCTATAATTATGTAATGTGTGTAATCAGATGCATACTCTTTAATTTGTCGCCAATTCCCACCAAGTTTTTCACCTAAGTATATAAATAGAATTGACCATGGAATGATCGCTACAACCGTATAAAGTGTAAATAGTTTTAATGGCATCTTAGCTAGTCCTGCTGGAATAGAGATCGCATGACGTACTACTGGGATAAAGCGCGCAGAAAATATTACGCCTGCTCCATAACGCTTAAACCAACCTTCCGCTATGTCTAAATGATGTTTATTAATAAGTAGATATTTCCCATATTTCTCTACAACCGGACGCCCTCCGTAGTATCCAAGCCAGTATAAAAAGATTTGCGCTAAAGTACCACCAATCGTTCCGGCGATAACTGCACCCACAAAACTAATTTTACCATTCGCTACTAAAAAGCCAGCATACGAAAGTACAATTTCACTCGGGATTACTTCAATCATTAAAGCAAGAGCTACTCCAAAGTAACCTAAGCTTGCAAAAAATTGCAATAACTGATCTATTATGTTTGCTAACATGTTCTTTTTTATCTCCTTTTTTCTTCACATACCATCCCATTATTACATAAAGGCTGCAATCTGCCAATATCTTCATTTTAACAATATGTACAATTCAAGCAGGATTAATCTATTAATTTCTCTTTCTGCGGGTCTTTCATGTAGGCAAACATCTCTTTAATTTGGTCTTCTGTATTTCTAGCAATTGATAAATTAGGCAATTCATTTTCACCAAAAAACTCCACCTCTTCTGTTTCAATACTAGTTTTCTTTTCTCCACCAATAATCTCGCATCCAATGAAAATCTTATATACATGCGTCGCCGATGGAGATGGTTGATGTTTTTCTTTATCAAATATAGCTAGTAACTTAAAATGATCTACCTCATAACCAGTCTCTTCGAAAACTTCTTTTGCTGCAACTTCGGTTGGCGTGTAACCGACATCAGCCCATCCACCTGGCAATGCCCATTTCCCATCGCTTTTTTCTTTCACAAATAATAACTTTTCATTTTGAAAAACAACCGCTCTTATATCAACTTTAGGTGTTTGATAGCCTGTCTCACTTGCAAATAATTTCTCTACGACTTCCCAATCTGTTTTCGTGTAATGTGACATCATTGAAATAGAAATATCTCGTAATTGCTGGAAACGCTCAATATCATGCACATCCTTAGAATACGTTAAACCCGCTTGAGCTATAGATTGTATTTGTTTTACCCAATCAATCCATTTAATCGTCATATATCCGCATCCCCATTCTCTATCAAATATATTACTTCATTTTTATTGATACATCTTTATTATACAAAAAAAAGAGATTGATAACGTTTCAATCTCTTTCAAATTTAATCTAATTCATGTAAGTGGTCTTGTATATACTTTCTTCTTTTATTTATATATTCATAAATCATATCAGCCTCTTGATCAAATGTTTCTAATTTTTCTTTCATGTATGGATCTTGTAGTAAATATGGGCGAATCAATTCACACAACCCTTCTACTTTCGGCCTCATAAACGAAACTGTGAATTGATTTTCTAATATTTCTTCCAAAATACTTCGATACTGCTTTCTAAATACAGGTATGTCTAGCAATCTTGCACTTAACGTATTATACCCTTGAATGCGAATATATTCATGATTAAGTGGTCTCCCTTGTACATCTCGCCCCCAAGTCGCATCATAATCCCACGGTATAACTTCAAATAAATTTGTTTCATCGTTATGATATAGTGCATAGTTATGAACGAAACCATCAAAGTTTTGCGTAAAAATAACTCCTGCTAACCATCGTAAATATTTATCTACATGTAGAAACTTCCCAATTTCTTTTTCATAGGCTTCCCTCGTCAAAGTATTCGCTTGAAATACAAATTCACTCAGTTGTTCTTCACTATTTTTATTCGAATATTTAAATTCATAACCCGCAAAGAGCTCTGTCTTAACATCTTTATCTCGTTCACTCATTAATGAAAAATTCGCATCATCATCTATCGCATAATAAATAGAACCACTCGGTAATCCTCTATTTTTCAAAAAATTTTCATCAACCGATTCTAACTGTAAATACACACCTTGAATTTGACCATTAATTTTTATAAATACATGTTGTGATTTTGGCGAAAGTACACCAATATCATGAAAAAAATCTAAAGATAATTTATTTCGTATGAGAGACGGATCCATAAACTCCGAATTCAAATGAAACTCTTTCGCACCTTGAAATTTTTTAGGCTTATAAAACATAACATGATAAGACTTTTTCTCAAATTCGCGAATATGAGCTCCTCGGTATACGATATCAATATCATACTTCTTTTTTCCATAAGTTAATTTTGCTGGCACTGGACTATCTGACCAAATGTCCTTTTTCAATTCCACTAAGTACATTGGATGAACAAAAAAATCATATGAAGGCAGCATGTTTTCTCATCCCTTCTCAGTTCTCTTCATTCAATGTATGCGCCTTGTCTTGTCCATACATCCGCAATCATCTATTTATATAAAATTACACTCTTGTCCTGTTCAGAAAGATGCCTACATACATATCATGTTAAGGAAAAAGAATACCTTTTCACTTTAATACATGATAAGGAGGATTTCTATGAAACGTGATATTAGAAAAGCTGTTGAAGAAATCAAAAGTGCTGGGATGGAGGATTTCTTACACCAAGATCCAAGTACTTTTGAATGCGATGATGATAAATTCACTCATCATCATTGTACAACTGGATGTAAATGTACAACTGGGGGTAAATGTCCAAGAACAAGATGTACTCGAGTGAAACATTGTACGTTCGTTACAAAATGTACGCACGTAAAAAAATGGACATTTGTTACGAAATGTACACGTGTACGTGTTCAAAAATGGACGTTCGTTACGAAAGTAACGCGTAGAAAAGAATGCGTATTAGTTACAAAACGTACTCGCAGAAAACATTGTACATTCATTACAAAATGCATACGCTTTGAAAAGAAATTTTTCTGGACAAAACGAAGTTTCTGTAAAAAATGCGAATTCTTCCCTAACAGACACGGTCACTCTTGCGATGATTCATGTGATCATGGTAAAGACTGTCACGATAACGGACACAAATGGAATGATTGCAAAGGCGGACATAAATTCCCATCTTGCAAAAATAAGAAATTCGATCACTTCTGGTATAAAAAACGTAACTGCTAGTTTTTATACCACCCAAAAAAGGCCGTTTTGCGGCCTTTTTTACATTTATTGAAAGTGACTTATATCTGCAAATTGTTTCACTTTACCAATACCCTCTTCAAATTCTATTATGCTCAAACTGGCACTATGCATAAATGGATCATCCCACACATTTTTTATTTCAATTCCCGCGAAATGCCCTACAAGTAATTTTGCTGCTGCCGCATGAGAAACAATCAATATGTTTTGTCCTTTATGCTTCTCTAAAAGAAGCTGCATCCCTTCAATTACTCTTTCATAAACGGCCTCAAAATTTTCGCCTGATGTTGACTGAAAAAGATGTGGCTCATTCCAAAACAGATGTACTTCTTCTGGAAATTGCTTTTCTATATCCGCGATTGTTTGTCCTTCCCATATACCCATGTTGATTTCATAGAAATGCTCATCCGCTATAATGGGTATATCACGTTCCCCCTTTATTAACTCTGCCGTATGAAGTGTTCTTTCGCTCGGACTACTATAGATCGCATGGATTGGTAAATCTTTCATTCGATTCCCTAATTGTTTCGCCTGAACTATACCATTTTCAGTTAAAGCAGAATTTTTCCGTCCCTGCATTCGCTTCGCTACATTCCACTCTGTTTCACCATGCCTTGTTACATATATAGTTGTTTTCATTTCTTACTCCCCCTCACCATGTTGGTCGTAATTCCCACGGTTCAACTCTCCCTACAATCCACTCCGCTCGTTTACTTTCAATCCCTTTTATAACTCCATCAGCTATCTCTTCATGAGTAAGCCATCTTCCATATGTATCTTCTAAAATAAAACCTAAAATAATTCTATGATAAATACATCGCGTACTCCCTATTTTTTGTGCAGGCATACGTGATGCTTTACTACCTAAAATATGAAATAAACTATATGTTTTAGACGACAAATCTAGTTCTTTACAAATATTTGATAGTGCATGCTTTGCACTTGTGTGTACCCATGCAACAACTAATGTGATTGGGCCATTTTTCTTAATTGTACTTTTAATAGCTAGCTTTACATCTTCATCATTATGATAATCTAACGAAAGGCATGTAATATTTTCTGGTGCAGAACTCATTCGCTTAACATTTTCTAATTTCACTTCATCTCGCCCGATAATAGAAACATAAAATCCTTTCTCACAAAGCCACATAGAAACTTTCTTTAGCATTCCTGTTCCACCAATTACAAGTGCATGCAAATGCTATCCCTCCCTAATAAAATGTCATATGAGGTTTCTCATCTCTATAATAATTTAAACGGTCTTGCAGTGTCCCTGAGTGAAACTCAAATTTATGACCGTCAGGATCAACAAAGTATATAGATTCGCAATCTCTTACATCACGTTCTCTTCCTTGTAAAATATGAACATCATTTTCTTCTAATCGCTGTATTAGACATTTAAAGTCTTCTTGTTCAACAGAAAATGCAATGTGCGTATAAGATTGATGAATCTCATTTCTCGGAATATGCGTCTCTTCATTAAGCGCTATCCATACTCCACATATGTTAAAATAAGCCAATTTTCTTCCTTTAACTAATAATTCTCCTTCTAATACTTTTTCATAAAACATAATAGAGTTTTCTAAATTAGATACCGAAAAACAAATATGATTGATTCCCCTTAACAACTATAATTCCTCCTTATACAAATAAAAGATGAGCGAAAATTCACTCACCTTTCATTATACTATTTTTTTGTAATATATGCCCATTTATAACTGAAGTCCCCGCCAAACGTATGGTTAGCAATGCCTTTTACAAACGGCTTCTCTAAATAAGCTGTACTTTGTTGGTACGTAGGAGAAATTGCTGCGTCTTGACCAATTAAGATTTTTTCAGCTTCCGCAAGTGCATTCCAGCGTGCTTTATCATCTTTTAATAGCTCTCCTTTTGATTTCGCTACTAAATCATCATACTTCGGATTAGAATAATCCATTTCATTAAATGAGCTTCCAGTAACAAACATATCAATATAAGTCATTGGATCCGGATAATCAGGGCTCCATGCAGATAATGAGAATTCGTATTGGAATTTCTTTTCTAAATCTAGCTTTTGCTTGTATGGTTGCTGTTTCAAATTTACTTTAATACCAGGCAAGTTTTTCTCTAGTTCTTCCTTAATAAAGTCGCCTACTTTTTTACGGCTACCGTTATCATCGTTTAGTAATTCAACCGTAATTGTATCTTGACCAAGCTCTTTCTTCGCTTCTTCCCATAATTTTTTTGCTTTCTCTGCATTATCTTTACTATCACGGAAGTTTTTATTTACAGAGCGGAAATCTTTTCCATCCGGACCTGTCGTGAATTTTTCAGGTACTAAGAAATATGCTGGCAATGAACCGTCATTTAAAATGACATCAGCAATTCCTTTTTTATCGTATGCTAAATCAATCGCTTCACGTACTTTTTGGTTTTTAAATGTTACATTTTTTTGGTTAAAACGCAAGAAATATATGCGTGGATCTAACTTCGTTTTAAATTCATCTGGCTTATTCTTTTTATATTTATCAACAAATTCAGAAGTTAAAATAACTCGATCTGCTTGATCACTATCATATAAATTTACTCCCGTGCTTGTTTCCTTCACAATACTTACATTAATTTCGTCTAATTTTACAGTATCTTTATCCCAATAATTAGGATTTTTCTTCAACTGATAATTTTGTTCATGTTTCCATTGACTCATTGTAAATGGTCCATTATATAATAATTTATCTGCTTCTAATCCGTATTTATCTCCTTGCTCTTTCACATATTTTTCATTTAATGGGAAAAATGTAGGGAACGACGTAAGCTCAAGAAAATAAGGTGCTGGTTGCTCTAATTCTACTACCAACGTTTTATCATCCTTCGCTTTAACACCCAATTGATCTGCTGGTAATTCACCTTTATTTACTTTCTGTGCATTTTTCACATCAAATAAAATGAATGCATATTCTGCCGCTAATGCTTTATCTAATGTACGTTGCCATGCATATACAAAATCTTGTGCTCGAACTGGATCACCATTTGACCATTTCGCATCACGTAATTCAAATGTATATGTCTTTTTATCTTCACTAATCTTCACATCTTTTGCCATACCTGGTGTTGGTTTATTATCTTTATCTAGACGATATAAACCTTCCATTGCATTTACAAATACACGGAAAGATACAGAATCTGTTGATTTAGATGTATCCATTGAAGGAATTTCAGCTGTTTCTAGCAAATTTAAAACTTGTTTATCGGCCATTCCCTTATTCGATTCTTTCTTCGTTGTCGAAGCCTTCTCACCATTCCCACATCCTGCAACCAATACACTCGTCGTTAACGCAAGTGCAGCAATTGTTGTTGTCTTTCTCTTCATTCTTCCTTCCCCCAATCTATATGTATAAGTTAAATCCTATATAATATATTTCATTATACAAAAGATTCTGATTATTTTAAATATTTATTTTAACAAACATAGAAAAAAGCGATCGGAAATTTCTTTCCAGCCGCTTTCTTGAATAGCATTTACTTGTAATCCATCCTCTATATCAAATGGATTTTGAACTTTAAATATTTCTTCCATCAGCTTCAAAAACTCTTCTTCAGTTTTAGATTCACCATTAACCATAAGTGAGTATGGTTCCACTTCACCTAATTTATAATCGACAACAAATTGAATCTTCACCTTTTGTCTTGGCGTTCCGGTGTTATACCCTTGGAATTCTACTAATTCTAACCCTTCCGTTCCACGATAATATATCCAACCTGAATTTTGAAAATAATTTTCGAAAGATTCACCTATTGAAAAGAAAGGATATTCATAAAGCGAGCTTGTACGAACCTTTTGAATAACGTCTCGATCAGTCGGAAAAAAGAAATGGCTAAAAAATATGCTAGCAACTGCTAAAATAGTAACAATTGTCGCTCCCATTTTGCTCGTTCCGCCGCTATCATTGATTAGATAGTTTTCAACTGATTTATCTTTTATTTCTCTTGCTTTTATTCGGTATATACGTCTTTCCACAAATTGATAGTATAATCCATTTGCAAAAATCCCCATTCCAAACAGAATAAAAATGAGTAATAAAAACGTAAGAGGCACCATATTAATGATTGGCAACGCTACATTAAATCCCATATAATACGAAAATGCATCACACGCTACTAATAACAACATAAATAAAGCAGCTGGTACATAATACTTACGATATCCTAGCCAGCCTATATTGAAAATAGCAGCCCAACCATTCCAGCTCCACCTAGCAATCCGCTTATTCTCAAGATCCCATTTCCTTTTGTAATACGGATATTGTCTCCCTACATATACTTCCAGTTCTTTATCTATTAACGAGCTACCTTCCTCTTGTTCATTATCCAAGTTTCGCTGACAACTTGCACAATTTAACTGTTCCTCCTCGCAAGGTTGCCCACAATTTATACATTTCAAAACAATCCCTCTTCCCATCCATACGTCATTTCAAAATACCTTCGTGTTTTAATAACCACTCTTTCCTCCATAAACCACCAGCATATCCAACAAGCTTTCCACTCTTTCCTATTACACGGTGACATGGAACAATTATTGAAATTGGATTCCGACTATTTGCCCCTCCTATTGCCCGTACAGCTTTTATATTTCCAACTTTCTCTGCAATATCTAAATATGAAGCACTTACGCCGTATGGAATAGTATAAAGTGCATCCCATACATTTTTTTGAAATGCTGTTCCCTCCGCAGACAGCGGGACCGTAAACTCTTTTCTTTTCCCTTTAAAATATTCATCTAACTCATTTATACATTGTTCTATCATTTCATTTTTATTTTCTTCTTGTCGTTCATCAACAAATATAACAGACGTAATTCCTTCTTGATTCGCTGTAATTTCAAGCAAACCTACTTCGCTTTCATAATAAGCCTGGTACATATGCCATCCTCCAATTCAGTTCATATTAGTCATTGTAACACGAATATACAAAATTTTTCGTATAAGCGTTTTATTAGAGAAACAAAAAAGAGAATGGTAAAATATAAGAAAATTCAATCAAGGAGGCTATTTGATGAATTCCAAGCTTTTTTCACCTTATACAATTAAGAACGTTACACTAAAAAATCGTATCGTTATGTCGCCTATGTGTATGTATTCATCGGGGAATGAGGATGGCAGCGTTACGAATTTTCATCTCATTCATTATGGAACTCGCGCTGCTGGCCAAGTAGGTTTAGTTATGGTTGAAGCAACTGCGGTGTTAGCTGAAGGACGAATTTCTAACAAAGACTTAGGTATTTGGGATGACAACCTAATTGAAGGCTTACATAAAACGACTACTTTTATACATGATAACGGCGCAAAAGCTGCCATTCAACTCGCTCACGCCGGAAGAAAAGCTGAATTAGATACGAATGCTTTCGCTCCTTCTGCAATTCCTTTTAATGATAAGATGAAGATACCAGTAGAAATGAATATACAGCAAATCAAAGAGACTATATTAGCTTTTCAGAGGGCCGCGTTACGTTCAAAACAAGCCGGATTTGATGTTATCGAATTACATGGCGCTCACGGTTACCTTATCAATGAATTCCTATCACCACTTACTAATAAACGAACGGATAAATACGGCGGCTCACCTGAAAACCGCTATCGTTTCTTACGCGAAATTATCGACTCTGTAAATGAAGTTTGGGACGGACCAATATTCGTTCGTATTTCAGCAAATGATTATCACCCTGACGGGCTAACGGTTCAAGATTATGTTCAGTATACAAAGTGGATGAAAGAACAGGGAATAGATTTAATAGATTGTAGTTCTGGCGCAGTTGTACCAGCACATATTGATGTGTATCCCGGTTATCAAGTACAATACGCCAAACATATTAAAGAGCATGCTAACATTGCAACTGGTGCAGTTGGATTGATTACGACTGGGTCACAAGCAGAGCAAATTTTAAATAATAACGAAGCTGATTTAATTTTCATCGGACGTGAGTTACTTCGCAATCCGTACTTCCCGAGAATAGCGGCCAATGAACTTGGCTTTGAATTGCAAGAACCATATCAATACAAGCGAGCACCAGGGAAAATTCATACGAATAAATAAAACCGAGAAGTCATTCTTCTCGGTTTTATTTATTCTATCGTTGTAATTTCATTTGAATTATAAGTATGGATACCCGATTCTTCTCGCAGCGCGGTTATATACATCCCTTTCGCCACATCTTTAGCTGAAATTGGTTTATACTTTTTGAAAGCCCCTTTAAATATAAAAGGAATAATACGAGATAACTTTTCAGCCATTTGTTCGCCGAAACGAAATTCTTGTCGATTTCCTACTAATAATGATGGTCTAAAAATGTGAATACCACCGATTACTAACTTTTGCAATTCTTCTTCCATTTTCCCTTTCACTTGTGAATAAAAGAAAAATGATTTAGGATTCGCTCCCATAGAAGACACGACAAGGAAATTTTGTACCCCTTGTTTTTCAGCTAAACAAGCAGCTCGTAACGTATATTCATAATCTACTTTTTTAAAATTTGCTTTTGTTTTTGCTTTTTTTATTGTTGTTCCTAAGCAACTAAAAACATCATCCACAGCAAAGAACTCTTTATATTCCTCTAATACCGAAAAATCAACTTGTTTCTGCTGTAACTTCTCATGTTGCAATTGCATTGGCTCTCTTACAAAAATAGTAACCGAATCGTAGTAATCTGATTCAAGTAATAGACGCGTTATCTCTTGTCCAACTAAACCACTTGCACCAAGTATTAACGCTGTTCGCTTATTCATATATGCATATACCTCTTATTTTACTTTTCTCTCCTTCAGTAAAATACAACCTTTAGGAGTTTCCTGCTCTTATTTTACCACAAGTAAAACACTATGCGTACGCATAGTGCTTTACTCACTCTTTTTTCTCATCTCTCTCTTGTAATTTCGTTATTGTTGTAGCGTCCCCTAAATTACTTATTAATCTTCTTAAAAAAATTAATACGAAAGATAATGGCAATACTACCGCTAATATTAATAAAATAGCTTCCATTAAGTAACCCAAGCGCTCATCCCCCTCTTTACCTCCTTTTCAATATATGAAAACAGCGTTGTCACATATGCATGCATTTGCAAAAATAATACACCTATATTTGACAACTTTATAACAAAAACAAATCGGAATGATTATTATTTATTGCAACTTTATTAAAGATGTATTATACTAAGTTCGCAAACTAAAACGTAATTATTCCGTTTTGTATTAAAATGATATTTTTCTTCTATAATTGGGGAAAATATATCCGTAAAAAAGAAAAGAGGAGAACTTCATGCCTAAAAGATTGACTATATTTTCATTCTTACTTATTTTTACCTTAATTTTCGCTGGCTGCTCAAATAAAAAAGAAAGTAATGCCAAGAAAGATGGAAAGCTAACAGTTTATACAACGATTTTCCCACTTGCTGATTTCGCAAAGAAAATTGGTGGCGACTATGTAAATGTTGAAGCAATTTACCCACCTGGTGCA
Source organism: Bacillus cereus group sp. Bce041 (assembly GCF_052646455.1). Taxonomy (NCBI): domain Bacteria; kingdom Bacillati; phylum Bacillota; class Bacilli; order Caryophanales; family Bacillaceae; genus Bacillus; species Bacillus cereus group sp. Bce041. Next base: position 23,777 of record NZ_JBQXON010000017.1, read on the forward strand.
GATTCACATACATTTGAACCAAGTCAAAAACAAACAGTACAAGTTGCAAAAGCCGATTTATTTGTTTATAACGGCGCTGAATTAGAACCATTTGCTGAAAAAATGGAAAAAACATTACAAAAAGAAAATGTTAAAATTGTAAATGCATCTAAAGGTATTGAGCTTCGTGCTTCTACTGAAGAAGAGCATCATGATCATGGAGATGGCCATAAAGAAGATGAACATCATCACGATAAAGACCCACATGTTTGGTTAGATCCTACTCTAGCAATGAAACAAGCAGAAAAAATTAAAAATGCACTTGTAGAATTACAACCTGAACATAAAAAAGAATTCGAAAAAAACTTTGCAGCACTTCAAACTAAATTTACTGATTTAGACGATGGATTTAAGGCAGCTGTAGCGAACGCAAAAACGAAAGAAATTTTAGTTTCTCATGCTGCCTATGGTTACTGGGAACAACGATACGGCCTAAAACAAATTCCTATCGCTGGAATTTCAGCTTCTGATGAACCATCTCAAAAGCAGCTTGCTGACATTACAAAAACAGTAAAAGAACATAATCTAAAATATATTTTATTCGAAACGTTCTCTACTCCAAAAGTAGCATCCGTAATTCAAAAAGAAACTGGTACAAAAGTTTTACGCTTAAATCACTTAGCTACTATTTCTGAAGATGATGCAAAAAATAATAAAGATTACTTCACTTTAATGGAAGAAAACGTAAATACATTGAAAGAAGCAACAAACTAATCCATTATATTTTCTAGGCAGCTGAATCTGTTATTCAGCTGCCTTTTTATGTATTTATCCTTGACTTGACCAAAATAACAAGTAAAATTATCCATATTAGCTTGAAAGCTATATTAATTTAGAAGGTGAGTTGGAATTATGAATCTTCACATTTGTGAAGTAACAGCAAAAAATTGGCGTTCAGTAGTTGCTTTAGACGTCGCAAAAGATCAGCAACAATTTATTGAAAGTAACGCGTTTTCTTTAGCAGAATCATTATATGAAGGAAACGGAACGTCAGTAGGTTTATATGATGGCGAAACACTTGTAGGATACGCAATGTATGGATGGTATTCAGTAAAACATAAAAGTGTATGGCTCGATCGCTTTATGATTGACCAACAATATCAAGGAAAAGGATACGCAAAACGTTTCCTTCGATTACTCATTCAATTCTTACAAGAAAAATTTGAATGTAAAATAATTTACTTAAGTTTACATCCAGACAACAAACTTGCAATGGGACTGTATGAATCATTTGGTTTCCGCTTAAATGGGGATATTGATGATGAAGGTCCAGTTGTAGGTGTTGTAATGGAGTTACTAATAGACGAAAATACAAGCCTGTGAAAACAGGCTTTTTATTATACAGTTATCAATTTTTAGTTTCTTTCCCTTATTTAATTCTGTTTTACAATCTAATAGAGTGCTCATAAAAAATAAGCCTACAATTTACGCAGACTTATTTCACACACTCCTCGAAATGTTCTTGGAACCACTCTTTATTAATATCTCTTCCGATAAAAACTACTTCACTTACTCGCTCTTCTCCCTCTTGCCACTCTCTATCGTACGAAGCAGCAAATAACGTATGTACACCTTGGAAAACGATACGTTTATCTACTCCATCTATCGATAAAATTCCTTTGTAACGATATAAATATTCCCCTAGCTCTTGAACGACAGCTGACATCCACTCATTAAGCTTTTGTAAATCCAGCGGACGTTCTTCACGTAATACAAATGATTTCACACCTTCTAAGTGGTTATGTTCTTTATGAGGGTAAATTTGCAACGTATCTTTCGTTTTAAACGTTTGGATTTGTAATAAAGATGGTATATCTACCTCACAGTTAGTCGCCTCAATTAACTTTGCAGTCGGGTTAATTCCTTGAATTTCATGCAAGAGATTTTCTTTCTCATTCTCTTCAATTAAATCTAATTTATTTACTAAAACGACATCAGCAAACGCAATTTGCTCTTTTGCTTCTAATCCTTTTTCAAAATGTTTATGTATATGATAACTATCTACTACCGTTACAACACCGTTAATTTGGTAAGCAGATTGAATGACTGGATCTAAAAAGAATGTTTGAATAATCGGGCCTGGATTTGCAAGGCCAGTCGTTTCAATTACTAAACCATCAAAATCCATTTTCCCTTCCGCTTTTACGTCCAGTAACTGTTTTAAAGCAACGAGTAAATCTTCACGTACAGTACAGCATAAACAGCCATTTGTCATTTCCATAATTTCTTCTTCCACATTCATAATCAACTGATTATCAATGCCAATTTGCCCTATTTCATTTACAATCACCGCTAATTTCTTACCGTGATTTTCTGATAAAATACGATTTAATAATGTCGTTTTCCCAGATCCAAGAAAACCAGTTAATATTGTTACTGGAATCATTTCGTACATCTCCTTCTAGCTATATGTTTCTACATTATAGCATATGAACACCCCCCCACTTAGCAAATCTTGAAGTGGGGGTTTCTAACGTTTCGACCTAACGGACGATTAACGTCAGGGGAGTTAACACATTAGCGAGCTGTTTCACGCCTAACCCCTCTATCCCATTTGTCCATGCATTTGGGATTACCTTTCGTAAAATGTTAGCCGCAGCATTTACATCTGCATGAATTAAAGTTTTATTTGCTGAACGATATATGCCGCGCTCTATTTGTTTTCCATTTCTAAGAACGCTTGTAAAATGACTCTTCATTTTGTTGTAATATTGATTTATGCTTTTGACATGTTTGCCCTTAACAAGGACAGGTTTCATACCTGTGTTTGTTACGATGGTTGCAAGGTTATCAATCCCTAAATCAATACTCATATAACGAGCATTCTCTTCAATCATTTGTTGTTCAGAAGGAACATCAATTACCAATTCCACTACATATTCATTGTATTTTGGAATCACACGAACTTGTTTCAGTTTACCCTCAGTGAAACCTAGTTTCCCAATATTTAATTGCAATTTCGTCTTTGGAAACTTTAAAAATCTATCGTTTTTAATGATGCAATCTTGGTTTGTATACAGAATCTCTTTTTCAGAAGAACGAATATACTTTAGAATTCTAGGCGGTCCAGCATATTTGTTTGGATTCTTTTTATAGTCTTTTAAACTAGCAAAAAAAGATTTCCAATTTTGGAACAAACCTTTCATGATTGACTGGCTACATTGCGTAGGCAAAGCTCGATAATCATTTTGAATCATAGCCTTAAATAGTGCATCTAGAAAGTTGTAATCTACATAAGGTTTTTCAAAATTAGGTTCTGAAAACAAATTACATGTAATCTCTTTCTGTTCTTCTTTAGGCTTTAATTTCTCTTTTTCCAATTTCTTCTGATAGGCAAGACGTTGTGTGTCATTCATCTTACCAATATTTTTATGAATATGATCCAGAACTTCTTTTTGCAAAGGCTGCAACTCTTTTTCTTGCGTTAATCCAGTGTACACCTGGCGTATATAAAAGTTTGTGGTGTTGTACATGTTCTTAGCGTTATGACAACATTCTTGAAAATAAGAATACATACGATGCCCTTTTTTAATCCAGATTTGAAGAGTTTTATAGTTTGATGGATTTTCCTTTGTCATTTTATTCACCTCCTGTTAAGGATATTATAGCAAAAACGGAACATACGTTTCTGTTTTTTGCTTGAAAATAAAATATTTCTTTCGATTCACCTCACCACCTTCATTTACGTTTAGAGGTGGGAGTCCTCTCGAAAGGCATGATAGAAAAAATCGTTTTTATAGCAAAACATATTTATTGTTTGTACGCCCCTCTAACTATATAATAATATGTAGTAAGAAAGCCTTTTCAAAATAATAATCATTCATCAAGGGGGTACTTATCATGGAACGAGTTCAAATGGCCGAAACGCTAGAATTTTCTCGTATTATTCAAGGATTTTGGCGTTTAGCAGAATGGAATATGACGAAACAAGAATTACTTTCTTTCATTGAAGATTGTATGGATATGGGAATTACTACTTTTGATCACGCTGATATTTACGGCGCATATACATGTGAAGGGTTATTTGGCGAAGCTTTACAATTAAAGCCTTCCTTACGAGAAAACATGCAAATTATTACAAAGTGTGGAATCGCTCCCCCATCACCGAAATTTCCAGAGCGATATGTGGCTCACTACAATACTAGTGCAGAGCATATTATGCAAAGTGTAGAAGCATCACTTAAAAATTTACATACAGATTATATTGACGTATTACTTATTCATCGTCCCGATCCTTTTATGGATCCAAATGAAGTGGCAAAAGCCTTTTCACAATTAAAACAAGAAGGAAAAGTTCGTCACTTCGGTGTATCTAACTTCTTACCTTCACAATTTAATATGTTAAGTTCGTACTTAGATTTCCCGCTTATTACGAACCAAATTGAAGTTTCTGCATTGCAGCTTGAGCATTTTGAAAAAGGGACAATTGATTTATGCCAAGAAAAACGAATCAATCCAATGATTTGGTCACCTCTTGCTGGTGGGGAAATTTTTACTGGTCAATCCGAACGTGCCGTACGTGTACGCGAAACTATGCAAAAAGTTGCTACTGAGCTAGGTGTTTCTAGTATCGATACGGTTATGTATGCTTGGTTACTTGCTCATCCAGCTAATATGATGCCAATCGTTGGCTCTGGTAAATTAGATCGCGTAAAAACGGCCGCTCTTGCTACAAACGTTAACTTAGATCGTCAACAATGGTTTACAATTTTCGAAAGCTCTAATGGACATCCTGTACCATAATACACAAAAAGAAGAGCTGTTTCTTTACAGCTCTTCTTTTTTATATGTATTTCTCGTCATTGCAAATACACACATATCCCTTAATCCATTTCCATCTACCGCAACACTCGCACTTTCTAACGTACCTTCTAACTTAAAGCCTAATTTCTCAGGTATCGCTCTACTCTTCTTATTTAAAGAATCACAACGAATTTCTACACGGTTTGCTTTCAATTCAGAAAAAGCGTAATCCGTTATACCTTTCGCAGCCTCTACCATATAGCCTTTTCCGCTAAACCTTGTATCAATCCAATATCCGATTTCAAATTGAGGTATATCCCAATTAATACGATGTAATCCGGCTGAAGCAATAAATTCACCTGTTTCTTTCGAAAATACTAGTAATCTTAAATCCTCACGTTGCAAAAATTGAATATGTGATTTTCTAATACTTTCTTCTATTTCTTGCTCTGTTTGCTCTTTTTGTGCAAACACCATCCAAGGTTTCAGTTCTTGTATTGAAGCCTGAATTGCATCATATACAACTTTACCATCTCCTGGTTTCGGCATTCGAATAAAAAGCCTGTCAGTATAAAATTCAGAAGGAAAATCGAATAATAACGGATTCACTGTAAACACTCCCCATAATTCTTTTATATATAATAATATCCATCTCAAGTTATATAGTAAAGAATTTTCTGAATTAAAAACCTTTTACTCATTCACTTCCGCCGCTACACGAATTCCAGATTCAATCGCACCTTGAATCCATCCGTGATATAGCGTTGTATGATCTCCAGCGAAGAATATTCTCCCCTCTGGTTTGACAATCGCTGGTTGCAGCTCAGATTCTTGACCTGCTTGAAAAAGTGCAAATCCTCCAAGCGCATACGGATCCAATGTCCAGCTTTTTGATATTCCAGATATAAACTCATCATACACTTGACCACCTAATATTGTTGCTAAGTTGTGTAATGCGTAATAAATACGATCACCTTTCGATAAACCATCCCATAACAATGCGTCATAAGACCATGTATAGCTACCTAACATCATAGCCGGTCCTTTCTCACCAATTCCATAACTTGGATAATAGGCATAACGAATTGGCAAATCTGTTATAATTCTGCCACCTAATTGTCCTTGTTCTTCCCAAAATCGGCTTTTAAATTGAATTCCTATTTTCGTCGCAGGCATATAATGTAATTCACGAATTGCTTTCCATTTTTCATGAGATATAGAATCAAACGGATCTACTTCTACAAAACGCATTGTCGAAAACGGAATGGTAACAATAACTAAATCTCCTGTAATACTGCTATATTCAAAAGTTTCCTCGTTCCGATAGAAAGCTGTCACACCATTATCGTGTTGATGTAACTTCATTAATTTTTGATTATATATAATATTTTCTTCTAATTGCGGTAAAAATGACTTTGGTAATCTATCATTCCCGCCCACAATTTCACAAAATCCGCTCTCCTCTTGCATAATGTATAGAAAGCGTAAAGTCTCTACAAACGACCGTTCTAAAAAACCTTCTAGATCTAATAGAACACCGATCATCTCAATTGTTACTGGCGAAAAGTAAGTATTATACTGATAAGGATGATACTTCAAAAATTGTCCTGTGGAATATCTCCCAAAATCCTTCACTACAACATCCCAATTTTTCTCTGGATTTCTTTTAATAAAATTTATTATCGGCTGTACTGCTAGTAACAATAGTTCTTCAGACGTTTTTCCCACTTCGTTCATTTCCACAGGATACCTTAAAATACTCGGATCCTTTTCATATTGTTTCAACGTCGTTTTCCGTCCATTTACATAGATAATATCCGTCTCATTCCTATTAATAAAAGGACTCACCTGTAGCCCAAACTTTCTTATATATGCCATCGTTAATGTATGTGTATACGGAATTCTCATTGCTCCAACATCTAAATATAATCCGGTATCTTCCATTCTAACTGTCTCTATACGGCCACCTACCCGGTTGTTTGCTTCAAAAATTTTCACATCATGTCCTGCAGCCTTTAATAAAGATGCTGAAACTAATCCAGCCATACCAGCTCCCACAATAATAATTTGTTTTGGACTTATCGTCTTCTTCAATCCTTTATCTATAACTTTTAACGCTTCATCCATTTCAGTGTTATACATTATATCTTTCTGCACAATTCCACCCCTTACTTCATCAAATAGACGTTAGTGGTTTAGTGCATTTTATTCATAGATCCCCATAAACATAACACCATTGCAATTTGAATATTCACTAAAAGTACATAAGAGACAGATTTCATATTTCTTTATGCCTCGTATAATATAACAACCGCAACGAAGGAGTGACTAAAAAATGAAACATACTTATGATTATCACGCTACAAAAAAGCATTTAGAATTAAAGAAACAAAACTTATGTAAAAAACTTAGCAATATGACACTATCTGAAAAAGAACGTGAACAGCTAAAATGTGAAATTGACAACTATGAATATATTTTAAATCTGGTCGAAATGAATCATTATGAACGCGGATTTTCTCGTTAAAAGCGGAAATAAGATTATCCACTTTTCATTTTGAGCATTTCACTACGCATTTTTCATAAGTAAATATATAATAGGATGTACATTAAGATTGAGAGGTATATTCTATGATCAAGTTAAGTGTATTAGACCAATCACCTATTTCAGATGGTAGCACAGCAGCCCAAGCTTTTTCACATACAGTTACGCTTGCACAAGAAGTTGAAAAACTCGGATTCACACGTTTTTGGGTATCCGAACATCATAATTCCGTAAGCTTAGCTGGTTCAAGTCCAGAAATACTTATTTCTCATATTGCCGCGAAAACGGACCGTATTAGAGTCGGTTCAGGTGGTGTTATGTTACCGCATTATAGCCCATATAAAGTCGCTGAGAATTTCCGCGTTTTAGAAGCACTGTATCCAAATCGTATCGATCTCGGTGTTGGTAGAGCTCCTGGTGGTATGCCAATAGCAACTCGCGCACTTCAAGAAGGGAAAATGGTCTCACTTGATCAATATCCAGAACAAATTGCAGATGTTGCAATGTACTTACATGATCAAGTACCAGAAAACCATCACTATGCAAACTTAAAAGCCACTCCAGTTATCCCAACGTCTCCTAAAATGTGGATGCTCGGTTCTAGCGGAGAGAGCGCTAAAATTGCTGCAAACAACGGAGCTTCTTTCGCATTTGCGCAATTTATTAATGGCTTCGGAGGCCCTGAAGTTATGAGGGCTTACCAAGAACAATATCAGCCTTCATTTTTAGGAGATAAGCCTAATTCAATCGTTGCCATTTTTGTTATATGCGGAGAAACAAATGAAGAAGCGGAAAAAATTGCTTCTAGTTTAGATTTATCAATCTTATTATTAGAGCAAGGAAAACGAACTACTGGTACACCTTCTATTGAAACTGCTCAAAATTATTCATACAGCGCTTATGATTTATTCCGTATAAAAGAAAATCGTCAACGTATGATTGTTGGTGATCCGTCTTCTGTAAAAGAAAAAATAATAAACTTAAGCAAAGCATACAATACTGACGAATTTATGATTGTCACGATTACTCATCAATTTGAACATAAATTAAAGTCTTATCGCTTATTAGCAAATGCTTTTAATTTATAATTCTAAAAAGAGATGCATCACATATGATGCATCTCTTTTTCTTACTACTTATTGTTTTCATTTCCTATATATTCAATAGCTTCTTTTAATAGCTCTTCAAAGTTAATAGGATAATCATGATCTAAGTCAGGCACAACTTTATACTTATGTTCTATATTCTTCTCTCTTAATAGTTGTACAAATTGCTGCGTGGATTCGAAACAATCTTCATCTTGATCCCCGCATACTATATATCCTTTTATATGTTTATCCTGCAGCACTCTTAGCAACTCATCCCATTCTTCAATCTCGGGAAGCCATGGTGCCATAAAAACAAAACCATCAACCTCTATATCTTTTTGCAAAATCGTATATAAAGCTACTCTTGCCCCTGCAGAAAAACCACCAATGATTACATTTTCTACTGTATGGTTTTCTATAAACTTATTGTAATGCCCTTTTAATTCTTCTTTCCCTCTCTCTATATCATCCCAAACAAATCCATCTGAAAACTGAATTTGTGAAGACTGTGGTAAAGCTAACGTGTAATCTTGTGTCAAAACTGATTTCCAATATGGCTCTACTATTTGAATATTTTCTTGGTCACCGTGCAATGTAAGTAGTAGATTTCCTTCTTTCTTGCTGTATATATATTTCAAATCTGGTCTTTCCTTTTTATGTGCTAATTCTTCTCTTTCTTTACATAATTGCACCATTGTATGAAATTCTTCAAATTTATGTAGTGATTTTAAATCTTCGTCGGAAATTAAATACTCATTTCCATACCAGAATCCCTTTTCTATAATGGCCTCTCTCATTAAATGTAATGCTTCTTTTTCAAGTCCCGATGCACTTGCGAGTGCATACTTAAAATTATATATTTGCGCCTCATTCCCTATTACACCTGTAGCGTTTTCCATTATATAATTGTACGCTTCAAAACTTCCTTTATTTGCATAACAACGTAACGTTTCATTTAATAATTGAATGTAAGTCATGCTATTTTTCATGTACCAATTCCCCCGAAACCTTTTATAATATTTTTTGCGAATCTTTATACCACTTTGTATAACCCACGCTAACAATACCTTATTCTCAAAATGATGCTTAATAGTTACTCTTCCCTGTCCAATACATTTAGTATAAATAATAATAGACTGAAAAATCAATATTTTAACAAACAAAAAAAGACAACAATATATGTATTGTTGTTTTCATTACATCTACCCGCTCTTTTGTTTTTTTCTATCTGGTTTACTTGAAACTAAATAATGTTTTTCTGAAATATATAAGTCTCTTTTTAAGCTACGATTTAAGTAAGGTCCTAGCTTCATTCCGCATATGAGGCGATCTTCGCTACCTTCAACAATTGGGAACATTTCTTTTTCTGTTACGTATTGGTCTACTGCTTTTTGTACGACATCAATTTCTTTCACTAGGCTTAAATTTTCTGCTGTATGTTCAAATACCTCAAGCGTTTCCTTCGTTATGAGAAAATCATTTGTTGGAAATGCAGGTAAATACGGTTTTAACAAATCATAATTTACTGTATAATCTTCATTTACTAATACTGTATAAACGATATTAGCATTCGTTTCTAAAAACTGAGCCATCGCTTGTTCTAATTCATCTTTCGTAATTTCCCGCTCTTCTTTTCCAGTTCTGAAAAAGCGAAACATCGCATCGCCTCCTTTTTACTATATTATAGCATAAAAGAAAACTGAAAAATCATAAAAAAACCCATTGAAATAATTTTTCAATGGGTTTCTATTATATTTATCGTTATTTTAAGAATGCACTTAGCATCCATACATGCTGTTCTAATGTTGTATGAATTGCTAACAGCATGTCAGCTGATGTTTCATCGCCAGCTTCACCTGCAACTTCCATACCTTCTTTTAATTCTTGAATAAGTGCAGAATAATCATTCACTAATGTTTGCACCATTTCTTCTGCAGATTCTTTGCTTGTCCCTTCGCTGACACTAGATGTTGCGAGATATTCTTTCATTGTCGCTAATGGTTTACCTTCTAAAGCTAAAATACGTTCTGCTAACTCATCAATATACGTTCCAGCCTCATTATAAAACTCTTCAAATTTCTCATGTAATGTAAAGAAGTGTGGCCCTGTCACATACCAGTGATAATTATGTAGTTTAACATATAACACATTCCAGTTTGCTACCTGCTTGTTTAATACTTCAACAACATTTGTTTTCGTACTCATACAATCACTCCTCTTATCATTTTGTAATGTTTATCTTTTAATAACCTAATTACATTTTACCATACATTCCCTTTCCTTTCGAACAATTGGCTTATATGTAACAAAGTTTTAACACCTTTAATGCTTCCCTAATATCATTAAATTCATGTATTTTTTCAAGCACTTCATACGTCTAATTGTCCAAGCTCATACATATGCATAATAGTACATCAAGCTCATCATAGTAGAAAGAGGGATAACATGGACAATCAACAATGGCAAGTAGCAAAGAAAGTAGCCGCTACTTATATCGGAACTGTCGTTGGAGCTGGATTTGCTACTGGACGAGAAATTGTTGAATTTTTCACAGTGAATGGATTATACGGGACAATTGGCATATGTGTAAGTGGATTTTTTTTTATTTGGCTTGGCACAAAGATGATGTTACTTTCATCACAAATCGGGGCATTTTCAGCGCAAGAATTTAACAAATATTTATTTGGGGATGTATTTGGGAATGTTGTAAACACATTATTATTACTCGTTTTATTCGGCGTAACGAGCGTTATGTTATCAGGGGCTGGTGCAGTATTTGAAGAGCAACTTCGCTTACCAAGACAACTCGGTATTCTTATTACAGTTATCGCTTGTCTTATTATAAGTAGCCGCGGATTACAAGGTGTTTTTGAAGTAAATACACTTGTCGTACCTATTATGATGATTTTTATTATCGGACTTGCTATTACAACCTTTTTTCACGGTACACCTTCCATTAATAACACTATTCCTGCAGAGAACTGGAATATGAAATGGATTACTAGCCCTATTACATATGTCGCCTTAAATCTTTCTCTCGCCCAAAGTGTTCTCGTCCCATTAGCCAGTGAAGTAAGAGATCGAAAAGCTATTTTTTGGGGTGGGATTTTGGGTGGTGCTGGACTTTCTTTAATTTTATTATGCAGCCATTTAGCAATCTTATCAGTCGATCAATTTTACCAATATAACATCCCAATGGCTGAAGTCATAAGAAGATTTAATGCAACTTTTCACTTCTTTTTCGTTCTCATTATTTTCGGTGAAGTTTTCACAACTTTAGTTGGTAATGTGTTCGGAATGACAAAACAGATGCAATCTATTACTGGGTGGAAAAATAACAATATTATTTTCTTCATTTTACTAATTAGTTATTGCTTTAGCTACATCGGTTACAGTGACTTACTTCACATTCTATATCCTATCATCGGATGGGTAAGTATTGTTATACTGCCAATCATTGCGTTTAAACAACTTCAAAAAACATAAAAAAGCATCCATGTTATTGGATGCTTTTTTATGCTCATTCACAATCATCACATACTTCCCAGTACGGTCCCATTTCTAATGCTAAATATGGCTTTAACTGCAACCGAATCATTCGACTAGGCATGCGCTCTAAAACAAATTGAATACCTTCTTCATCTTCGTCTAATTCAACTTTTGAAATCGCAATTCTTTGCATAGTCGTAATGGGAATTCCATCTTTATATAAAGTGATTTTCACCTCATCGTATTCATTAAAATATAATTCGACACTCATTTGATTTTTCAGTATTTCATCAACAATTTTAAATGTATTATTTTGTTCTTGGATTATATATTTCCATCCGCCTCTATCTTCTTTCGGAGCTGTTTGAAATAATGTCTCCAAATCCTCGTATAGCATAAGATAACCCCTCTCTTACTAAAAAACGATGAGTATTTTATATACCCTTTATCTCTATCACTATCCATAGCTATTGTACCATATATCAACGTTCTTACCGTATTCATTTGCTTCATACATACTTATAAAATAACTAATTCTATCTCCATTATTATGTATATTACCTCATTACTCCATACACTCTTACAAGTTCAAATAACGACAGACTTTAATCCATGCAAATATTGTCTACTCTCTGCTTTTATTAGCTCACAGCATTCACACTTTTATATATAGTAAGACTACCACAAATAAAAAAGGAGAGTGACTTATACCACTCCCCTCAAAAGACCTTCCCTATAGCTGCTAAAACTAATACGATTATTAAAATTGCAAATAATAATGAGACAATGAAACTAAAAATAGGTAACGCTTTCTTTTCATTCTTCTTAAATAGTAACTTTAAACTAAGAAAAATATTTACTGGTACAAATATAAAATAAAAATATTTAACAATTTGCACCGAGCTATTCGAAAGTGTTTTTAATATAAACACTTCAATTAGAAAAACAATAAAAAATGAAATACTTAGCCAAAATGAGACGTAACTAAGCCAAGAATGTCTTTTTGTCCCCCAATACACTCCCATAATACTCTCCTTTTATTTGTATTCTATACGTTAATAATTATACACAAAGCTAACAAATACCTCTATTTTTCGACAAACATTATGCAAAATACCATTTTAAACGTCATAAAGGAAGTTTACATCTCCATTTGATTTTACACAATAAAACAGACTACCCTCTATTGGCATAATGCTACTAGGGGATAGTCTGTTCTCTATTAGACTTTAAATCTGTCAATTAGTCCTTGCAACTCTTCAGCCATTTGAGATAACGTGCCTGCTGCAGATCCAATTTCCTCCATCGAAGCTAGCTGTTCTTCAGCTGAAGCCGCAACATTTTGTGTGCTTGTCGCATTATTTTGTGCTGTCATTGCAATTTGTCCTACCGAAATAGATACTTCATTTGCCCCTTTTGACATTCCATTAGCCGTTTCAACCATCGTCTTAATTTGATTAGCTATTTCATTTGTAGATTGTAAGATTTCAGCAAAGTTTTGCTTCGTTTCATTTGCGATAACAAGTCCAGATTGAACTTCCTCATTTACATGATTCATAGATTTGACTGTCTTACCCATATCATCTTGTATTTCACATATTAATTTACTAATTTCACTAGAAGATACGCTAGACTGCTCTGCCAATTTACGCACTTCATCTGCAACAATTGCGAAACCTCTTCCATGCTCACCGGCTCTTGCGGCTTCAATCGCCGCATTTAGAGCTAGAAGGTTTGTTTGATCTGCAATATTTTGAATTACTTCTAAAATATCACCAATTTGTTTTGATTTATTATTTAGTAATTGTATAACTGCATCTGATTGTGAAACCGATTCTGCAATAGACTGCATCTGGTTTACTGTTCTTCCTACTAGTTTCCCACCATCTTCTGCTTTTTCACGAGTATGTGCAGAAGCCGTATTAATAGATGATGAACTATTTGCTACATGTTGAATTCCTTCCGTTACATCAAACAGTAACATAGCGCCATTTTCTACGCTTGTTGTTTGCGTCGTTGCCCCACTTGATATTTCATCCATTGCGATTGTGATTTGCTCAGTCGCTTCACTCGCTTGCCTTACACTTGCAGTTAGCTCTTCTGATGCCGCTGCAACATGCCCAGCTGAATCGTTAATTCTTCCAATTAACGTCCGTAACGAATTCGTCATCTCATTAAAGCCTTTAGCAAGTTGGCCGATTTCATCATTAGAATGAATTTCAATTGTTTGCGTTAAATCCCCTTCGCTTATTTCTTTAGAGGTAACAACTAATCTCTTTAAAGGCTTCGTAATTGAAAGTGTTACAAAATAAATAAGTGCCCCGCCTACTACTAATGAGATAAGCATAACAATTAACATATTATAAAATACAGGTTGAGCAGCTTCAATTACTTCACTTGAGTACATCGTCCCACCAATTTTCCAACCTGTTTTTACATTTGTAGCAAATACCATATTCTTTTCACTACCGCCATAAGAATATGAAAAAGCACCGTGATTATCTTCATAAATTTTCTTTGCCCAAGAATCAGCCGCTTTTTCCCCTGATTTTTCTTGTGGATGAGCAATTATTTTTTGCTTTCCATCTAAAATGAAGGCATATCCTTTTTTACCAATATTAATTAACTTTGATGTTTTTAATAAATTATCTAAACTTAAATCTAGCGCAACAACTCCATTTTTATCTTCTGTTTGTTTTGCGATTGTTACGACAATATGTCCATTTCCTTTTGCCTTATATGGCTCAGTAACAACAATACCACCTTGTTTTGCAACCGCATCTTTATACCAAGAACGCTCTGTTGGATCATAGTCTGCTGCCATTTGTATATTTGGTTCTTGTACAAATTTTTTATCATTTCCGGCAACATATACTTGTTCAATATCTTTATTTAAATTTATATATTGAGATAACATTTTTCTTAATTCATCCTGATTATCTCCTTGATACATATTCCCCTGAATCACCCGTGCAAAATTATTCACATCATTAAATTTTGCATCAATCATTTGATTGATTAAATTATCCAGTATTTTTATATTGTCGTTGGCACTACTCTTAATTTGCGATTCAAAATTCTTTTTGGCTGTTTGATAAGACATGCCTCCGATAATAGACACAGCCGCAATTAAAATTACAAAGAATGAAATTAATAGCTTTTTTGCTACTTTCATATCACGAAACAAATTTAATAGTTTACCCATTATGAACCTCCTAATTTTCAAATTTAAAAGTTAAATTGAGTTAATTATGAATATTTCCCAATCCCTAATTATTATTTTCATAACCTATTATGATGAATACTTTGTAAAGTTTAAACAATTAATTTCCCTTTGTCTATATATATAAATAATATTATTATAAAATTTACAAATAGAAAAAACCAAAGGGGCACCCTTTGGTTTTTACATTTTTTTATGTTGTTTAGAAAGCTTTTTCCACTTATCACGCTCTGCTCTGGCAAGGATTGCATCTTGTTTTCTTATAAAATACGCCAGTTCTCTTTGTAATTTTTTATAGCTTTTCAAACGATCTATCGTAATAAGTCCGTTTTCAATTGCACTATACACCGCGCACCCTGGTTCATTCTCATGCTTACAATCACGGAAACGGCATGTTGTCGCAAGTTCTTCAATATCAGAGAATGTTGTTTGAATCGCTTCGCTTCCTTCCCAAAGTTGCAATTCCCTCATACCGGGAGTATCAATTACGAGAGCGCCACTTGGCAATTGAAATAACTCTCGATGCGTTGTCGTATGCCTTCCCCTACTATCCTCCTCACGTATATCTCCCGTTTTTGCTACCTCAATTCCTATTAGCGCATTTAACAAAGTTGACTTTCCTACCCCTGATGACCCAACTAAAGCAATTGTTTTCCCTGAAGAAACGAATTGTTTCAACGAATCAATACCTGTATGCTCTAAACTATCAACAACAAAAATAGGAACACCAATTGCTATAGCTTCCGTTTCTACAATTTTTTGTTCTATATCATTACATATACTACTCTTTGTTAAAACAATAACTGGCATAGCGCCACTTTCATACGCTAATAATAAATAACGTTCCATCCTTCTAACATTAAAATCATGATTAAGTGCATTCACTAAAAATAAATAATCTACATTTGCTGCTATAATCTGTTCTTCTGTTCTTGTTCCAGCCTCTTGTCTTGAGAAAGAGCTTCTTCGCTGGAAAATACGATGAATAATCGCTTTCTTTTCATCTTCTATTTTCTTTATATACACCCAATCACCAACTGCTGGATAATCGCCTTTCGTAACTGCTTCATGCCGAAACTTCCCAGACAGTTCTGCCATATACTCACCATCATTACAAATAATTCGATATATATGCTTATGCTCGAGTAAAATTCGTCCTACTTCAAAGTTCTCAACAGCTTGTTCCTCAAAAAAAGAATCCCAGCCGAACGATTCTAAAATATTTTGATTCAAATTGATATCCTCCCTAGTGTAAGCTAAGCGGAAGGATCGTGCGCTCACTTATATAGTCTCGCCCTTTCCATCCACCTTTGTATTTGGTTTATTATTCATATAAGTTATTTTCGCCATAATACATCACCCCGTTCTTCTTTTAATTACTCTCATTATATGGAATTCTCCTATAAAAAGCTACATTATTTAACGTAATTTTCAAACAACTTTCTTTTGAGCATTCTAATTTGTCCTCGGTGACTAATTTCATCTTCTAGCACATGATACCAAAGATAGTGCTGGTTATATATTACACCGTTAGGCCACTTTCTTTCTGACATGAGCCACTCATCACTTTGTTCACTTAAATACTTCAGAGATTCTTCTCGAACACTTTGTAGAAGTTGTACATAATACTGTATTTCATGACCACGGATCGCTCTACCTGCTTCCCCTAAATACAGTGCATCTTCCCATATTTCTAATTCTTCTTTTGTAAAGTCACGATTTTGAAATGAAATAAGCTGATGAACTTTTTCAATAGCTGCTATATGCTTTAATAAGGCGCCAATTGAATTTCCGCTGCTCTGCATAATTAAATCTAATTGCTCAACTGATAAATTTTTTACTTCGCCTAATGTTACAGCCCTCGTATGCTCCAGCATGCTTACTAATTCCCCTATAGTTTTTGTATAACCATCTACACTTCTTATTCGATAATCTATCTTCATATCACGCACCCCTTTCTGCATTCATATTATTGTAAAAATGATTCATATAATAGACTGAAACCTTTCGAAATTTTCTGTTATAATTAAATTGAATACAAAATATACCCAAACAAACTTTCTCAATATGCTTATATGAAATATTAAAAGGAATCAATATAAAATAATCGAATCTTATTCACTAAAAGGAGTGGATTCGATGGAAATGTATCAATGGCTAACCGCTGTTCTCGTTGGTGGCATTACCGGCTTCGTTTCCCATCTAATCAATAACCAAGGTAAGTTATTGCTTCCACGCCGTTTGAAAACATTTTTTCATTTTGGATTTTTAACTGATATTTTTACTGGTAGCCTAGCCGCACTTCTTGGGCTCGTTTTATTCGATGTCACCGCGATAAAAGAAATTATAAAAGTATCCATTGTAACTGCTATTTCCGGTCAAACTTTTTTACTACATCAAGCTCTTGGTGGCGAACAGGCTAAAAATACGCAAATTGGGAAAGCTGATGAGAAGATTCAAGAAATTGACAAATTATTGCGACGTTAGTGTATACTTTCTTTTAAAATTATTGTTATAATGAGAAATAAATATTTTCTATTGCGTCGTTTGTCAGGAGAAAGGGTGTTTCGTATGACAAAAAAGAAAATAGAAGATTTCTTAACAAACTCCGAAAAAGAGGAACTGCTAGAAAACTATAAATGTTTACGAGAAGCCCGCACAAAAAGCGAAGCTAACTATTTTGGTGAAGCAGTAAACCATCTATTAAATAAAGCAAAACAACGAATTATTAAAGATGCAGGTATACATGATGAAAATGCTGCAACTGTTCAATCAAAGAGAAAAGCACTGTTTTAGCTACATTAGCTAAAACAGTGCTTTTTATTTAGATTTTTTTTCTTTCCATGCTATATTCTCTCTGCCTTTATCTTTCCATTTTTACAGTTTCAAAAATCATCTAGACCTAAAGATCAACCTAATAATATTAGCCCACGCAAACCATTTTAATAATAGATAAAATAATTGAACTAGTAATGCTACAAACTAAATAAGTTTATTAAATCGCTTCTTTTAAATCTGAATGCGGATTTGGTCCGTATTGATTGTCATTTTCTTCACTTTCAATGATAAAAAATACAAGTAAAACAACGCTACCAAACGGTACAAAATTTAATAGTTGCCACCATCCCGTTTTCCCAATATCATGTAATCGTCGTGCACCAACCGAAAAACTTGGTATAATCATTACTAACATAAATAGCAACGCAATAATAGCAACTAACACCTCTGAAAATGATGATAAAAATAACAGTAGCCAAAAAATTACGATATTGGATAAACTAAAAATCCAGTACTCTTTTCGCGTAGCTCTACCACTAAAATTCCCATAATTCTTTAGAGCTTTCAAATACCATTGCATTTAAACCTCTCCCTTTTATCCCCAATAAAATTAAAATATGTAATTATTAACAGATAAGTAGAAATATAACACAACATTTATGTAAAATCCATATCCCCATCTAAATTGCCCTCTATTTAAATAGTTTTTTCCTTCGGCATTTTTCACATTACTTTCACATCTATTTCACAAATATAAGTAGTCCGATATGCTAAACTAAGTATATCCTTTTCCAAGGAACTATATGCCGATATATAAATCCCTATCTTTATAGGGATTTTTATTTTTTGATTCCTCATAACTTTGTTACAATACATTTCTTCTACTATTTCTATACTTTTAGTAACTACTTTAATTAAAAGCACATTCATGTATTCACACTCTTATTAATTCTGATTTGCGAAATATTTATACAAGCTTTATGATGCAATTCCTGTTTCACTACTTTCAGTAAGTTTTTCACTTTTTCTAAACAAAAATAAAGCTCCTATATATAGTAAAGCAGTAAAACTACCTATAAGTATAAAATTGTGAGATACTGCAAATAACATTCCTGCTATTGCCGCACCAATCATTTGACCAATATACATAGAAGCATTTGCAAGCGCGGCTCCTGTTCCTCTTGCTGCACTAGATATGTTTTGTAAGTGCCTCATCATTAATACAAACAAAATTCCTGTCACAAAAAATAAAACAAAGAAAAAGTATTCAACAAAAATAAGACTCTTTAAATAGGGAAGTATTATATACGACAGAACCATACTAAAAAAACATTTCATATGAATATGAAATGTTTTTTTAGTATTCTCTATTCTTTTAATAAATCTAATAATCCATTACCTTCGGATGTACGTTCATACCCTAAAGGTACAGTTCTTTTAATAAGTTGTGCATATATTTCCGGCTCTGATAACTTTCGACCGTATTCTTTCTCACACTGTTTAATGAGCAAGGCAAGCGCTCCAGCAACATGCGGCGTCGCCATGGAAGTTCCACTTAACACTGCATATTTCCCATCTGGATACGTAGATAATATTTCATCACCTGGCGCTACTAGATCAATTTCTTGATTTGAATTACTAAAACATGTGATTTTCCGTTCTAAATTGACAGCGCCGACTTCAATTACTTCCGAGTAAGCACCTGGGTAATCTAGTTCCTCTGTATTATCATTACAATCTCCATTATTCCCAGCAGCACATACGACGAGAACATCCTGCTTTACCGCATTTTGAATTGCTTCATGTAATTCTGGAACATCTTGCGGACCACCAAGTGACATTGAAATAATTCTCACTTTCTCTTGATTCGGCCCTCTCCAATTTACAGCATAATGAATTGCCTCAATAATTTGCTCGTAACTTCCAGAACCATCTCCCGCTAAAACTTTTAATACTAACATTTTAGCAAGTGGTGCAACTCCTAATACACCGACACCATTTTCAGTTGCTGCAATCGTCCCCGCGACATGAGTACCATGTCCGTTATTATCAAGATACACATTTGGATCAGCTTCATAATCTTTTGTGAAATTTCTTCCGCCGATAATACGATCTTTTAAATCTATATGATTAGTATCACACCCTGTATCTAATACGGCAACGACTACATCTTGCCCCTTCACACTCTTTCCCCATACTTGCGGAGCGTGAATCAGTTGTACACCTGGTGGAATTTCATTTACTTGTTCTACAACCTTATTTACGGTAAATGGAATCAATTGTATACCTTTTTGTTTATTCACTGTACTACTCATCGTAATCCCTCCTGAAAATGTATTATTTTCATTTCAGACCACTTTTGAATACGTGTAAATGTAACATTCGTTTTATTCTTTTTGTTTTCCTTCTTTTCAAATATTTCTCAACATCATTTACTAACTCTATACTACTTTTGTATTTCCCCTATGATTTATAGGAAATAACAGCCTGGGTCATTCAACTAATAACCAAAATAAAAGGACCAATTAATGGTCCTCTTACAGTCTTTTAAAAGAATGATATGTAATTTGAAAAATAATATAAATTAAGACTAAACCTCACTCTTGTTTAAAAACTTTTCTATTTCTTTTACTAAATATTCCGCTCCCTCTATCCCAACAGTAATATTTCCATTTGCTAATGATATGTTCTGCTCTGAAACATCACCTGTGATTTGGCAAGCATTGTAAGGTTGATATTTTTGTAAAATGATTTTATCTGCTTCTACAAAAATTTCAAGCGGTGATTTGATTTGTATTCCCAATACATCGCGTAATTCTTTAGGGATAACAATTCGTCCTAATTCGTCTACTTTTCGAATAACTCCTGTTGCTTTCATATTTCTCCCCCCTTTCTCTCTATTAATTTTTTTCACCTCGCTTTTTCCATTTTATCACTTTTTGGCAATACTTGCCTCTTTTTAGAAAATTTTGTACTCGAGTTAAAAAAACACATTTAATGCATACGTAATCTCTCTTTCAATTGTTTTACATAACGGGATCTTATAAGTAAGAAGTATACAACTTGAATACCTATGAAAATACTTAATACAACTGTATTTTCTTTAAACAATGAGTACTCAAACATTTGCCCTAACGCCGTTAAGGCTACTGCCCCATGTAATGTTGCAACACCAATTGGAACGAAGAATAAAAGCGCCAATCGAATTGTAACTACCTTCGATAATTCCCTACTCGTCAATCCAACTTTTCGAATCATTTCGAACAAGCGAACATCATCCTCCAAATCGGAGAATAAACGGAAGTAAAGGAAACTTCCTGCGCAAACGAAAAATACTATACCAATAAAGAAACCTACAAATAAAATCGGTCCTGCAATTTGTAAACTTTGGTTTTGTTCGTACTCTTCCGCACTAAACGTTGACTGTTCTTGATACGGTTTAATTTGATGAGTAAGCTCTTTACCAATTTCAATCTCATCTTTCGTTCTTTCAGTTTTATACATATAATCTTTTGTCTCTATAAATCCATCTTGTAATGAATCATATCGATTATTAGAGATTACATAAACATTTCCTCTTAATATTTTCCCCAATGAAGATGAAGTAACTTTTTTCACCTTTAAACTTTCATTCATATTGGGTAAAGTAATTTCTTTTCTTTCTTTCATCGCTGGCCCTGGTATATCAGCTGACAAAAATACAACCTCTTTATTTGCTACAGTATTAAATGGTTCTCCTGTTAACTTTGCATATTCCTTATAATCTGATTCTTTTATAAAAGTGGCGCTTCTTAACGACTGTTCCTCCGTTTTCTTTGTCGAAATATTAGTTTTTGAAGCTGCTATATTATGTTTCTTTAATCCTTTGTCAATCATTTGTATATGTTGTGATTCGTTACTATTCCCTTGCTTAGAATGGTAATGAAACGCAATTGGTCTCTCCATTATCCCTTTCGTCATGGATGCGAAGCCGACTAATGTCCCTATTGCGGAAAATGCTACAGTAGAAATAATGGTTACAATAAAGAACATTCTTGCGTTATCTCTCATGCGATACGCTAAATCTGATAACGTAATAATATTAGTCTGTGTCCAATAGAAACGTTTACTTTTTTTACATAATCGAATAATAAAGACACTCAGCTGCTTGTACAACAAATACGTCCCAATAATAACTACCGTTGTAACAGGAATCATCATAATAAATACCATTGCGCCATGCGATAGAAGAGCTCCTACATAGCCAGCACTAAGCAATACTACTGCTAATATTGAAGAAATGATTGATGCTTTCGGTTCCGGTTTCGCCTCTGCTGATCCTCTAAACAACTTCATAATTTTATTTTTACGAATCATTCCTGCACTAAACAATGATATGATCATAAATAAAATAAAAAACATAATACCCGTTACAACAATTGCTTTCATCGGTATGTAATAGGATAAGGAGATATCTAGTTTCAATATCATCGGAGCGACAAATAGTAATACCCCTGAAAATAACATACCTGAAAGAATACCAAAAATAATTGCCCCTATTCCAATCATAATATTTTCAAAAAAGATAAGACGCTTTAATTGATATTTCGTCATACCTAGCATCATTAAAATTCCTAGTTCACGCTTTCTCGTTTTTAAAAACATTCCCATCGAATATAAAATAAAGAAGAATGTAAATAAGTAAATAATAGACTGTGCAAAAGACATACTTACGAATACGTACTGACCTAATTCTCCTGCACTTAATGCCGGATGAAACGCAAAAAATGAATACACAAAAAAGGCCATAATTGCAAATGCACTACTCAAAAAATAGGCTGAGTATGTCCGTCTATTTCGGGTTACATTCCGATATGCTAGTTCTCTAATGTTCATATTACTTCTCCGCCCTTCTACTATCTATGTTTTTATATTAGTAAAGTGCGGAGATACCTTCCATCGATTCAAATGACAAAAACCTTACATTTTTGAAAGGTTTAAAAAAATTGCTTATACGTAGTACTTTATTTATAATGACTACATTCATATTCATACACACATCCTATTGTATATTCGTTAGTTTTGCGAAATAATAAAGGATAGAAGTATGTACCATTATACATATAAACTTATTTACCGCTTTAATATGAATAGGAGGAAAACATAATGACATTACAAGAACAGATTATGAAAGCATTACATGTTCAGCCTGTAATTGATCCAAAAGTTGAAATTCGTAAACGAGTTGATTTCTTAAAGGATTATGTAAAAAAAACAGGCGCAAAAGGATTTGTACTTGGTATTAGCGGCGGCCAAGACTCTACATTAGCAGGACGCTTAGCACAACTTGCAGTTGAAGAAATTCGTAACGAAGGTGGTAATGTAACGTTTATCGCCGTGCGTCTTCCTTATAAAGTACAAAAAGATGAAGATGATGCACAATTAGCATTACAATTCATTCAAGCAGATCAATCTGTTGCATTTGATATTGCTTCAACTGTTGATGCTTTTTCAAATCAATATGAAAACTTATTGGGTGAGTCATTAACAGATTTTAATAAAGGTAACGTGAAAGCACGTATCCGTATGGTTACTCAATATGCAATTGGTGGACAAAAAGGGTTACTTGTTATCGGAACAGATCACGCTGCAGAAGCTGTAACAGGGTTCTTTACAAAATTCGGAGATGGTGGTGCAGATTTATTACCATTAACGGGATTAACGAAGCGCCAAGGACGTGCATTATTACAAGAGTTAGGTGCAGACGAGCGACTTTACTTAAAAATGCCAACAGCTGATTTATTAGATGAAAAACCAGGTCAAGCTGACGAAACAGAGTTAGGTATTACTTATGATCAATTAGATGATTATTTAGAAGGTAAAGCAGTTCCAGCTGACGTTGCAGAGAAAATTGAAAAACGTTACACAGTGAGTGAGCATAAAAGACAAGTACCAGCGTCAATGTTTGATGATTGGTGGAAATAAATAAAACATAAAAAAGAAGCTAATCTTCATTTAGCTTCTTTTTTATATGTTAACGATATACCCCTACTCTTTTCTCCAATAAATCTTGCAAGCAATCTTCATGTTGTTTACAAAATAACGGTGGCATGTCGTCTAACGGGAAAAACTTCAAATCCAACGTTTCATCACCATCTACTTTTTTGTCACCTCCAACTATTGAGAATGAAAAGAAGATCACAATTGACTGGGCCTTGTCTCCATTTGGATATGATTGAAAATATTTTGTATACACTCCAATAAGCTCATTTATTTCTACATCATACCCGGTTTCTTCTTTTATTTCCCGGATTGCAGTTTCCGCAGCTGATTCTCCTATCTCCATTGCACCACCTGGAAAGCCCCAAGCGTTAAAGTCTCCTCTTTTTTGCAGTAATACTTCTCCTTCTTTATTAAATACACAACCACCGGCAAAGTTTAAGAAAACATAATCATGTCCTACTTTTTCACGTAATTCTTTTATATAATTCGCCATTCTCATTCCCCTTTTCATACCTCTTCTATCGCTATTTCTTATCTTTTTCAAGCAATTCAATGATTCGATCTAGCTTCTGGTTCATATTAATCACGTGGTGTTTCTTTGCAGCACTGCTTTGTAATACTCTTCTAATAAACAAAGCAAATGATATGAAAAACAAAACGATAAGTCCGATTACTAAACAAGTATATATCAATGTAAAAATATCGCTTTCGAACAAGTTCATTCCACATTCACATCCTTATCACTTTATTTTATCACATAATTCTTAATATTCAAAAATAATCAATCAATAAATAAAAAAAGCACCTTTTACAGGTGCTTTTTCCCATTGCTTAATACGTAAATGTAATTGTCGCTAATGAATAACCCGCCAATGCACTATAAGGCGCTACTTGATAAGACACACGCTTTGCACCTTTTGGCCAATTTATTTCATTTAATACTTTCTTTATATCTTGCATCGTCCCATCCATGGACTGCTTATATCGCACTTCTACTTTTTCTGGTTTGGCTGCAAACTGTTGCTGCAACTTTTGCTTAAATTCATTATAATTTTCTGCTCCGTATTCTGCAGATAAGTATTGTAAATTTGTTTCTTTTAACATCTGCTCATATACGACAGTTTTTGAGCTACCAGCTTTTATTTTGTTTGTTAATTCACCAAAATAACTTGTAGTTGCTGCTGGATATTTACTACGATCCCAGTCGTGATCTTTACTTAACTGTTCGTCAGACATGTTAAAATATGAGTAAGTTACACGCCCTGCTTTATCTGGTACTGGATCATCAAATGTAGTATCTAGGTGATACCATTTGTTTTCAATGTTCACTAAATTCCACGCGTGAGCTTGTCCGTTTCCTGTGCCTGTTACAATATGGTTTTGAATACCTGCCTCTTTTAACAACTCATACGTTAATAATGTATATCCTTGGCAAACGGCAGAACGATTCGCTAATGCTTCATATGCTGTATACGCTTGATAAGACGTATCATAAGACACATGCTTAACAACGTAATCGTGAATAGCTTTTACTTTCTCATGCTCATCCATCCCTGGTTTTACAATTGATCCAACAATTGATTTCGCCTGAGCTTTTACATATTGAGTTTGTTCTTTTGATTCACGGTATTTTACTTGCAGTGTAAACGTATAGTCCCCTGGCATTCCTTTAATAGAATATCTAGTAGACGCTACATTATATTTTACATACTCATCAGCATCTACAATTTTATTAAACTCACCATACAATTGATCCATAATATTTCTAGCATTTCTATCTTTTGTTTTATATGTGATTGTAATATTTTCTTCTCGATTATCAATCTGTTTTTTTAATTCTTTTCTGAAATCATCTAATAACTTTACATCTGATTGTGCTGTCACTGTAGTCGGATTTGTAGCTGCATAAGATACAGATGACGCTTGCAAGCCTCCCATTACTATAGTTGAACAAAGTGCGGCAGCTGTCACATACTTACTTGTCTTTCCCATCTTGTCACTCCTTATATTCTATAACTATACGAAAAAGTATCGTATAGTTTCAGAGTATACAATACTTTTTCGTATAGGTCATATGAGATTATGCATATTAACTAATTCACATAAAAAGGTTGTTCTTTTTAAAAGAACAACCTTTTTTCATTAGCATGTTTGTAATACACAGCATGTATTTTCAAAACGTTGATTTTTCAAATCTTCATTACTAATACAGAAATATAGCATCCCTAGTTCTCCCCAAACCATATTACAATTTTTATGATCTGAATCAATTTGGAATAAAAGAGTCATTTGCTGCGGGTCTACTCCCATATATTCTCCTGTCTCATATAACACTTCTTCTTGTACAGAGAATGGCTCACCAAACATTTGATGGTTATCGTAGTTATCTGGAATTAGCTCTTCAAGTAATTGCAAGAAACGATCTGAATCAGCCTCATCTTCAATAAAAAGTTCTGGTAATTTGTATGTCAGTTCAAAAGTAATTGCACACTGGTTATATTTCGCTTGTATTTCATTTTCTCTTCGTAATTGCTCTACAGGAACATCATAATAAAGTACACGCCCAGCTTCTGTTAGATTCACATTTTCTTCAAAATAATTTTCAATGCAAAAGAAATACAGCATCCCCGTCTTAGGAAGATTGTGATCCATACCAACGTTTTGTAAATCACTTAAGTTAAATTGCGCGATAAATTGTAGTGGATTTCCTTTATGCTTTGGATATTCAAATAAAGCTGGTAGATCAGGAACTCCTCCCATTTTCGAACTACCTATCGCAACAGTTCCCTGCTGCTTTGGCACAACTTTTATACAAGGAAATACAGTATTAATAAGTTCTTCTTTCAAGTGTGTTAGTTCATATTTATCAATTAATACTTCAATTTTTTTATTCATAAATTCTCCTTACATTTACATACTTATTTATATCATAGTACAAAGATTATACTTCATTCTTTACAAAATCAACAAGCCTCCCAAAAACGGGCTTATCCTTCGTACGCGAACAAGTTTAAAAAAGCATACTATACATTGTTCCTACAAACACGATAGTTCTTTAGTTCTTCCAGTACATTTTCCCCTCGTTCATTTTTATTTTTAATATAAGGAGGAATTCCACATGGGTTACGGATATAGTTGCGGCGGTTACGGTTACGGCGGTAGCTGTGGTGGTTGTGGTTACGGAGGTTTCGCTTTATTAATCGTTTTATTCATCCTTCTAATCATCATCGGAGCTAGCTGTTGGGGCGGCTTTGTAGGCTGCTAGTAAACTTAAAAACCATTGTAAAAAAGCACGTACAATACGTGCTTTTTTGCCATTTCCAAATCTTTTATTTGAAAGGAAGTATGTTTAATGAAGATCGATGGTGTTTTTGAAGGAGGCGGTGTACGCGGTATTGCACATGTTGGAGCAATTTGCGCATTAGCCGAAAAAGGTTATGAATGGGAACGTGTAGCTGGAACATCAGCTGGTGCAATTATCGCGGCACTTGTAGCGGCAGGATATTCTTGTTCAGAGCTAAAAACGATTATAACTGATATCGATTATAACAAATTTACGAAGAAAACCTTTATTGACAAAATCCCCTTTATCGGAAAAGGACTAAGTGCATGGACTACATTAGGTATATACTCTAATGTATTTATAGAAGAATGGATTGAAGAATTACTTCGAAAAAAAGGTGTTCATTTATTTACTGATTTACCGGATCTAAACAAACTCAAAATCATCGCTTCTGATATTAGTAATGGTAAAATGGTTGTCTTTCCTGACGACTTACCAAACTACGGATTTTTAAATTATCGCTTCTCTATCGCTAAAGCGGTAAGAATGAGTAGTACAATCCCCTTCTTCTTTGAACCCGTAAAATGGAGAATTCCAAAATGGAAGCAGCCTTGTTATATGGTTGATGGAGGAATTCTAAGTAATTATCCAATTTGGATCTTCGATTCACCTACCACTCCTCGCTGGCCGACTTTCGGATTTCATTTTGTAAAAGATGAGATTCAAGCTGATCCTGCTCACTATAACGAGCCTATTTCCATGTTCAAAGGACTATTTAAAACAATGATGCAAGCTCATGATTTACGTCATTTAGATAAGGAATCAAAAGCAAGAACGATTACAATTCCAACAGGAACGATTACAAGTACTAATTTTGAACTGACAAAGGAAGAAAAAGAATGGCTTTACAATTCTGGTTATAACTCTGCTAATAAATTTTTACAAGCTTGGAACTTTAGGCAATATATCGATGAATATAGAAAAGGAAAGCAAGACCGAAAGACAAATCGATTTTTTCGTCAACTTGACTCATAATATTATTACTTTGCGTATAAATACGAGAACGTTTAACAACTTAATAATAAATAAGTCTAGTAATTTCTTATATTACTAGACTTATTTATTATTATATAATCTCGTACATTGTTTAAGGATACGTTAACCCTTCGGCTTCCTCTGCAGTAATAACTATGTAACGATTTCCCGTTCTTAATCCTAACAGTTCTGCTTTTTCAATCGCTTCTTGCTTCGTCTCCGCATAAGCAGCTAAATATTTTTCTCCATTGATCATTTGGCAAATTACATATTGTTTCATTACTTTCTCCTCTTACTTTTTCATTAGTTGTGCAAGTTTTTTTATACCTATTTCAATTTCTTCTAACGTTGCATATGAATACGATAGGCGCAAAAATTGATTTGCACTTCTATCATATAAAGTACCTGGGTTTAATAAAACCTTTTCTTGCAGAGCTTTATCAAATAAACTGCGATATGAAATGGTTACTTTTATATGTACCCATATATAAAATCCCCCTGTTGGTTCATGCCAAGTTGCTATTTCACGAAGATATTTATCTAACATTAGTAACATAAAATCTCTTCGTTTTTTCAATTCACTTCTTACAAAGCGCAAATGCTCATCATATAGACCATTTGTAAACCACTCTGCTGCAATTTGCTGGGATATAGTGCTTGAACCATAATCTGTTTGCATTTTTATGTCTGACAATCTTTGAATTACTGGCTCAGGTCCAACAATCCATCCAATTCTTAACCCTGGACTAATTACTTTGGACATGCTTCCAATATGTAGTACGATTCCATTTTTATCATAGGCTTTTAAAGGTTTCGAACAAGGTGCATCAAACCATAAGTCTTGATACACTGCGTCCTCTATAATAGGTAATCCAATTTCATTACATATTTCCATCACTTCTATTCGTCTCTTCGCATTCATACTAAAGTTCGTTGGATTATGAAAAGACGGGATTGTATATAAAATAGATGCATTAAATTGCTTCTTATATTTTGTAATATATGATGTATTTAAACCGTTCTCATCCATTGGTATTCCAATGAAACGCATTCCTGCGGATTGAAAAACATTAAGCGAATATAAATAGGATGGTTTTTCTAATAAGATGGATGCCCCTTTTGGAAGAAGCCCCATAGAGATAAGTTGCAGCGCTTGAATTGCTCCTGAAACAATTAATATAGAGTCAGGAGATACACATATACCATGCCCCTTTAAGTATTCGGAAATCTTTTCCCTTAAATAAAAATTTCCTTTCGGCTCTTCATACCCAAGCGTCACATTTGACTTTAAAAGCTTATTCATAATTTCTTTCATCTTTTTCTCAGGTAAGAGACTCGGCGCGAGCTCACCTGTTCCTAATCGAATTACATGTGGATAAAATTCAGCTTGATTAATCTCCTGAATAGCTGGGAGATTCGGATAATGAAGTCCTGTTTCTACATAAGACTGCCAATTAGGCGGGGGTGCGTAAGTTGAAGCATTCTCATTATTATTTACAACAATTGTTCCTTTCCTGCCATTCCCTTCTATGTATCCCTTTGCAACTAGTTCACCGAAAGCCATTACAATTGTGCTTCGATTCACACCAAATGTATGTGCCAAATCTCTTTGTGAAGGTAATTTCGTTCCAACGGTCCATTCTCCATTAACGATCCTTTCTTTTATATACGTTTCTATTTGTTTATACAGAGGAGTCGCTAGAGACATATTCGGTTTCCAAACGAATCTTTCCATTATATCACCTTATATTCTTTTTGGTTGGTAACCTCCCCAACCATATGGATGGATACAAATTTTCATTTCTTCTATACAATATACACTATCATAATGAATTAAAATAGGAGGTAATATGATGAGTGAAGCAATTATTCATGGTATCATTCTTGCATTTGGACTTATCATTCCATTAGGTGTACAAAATGTTTTTGTCTTTAACCAAGGTGCGAGCCAACCAAACATTTGGAGGGCAGCCCCTGTAGTATTAACTGCCTCTATATGTGATACGTTACTCATATTGATTGCAGTGCAAGGTGTCTCCCTTGTACTCCTTACTTTTTCTTGGCTAACTAACTCGTTATATATAATTGGATTTTTCTTTCTCCTATACATGGGCTTTGTTATTTGGAGAAGTAACCCTTCCAACGATGTAAAACAAGAAAAAAGTATGCCCTTAAAAAAGCAAATCCTTTTCGCAGCATCCGTTTCGTTATTAAATCCACATGCTATTTTAGACACAATCGGTGTAATTGGAACAAATTCTATTCAATACATAGGAAGTGAAAAATGGGCTTTCACACTTGCAACTATTATCGTTTCTTGGATTTGGTTTATAAGCTTAGCGTTAGCGGGGAAATTTCTAAAAAGACTAGACTCAACCGGAAAGACAATTTTATTATTAAATAAATTTTCTGGTCTCATCATATGGGGTGTCGCGCTTTATATGTTAAAACAAGTTATTTATTCTTAATGAACGAAAGAGAATTGCATGTTACTCAAAACATCATGCAATTCTCTTACAAATTATGAAGTAGGCTCTGGTTTCTGTTTTACCGTCTTTGCATCCTTTGCTGGTTTAATCCAAATGATTGCTATGATAGCACCAATGGCAGCGAAAATACTTGTCAAATAAAACACTTCATGGTCCGCCCCTTTCATGAAAAAAGAATATAAAGGTGGTCCAGCTGCTACACCGATAAATCGCATTGAACTATAAAATGACGTAACCGTTCCCCTTTGCTCCTTTTCAATTCCTTGTGTAATGAGGGCATCTAAACATGGGAGTGCCATACCAATCCCTATCCCCATAATAACGAGACAAAGAAGTAGTAAATAAATCCCTTTTATAAATAAAGGAATGATGACTGATGCAGCTGCCATTAAAAAACCAATATAAATACACTTCTTCATAACATTTTGATTATCTCCAATTTTTTTACCGGCCATATATGAACTAAGTGACAGTACAAGTAACGGGATAGCAAGCACACACCCTTTCCATATACCATGAATGTCATACTTTGATTCCAGTATAGTCGACAAATAAAAGAGAATTCCGAATAAAATAAGCATAATAATTGCACCTAATGCAAAAATGGCAATTAACCATCTTCCTTTTTCTCGAAACGTAGACAGAATAGATTTTATAAACTCTTTAAGTGGTGGTACTTCTCCTTCTTGTTTCTTTGCCTTTACTAGAACAAGCAACAAAACAATTGATATGACACATAAAACTGGAATCGCCCAAAATGGTAAGAACCATACAATGGCAGCAAGAGCAGATCCTAAAATAGGGCTCAGCACTTTTCCAAATGTATTGGATGTCTCAATAATTCCCAGGCCTGTACTAACTTGTTTTTCGTCTTTGTATAAATCACCAACACACGGTATAACAACCGGCATTGCCCCAGCAGCACCAATACCTTGAATCGCTCTACCGATTAATATCCAAGTGTAGGGATTATCAACTTTCCAAGATACCCAACCAGTTATAGCTCCTCCTATAGCCGCAATCAGCAAACTCGGAACCATTACCATCTTTCGTCCCCATCTATCTGATAAATAACCAGCAATCGGTATAAGTAAAATGGCTACGATAGAGTAAATTGTAATAATCATGGATACTTGAAACGATGAAATATGTAATTTCTTTTCAATTGTCGGCAAGATTGGAATGAGCATTGAATTCCCTAATGTCATGACAAGTGGAACTGATGCAAGCGCAATTAAACAACAGTTTTCTTTTTTTAACATGTTGATTTCGGAACCTTTCATCATATATTTCTTACCATATAATAGCCCTGCTGGAACATAATTTTCATTCCACCAGGGCTATTACATCTTTAATACTTCCCATTCACAACAAAAGAAATTGGGTAAAATATAGTATTACTTTTATTCTTTGAATTCTGTTCGCAATATATTCATACCAATTAATTGAAAAAAAAAAGAAAGGAAGAATCCTTCCTTTCTCCTATAACCTTCTACATTTAGCGAGTATATCCGCCACCAAGCTGTTGTTCTGCCATCGCTACTAGGCGTTTTGTGATTTCACCGCCTACAGAACCGTTTGCACGTGAAGAAGTATCAGCTCCAAGTTGTACACCGAACTCTTGTGCAATTTCATACTTCATTTGATCTAAAGCTGCTTGTGCTCCATGTGATGCTAATTGATTAGAATTACGATTTCTAGCCATTACCAATCACCTCCTTATTTATATATAAATTGTGTTAAATTCAAATTAAAATACATGGAAATTTTTGGTTATTTTTTACCATAAAAAAAGAGCCTCTAAAACGAGACTCTCACATCATTTCACATTACGAACTTACTACTTCTAATTTTCTATTTATTAATACTTTCATTTCTTCTTTTAATATCTCTTTTGAATTATGTCCAAACCATTCTAAGGAAGCAAAAAGATCCGTACCTCTCACTTCCTGAATAATCTCATCATAATTTACAATACCTTCAAATAACGGAACCATACCAATACGACTTCCTGCTGCAGCATATACATTATTAGGTTCAAACACATGCAAATAATCCGCTGAAGATATATTCTTAAAATGGTAATGTAGTGTCCACGGCTTTAATCGATGGAAACTGTCTATTGGATCTGCGCCAGACTCCCATATATGAAGAAAATCAAGATTTATTTTTAAATTCGGATGGTTTACTTCTTCTAATAGTTCTATAGTAGAAGGCAATGTGTCCGTTAGTGTATTGGGATGTGTTTCTAACAGCACATACATATTGTGCTGAGCAAATACATCACAAATCTTACGTATTCGCTTTACATACTCTTTTCTCTCTTGTTCCGAGAAGTCCTTGCTCCCTTTTTGCCCAGCAAACGTGCGAATTTTATTCGTATTAAACCAATTAGCTAGTACTACAAGTTGTTCACTTTTCTCTATCGTTTTTTCAAAATCTGCTGATAATGATATATCTAAGTAATCACTTATCATCGTAATTTCTAAGTTTTTATCCTTTAGAAAATTCAATTCTCGTTCTGTCGTTTCACGTTCTTGCATGTACAAATTTTGTGCATGCGTCCCCCATAATTCAATTCCTTCAAAACCGTTTTCATATGCAAATTGAACAATATCAGTAAATGAAATTAATTGATGACGAAATGAAATGGTACATAGCGAATATTTCATAGCATTAAACTCCCCTATCTTAAATTCAGTTAGCTTATTAAAGAGTTGCGACAGATTGATTTGTTTTCATACCTTTCCATGATAGAAACTGTCTCTCTAATTCCTTCTTAATTTGCAGTTCAATTGCATTCATTTCATCCAGTTTTTCAATAATCGATACTAGCATACCTTTATTATTCGTCATTGCCATTTTAATTGCACGATACTGTACATTTGTAAATCCTTGTACAATATCCTCTACCCGATCACACCAATAATCAAATTCTTGCTCCGAATATTGCAACGTTTCACGGAAGTATGCAAAGGCATGCTCATAACTATATTTACGAATTGCAAGTACTGGTATTTGTTTTACTGCTGCTACAAGTCCAGAAAGCGCATATCCTTCTTCCTCATTTGCCATTTTTACAATTAAATTTTTCAGTTCCATAGTCAGTTCATTGTCGTTCTTTTTGAATGTTTCTGTGAAATAACTAGCTACTGTTTCTTGCGTTGGCTCCCCAATTCCTTCTATATCAATGAAATAACCTCCACCAAATGGGTTATCTTGAATAGAGTGAAGTACTTTTTCTCTTTCCATATTTCCTTCCCAACGAAAATCAGGATCTAGCATGAACCACTCTTCTTCTTTCTCTGTTTTTGATATCATTAAATAATGTGGAAACGGTTTTTGATGAAATTTATTTTCCCTCTCTGGTAATAGAGACATATCAACCATTACAATGACATAACGATTTTCCGGCTTGTTTTCTACTAATTCTAAAAACGTTTCTACATTGCTATCTTTATCTTTTGCATGATCATACCATTCGTTTACTTTAATACCGTACAATTTTTCAAACCAAAGTAAATAATGATCATGGTTAATGTTTTCAGAGTGATATGAAATAATTCCGCCTTCTGTTATATCAAAATCTCCATCCCATAGTCCAAAATAAAATGGACGAAAATCAATGTCGCTACGCCTTTTTATAATTTCACAAAAACAACTCACTAAACAGTGCACTTTAATTGAAGTCATACTCTCATCCACTTTCCTAAAGGTTAGTTATTCACATTTACTTCCTGTAACGGCTCTAACTCCTCCATAAAATCAAGCAAAGATCCTACAGTAAGAAATGCCTTTGGATCTACCTCATCCTCTGGAACGCATAGCTTTACATCCATTTCTATGTATACAATAAGCTGTAACATCATTACCGAATCTATATATAAATCTTGATTTAAGCGCATCGTTTCTTCTAAATGCGTTACATTTTTCAGTTCCATTTTTTCTATCATAATTTTTAACACGGCATTCTTTAACGCTTCCCGTCTCATGTTGTAACCTCTCCCATCTCTAGTAACTTTCTACTTACTTTTCCGGTTTTATTTTTAGGAATTTCATTTACACTTTCAATTTCATACGGAACTTTATAAGAAGGTAAGTGCTGAATACACCATTCTCTTATTTTCACTGGATCAACATGAGAGATCACTTTCGCTTTAACTATTTCGCCCATCACAGGATGTTTCCCTCGATATACAATTGCCTCTTGCACACCTTCCAATCGAAGCATCGTTTCTTCTACCTCTATAGGAAAGACTTTTAATCCTGAAACATTAATTACATCGTCCATACGCCCCATAAAATGAATGCCACGCTCAGATTTATAACCTAAATCTTTCGTGAAAATTTCCTTATCATTCATTTTCACGACGATTTCTTCCGGTGCATTTTCATCTGAACCTATGCTTATACTCGCATGAGGTAGAGGGTTTCCTAAATCTAAATGGCTCTTCATATCATGACATATACTAATACAACCTGCTTCAGAACAACCGTATTGCTGCATCATATATGTTGTCATTTCTTTTAGTTTATAAAATAGTGCTTCTGGCAAAGGCGATCCTGATGTCATAATTTTATGAAACTGGAACGTTCCTAATGGAAAACTCCCCATAATGTGTAACATAAGTGGTACTGCATATATGATATGTTTTTCTGTATTGCGAACTATATTTAATGCGAATTTAGGATTTTTGTTCGTAATGATTACAGGTTTGCTCCCCCTCGTAATTGCTGATAACGTACCACATATTAGTCCGTATGAATGTGAAACAGGAGCCATAACGATTGGCACTTCATCTACTTCACAGTTTAAAGCTTCATTATAGGCAGTAATTTCTGTATCAACTTCCGTCCATGCTCTACGAATCAGTTTCGGTTCTCCCGTAGTTCCCGAACTATATTGCAATAAAGAAGGCTCTTCTAGTAAAAAGTTCCCTACTTCTAATTTTGTAAAATCGCCATATTCTCCATATAAAACTCCTACACAATTTGCACGCTTTGCCATTTCAATAGCCGTTTCTTTTGGTGTATCTTCATGTATAAGTAATACTGATGATTTCTTTTCTTTTAAGAAAAACACAAGCGTAATAATATCGAATGGATCTTTCAGACAAAGTGCAAATCTATTTCCTTCTGCTTCTTGAAATTGTTCCATTTCCTCATAAACTTGTAATCTCAAATTAAAATTACTTTTGCTATACTCTTGTTTATTAACGATTAGCATAATTTCCCCCTGTAACAATTGATTTTTGTTTCATAAGTTTTCTTACTCTATACAATGGATTTGGAACTTCATGAACAAGCGATTCCACATCCATATATAATCGACGTTTCGTTAATTGTTCAGCATAGAATGTAGGTGCATATAATTGAATATTTTCAAATCTACCTTTCAAATGTGGATATATTCTTAAATGATCTTCAATTTCTTCAACAACCATCATCCAAAAATGTTCTTCTTTCAATCCATATTCATCCGCAAGTACGAATGCTAATTCTCCTAAATTAAACAGGAATAGTGCATCTAACACCATCTCTTGCAAACATTCAATGCCATCCATT
Organism: Bacillus cereus group sp. Bce041; assembly: GCF_052646455.1. NCBI lineage: Bacteria > Bacillati > Bacillota > Bacilli > Caryophanales > Bacillaceae > Bacillus > Bacillus cereus group sp. Bce041. Next base: position 60,036 of record NZ_JBQXON010000017.1, read on the forward strand.
TCAAAGAAATCATTCATTTTTCCATTCGCATATGTTTTATGCATTTTAGTAAAGTCGGGACATTTGTCAACTTCTTTCAAATATGGACGATAAAACTCAAGCCCTTCATGAAAATCCTTTAACGCAATACGAACAGGCACCCCTTCTTTATGGACTAGAATCATATTTTGTCCATGTGATTCCAGTGCGATGCCATGCTCTACAACAAGATGTATAACTGGTATTATCGCTTTTTGAATAAGTAATTGTAGCCAATCCTTCATTCCATATTTATTCAACCACACATCAATAATTGGTGTACCATCTTTCTCTTTAGCGTATAAACCATTAAAAGGAATTGCATCCTCTTGTGCATCTAAATACTTATGAACGCTTTCGCGCCAAATACATCCTAATGAACCATATATAGCTTTCTTATTCGTGTCATACGTTACACTTGAAAACTCACTTAACAAGATTAAACGTGCTTCATCCATTAAATAGGCGTCATTATTTACAACATCATTTAACCAATTTGATATTACTGGTGCACTCACAACAGAGTATGGTTTCAGCGTACGAAGTGTTGAAGTGTTGAGTAAATTCATCGATAATTTAACGTACGGTTTCTTTGGACTCGTAATATTTCTTAACGTTCTCATTGACTGTTGCGCGCAATAATCGTCCTCTGATGTTCCTAAATAAATAATAAATTTACCCTGTATATGATCCGCATAATTTGAAATGATGAAATTCTCCCACTGCCATGGGTGAACAGGTATAAACACGTACTGTTTTGGATTACATCCCTTATTACGAATTCGTTCCATAAACTCTTCTAATTTACGATCGCCAATCTCCTCTTTTAAAAGGTTGTTATACATCACTTCATTCTCATAACCTACAGTCGCATAATTCTTATGTGCTGCAATCCATATGAGTTTTATTGGCTGCATAAATTCATAACCATATTGAAAATTGTCACGATATTGAAATCCAACACGTGCTTTATAACTAGGATGGTATGGATGGCCATCTATTAATTGGCTTTCAAACTCATCGTAAGATTTTTGAGTATATTCTCTCTTATTATTTCTTTCATATTGTGCAATCGTGTCTTTAAATATTGTTTGTTCTAATTCGTGCATAAAAGAATCTAATTTAGCTTGTTCTACACTAGTAACCCGAAAAACTTCTTCTAGAAATTGCGAGACAGACTGTATTTCTTGCTGTTCATCTTGAACTCTTACTATTAATGAGTCTAACGAAATACGTCCAAATGTCATCCGTTCCCTGCCATAGCATTTGTACGTGACACTTTTGTCTTCTTCATCAAGTCCTTGTATTAGAAAAAGAAGTTGTTCTTCTTTTTCTATGCGAACCGGTGTAATAATCCCCTCATAAATTAACGATTCTACTAATTGACGTAGCACTCTTCTTCGTACTGAAATGTAATCTTCTGATTCGAGCGCCTTCAATACTTTCGTATGATACATGTCCACTCTCATAAAACCCTCCACCTTATGACAAAATACCATTATTTGTATTACGTGAAATTTTAACGTTATTTATGAACGAACAGCCACTTCTCTAACGAGTGGATTATGTACTTGCACATAAATAGCTTGCTCCAATGGATTACTTAACTCATCGACATCGAAAAATCTCGTTAGTAAATTTGCTTTACACGCTAACTTATCTTCGTCCAATAATTCTCTTAAAAATGTAGAAGGTTCCCGGTTATATGGAAGAAATGATTCAAGTACAGACCTTAATTCCGAGAGAAGAATTTCCTCCTTAATTAATCCTGCTGTGCCAAAACCATTAATGAGGCCAAACATATGATTGAAAATTAAGTAGTAACGAAATCTCTCATCCACAATATAGTCGTCATATAAATTTCCAGTACGTTCTCCAATACCAGCTAATTCATTATTAAGCATCTCTTTCATTGAGTTACAGAAATAAAATCCTTGATTATCACGGAAATAATATTTGATCGGATAACCATCTTTTAGCTGAACAACGCTATTTTGCTGATGAGCTTCTAATGCAACACCATACTGTAAATACATCCATACCATTGGCTTTAAAGAAATATTCATATATCGTCTAAACCACTCTAAGCTTACTTCTTCACAGCTTTTACTTTCTAAATCTGCTAGGCGATGAATAATATTCGATAACCGCGTACGCTCCCCAGGTATAGCGTCTTGAACTAGCCCAGCAATTAATGTTGCGTCGTTTGCATGTTCACTATAAAAAGGATTCTCACGAATAATCACTTCAAATCCAGATTCTTGTGTTCCATAATTTAATGTAATAAAGGCTGGATCACAAATAAAATCAAATCCTGGAAATCTTTCTCGTACTTCACCAATAGCCGTATTTAACATTTCCTTCCCTTCAAGACCACTCTCAAGTTCTTTCAGTTTATTAATACGCATTGAATTCGTTACTTTCACCGGAAATGAAAACTTAAGCATATACTTCGAATTGGGATGATATAGCGTCCTTAGTGATGATGTTGCCATATAATACTTACCTACAGGACCAATATACTCAAGCAATTCTTGAACTATCCAATCTTGTACGTAAGCTTGATGCAAGAGCCATTCTGCCTGAAGCGGATGAATTGGAATTAATGCATATTGATCTTCCTTACAGTACTTCGCTATAAATTCCTTACTAACCATCTCATCATTACTTAATTCTTCTTTTATAATCATTGTTGTAGAATCTGATAATAATGATTTTTCATTTACTATACTTTTATGTGCCCGAAAATAATGAAGCTGACATTCTCCTTTTAATTCTGGAGAATACATTGCACTTTTCCAATCCAATATCCCCTGTCTACTCTTTGGTGTAGGATGAGTTAAATGCCCAAATAATAAAGACTGCTCCGCTTCTATAAAAGTTGTATGAAAACCGTATAATGCGGATGTATCTTCTATTCTCTCTTTTGTAAATTCCTCAATATTTTGACAACTACGGATGACTCGAAGCATAAGTTCCGCAGGATTCGTTCCTTCTCCGTAGTTGATAGACATCTCTTTTATTAAAAATGTAATAACTGTAACATAATCTGCTGTAATAACAGAATGACTATCTCCAATTTGATAATAAAATTGTTCTCCAAACAAATGGCGATCTGTTGATGATTTATATATAACTTCTCCATACAAAGTAACGTTCTGTGCCGATAGCCGACAACATAAATATGTGGGGACTGTATCTCTATTCAACGTATTACTGAAGATACTCTTCATTCTTTCATCCTCTGTAATCCATTCTCCACTCCCTGTTTCTCTTAAATAACAGTTTAAAAAGCTTTGTAATGTTGCATGTTCTGCGATTTGTTTCGCATGCTGCATGTTGGTCCTCCTCTTTATATTAACGCTATGAGAATTTCATATTACAATTGATAATTGAATATCGTTATCAACTACGATTCTAATTGATAATGATATTCAATTCAATAGTATATTTCAGAATTTTTTTATCAAATTAAATTTTTCTTTTTTTCTTTCTTTTCTTTAATCTAGTTAAAAGTACACTAGAAAAATTCTTGCTTTCAAACTAATTACCTACTATTTTTTATTAATCCACCTTTTGATGGATTAATAAAAAGGTACACCAAATGAGGTATACCTTTCTATACGATATGTTTACATAATATTATTATATGCATCAATCTATATAGCTGTTTGTTTTTGTAACAAATTCAAATCTCTCCAACAATACGCTGTTTCTTCTACCCTTACTCTCTCTAAAAATTTCGTATCAATTTTTTCAGGGTTGAATTTTTCATAAAACTTTTTAGAAGGATTATTCGTAACAACCCAAACTAAAAGTGATTGCATATCATTATTTATACAATCCGATAATAAAGCTTGAAATAACTTTTGTCCTATTTTCATTCCTTGATACTCTTGTAAAAGGTAGATTGCATATAATTCTCCATCACAATTATATGTACCAGTTCTTTCTACTCCCCCATCGATGAATCCAACTATTTCTCCATTTAAATTCTCTGCTACAAATCTAAATTGATGATTACCCTCTTTTTGAAAAATATCTTCCCATTGTTTTTCTCGTTTCTCATATGCTATATTATCTAGAATTTCGTCAGCAAATATCCCTTTATACGTTGTTTTCCAACTATCAACATGCACCTTTGCTATACCTTGTATATCATCCTTTATTGCTCTTCTAATATGTATTCCCATCATTTCTCCCTCCTTGTTACTCATCATTATATCAATTTCATTCCTTAAGAATCCAAATAAAAAAGAGTGAATTCACTTCACTCTTTTTTATCACAATTATCTACTTTCCACTTCAACTGAAACTACTCGATCTATCTCTTTCAGGGAACTATATAACTCTGTTGTATATAAATCTTCTGGAGCTAAAATAACCATCTCTAGTTGCTGAAATGCTCCACTATCTATATCTTTAATTTTCACGCGTTTCACATGCATGCCTAAATTTTTAATTTGCTTAAATATACCATCTAACTCATGATGCTCTTTAACAGTAATTTTTATAGATAAATCCTTTTGTCTTAATGAATACGGTCCTGCAATTTTCACAAGTTGCGGAAGTACATTAATCGCTAAAATAATTAAAACCATCGCAACTGTCGCTTGTAAATAAAATCCCGCACCAATTGCGATCCCTAAAGCTGAAGCAGCCCACACCATAGAAGCTGTTGTTAATCCAGAAATAACGTCATTACTTCTTCGTAAAATGACACCCGCGCCAAGAAAACCAATTCCACTAACAATTTGAGCGGCCAGTCGCATCGGATCCATATTTGTATGTCCTGGAACAGAATATACATGTACAGATTCAATTGAAACCATCGTAATTAAACAACTTGCTACAGAAATAACCATACTTGTTTTCACACCAAGTGGTTTATTCTTTAGCTGCCTATCTATCCCGATGAATAATCCTAAAAAGAGTGCTAAACCTAATTTGAGTAAAAATTCATATGACATATTCCCATTCTCCTTACTTTACAATGTTTCCCTTAGAATAACTCACTATAACTCTTTTATGATATCAATTCCAGTCTTTTCTATTCATTTAACGTAAAAAACCGAAAAAACATTTATAACGATGTTTCTCCGGCTTTTTATTACACTTTAGATTCTTCTTTATTTCTGATCTTTAATCTTAATTTCTGCATCTTTGTAGAATGCTAATTTACTGTCATTATACTCTTTTGTAAATTTGTTAAACTGCTCTTTCCACTTTTGTGCTTCCACATTTAATTCATTAACAGTTTTAACTTTTTCACCGATTTCTTTTAATTTCGTTTCTTTTACTTTTAATTTTTCATACAGTTCTTTTTCAGTCGCTAACACTTTCGTGTAATTTTCATTCATCTTTTGGAATGCATCATAACGATTCTTATACGACTCTTCTACTGCTTTTGCTTGTTTTTGTAACTTCTTATCTTCAATCTTCTCTATATTACTTTGAACAGACTTCGTTTCCTTCTGTGCTTTTTCTAGCATTTCTTTCTCACTTTTCAATACTTTTTCACGATCGTCTACATTTGCAGTAGCTTGCTCTATTTTCTTCACAACTGCTTCATTATGATCTTTACCTTCTTGCAAAATTTGTGCATATAATTCTTGCCCTTGTTTCTCTAACTGCTCTAATTTTTTTGCTTCATCCACTAAAGATTTTTCTTGTGTTGCTGCTGTTTCAAAAGCTGTATATAGATTTTCTTCTGGCTTTTCACCGAAACAACCTGTTAAAAGTCCTACTGATAATGCTCCAACTACTGCTACTTTTCCATACTTCAACGTTCATTCCTCCATTACATACGGTTATCATGCCAGAAGTTCACTGGGAAGTGACTCTCTTCATGATAAGCTTCAAACTCATAACCTTTTTCTTTTAGCCCCTTTAAAATTGCTGGCACAGCAGCAACTGATTGCGGGTGAATATCATGCATTAAAATTACTTCTTGTGGTTTTGTTGCGTTTGTTAATACGTTTTGAGCAATTTGTGCTGCAGCTGCATCAACTGGCATTTTATTGTATCTCCAATCTAATGAATCAATTGTCCAATCCCATACTTTAAATCCGCCTTCTACCACTTTATTTCGAAGACCTTCATTCAATCCAGGCATCGAACCATATGGAGGACGTGTTAATTTAGGTGATTTCCCAATAATATTAGCGATTAAACCTTGATCTTCTTTCATCTCATTTACATACTCGCCATTTTTATATAACTTTGCGAAATTATGTGTCATACTATGCATGCCTACATAATGACCCTCAGCATTTTCACGTTTCACTAAATCAGGAAATTCTTTTACATTCGCTCCAATTAAAAAGAACGTCGCCTTCGCATCATGTTGTTTTAGCGTATTTAATAATTCAGCCGTATATTTCCCTGGCCCATCGTCAAATGTAAGATAAGCAACTTTTCTTTCTTTTCCATTAAAACGACTTGGTGCCGTTTTATTCATTTCAACTTTCGGCTGTTCACTTGCAAGCTGCACTACATTTTCTTGTTTCGCAACAGCTTTTGCTGGTGAAGTAATTGATTGAAACATGTAATACCCAATAGCTACTGCGGCAATCGCTATTAAAACGACTACTATTTGTTTAATTTTTAAAGCTTTTTCCATTCTATCGAATTCCTCTCCCTATTAATCTTATATATAAATCGCCCAATATAATTATACATCTATTTATTTTTATTTCACCATATAAATAGATTTTATTTGTATTATAATGGGAGTTTTATCAAAATTGTTGTTCCTATTCCTTCTTTGCTTGTAACACTAAGCACACCGCCATGAAGCTCTACCATTTTTTTAACGATAGCTAAACCAATACCTGCACCTGCAGCATGATTATTAATTTGGTAAAATGATTGCTCAATATATGGTAAATGTTCTTTAGCAATTCCAATCCCTTCGTCTCTTACCTTAATCACTGCTTGTCCTTCTATTTTAGTCGCTTCAATGTGTATTGTGCTTTTTTTATGTGAATACTTAATTGCATTTTGAACAATATTCAAGAAAACTTGCTTTAACCTATTTCGATCTCCCATCAATTCAATTCGGTCTATAGTAGTAATAAATTGAATTTCCTTCTCTTCCGATTTAGGAGTTAATTGCCAAATCGTCTCCTCTAGTATATCGTACAACTGCACCTTTTGTTTATATAAATTAAAATGATTTGATTGTAATCTTGAAAAATCTAGCAATTCTTCTACTAAATGAATCAATCTATCTGTCTCACCTGAAATAATGCCCATACCTTGCTTTATTTCTTCTTCTGTTAAATGATCTACTGTTTTTAACGTCTCACTCCAACCTTTAATTCCTGTTAAAGGCGTTCGTATTTCGTGCGAAATAGAAGCAATGAATTCATTTTTCATCTGCTCAGCCTTATCTATTTTATAAGCCATATAATTTAAACTATGTGCCAATTCACCTAATTCTCCAGGATAATCTTCTTTAATTTTTTGCTTTAATGTGCCTTCTGCAATTTGTGAAGAGGCTTGAATAATGGATTCAATTGGCTCAACAAATGAATTTGCCAAACGTCTACTAATTAAGAAGGCGACTCCCGAAATAACAATACCTACAGAAATAGTAAACGTAATAATTTCAATAATCTTTTTATTTACATTTGTTAAAACAGTCGTATATTTTAAAACACCAATAGTTTGTCCTTGATGTATAAGTGGGCTTAGCACCTCTAGTTGTTTTTTATTACCTTTCGTAGTAACTTGATTATACATTTCACCTTCTAATAATGATTGTGGAATATTCACTTTACCTTTTACCTTTTCACCACTTGAAGATTGTATAACCGAGCCGTGACGATCAATTAACTGTAATTCTGTTCCTTCTAATTGAAAGCTACTAATTATGTCACCACTATATTCTTGTAATCGAATAAAGTATAGTGAATTGTATTCTGAAAAAAAACGTGTACTCGTTTTCGCATGAGACTCTATATATTGCACAATACCATTATAATAGTATCGATAAATTGAGACTGAAAATACAACTTCAAATAATACAAGCATAAGTGTAATGACCGTCATAAAATATAAAGTCACTTTCCGTTTCATCTCATACTTTCCTTCCACACATATCCTTTTCCCCACACCGTAAGAATAAATTCAGGTTCTGATGGATTCCATTCTATCTTTTGACGTAACCGTCTCATATTTACATCTACTACTTTCGTCTCACCTACGTAATTGGTTCCCCAAATCATATTTAAAATTTCATCACGCGAAACTGGCTTTGAAGCCTGATTCATTAAATACTGTAATATCATATACTCTGTAGGTGTTAAATCGACTAATTGTCCATCTTTATACAATCTTTCTTCTATAATATTTAACGAAAATGGACCTGACGTAACAATATTCGTTTTTTCTTCATGTACTTCTATTCTTCTTAATAAAGACTGTATACGTGCAGTTAATACTACTGGACTAAACGGTTTTGCAATATAATCATCTGCACCTATTCCTAGTCCTTGCACCTTATCTTCATCTTGTACACGTGCGGTTAACATAATAATACCCATTTTTTTATTTTCTTTCCTGATAGCCTTACAAACTTCTAAACCATCAATCCCCGGTAACATTACATCCAGCAGTGCTATATCAACAGTTTGTTCACTCAAAATCTGTAACGCTTCTTCTCCAGTAGTAGCTTCTATTACATAAAATCCAGCACGTTTTAAATTTAAAACAATAAAGCTACGGATCGTTAATTCATCTTCTAAAACTAAAATTTTTGACATAATTCCCACCTCCTACTCTTGTTGATAATCCGCTAGCGGTTTTATATATGCTTTCACTTTTTCAAATTCCGATTGCTTCGGTACTGCATATACGTGAGAAGCCGTTTTAATTGCTGCGCTGTAGCCTTTTATATTGAACCATTCTTTCCGCTTAAAAATATGAACTTCAAGCCATATTTTATTTGTTCTTGTATCCAAAAACTTTTGAGAATTTGATTCTTTTTGCTGATCTGGTATTGTAATTTTCCCTATTAACTCTTTAGGAATTTTCACATAATACCCTTTTTCTATATCTATATATCGTTCTTCAATTGGTTTAATTCCAGATTCACTCCACTGTATGTAACGTTCAAAAAGCGGACTATCACCATGTGATTTATCCTCCCAACCTTTTGGACGTACAGTACGAACAAATTCAATAATGCCGTCTTCATTAACATCTTTACTTTCTACAACATATTCATTAAATAAATCTTCTTTCCCACCTATAGGTAATACTTCATAATGATCCTGATCAAATTTTGCTACATAAGTTATACCTGAATGAGCGCCAACTCCTGCATCAATTACTACCGCCTTTAGTGATTTAGATATACGACCCATTTGTATTCTTTGAATACTATTTATAAATGGATCGTATGACACTTCAGATAAAGTCTTAAATTGTTCCATGAACTCAACTGTCAGCTTCTCATCTTTTTCAAATGTAACAAGGCTTATATCTTTCAGTCCATTTTCATTTAGATCCTCTATGAATAACTTCGTATAACTTCGATTATATATTTCCTTCATCTCTTCATTTTCTTCCGAAAAAACATACATAACATGTTCTAACGATTCACGATTTACAGAGATTCCGATTAACAACTCTCTCTTCCCGTTCCCTGTAAAATCACCGACTTCAACGATATCTACATCTCCACCATCAAATTTATGTGTGGACTTTATTCTCCAGCCATTTCCGATTTCTTCATATACGGCTAAATATACGCTATGATCTTCATTCGGCAATTTATAAAATAAGATGGCTTCTTTCTTATTATCTTGTTTAAAATTCATTGACCAAATCATCTGTTTATCTTTGTTAGACATTGGAGTAAGTAAGCGATAATTAACAGGTAAATCTTTATCAATTTGTTCCTTTAATTCATTAATCCATTTTTCATTTGTAGGAGCTTCCATTAGACTTGTTGGAGCTTCAGACATTTTACATCCAGTCAATATAAAGATAATTCCCATCATGCTTAACCATTTCTGCATATGATATCTTTCCTTACCACAAATTTTGAATATGTCCTTTTACTTTTTTACCTATCCATTATACTCATACATATGAGTATAATTTTTCTAAACTAAAAAATCGTTACAGAAAAGTTACAAATACATTCCAAAAAAAAAGATTGGCAAAAGCCAATCTTTTTTTATTATTCGTTTCGGACTGATTTTGGCGTTACACCTAAATGATCATTTAATTTTTTTGAAATATCTTTTACATTTTTTTCATTTGGAATGTAATAATAAATACCACCGATACGTTTATCTGTACCTTCTATTTGCAATTTTTCCATTTCCAAACTAGATCCTGCCATATTTTTTGTAATGGCAAGCATATCGTCAAATGTTAAGTTCGTTTTCATATTTTTATCAACCGCATCTAGTAAAGAGCCCATTTTGCTAATTGATTGAACAGACATCGCTTTTTTGGCAATTGCTTCTATTACAAGTTGCTGTCTCTGTCCACGCATTGCGTCACTATCAATTTTACGCGTTCTTGCAAGTGCAAGTGCTTGTTCTCCATTTAAATGTTGGTAACCTTTTTCTAAATGAATCATACCAGCTTGGTCTTTACTATCTTGTTCAGTGAAAGTAACTGGTACATCAATATCAATACCACCAATTGAATCGACAATTTGTACGAATGATTCAAAGTTAAACTTCACATAATAATCAACAGGGACATTCAAAAATCTTTCCACTGTATCGCGTGTGCTTTCTACGCCACCAAATACGTGAGCATGAGTAATTTTATCTAATTTTTTTCTAGTTGGAATGTAAACACGTGAATCACGTGGAATACTTACTAGCTTAACAGACTTATCATCTTTATTAATTGTTGCTAATAAAAGTGCATCTGTTCGAACTGCTTCGCCATATTGGCTTTTTCTCATCTCACTTCCATCTACACCCATGATTAATATTGAAATATTATCCTTTAAAGGTTCGACTTCTTTATCACGCTTTGATGACTTATCAATTTTTGCATACGCATCATTTACAACAGCTTTTGCTTTATTATATATAAACGAACCATATCCTACTCCTCCAAAAATAAGTAGGAAAAATGGAATTAATATGAACCATTTTATTGACTTTCTTTTAGAACGCTTTTTATTACTTCTCGTATTTTGTTCTAATTCAGAGCTCATACCCATTCGCCTCTCTTTCTCTTTACCAAGTATAATGTAAGTCTATTTATCTTCATATTGAATTTCCTTTCACTAACCTTACAATTTTGTAAGGTTACTACTTAAACCCAATACGTATTCCATTTCACATTATACTCTCGTACTTATTTTTGGCAAGTCACTATTTACCAATTTCAAAAATTTAGCACTTCGCAACATGCGGATTTACAAATTTATTAACTCTTTCTTTTTAAATTAGAATGTCTTTTTCCTAACAAACGATATGAATAAAGAATCCAGCTAATTATAAAATCTCTATGAATACAGTATATTTGACGTTATTATTTCTCAAACGGCGTATACATGCTTTTCTTCCCCTGATTATCAATAAAAGCCGACTTTGCTTTTATTTTCGTTTTTTCTACTTCCATGTCTTCATTTGAGAAGTTCACAATGATTTTAATATTTTTTCCATAAGAAACAGATTGTAATAGCTTATCTTCTGACAAATACGCAAAATTCGTCATCTCTTCTTTTACTGCTTTTTCATGAACTTCATTCCAAACTTTTAGATGCTCTGTAATTTCTTTTTTATGCTTATTCCACTCTACTTCATCTAAATGGTACAACGGAGGAACATTATACAATAATTCAGACAGCATTCGATTTCCAACTTCATCTTTTACCTTTAAACTTCCCCATTCCCAATGGTGCGTTGTAATAACGGAATCATTGTATACTAATTTATATAATGGTACCGAATATACTGGGTTTAAATACACTTGTTTATATTCTTCTTTCAATGGTACTTGTTTTGCATATTTTTCGGGAACATTTTGATTTGGTGACCAATATCCACCGACATAATACGGACTTGTTTTATTTTTCCGCATATCTTCATCGTCCCATTTAATAACAGGTGTTTCAATTCCGTGTGCAAATGCAATCGTACTACTAGCAAAATCATTTCCACCTTCAGAACCAACGACCATACCCTTTTCTTGCGCAATGTAGTCCATTCGTTTTAAACGTGCTTTTAAATCTTGCTCTTGTGTCGTTATATGTTTCGCTGAATAGTCATCGTAAATTTCACCTGTCGCATCACAATCAATAAACCATGAATTATATTTAGGACCATTTTGTAATATATCATTCATGCGTTCCTTTACACTAGGCAGCGATAAAGTCGGGTTTAACTTGCGACCTCTGCCTAAAAAGCCTTGCACCTTTTCTCCGTTTTTCTTCGTTACAGTAGCCTCTTCATATAATGATGGGTCATTAAAGGATGCTGTGTTCCAATTTTTATCACTTTTTTCGTGAATGGAATGATATGAATCATACGGACCAACTAAATACCCCATTTCCTTCGCTTTTGTCACGAAATTAGGTTGCATAAATCCTTGTTCCCAGTTCGGCAGACCAATCCACGCTTTTTCTATTCCTACCTCTTTCATTTCCTTTAGTATGTCCGTTCCATCTGCATTACCCCATTTACTTACCTCTTCAACCGCATCACCAAGTAGCGACTTTAATAAATGCTTATTTAAGCTATACAATTCTGTGTTCGTTAAGTGACCTACACCTTTCTTTAATAGCACACTAGCTTCCTGATCAACGTTTTGAAAAATATCCTCTTTATAAAATTCCTTCATGGATAATACTTCGTTTATATAACGTAAAATAACATTTTTTTGATACTTATCAATGAAATCTTGTTTACTTACTTGATCTAATACATTCAGTTCCCCAGGCTCTGAACTATTCTTTTGAATAAGTTCTTTTATATGACTAAACAGCGGGCTATTTATTTGCTCCCTTAGTTTTGGCCAATTTATATTATTTTCTGATAGACCATTTTGATTCCAAAAATAAAAATGCGCCGCTCCATATAACTTTTCGATTTCTTTATTTTTTCTAGCCTTTTCTTGTAATGTTTTAAATTCACCTTTTCGAACAATATCATCCTTATACAGTTTAGCAATGCTTACCGCATCATTATTTGTCACATATAATTGAAATCCATATGTTTTATTTTTATTTATGCTCGGAAATTCATGTGTAAAATCAAATCCTATTTTCGGATCCGAATGAAACTTCAATTCATTATTAAACATATTGTTTGCAATATATACAATTGAATATTTCGAACCATTTAATGCGAAAAACTTCATAGAAAATGATTCAGCAAATGAATATGCATCATCCTTTAAAAACTTCTTCCAATTCTCATCATTGCTCGGAATTTGCTTACCCTCCCATAACGGAAGTGTATAATTTTCAGCTTCTACTTTCGGCCATGTAAAGCTTTCTGCACCAGTCGATTCCACTTCAATGTTTAAGTGGTCTTTTTTCTTTTCTAATTTTATTTTTACTTTTTGATCTGGATATTCCCACGATGTACGATCCTTTTCTTTTTTTACATTCGATACCTTCATTTTCGGTAGGGGTCGTGATGCCTGTTCCTTTACCCCCTCATGTTCTACAGTTAATGTGAATGTTTCTGGATTTACATCATAAGTAAAATCTTTATACGTCGATTTCTTTATTTTAGACTCTTGTACAGCATTACTACCTTTTACGTCACAACCGACTAAAGTCGAAAATGGCATAGTTGTTAGAAGACATATCGCTATCATTTTTTTCATCCTCTGCACCTCCACCAATGAATATACAGGTGGTTTGTTACAGGAATGTGGCAAAAAATAATAGAGCTAGCATTTTGCTAGCTCTATTTGGAGTATTAAAAGTTGATATGAACAACTATAACTTGCTTAGAAGATATGTAATACAGTAACTGCGTTTTTTTCTCAATAATTATGAAACTAAACAAATCAAAATTTTAACAAGCATTCTTCAACTGAAAAAATAAGTGTATACAATGTATCCTAAAAATAGTACTAAAATGATTATTCCTGTGCCTTTCCAATTCATACCGCCTGCTATATCAACTGGACTACCTGTTTCCGCTCTATTGAGTCCGTCATGTAAAGAACCCGTAGGATTACTTTTTAATTCACTTTGTCTCATACGCTCTCTTTTTTCTTCTGGTGACTCTTTATTCATTTAATCACCTCCAAAATGAATGCACTCTTTACTTACATTATTCAAAATCAACATTTGTTTTATATTTTTTTCCGAAAAAAACCTAATTTAAAATAGGTTTGCAACGTAAAGAAAGCTAGCCATGCCAGCTTTCTTTACGATCCAATATGCTCTTCCTTATTTACAATAATACCTTTATGGTCGATTTCAAGCTCACATACTTTCATATCTGTAAATACTCTCGCTAATTGCTCAGCGATTTCTTGACGTTTCTCATATGGCGTTAATATAAAAATAGATGGTCCCGCACCGCTAAGTGCTGTACCGTACGCACCAAATTCTTTTGCGCATTTACGAATAGATGGTAATAACGGTACGAGTTCTAAACGATATGGTTCGTGAAAATGGTCTCTCTCCATCATTTCACCTACAACTTCCCACCGCTTTTGACATAATGCAGCTACTAATACGTTACTTATCGCACTAGCTTTAACTGCCTCATGAAACGGAAACATCTTTGGTAATACAGATCGACTTTCATCTGTATTTAATTCTGCATTCGGAATGAGAGAAATTACACCCAATTCCTTGCTCTCAATTCTTACGACGGAAACATCCTTTCCATCAAGTGCTCCAATTACAGTTCCACCTAATATAGAAGCAGCAACATTATCAGGATGTCCTTCAAAATTTGTAGCAATTTGAACTTTTTGATCAGCAGTTAAGTTCAAATTGCCTAGTTGATTCGCAAGCTCTATCCCAGCTACAATCGCTGATGCACTACTTCCTAGCCCTCTCGTTAATGGGATATTACTAGTAACTTCTATTATATGGGGTGATATAGAAGGACATACTTTACATGCCGTGCTAACGATTAAATTTTTATCGTCTGTCGGAATTGATTCTTCAAAGGAATGGATTACTTGCCATTTATCAGCTTTTTCTTTAACCACCACACCTAAATACAATGACAAAGCTATTCCAACTGAATCAAATCCAGGACCAACATTCGCCGTACTAGCAGGGACACGAACGCTAAATGGTATCACGACATAATCACCCCTTTAATATGATCTTTAATTTGTTCTATATCATTTGACACACTTGCGATGTCTAGTTGATTTGAAGAAATAGCGGTATCAGGATCCTTCAAACCATTTCCAGTTAATACCGCAACAACTGTTTCTCCCTTTTTGATTTTCCCAGATTGAACATGTTTAATTACGCCGGCTAATGAAGCATTTGATCCTGGTTCAGCGAAAACTCCTTCAGTTTTTGCTAATAACCTATACGCATGTAAAATTTCTTCATCTGATACCATATCTATTTCACCACGAGACTGCTCGGCAGCCTCTACTGCATACGACCAACTTGCTGGGTTACCGATGCGAATCGCTGTTGCAATTGTTTCAGGCTCTTCAATTACATGCCCTTTTACAATTGCAGCTGCTCCTTCCGCTTCAAAGCCATGAATTCTTGGCTTTTTATAACCTTTTTCTTTCTCATATTCACAGAAGCCTTTCCAATACGCTGTAATATTCCCTGCATTCCCAACAGGGATAGCTAGAACATCTGGTGCATTTTGCAATTGGTCACAAATTTCAAACGCTGCTGTTTTTTGCCCTTCAATTCGATAAGGATTTACTGAGTTTACTAACGTAATCGGCTCTTCTGCAGCAATATTTCTTACAGCCTTAAGTGCATCATCGAAATTCCCTTCTATTGAAATAATTTCAGCTCCATAAGCGACCGCTTGCGCTAATTTTCCATGTGCAATCTTTCCTTCTGGTATTACGATAATGCATTTCATCCCAAGACGTGCCGCATATGCTGCAGCTGACGCTGATGTATTACCTGTTGATGCACAAATGATTGCTTCTGAACCTTCTTCTTTCGCCTTAGCAACTGCCATGACCATACCACGATCTTTAAAAGAACCTGTCGGATTCGCTCCTTCGTACTTACCATATAGCTGAATCCCTAATTGTTTTGATATATTTAATAATGGAATAAGTGGTGTGTTTCCTTCCATTAAGCTGACATCAGGTGTATTTTCATTCACCGGTAAATAAGACGCATATTGTTTTAATAGTCCTTTATACATATTGTTTTTCCTCCTCAATAATGTAGTAACTGTTTATTTCACTTGCGACAGCTTCTATCGCTTCTAAAACTCGTTCAAATTGATACTTGGAAGTTCGATGTGTCACAACAACGACTTCTGCCAGTTCACGGTTTAAAGGTAATTGAATAACCTCTTTTAAACTTACAGAATAATTAACGAAACATTCTGTTATTTTTTGTAACATCCCAGGCTCATCTTGTAATGAAATGCGTAAGAAATATTTCGAAACTACTTCTTCATCACCTTGTAATTCATAAGGAACTGGTTCTTTTAACGCACTTTTATTTTTCGGAACTTGATTCATATTTTTAACGATTGAAATAATATCACTTACTACAGCAGAACCAGTCGGTAACTTCCCAGCTCCGGGTCCATAAAACATCACTTCTCCTACCGCTTGGCCATGGACATACACCGCATTAAATTCATTATTCACATTTGATAATGGATGCTGGATCGGTAAAAGCGTCGGTTCTACACTTAAATGAATGGCTGGTCCTTGTTTTTCAGCTTTACCAATTAACTTCATAGTAAATCCTAACTTTTCAGCCATTTGTAAATCTTCTTTTTCGACCTTTCGAATCCCTCTTACTTGCACATCATCTAATGAAACATTCATCGAAAAACCTAAGTTTGCAAGAATTGCTACCTTTCTCGCCGCATCTAGTCCATCTACATCTGCTGTCGGATCCGATTCTGCAAAACCTAATTTTTGCGCTTCCTGTAAAGCCTCTTCATAAGACCACCCATTTTGACTCATTTTTGTTAACATATAATTTGTTGTACCATTTACAATTCCCATTATTTTTTCAATTTGATCTGATGCTAGCCCGTCAGTTAGTCCTCTTAACACTGGAATACCGCCTGCTACGCTCGCTTCATAACATAAATCACAATCATTATCGTTCGCCAGTTGAAGAAGCTCTGCACCGTATACAGCCATTAAATCTTTATTTGCTGTCACGACATGTTTCTTATTTCGTAAAGCCTTAACAATATGCTGCTTCGCTTCTTCAATTCCGCCCATTACCTCTACTACAATATCAATATTCGAATCATTTAGAACTTCATCTGCATGACTTGTTACTGCAATCCCGTCAATACAAACATCGCGTTCTTTTTCCAAATCACGTACAACGACTGTTTTCACTTTCACTTCGTATCCTGTATCAAGAGCGATTTTTTTATAATGTTCTTTCAAAATATGAACAACACCACTTCCGACCGTACCTAAACCTAATACTCCAACATTTATAACGTTATTCATCTTCTAATCTCCTCCTAAAAGTTTAATTGTTACACCTATAAATCACCTTATTCTGCTTTTTTGTCATGCAGGTGGTGGTTATTTCCGTACTTATAAATCGTTTCATGTTACCGCACCTCCCTTCAAAGTAATAAAAAAAACACACCCATCCCTAGGAAAGGGACGAATGTGTTTTCGTGGTTCCACCCTTGTTCCAATCTAGACGTATTTCTCCCTAGATTGCTCAAGTTCAGATAACGGCTGATACCGTCAATAAT
>NZ_JBQXON010000018.1:0-61761 GCF_052646455.1 Bacillus cereus group sp. Bce041
TATTATACTAATACGCTTGATAGAAATACGATTAATGCTGTTAATACTACCGCTCCACTTGCTGATCCTACGAAATCACCTTTTGTTACTTGTAATACTTGCTCTTTCATACCTTTCATTCTCCCTTCCTTTTCTTTTGTTACAAAGCTTCTATTATACTAATACGCTTGATAGAAATACGATTAATGCTGTTAATACTACCGCTCCACTTGCTGATCCTACGAAATCACCTTTTGTTACTTGTAATACTTGCTCTTTCATATCATTTATCCTCCCTTTTTATAAGTTATCTATATGTAATTTCTAAGAAATGTTTATTTCATAGTTTTTATGTTAACGTTACATTAAATTTGATAACGTAACGTTTGTAACATTAATGTAACATAACTATTATTACGTTGCAATATAATTACGTAAAATTTATTACACTTTTTTTACGTTTTTTTATAATAACCCTCAAAAACCTTTATTTAATGCGTTTTTCACTTAGTTCACGTTTGTAACATTCGTGTAACATTACAGTCATAAAGTGAAATGTCGTCATATTCCTCTCTATTTTTGTTACAAATCGTTTATTTAGTGACACTAAACCTATCTAATCTTTACTTACTTTTAATATGAGATAAAATACCGTCTTTCCAAGATAAGTTTATATGTTTCCTCTATATAACTATGTATAATAAAAACAAAGAGGTGGTCATTTTGAAATTAATCGCATTAGATATGGATGGTACACTACTATCATCTAATCTTGAAATCTCCAAAGAAAACCTACAAGCAATCCAAACTGCACAAGAAGCTGGTCATATTGTAATGATCTGTTCTGGTCGTGCGAAAGAGGATGCTTTAAAGCTATTGGAAGAATATAAATTATCTCTTCCAGTCGGAGCAAGCAATGGGGCTATTGTTTATGTGGATGGAAAAGTAATTAACTCGCGTTGTATACAAAACGACAAAGTTTACAAACTTGCAAAATTACTAGAATCTGAAGGTTTCCCATATAAGCTATATACGAATAAAGGAGTTTATTCTCCATATACATGGCAAGATCAAGTGATGCAAGCATTCGAAGAAAATAAGCATGCGCTTGATGTTACATTAGAGGAACTTGAACGAATTACAGAAAAGCAAAAGAAATCGAACCTAATTACTGATTTCAAAAAAATAGAAGATGTTGTAAATAACCAAGAACTAGAAATATCTAAATTCTTCATTTTAACGTTTAATGCAGCGCATCGCGCACAACTATTAAGTATATTACAAGAAGATGCTGATATTATGGTTACAGCATCGGCTCCTACTAACTTAGAAATTATGGATAAGAATGGACATAAAGGAAACGGGATACAGCAGATGGCAGCTCATTTTAATATCCCTATTGAAGATACAGTTGCTATTGGTGATAATTTTAATGATGTACCGATGTTAGAAGTAGCAGGCTTATCTGTTGCAATGGGCAACGCTGAAGAAGATGTAAAAAAGCTATGTGATGTTGTAACACTAACAAACAATGAACATGGTGTTGCTCACGCAATCGAGCAATTTGTATTGAAACAAACTTCATCTATTAAATAAAAAAAGGACTCTTTCAATTTGAAAGAGTCCTTTTTTATACGTGATGACAAGCAACAAAATGCTCTGCACCAACATTACGGAATTCTGGTACTACTTTTTTACAAACATCCGTTGCAAATGGGCAACGTGTATGAAAACGACAGCCCGAAGGTGGATTTGCTGGACTTGGAATATCCCCTTCTAGTATAATTCGCTCTCGCTTCACTGTTGGATCTGGTATTGGAACAGCTGATAACAATGCTTTCGTATAAGGATGTAGCGGATTGGTAAATAACTCATCACGCGGTGCTGTCTCCACAATCATACCTAAATACATAATTCCGATTTTCGTACATAAATGTTCTACTACACTTAAATCATGCGAAATGAATAAATAAGATAATCCCTTTTTCTCTTGTAACTCACTAAATAAATTAATAATTTGTGCTTGGATAGATACATCTAGTGCCGCCACAGGTTCATCAGCTACAATAAATTCCGGATTTAATACCATAGCTCTTGCGATTACGATACGCTGACGTTGTCCACCAGAAAACTCATGGGGATACCGGTCAATATGATAAGGAGCTAATCCACATAACTCCAATACTTCAATTACCTTTTCACGAACATTTTCTTTCGTCGCTAATCCGTGGGCCAACATTGGCTCTCCAAGCGCTTCTCCAATTCTCATTCTCGGATTTAATGAGCTAAATGGATCTTGGAAAACGAGCTGCATATTAGGGCGATGTTTTCTTAATTCATCCTTGGATAAAGAATGAACATCTTTCCCTTTAAACTTCACTTCTCCCTCCGTTTTTTGAACGAGGCGTAAAATTGTTTTTCCTATTGTTGTTTTTCCGCTCCCTGATTCGCCAACGAGACCAAACACTTCACCTTTATTAATAGTAAAACTTACTCCATCAACCGCTTTTACATGCCCAATTGTTCTACTAAATACGCCACCCTTAATTGGAAAATATGTCTTTAGATTTTTCACCTCTAATAATGGTTCACTCATTGTTCCGCACGCTCCTCATATAACCAGCAAGCTACTTTATGATTTTCATCATTTACATTTAGATTTGGGGCTTCTTTTTCACATATTTCCATACAACGCTCACAACGCCCACTAAAGTAGCAAAACTCACCTAAACCAACTAAATTCGGAACTTGCCCTGGAATAGAATATAGTTTATCTATTCGTTTTCCCATTACTGGTTTTGATTTCAATAATCCTTTCGTATAAGGATGTTTTGGATTTTGGAATATCTCTAGTACTGGGGCTTCTTCGATAACTTTCCCGCCATACATAACGACAACATAATCAGCCATTTCCGCTACGACACCTAAGTCATGTGTAATTAATAAAATCGACGTTTTAAATTCTTCTTTCACTTGTCTTAGTAGATCCAATATTTGAGCCTGAATGGTAACATCAAGAGCTGTTGTTGGTTCATCCGCAATTAATAACTTAGGATTACAACTAAGTGCAACAGCAATCATAATACGTTGTAACATCCCGCCGCTCAGTTCATGCGGATAAGAATGGACGATTTCATCAGCGCGGGCTATGCCAACTTTACGAATTAACTCAATTGCCTTCTTATATGCTTCATTTTTACTAAGTAATTCATGCTCCCTTAACGTTTCTACAATTTGCTCTCCTACAGTGAAGACGGGGTTTAGCGATGTCATCGGTTCTTGGAAAATCATCGCAATATCATTCCCTCGTAAACTACGAAGCTCTTTCTCTTTCATTCCTAAAAGACTTTTTCCCTCATATAAAATATCTCCACCTACTACACTGCCTGATTCAGCAATAAGTCCCATAATAGATAACGCCGTTACACTTTTTCCGCAACCAGATTCACCTACAACACAAACAGTTTCACCTTCTCGAACAGAAAAACTAACATGATTCACAGCTTTTACTGTCCCTTCTTCTGTCTGAAAGTGTGTTTGTAAATCTTTCAGCTCTACTACCGCTTTACTCATATCTCCTCACCTACCGTCTCATCTTTGGATCTAATGCATCACGAAGTGCATCACCAAGTAAATTAATTGATACAACTGTTATAAAGATTGCAAAACCAGGCGGAATCCATAACCATGGACGCTTTTGGAAATCGATTAATGAGTTAGCTGCGCTAATCATGTTCCCCCATGATGGTGTAGGTGGAACGACTCCGAGACCTAAGTAACTTAGTGCGGATTCTCCCAAAATAGAACCTGCAACACCTAATGTAGATACGACAATTAAAATGGGTAAAACATTAGGTATTAAGTGATATATAATTTTCCGGTAATCTTTTATTCCTAACACATCCGCAGCTTGCATAAATGCTTGCTCCCTAAGTGATAAAATTTGCCCTCTTACAAGGCGTGCAAGCCCTGGCCAACCTACTAAACTTAAAATAATCATAATGACATACAAACGATAATCAGACGGTACTTTCCACTCTGATAAAATCGCACCCATTATAATAAGTAACGGTAATCCTGGCATCGACATTAAAATATCTGCAAGTCGCATAATAATATTGTCCACAATACCACGATAAAAACCTGCAATCGCTCCTAATAAAGCTCCAAGTATAACCGATAAAACCATTGAAGCTAAACCAATGGTTAATGAAATACGTCCCGCTTGCATAAGCCTTGTTAAAATATCTCTTCCTAATTGATCTGTACCAAGCCAATGAGAAAAACTAGGTGGTTTGTTAATGAGCGCAACTTGTATTTTTCCTGATGCATATGGAGAAAAGAAAGGACCGATAAAACAAAATAAAAACATAAAAATTAATGCATAAAACCCTACAAGTGCCATCTTATTTTTCTTTATCTTTTTAAAAGCTTGTCGCCATGGTGATGATTCATTTCTTCTCTTTTTTTCTTTTTTTTCTGTAATTACTGTAACAGTCTCCATTTCTTTCCCCCCTTACTTCAACCGAATTCTTGGATCAACAACTGCATATACGATATCTGCTAAAAAGTTTGAAACGATTGTTAAACAAGAAAGAAACATCGTAAATGCCATCAATACTGTATAGTCACGGAAATTTAATGCTTCTAATTGAATATTACCAATCCCTGGCCAGTTAAAAATTTGTTCAATAATAATTGCCCCAGAAAACAATCCAGGTAATTCAAATGCTAATAACGTAATTGCCGGTAAAATTGCATTTTTTAATGCATGCTTATAAATAACCGTCTTCTCCTTCAAACCTTTCGCTCTTGCTGTTCGTATGTAATCTTGTCTTACAACCTCTAACATACTTGTTCTAAAATAACGAGTTAGCGAGCCGACCCCAAGAAGTGTCAAAATAAATACTGGTAAAATCATATGTTTTGCAACTTCTATCACGTAAGCAAATCCTGTTGAATTACTGCCAACATCAATCATTCCACCTATCGGTAATAACTTAAAGTCAACCGCAAACACCTTAATTAAAAACAAACCGATAAAGAATGAAGGGAATGACATCGCTGCAAAAACACCGATTGTTACAAGTTTATCGAATAAAGAATGTTGCTTCGTCGCCGAGAATACACCGATAATAAGTGCAATTAGCCAAATAAAAAACAATGCAATAATTGCTACACTAAAGGAATTCCAAATAAATTTATTTAATAATGACGTTACAGGCTCTTGATATTGAAGTGAGAAGCCAAAGTCCCCTTGCAATGCATTACCTAACCAATGAAAATAACGCTCAACAATTGGTTTGTTCAACCCATATAACTCCCTCAGTTCAGCTGCTCTTTCCGGTGTAATTTTCGGGTTTGAATCAATATAATCCCCAGGAAGAAGTGCGAACAGGACGAAGATAATAATTGATGTACCAAGCAGTGTAGGAATCATTTGTAACAACCTACGAACAATATATGTTTTCACCCTTTTTCTCTCCAATCTTATGCTTAAAATAGAAGAACATTTTTTCAAAGCGGCACATTACTAACCGAATGAAAAAATGTCTTCTACTTATACATTCTTATCGTTATTTTTCAAATGATAATACTGGTAAGTTTGCACTAATACTGTTGTACTTTTCAGGATCAATTCCTTTTATATTCCCGTTATAACCAGTAATTGTTCTACGGTAGTTTAATAGAATTACTGGTGGATCATCACTTAATTCTTTATACAATTCTTTATAAATAGGTTTACGCTTTTCGATATCTACAGTTTCAATACCTTTTTGAATTAGCTCATCTACTTTTGCATTCTTATAACCAAGACTAGTTTCATTTGCAGTAGACAAATATTCACCAGCTGTTTCACTCGGATCACTTGTAATCGGTGTCGAAACAGAAGCTAAATCATAATCCCCTTTGTTTACCTTAGAAAGCATCGTATTAAAGTCCATAAATTCAGGATTAAACTCTACACCTATTTCTTTATAATTCTCTTTCGCAATCGGAATTAATAAATCACTATCTTTAGCCGAACTTGGACCGAAATAAGAAAGTTTTAATTTTTGACCATCTTTTTCACGAATTCCATCCGAACCAACTTTCCACCCTGCTTCATCTAATAATTTTTTCGCTTTTTCTTTATCGTATTCGTATTTATTAACTCCTTCTTCCGTATAAGCCCAAGAAGTTGGATGAATTGGTACATTGGCTACTGTACCGTATCCTTTTAACGCTGTATCAACATATTTTTTGCGGTCTAATCCGTAAATAAGTGCTTGGCGAACCTTTTTATCCTTTAAGTAAGGCTTATTATTATTCATATAAATATAACTAAATGACGGTGCTGTTTCGATTTGGATATTGGCGAATTCTAAAGCCTTAGCCTGTTCAAGAACCTCATCACCAGTACCTAAGCCAGTATGGTCAACTTCTCCTGTTTGGAATAACTGAAGCTTCGTATCACTAGAAGTAATTTTATAAATGAAGTTTTGAATTTTTGGTTTACCCGCATAATAATTTTCGTTTGCTACAAAACGAACTTCTTGACCTGGAATATACTTTTCAAATTTATATGGACCCGCAGCTAATGGCTTTCCATATAAATCTTTTAAGTAATCTAAGCTTGTATTTTGCTTATAATCTTTTCCATAATAAGCTTTTGATAGTACTGTACCTCCTAAAACAAATATAGCTTGTGAATTCACTTTTTCAGTTGTAATTTTAATTGTTTGTGGATCAACAACTTGAATACCTTCAATTGAAGTTGCTTTTCCTTCCTTATATTCTTTACCACCTTTAACCGCATATTGAGAGATATCTACTTCACCTTCATATGCCTTATCATGTAAAAGCGTCAATGTGAAAGCTACATCATCCGCCGTTAATGGCGATCCATCACTAAATTTCAAATCTTTACGTAAATGGAATGTATATGTTAACTGATCAGAAGAAACGTCCCACTTCTCAGCTAATTCTGGAATTGGTTTCCCTTGTTTATCGGTTGATACGAGAGATGCAAAAATAACTGAAGTTACGTTTCCATCCCAACCATTTTGTTGGAAGTATGGCAAAAATACGCCGCCTGGCTTACTAATACCAACTACTAACGTATCTTTTCTATTCTTCGCTTTGTCTGGCACTTTCGTTTTATCTGTCGCAGCGATCTTTTCAATTTTCACATTTTTTAAATCCTGCTGTTTAACCGGCTCTGTAGAAGCCGCGTCCTCCTGTCCCCCACAAGCAGACAACACAAGCGAACTACTCATTAATACCGAAAATACACCAGCCCATTTTTTTGTCTTTTTCTTCATTGTCCCCACCCTAACTTTTTATGATTATACCCTCTGAACGAATTACCTTATGTATGCCTCCCACAGCAACATTTATAGCCAATCGGAAAAGTCGGTTTTAATCGTAAAAAAAATAGATATTTTTGAGGGGTAACAATCTTATTCCGACCTTTCCGGTAGACTTTATGGTTATTAGCTTATATCGTTCATTATGTTTTGTCAATTCTTTCTAAATGAATATTTTGAGAATTTTTCCAAAATTATCACTCTACATTTATACTTTAAGAAAACTCAGCTATAATTCGTATTAAAAAACTTAAAAATCTACTTCTATTCCTTCAACATGAAACATAGAATACTAATAACCAATTACCAAAAAGGGGGCGAAAATATGGACAACCTATTCCAATACGTCCTGCACTACGTATTATTAACAATTATGATAGTCGGAGCGCTATTACTATTCCCGTTCTTCCCAAAGTTCGTCCTCTTTTTAGCTTTTTTTATCATGCTCGGGATCGCTATTATAATTTCAACGAGAGAAGATGCCACGCAAAAAGAGAGCAGAGTTCAGCGCGTAAAGCTGTAACTTTGCTCTCTTTTCGTTTTCATTCACTAGTCTCTTTTATACATATTTATCCCGCTATTTGCCGGGCAGTAAGAACCCCACCTCAAAATTCAGCGAAAGCAAAAGAAGTTAGGTCGGGGTCGGGCTGCCCGTAAAAGCCCTCACTTTATCTCTCGGGAAATAATTAGCCTTTGTTTTTGTGATTACTCCTATTGAAAAGCCACTAATGACATTTATTTTTCACCTTATCATTTCATACGCTTCACAAGCTATGCAAATTGAGGAACACGGATTTATCTAAGTTACTGTTTCACGTGAAACACATCGCTTCATTTAATCTTTAAAGCAAAATATCATTATGAAAAAGCCACTTCCTCCAACAAAACTGAAAGGAAGTGGCTTTCTACTCTTTACTCCACAATATTCTCTAACTCACTATATAACTTCGCTCGTAACAACTCTTTCATCGTTTTTTCCTCATATAATTTTTCAAGTCTTTCAACATCAGCTACATGTTCCATTTCACATTCTATTGCATATATATCTTCTTCTACATGCATTAACTCATTTTCAATCTCTTCAAGATTCCTAGCTTTTTTCTCTTTTACTGGAACCATTTCAACACTCTTTCTCCCTTGGCGTTTTTGCTTTATTACTTGCTTCTCAAGCTTTTCTTCCCATTTTTGACGAGCCCATGCATAGTTTCCTGCAAACTCAAATAATTGGCATCCATCAATCCAGTACGTCTTTTCAAATAACTTATTTAAAAAATAACGATCGTGTGAAACAGCTAGGATTGTTCCATTATATTGCTCAAGGGCTTCCTCTAAAACTTCCCTTGATTCAATATCAAGATGGTTTGTCGGCTCATCTAAAATTAGAAAATTGATGTCTTGATACATAAGTTGCGCAAGTCTTAATCTCATTTTTTCTCCACCACTAAGTTGCGTTACTTTCTTAAATACTGCTGGACCATAAAACAAAAACTTAGCTAATATATGTCTTGCTTCTCCCTCTGTTACAGCCACATTCTCTCTGAATGCTTCCAATACATTACTCTTCATATTTTCATATGCATGCTGCGATAAATAACCGATTTTTACACTACTCCCCATCCTAATTGCACCAGCGTCTGGTTCCATTTCTTTTAATAGTAATTTTAGTAACGTGGTCTTCCCTGTACCATTACGACCAACGATAGCAGCACGCTCTTGAAAACGAACATGTAAATTCGCTTGTTCAAATAAAGGTCGGCCAGCAAAACCTTTACTCACTTCTTTCATTACAACAACATCTTTTCCGCTTCTCTCTTGCCCTTCAAACTGAAGACCCATCTGTTTTCGTTCTAAAATTGGCCTCTTTAATTTCTCTATACGTTCTAACGCACGTTCCATATTTCTCGCTCTTTTATGCAATCCTTCATTCGGAGGGTTCGCTTGATTTGCCCATTCACGTAGACGCTTAATTGCTTCTTTCATTTTCTTTATTTTCTTTTGTTGCTCCTGATAAGCTTGAAACTCTTGAAGTAATCTTTCTTCCTTCTCCTCAACGAACTGAGAATAATTCGTATGGTACACGTGAATCTCTCCATCTTCCAAATCAAAAATTTTCGTTACAACTTCATCAAGGAAATAGCGATCATGTGAAATAACTATAACTGTTCCAGTGTATTCTTTTAAAAATTGCTCTAACCATTCAACTGCAAATAAATCTAAATGATTTGTTGGTTCATCTAATAGAAGTAAATCTGGTTTCTGCAATAGCATATATGCAAGGCTTACTTTCGTCTGTTCTCCTCCACTTAATTCCGTAAATACTCTTGAAAATAAGTCTGTCACTTGTAAGCCATTTGCTACCTTCATTATATTTGCCTCGATTTCATAACCACCGAGAAATGCAAATTTTTCTTGAATGACTCCGTACCTCTCCATTAGCTTTTCCAAAGCAGATTGTTCCTGTTCCACCGCCATATTTTTTTCTAAAGCATGCATTTCTTTTTCTAATTCCTTTTCTACTTTAAAAGCAGAACTCAATACATCATATACAGTCATAACCTCATCAAACTTCGGAATTTGTGCGACATGACCAATACGTGTACCTTTCTTCATATGAATGGCTCCTGCATCCAAACTCTCCATTCCAGTTAGAAGCCCAAAGATTGTTGTCTTCCCACTACCGTTACGACCAACTAATCCAACACGTTCACCATTCTTTATTTCAAGCGATATATTTTCAAATATGGTGTTCCCACCAAAAGATTTCGTTACATTATTTACACTACAAATAGTCATTTTCCGTACTCCTTTCAATATAAAAAACCATGAGAAAGAAACATTCCCCATGGTTTTTCGGCATAGAAAAAGGAAGCCAAATAGCTCCCTTTTCACACGTTTATTAAAAATGGGTGAAGAGATTTCTATCGTTCAATAGTCACTATGCAATTGTTAAAAAAGGGCATACGTATCCCGTTAACAACTACATCATGAAAAATCGCACGACAAAAATAGATAAAATCTAAAAATTTGGCACGTGCAGCTAAAGAACGTTTCATCTCATTCACCCCTTTCGTACGGAATTTAATACTTACTTCTTTATTATACTTTCCAATTTCATGTTTGAATAGTCATTTTTCTGAAAATAATGAAGATAGACTAAACATTTCAATAAGTGACATCAAATCTTACAAAACTGTTATGTTCACGTAATGGAAAGCGATAGTACGAAAAGATGCCTCCCTATACAATAAAGATGTAAACAAGCGAGACAAACAAAAGGAGGAAACAAACATGATGAAAGAAATCGTAAAAGCAATCTTTGAGGTATTAGTGAACGGACAAGCAGTTGTAAAAGAACTAAATGAACTATAAAAAGGAGTGAAGAAATATGATGAACATGGTGAAAATGATTTTACACGCTTTAGTCGATGCAAAAGCAGTTAGCCAAGAATTAAACCAACAATAAAAAGGGGTATATGAATATGAAGAAAGCCATTATTATAATTGCAAGCACAGCAATTACCTTATACACAATAAAAAAGAGAAAAAAGAAAAATAATGAAAATGTTCTATATTATCCATACACACTATTAGAGAAAAAATAAAAGACAAGGTACCCTATCGTAATGAGGATATCTTGTCTTTTATTTTTCCCCTATTCCTTTAGAGGATTTCCTTCTCCTTTTCCCGAATGTATTAAGCGGGATTTTTACACATATTTTAAAGGGGCATATATACAAATGGATACACAACAACTATATTTTTTAAACGATATCGGTAAACAAAAACCAGAAAGTATTCGGAATAGAAGCGCTGCATGTCCATTTTGCGATAAAGAACAATTAACGGATATTTTAGCAACTGATGGTTCTATTATTTGGTTAAAAAATAAATTTCCTACATTACAAGATACATTTCAAACAGTGTTAATCGAAACCGATAATTGCGAAGATCATATCGCAACATATACAGAAGAACATATGAGAAAATTAATGCAATTTTCTATTCAACATTGGTTACACTTACAGAAGAACAAGGAGTTCGCATCTGTGATTTTATATAAAAATCACGGTCCATTTTCAGGTGGAAGTTTGCATCATGCACACATGCAAATTATCGGAATGAAATATGTAGATTATCTTGAAAATATTGAAGAAGAAAATTTCCAAGGGTTAATTGTTCAAAAAAATGAATGCATTGAGCTTAATATTTCAGAGCGTCCCATTATTGGCTTCACTGAATTCAATATAATCATTGATAACATTTCATATATAGATGAAATGGCAAATTACATTCAGCAAACTGTACGTTACATACTGACAGATTTCCATAAAGGATGCAGTAGTTATAACTTATTCTTCTATTACTTAAATGGAAAAATCATTTGTAAAGTTGTACCTAGATTTGTCGTTTCACCATTGTATGTAGGATATAAAATACCGCAAGTTTCTACAAAACTAGAAGAGGTGAAAATACAACTAGCGGAGTATTTCACAAAATGACACGATTATCAAAAAAAATAGAGTAGGTATCAAAACCTACTCTTTTATTACACCTTTATTTCGATAGTACACATCTTCTAATCCGATGTTATACTTCATGTTATTATCCGTCCACTCTGGCCCTAAATTCCCTGGCCATCCAGATGTATTCGCTATATATTTCAGTAATGCAAAATCAGTCAAACCTTTTTGCACCCCACGCTTATATCCTTTCATTAAATGCGGCATTGCAATTTGCGCATTTGTACGTGGATCTTTCAGCTCATCATCAGTTAAATGCTCTGGTGCAAGCCCGCCGCCGCGGTGTAGTTGAAACAATCCGAATGAAGTTCCATTATCTCCAACACTTCTTGGATTTAATCGACTTTCATGCTCGGCAATTGCAAGAGGTATCCATTCTGGAAGATTTACTTTCTTCGCTTCCTCTATAATGATTTGTTTCATCTGTTTTGCTTCTTCTGAATCAACATAGCTTGTTCCATTCACTAGCTTATCCATTCCTTCAGACTTTCCTTGGAAATATAAATATACTCCAAGAACAACTAAAAATCCTACAAAGAATTTCTTCACTACCTCTACCTCTTTCTCCGCTGAAATTTGTCCCCTTTCAGCCTTCCCTTTACAATTACCTACATTCTATTACTCTTTTATCATAGCAAATAACTATACATATTATCATCATGCTTTAGACCGATTTTGTGAAAAAACAGCTGGTAAATACGTGCAAAAATGTAACTTTCATAGACTATAACGCATTTATTGTATATAATTGTAAACTGAACTCTATATATAGAATAGGAGCATACAAAATGAAAAAATGCCTAACACTCTTGTTCAGCATTTTACTACTCATCCCTACCTACACCTCTGCACAAACATCATCAAAACCAAAAGTACTTGTTTTGTATAGTACACAAGACGATAAATTTTCAAATAATGTCCAAATCCTTAATACTCAATTAGGACATTTTACAAATGATATAACCGTAAAAAACTTAAAAGAAGCAACTTCAATTAATAACGTATCCTCCTATACACATATTGTTTATATCGGTGAAACAAAAGAAGCGTTTTCTGATGAAACGAAACAATTTCTAGAAAACTTCTCCGGCCCTGTATTAGTATTAGGACAAAATGTTGAACAATTATCTAAGCGTTTTTCTTTCATTACTTTGAATAGTGATGATATACGAGTTAATAAAATTGAATATCCAGACAAGAAGCTAAAAAATACCTTAGAGGAGGAACGATTAATTCAATCATTTGATACGAATGGAACTGTGCTTGCTAACGCCTTAAGCTCAAATAACACTAACCCACTAATCGTTCAGCATGAAACATCTTATTATGTTGCAACACCTAACCTCTTTGACTGGATGTCTCATTACGTCGGTGAAATGTTATTTTCTTATTTCAGCCAAAAACCAACGGAAAATAAAGTTGAAGCTTATTTACGCCTTGAGGATGTTCACCCCGCAGCAGATATAAATCAATTGAAAGAAATTGCTGAATTACTAAAAGAGAAAAAGATGCCTTACATGATTACTGTTATTCCGGTATATAAAGATCCAGATACAGGAAAGATAATACATTTAAAAGATAAACCAGAACTAGTTGATCTTTTACGCTCTATGCAAGATGATGGTGCAGCAATTATTATGCATGGTTATACTCACCAATTTTATGACAGTGAAACAGGTGAAGGCTTTGAATTTTGGGATGTAAAAACAGATCAACCAATTCGCCAACCGAAGCATGAAAAACCGAAGACAAAAGATGACTTTCCAAATATAGAGGCATATAACCAATATGTAAAAAAAGGGGAAGAATTCGAGGAAAAATATACGAAAGATCATATCGAAAAAGGAATTCAAGAACTTGTAGATGCTAAACTATATCCTGTTGCCTTTGAAGCACCTCATTACACGATGTCTCAAAAAGGATATGAAATATTATCAAGGTACTTTTCAACTTATGTAGGACAACTACAGTTAAATGATACAACTTGGAAATCCATGCACTCACCATATTATACAAGTACTCCATCATTTTTACATGGAATGAAACTATTACCTGAAACAGTCGGATTTATTGAAGAAGATACGCCACAAACTACTGCTAAAATGAAAGAGCGTGCTCTATCTGTTTCTAAATTATCCGATGGAGTTATTGGTGCATTCTATCATCCTTACTTAGGTGCGAAACCATTAAAAGAAGTGTTAAAGGATCTAGAAAGTATTCCAAATATAGAATGGATTGATTTACAAAAGGAAAAGAATGAAGTAAAAATGAAAGATATTCATATTACGACGAATAAAGACGGCATTCACGTTGAAAAACCAACCAGTGCGAATGACATAATTGATTATATAAAGCAATATGGCTTCTTCCTTATACTGGGGTTCGTTATCATTGTCTTTCTTTTATTATTAAAACGTGCGAAAAAATTAGAATCCTAATACAAAACCACCGAGCGGAACGCTTGGTGGTTTTTTGTCCTATATCAAACCGTGGCATTTTATTAAATAAATTCAACTTTTACTTTTTCCGTTACATGATTAAAACTATAATTCTCCTATCCTTTCAAATAAAATCGACTTGTATTTTCATATATTGTTTCTGCGACCTTATCAATGGATATGTTTTTTATAGAACTAATTTCCTTTAATACCTCTCGAATCATTCTTGGGTGCGTTATAACATCTTCTTGAAATTCCCACGGACCATCTGTTTCTACCATCATATATTCAAGCGGATAATACGAAACGATTTTTCTAATCTTCTCCTTATGTAAAACATCCGGTGTAATCGAAATATAATAACCATTTCTCATCATCCGTTTCATTGTTTCATCGCTTCCTTTAAACCAATGGAAGTGTGCACGTGAAACTTTATATTTCTCTAGCAAATCACATACAATGTCAGCATCTTCATAAACTGCGTGTAATACAATCGGCAAATTATACTTACTAGCTAGTTCTATAAATTTTTTCAATACAGCTATGTATGGATCTGCAGCAATTCTTTCATCTTCTTTTCTCAAATAATAGGGCAAACCTACTTCACCAATCGCAACAATTTCCTCTGCGTTCTGTTCAATAAGTTGATAAATCTGTTCACACTCTTCTTTATGAATCTGTTGCTCTGGATGAAACCCTATCGCTGGATATATAAAGGGATACTTCTTCGCTAAAGATAACGTTTCCTTACAAGATTGATAATTCATAGATACCGCAATAAGCCCCTTTATTTCCTTACTATTTTCCACCTCTTTTAGCAATCTGCTCTTCTCTTCATCCTTATATTGATCAACATGTATATGACTATCAATCCATTTCATCTTTATGCCCCCATAAAAAAACAAGAAAGGACTTCCTTTCTTGTTTTAGCATCTATATTATTTAACAATTAAGTTTGTTATGATATCAAATAATCCAATACACACTACGGCAACAGTAAAGTAGCTACAGAAATCTTTAATTGGTAACTTCACTACTTCTTCTTTACGCATCCCATTCTTCTCCCTTCTTACTAGATCCCTAATTATTTTTCTATCTGTATCTATTATGCAAAAAATATGACAAATTTACTATCGAATTAACTTACGTAAACCTTACAATGTTGTAAGGTTTAAAAAAGGATCCCCATCTTTATTCAGATGAGGATTATTAAAAATTAGTTGGTTTTTCATTCTTCATTACAAACAGAAAGTAATACATTGAGACTTTCTAGTTACACTATATGAAAATTACTATCTTTTAACTATCGAATTACATTACAGAAGGCTTACATGTTTGTAAGTTATGTGTAATGTAATTCGATAGTTCCCCTTACTTATATTTCGTACAATAAAGTTAGAAAGTAAGCCAAATAAGAAGAACACTCACATAACCAAATTACATTGCTAGTAGCTACTCTTCTTATACCTTTCACCCATGCTACTACAATGTACCCCCTTCCCCTTTATATAATAAAAAAGCCTTAGTCTATATGGACTAAGGCTTTTTTGTTAATCTCAAAAATACCCTTACCCAGTATTTTTATTTTCGACAAAAAATAGCCGGGGGTATATTTCACTATCTCATCGTTAAAAGTTTGCTCTTCGCATTTATAGGAATATTTGCAACCTCAATCTCTTCAATCGATTCACCGTAACGTCCTTTTGCAAAAACCTTTAATGCTTCATCTCTCTTTAACATATGCTTAACCGTTTTCTTTATTTTCTGCTCTCTACCACGTTCATCGAATGCAATAAATTCATATTCATACCACTCATCACCAATATGCTGACCAATTGTATTCACAACCGTATAGTATTCTTTCGTCTTATAAAATGGATTATATTTATCGATAACTGGTCCAAGTTTCGTAGGCAGTAACATTACTACTATCACTATCATCGCTATTATAGTAGTGATCATTTTTTTCTTCATAATAAACATTCCTCCTCTGCAGGATATATATACATCCATTTTAAAAAGGGGGAATAAAATCTACTATTGAATCTCATTACATTACACTTACATTTTTGTAAGAATTAAAAAAGGTGAACGAATTTGCTCGTTCACCTTTTAGCTTGCTTTAAAGCCACCGCCAAGTACATCACGTACATCATGTATAACAACGAAAGCATCTTCATCTACCCGGCTAATAACTTGTTTTAACTTAACAAGCTCTTGTTTATTAATAACAACATATAAAACTTCTTTATTTTTACCAGTATATCCGCCGCGCCCTTCTAATACAGTAACACCGCGTGTCATATTTTTCGTAATAGCTTCACGAATTAAATCTGGTTGATTCGAAATAATTGTAACAGCCGTTTTTGTGTCCATTCCTTCTACAATGAAATCAATCACCTTCGCTCCAATGAACACAGCCACAAGTGTATACATCGCCTTTTCTTGCCCTATTATAAATACAGAACCAGCAATTACAACAATATCAATAATTAGTACGCCTTTACCTACACTCCAACCTAAATATTGATTTGCTAACTGAGCTAAGATTGCTGATCCTCCCGATGTACCTCCGGCTTTGAACATACAACCTAATCCAATTCCCACAAATAAACCAGCAAATAAAGCTGCTAATAATGTATCACTATTTACATGATACTCAATATGTTCTGTAACGTATAAAAACAAAGATGTTTCTACAATCCCTAAAATTGTATAAATCATTGTTTTCTTATCAAAAAATTTATAACCAACAGCTAGTAAAATTGCATTTATAGCAAAGTTCACAATTCCTGGTGACCAATCAAATAAGTAGTACGTAACAACCGTTAAACCAATAATTCCACCTTCCGATAAACGGTTTGGAATTGCAAAGTAATTAATACCAATTGCGAATAATAATGAACCAATTGTAATTAGTGTTATTTCCTTTATACGTTGATTAACCATAGTTCATACCCTCCCCCCATTTGACATTGTATCACTATCTCCTAGAGGTTTAGAAGTGGTTTTTATTCCGCATTTTCCCTCTTAAAAATTGAAATATTATGTTTAAACAGAGGGTTGATTAATTATTCATATTTGCTCTAACTGCACGGACAAATCGCTCCACATTCCCTTTCTGAATATACTTAGCGCGAATGGTTTCATGACTACAAGTAAATTCAAAATACGGATGAAAATCTATGCTATCTATATACAAATATGAATACTCTTTAAATGTTGAAGAATAGTACGGAAATTTCCCGTAAAAAAGGAGACGTCTAGTAGTGGCAACAAAAACCCCATGTTGATACGATAATATAAAATTATCCTTCTCAAATATCCCTACCACAAAAGCCAGAATCTTTTCATCATCATCTACATACTTTTTCATACTCGATAAAAGTTCATTCATGCATATTCCTCCAAATTCTATTCACTGCATTAACACTTGAAAAGAATCCATGGATTATTACAGACCGGTTTAACTCCTTTATAAAGTATGAAACGCGTTTCCTGTCAAAGATATTTCAAAAAAATAATCCGTTATGCGATTATACACATAACGGATTACGATTAAACTGTAGAGCGTTCCACAAGTTCGTATGGAATTTCCAGCTTTTCTTGTTCAGAACTCTCGTCATTCACTTTTCTATGCAACATTTCAAAAGCAGTTTTCCCTATCTCCTTTAAATTTTGATCAATAGTTGTCAATTGTAACACTTGCGAGATAGGTTGATTATCAAAGCCAATAATCGCTAAATCCTCAGGAACTTGAATCCCTAATTTTTCAACCTCTGTCATAACCCCAATCGCAACTTCATCACCTGCTACTATTAATGCTTCAGGAAGATCCTGCATCTCTTTTAACTTATGAGCCACTTTTACACCATCTTCTAGTGTAAAACATTCTGTAAAAATCCATTCTTCATTAACCTCTTCGTCTATAGATTGCAATTGCTGTTTATAAACATCAAAACGCTTTTGACTACTCGGCCCTAATTTTCTTCCCGTACAATAACCAATTTTTTTATAACCTTTCTCAATCAAATAATCCATTCCTAATTGAAAGGCCGCTGAATGATTCGTATATACACTTGAGATGTTTGAAATATCATTGTCTTCACAGGCAATTATTGCGCCGTAAGAAGCATACGGTTCTATCGTTTCCCAATCATTTGCACGTGAACAAATAATAAGACCATCCAATTGTTTTGTTTTTAACATATGTAAACTTTTCATTTCTTCTTTTTTATTATAATTCGTTTGGCAAAGTAGCACCCTGTAATTATGCGCTAACGCAGTCTCCATCATTCCGCTCACCATCGCATCAAAACACGGATGATTAATATACGGTAAAATCACACCAACAATATTCGTTTTTCCTTTTGATAAATGAACAGCATTTGCGTTTTGCGAGTAATTCAATTTCTCAACTATCTCTATAACCGCTTTTCTTTTTTCTTCACTTACATATGGGTGATCATTCAACACTCTCGAAACAGTCGTAACTGAAACTCCCGCCATCTTTGCAATATCTTTAATATTAGCCATACACTCACCTCTACCTTTAACTTAATGAATCTCATGAACATATGTCAAATCTTCTTATCATTACACCTTCATTCGTTTCTCTTACAAAAGTGTAATTTTTCTGTAAGCTAATTCGATAGTGACTTTCCGCAACATTTCATACAATTAAGTCAGAAACAAGGTAACAACTATTCGAAAAGGAGCGGATTAATATGATGAACAAAATAAAAACGAACAATTTCTTACATACAATGGGCATGGTATTTTCCGCTCTTATCGACGCAAAAGCTGTTGCTTCTACATTAAACAAGTAAGGAGAATGTATTATGAATAACATCACTTTTAACAAATTAGATTTTTTAGGACTAGCTAGTGGCTCGATTCTTCTTACTGCTTTTATTTACGCCGCTACGCTTGTATAACTTTGTGTCCCCTTTCCCCTTTATTATAAATAGTAATAGAAAAGACGACCGTCTATGCCCGGTCGTCTTTTCTTATTTTTGATTTGATTGCAAAGCTTCTTTTAACTCCTCAAACTTCTCATTTAATTGATCCGTCATCATTTTCATAGCGGTTTTTCGATCTATTTGTTCTCCAGCCTCAATTTGAATTGGATCTCCAAAAATCAATTGTGCCTTTTTCCCCTTTATTAATTCTTTTACACTTGATGGACCAACATAAGCTGCTGGTACTAACGGAACATTGGAACGCATCGCAATTGTCACAGCACCCGCTTTTAATGAAACATCTTCCGCTGATCTTGTTCCACTCGGAAAAATCCCTACTACCTTTCCTTCTTTTAATAAACGTGATGGAATTTTAAGTGTACTTGGTCCTGGATTCGCACGATCTACAGGGAATGCATTTACATTTTTAAAGAACCAATTTTTGAATTTCCCTTCAAATAATTCTTTTTTGGCCATGTAATGAATTTGAGTTGGATACATCCCTGTAGCTAACATTAATACATCCATAAAACTTGTATGTGTACATGCAACAACATAGGGTCCACCTTCTGGTAGCTTTTCTCTTCCTTGTACTTCTACTTTCCCAGCTGTTTTAAATATATATTTCAACAAAAATGTAATTGGTTTATACATTTATTTCGTTCCTTTCTAAACATCCGAAGTATAATCATATTCTTATAATAATTATAACACTAAGTTTTAGGAGTTGGTAATAAAATTAAGGATGAATTGTTAAATTTCAATTCTTACAAAAGTGTAATTTTCTTGTAAGCTAATTCGATAGTTACTTCTTACTATATTTCATACAATTAAGTCAGAAACAGGGCAACAATTATTCGAAAAGGAGTGGATCAATATGATGAACAAAATGAAAACGAACAATTTCTTAAATACAATGGGCATGGTATTATCGGCTCTTTTCGATGCAAAAGCTGTTGCTTCTGCATTAAACAAGTAAGGAGAATGTATTATGAATAACATTACTTTTAACAAATTAGATTTTTTAGGATTAGCTAGCGGCTCTCTTCTTCTTACTGCTTTCATTTACGCTGCTACGCTTGTATAACTTTGTGTCCCCTTTCCCCTTTATATAGAAAAAGACGACCGTCTATGCCCGGTCGTCTTTTTAATTTTTTCTTTCTTTCAATTCTTTTAAAAGCTGTATCAGCTCAGCTTGTTGTTTTATCTTTTTACGACCATTTCGATTAATTGCTGCAAGCTCACAGGCAACTCCGACGGCGAAGAAAAACAATAAACTTTCTAACATGTGAAATCCTCCATTTGCCTATTAAACAGCTTGACGTAATTGTTCTTCTTGTAAAACTCTCTTATTTATATTTTCTTCTTTTCTCTGGCAAACGTTATTGCGAATAAGCGCTGCAATAACAAGTACAGTCCCTATAATATCAAACATTGTGATTTGATACCCTTGCATCATCATAATAGCTAAAGTCGTAATTGGTACAAAATTAATAAATAAAATCCCATTAATGGATGATAAAATTTTCACACCATAGTTCCAAGCAAGTAGCGCTACAATACCTGGCAATGTCATCATGAATAACAAATCATACTTCACAATAGAAATCGTTCCCATACTTGGAACTGAAATATATCCAAGCGACGTAATAATTACCGTTATAATCGCTGTAACAGTCGTACCGAATACACACGTCAACGTAGAATAACGTAATGTTGACCAATCACTACAAGTTTGACCACCCATCGTATAAATAACCCACCCTACAACACCAATAAATATAAATGCTAATGGGAACATATTATCTTTCAATGTTACAAAGAAACTCATGTCACCTTTTGTAATAACAAACACAGCTCCTACAAAAGCAATAACCATACTCGTTATCATATACTTCTTCGGTTTTATATGCTTATATCCCCATAAAATACAAATAGAAATCATCGGCATAAGTGCTTCCATAATGGAAGCTACCATTACACCCGACTTACCCATTAACATTTGCCCTAAAAATATGAGGACATTATATACTGTAAATGCCATCGTTCCAAAAAAGACGAGTAACTTTCCTCTTCCCTCTAAACAAAATGCCTGTTTTCCTTCTTTCACTAACAACAATACAATCAGCATTATCGCCACTGCTCCATAGCGAATAAGCGAAAAATAAAATGGATCTATGTATTCTAGCGCATGATCAGCAACTGGAAACATCGCTCCCCATGACATACTCGCAATTAAACACGCCAAAGCCCCTATTATCATTTGACCTCTTCTCACCGCAATCCCCCGTTTCTTTCTATTTGCACAAAGAGAATTGTAAAAGAAAAAATATATCACGTAAAATGATTCAAAATGATGTTAACTATCATTTATAATGATAGTTAACATCAAGGGGGATTACAAAATGGAATTAAGAGACTTACAAATCTTTAAAAGCGTTGCCGATCAGGGTAGTGTAAGTAGCGCAGCAAAGGAATTAAATTATGTACAATCAAATGTAACTGCACGTATTAAACAACTAGAAAACGAATTAAAAACCCCACTCTTTTACCGCCATAAACGAGGAATGACTTTAACAGCTGAAGGAAGAAAAATGCTCGTTTATGTTAGTAAAATTTTGCAAGATGTCGACGAACTAAAACAAGTATTTTTAGATAGCGAAACACCTTCTGGTATATTAAAAATCGGTACAGTCGAAACAGTAAGTACACTGCCTACCATTTTATCTTCTTACTATAAAAGCTATCCGAATGTCGATTTATCATTACAAGCGGGTCTAACAGAAGAATTAATTAGAGAAGTACTTGATCATCAATTAGATGGCGCCTTTATATCAGGTCCTATTAAACATCCACTAATCGAACAATACGATGTTAGTACAGAGAAATTAATGCTTATAACACAAAATAAAGCCTTTCATATAAAAGAATTTACAACAACGCCTCTACTCGTTTTTAACCAAGGATGTGGATACCGCTCCAAACTAGAACGTTGGCTTAAAGACGAAGGTTTGCTACCAAAAAGAATTATGGAATTCAATATATTAGAGACAATATTAAACAGTGTTGCACTCGGTCTCGGAATTACACTCGTACCACAGTCTGCTGTCCATCATCTTTCTAAAGCAGGTAAGGTACATTGTCATGCAATCCCTGAAAAATACGGCAGTATTTCAACGGTTTTCATACGCCGTAAAGATAGCTATATGACGAATTCAATGCGTAGTTTTTTAAAAACAATTGAAGACCATCATCATATCAATATGCTGTGAAAGACATTCTTACATGAATGTCTTTTTTTCTTACAAAAGTGTAAGTCTTTCGTAAGCTAATTCGATAGTTGGAAGTATCCATATTCCCTATAATTAAGACATAAGCAGGGCAACAACTATTCGAAAAGGAGCGGATACGCATGATGAACAATATGAAATCAAATAAATTTTTAAATACAATGGGCATGGTGCTATCCGCACTTGTCGATGCAAAAGCTGTTGCAACTACATTAAACAAATAAGGAGAGATTATAATGAACAACATTACTTTCAACAAATCAGACTTTATCGGACTTGCAAGTGGAGCTACTCTTCTTACGGCTTTCATTTATACACTTGCTCAAGGTCTTATTTAACACTTTGTTTCCCCAAACCCCTTTATATATAGAAAAAGCTGCTCGTCTTATAGACAAGCAGCTTTTTAGTTTGTCCCGCTTTAATGGGCAGTAAGACCCCCTCCTCAAAATTCAGCGAAAGCAAAGAAGTTAGGTGGGGGTCGGGCTGCCCATTAAAGTCCGATTGGTGAAGGCTAATAATCAGTGGGGGATGAAGAACCCCCACACTGATTAAAGTTTCACTTTATTTCATATACAATTTGACCTGTTTTCGTAATATCATATCCGCCAATCGCATTTAATTCATTATGAAATTCTTCCGATTGCAGAATGTCTTTCACAACTTCAATCAGCTCTTCATTTTCTTTATTCTTCAAAATTACTAAATCATACTGTTCTTTCATGATTGGAATAAAGTCCACATTTACAATTTGCGAAAACTTTTCTGAACCTACTCCTACATCAGCTTTTCCATTTGCAACTTGCGTGGCAACACCAAGATGATTCGATTCTTCCCATTCATATCCACTAATATCAGCTTTATTTAATTTTCGGATTCGTAATTGTTCATCCACTAACACTCTAATACCAGAACCCTTTTCTCGATTCACAAACTTTATAGTGGACCCGGATATGTCAGCCCATGTCTTTATTTTCTTCGGATTTCCTTTTTGAACATAAAACCCTACATTTCTGGACAATAAATTAATCATAAGACATGGCTGTCCTACTAAAATACGTTTTACGTAAGGAATATTATATGTACCCGTTTCACCATCAAACAAATGCAAACTAACGATACTTCCTTCTCCTTGATACATTTTCACTAAACTCGTTAAGCTACCTTGATACGCTCTTAAAACATTAGAACTTGGCAAACGATTTTCTATACGTTTAGCTAACATATCTAACGTTAGTTCTTGACCACTAATAATACACGTGTTCAAGATACTACTACCATCGTTTTTCACAGGATTAACTTGTACTTTCCCTGTTTTCATTTGCTTTATATATTGATCTAAATCTGCTGCATCAATGCGCATCTGTCTACCAACTCTATAAGAAGGAAGTTCTCCTTTTTTAATTAAGTCGTATACAGTTAATTTTGATACTTTTAATCGCTTTGCTACTTCTTCCGTTGTGTAGGAATGATGATCCATAGACGATTCCTCACTTTCTCCTTTCATTGTAACAAAGAAAAGAATATTTCTCCTATTTTTTAAAAATAGACATATGTTCAAATTATATTCAATTATAACTAGTTATATTTAGTTATATTTAGTTATAATTAGATGTGTCAAAATGAAAGGGGATTTTTTTATGAATAAATTTATATTACGTTCCATCGGGGCACTTATACTTTCTTTCCTTCTTATATTTAGCGCTGCTTGTACAAGTGGGGAAAAGCATACAAAGTCAGCTGCTAAAGAGGATAAAACAGTTGAACTGACTATCTCAGCTGCTGCAAGCTTACAAGATGCATTAAAAGAAATCGAAAAACAATATAAAGAAAAAGAGCCAAATATCAAACTTTCTTTTAACTTCGGTGCTTCTGGAGCACTTCAACAACAAATTGAACAAGGTGCACCTGCTGATTTATTCTTCTCAGCAGCAGAAGATAAATTCCAAACCCTTGTAAAAAAAGGATTCATTAATGAAAAAGAGGGGAAAAATCTCCTTGGAAACGAACTCGTTCTAGTCGTCCCAAAAGATAGTTCTCTTACAAAAATTCAAGATTTAAAAGATGAAAAAATAAAAAAAATTGCACTTGGTACACCTGAATCTGTACCTGCTGGCAAATATGCAAAGGCTTCTCTAACACACGAAAACCTTTGGAATGATGTTCAAAATAAAGTCGTATTTACAAAAGATGTTCGCCAAGTGTTAACATATGTAGAAACAGGGAATGTCGATGCTGGTATCGTATACAAAACAGATGCTCTCATTTCGGATAAAGTAAAGATTGGTGAGACAGCAGCAGCTACTTCTCATGAGCCAATCCACTATCCTTTAGGTGTTATAAAGGAATCTAAACATAAGAAAGAGGCGACTTCATTTTATGAGTATTTGCAGTCAAAAGATGCACAATCTATCTTTAAAAAATATGGATTTACAGTCCTGTCTTAATTACTATGAGCATTGATGCTATTTTATCGCCTGTCTTTCTATCTTTAAGAGTAGCTGCATGCGCCACTATTCTCGTTACAATTTTAGGGACAATTGTCGGGCGAGCACTAGCTCGCTCCTCATGGCGATATAAAGTACTATTAGAAACCATATTTTTATTACCAATGGTACTTCCACCAACTGTTATCGGCTTCTTTCTCATTATCATCTTTGGAAACAACAGCCCGATCGGAAAGTGGGTTGAATCATTATTTCAGCAGTCTATTATGTTCACATCTACTGCTGCGATCATTGCTTCTACAGTTGTTGCATTTCCGCTTATGTACCAATCAGCGAAAACGGGATTTTCTATCGCAAATGTACAAATTGAAGAAAGTGCTCGTGACCTTGGCGCAAGTGAATATCAAGTTTTTCTGCACGTTACACTTCCGCTCGCATTTCCTGCCTTACTAAGCGGGATGATTTTGAGCTTTGTCCGCGCGCTCGGTGAATTTGGTGCTACACTTATGTTTGCCGGGAACATTCCTGGTAAAACACAGACAATCCCAACTGCAATTTACATGGCTATTGATGCAAGTAATATGCAACTCGCATGGACACTTGTAGTTATTACTATCGGTATGTCACTCGTATTTCTACTATGTATTCAACTTATTAATAAAAGAATTACTAACTCTTAAAGCAGCTTTTTTCGAAGCTGCTTCTTTATTTCTTAGGAAATAAAATATACCACCGGGAAATAACTGAATTTTACCTCTTATTAAAATATACATTTTATTTGAATTCACTTTCTAAAATAGGCAATTTCCTGTTATTATATGGAGGTGTTTCAAAAAATGAAGAAATGAAAACGCATTTATATCGTGAATTCTTCATCCTGTTTTAGCGATCGGTAATCTTCTACTCTATTAGTGGGGCATTACCGATCGTTAGAACGATATGTAACTATATTGGTATAGCAAACCGAAGGGAGTCTTGTAATGGACATTTTATTAGCGCTTCTTCCTGCAATTGCATGGGGAAACATCTTATTAGTAAGCGTAAAAATGGGCGGTGGTGCATATAGCCAAACGGTAGGTATGACAATCGGTGCTCTATTCTTCGCAACAATTATGTATGTATTTACTCAACCAGCTTTAACAATGACAATCTTAATTGTTGGTTTTATTTCAGGTTTATTCTGGGCTTTAGGACAAGTAAACCAATTAAAAACAGTTGAAAAACTAGGTGTTTCAACTACTGTAACGATTTCTACTGGTATGCAACTTGTTGCAACTTCTATCTTTGGGGTTATCGCTTTCCGTGAGTGGACTACTACTACAACGATCATTCTGGGAACGATTGCAATCCTATTAATCGTAGTTGGTGTTGTATTCACATCATTAGATGATAAAGAAAATGCTCAGCCACCTGGACAATTGAAAAAAGGACTTCTTACTTTAATTGTTTCTACTTTCGGCTATCTTGTATATGTAATTATTATTCGTTGGTATAATATCGATGGTTGGTCTGCTATTTTACCACAAGCAGTTGGTATGTTTGTTGGTGCAGTTGTACTGACGTCTAAACATAAACCATTTAACAAATATGCAATCCGTAATGCTTTGTCTGGTTTACTATGGGGAACTGGAAACTTATTCTTACTTCTTTCATTACCACGTGTTGGAGTAGCAACAAGCTTCCCATTATCTCAAACTGGAATCGTTAT
The DNA here is from genome assembly GCF_052646455.1 of Bacillus cereus group sp. Bce041. NCBI lineage: Bacteria > Bacillati > Bacillota > Bacilli > Caryophanales > Bacillaceae > Bacillus > Bacillus cereus group sp. Bce041. Next base: position 26,690 of record NZ_JBQXON010000018.1, read on the forward strand.
CTCAACATTCGGTGCGATTGTATTCTTAGGTGAAAAGAAAACAAAACGTCAATTGATCTTTATTGCACTAGGTAGTGTTTTAATTATCGGCGGCGCTGTATTACTTGGTATGACAAAAGCATAATCTTATATTCTATTAGTAAACCCCTGAAGCATATGTACTTCAGGGGTTTTTTAATTCTAATTATTTTCTAGATATAATTATTTGTATGTTCTTGCCCCTTATAATTGCTCTTCCACTCTAGCAAACCAGCTACACATATAAAGAGATTAATAATAGCTAATATTAGCATGAATTTCCTCCTTCTCATTATCCATTCCATCTACGATAAGTCTTTTCTTTTTACAAAATTCTCTTAAAGATGATATCGTTTTTATAACATATCTCTACTAGAAAGGAATAAAGGATATGCTAACTAAACATCGAATTTTATTTATTGGTGCCGGTCGTATGGCAGAAGCTATATTTTCCGGATTACTTAAAACAAGCAAAGAGTACATCGAAGAAATTATCGTCTCTAACCGAAGCAACATAGAAAAGCTAAAACAGTTACAACATCAATATAATGTGTCTACTACAACAGATTGGAAACAGCATGTTACATCTGTTGATACGGTTGTTTTAGCAATGCCACCTTCGGCTCATGAAGAGTTATTAGCTGAGCTATCTCCGTTAATATCAAATCAACTAGTCGTAACAGTAGCAGCTGGCATTGGACCATCTTATTTAGAAGCTAGACTCCCAAAAGGCACGCCTGTTGCTTGGATTATGCCTAATACAGCTGCTGAAATTGGAAAGTCTATCTCCTTATATACAATGGGACAATCAGTAAACGAGATACATCAAGAAACCCTGCAACTACTTTTAAAAGGTATTGGTACTTCGCAACTTTGTACTGAGGAAGAAGTTCATCAGCTTACTGCAGTTACTGGAAGTGCACCAGCCTTCCTTTATTACTTTGCTGAAAGCTTAATTGAAGCAACAAAAAGTTATGGAGTTGATGAAGAAACCGCAAAACATCTTGTCATTCAAATGATTTCTGGCTCTGCTTCTATGCTTGAACAAACGCAAAATCCAGCTAACCTTCGCGAACAAGTAACAACGCCAGGTGGTTCCACAGCTGAAGGTCTCAAAACTTTATACGAATATAATTTTTCAGAGGCAATTCAAAAAGCAGTAGAAGCAACAAACAAAAAAGCTAGGGGGAAATAATATGATTTTAACAAGTTTAAAAGACTATACAACATTACATAACGGTGTAAAAATGCCTTGGTTTGGTTTAGGTGTTTTTAAAGTAGAAGATGGTTCAGAAGTAATTGATTCTGTAAAAGCAGCAATTAAAAATGGCTACCGCAGCATCGATACTGCAGCAATCTATCAAAATGAAGAAGGCGTTGGGCAAGCGATTCGTGAATCCGGTGTTTCACGTGAAGAATTATTTATTACCTCAAAAGTATGGAATAGCGATCAAGGATATGAAACAACGCTTCAAGCATTTGAAACTACATTAGAGAAATTAGGTCTAGAATATTTAGATTTATATTTAGTACATTGGCCTGTAAAAGGGAAATATACTGAATCATGGAAAGCATTAGAAACACTTTATAAAGATGGCCGTGTTCGCGCTATCGGTGTGAGTAATTTCCACATTCACCACTTACAAGACGTATTTGAAATTGCTGAAATTAAGCCAATGGTCAACCAAGTGGAATACCACCCACGTTTAGCACAAGAAGAGTTACATGCATTCTGTAAAGAACATAATATCCAGCTTGAAGCTTGGTCACCATTAATGCAAGGACAACTACTAGATAATCCAACGTTACAAGAAATTGCGACAAAATATAATAAATCAACTGCGCAAATTATTTTACGTTGGGATTTACAAAACGAAGTTGTAACAATTCCCAAATCAATTAAAGAACATCGCATTATTGAAAATGCAAACATCTTCGACTTTGAATTAAGTGCTGATGATATGAAAGCAATTCAAGCTTTAAATGAAGATCGTCGCGTTGGTCCAGATCCAGATAACTTTAACTTCTAGTAGAAAAACCACTGCCATATGCAGTGGTTTTTTCATTTAAGAAAACTGAAAATTTAAACTATATTTCATTTAGTTGACACTTCATTATTCAAGGTGTAAGATTTTGAATTATCAAAGAAACACAAAAATTAATAAAATTTATTCGTTTACTCATTGTATCAAGAGAGGTGGAGGGACTGGCCCTTTGAAACCTCGGCAACAGGTTCATTTTGAATACTGTGCCACTTCCTGCAAGCTTTATGCTTGAAAGATAGAATGAGGGACTTCGTTTATATACGGGTGCATAACTTGTACGTAAAAATCCCTCTTTCTCAATATGAAAAGAGGGATTTTTTATTTTTCATTTCCCTCATCATCATCCAAACTTAATTATTTAGGAGGAAAATCAAATGAAAAAGAAGTTTGTACCCGGTATTGCATCAGTTGTAGGAGTAAGTATTTTATTAACTGGTTGCGGTAGTTATAAAAACGAAGCAAGCGGAGCAAATGCAAAAGACGAGGCACCTAGTAAACAGGTTTTAAACTTATCTTCACCTACTGAAATACGAACAATGGATACGGCTCGTGCTACAGATACTGATTCTGGTCAAGTAATGAGAAACGTATTTGAAGGTTTGTATAATCTTGGTGAAGGTAACAAACCTGTTCCTGGTGTTGCAAAATCTCATGAAGTAAGTGGCGATAAAACGAAATACACATTCCATTTGCGAGATTCAAAATGGTCAAACGGCACTCCTGTTACAGCTAAAGATTTTGTGTTCGCTTGGCAACGTGCCGTAGATCCAGCAACAGCCTCTGAATATGCATTTTTATTCTTTGATATTAAAAACGCAACAAAAATTAACAACAAAGAACTTCCAGCCGACCAACTTGGTGTAAAAGCAGTTGATGACCATACGTTTGAGGTAGAATTAGAGCGTCCTGTTCCTTATTTTATTAGCTTAACAGCGTTCCCAACATTTCTACCAATTAATGAGGAATTCTTTAAAGTACAAGGTGATAAGTACGCTTTAGAAGATAATACAATCTTGTACAATGGAGCTTTTACACTAAGCGATTGGAAGCACGAACAAAGCTTTAAATTTAAGAAGAACCCTACCTATTGGGATAAAGATACTGTCAAACTAGAAGAAATCAATTTTAATGTCGTAAAAGAAAAATCAACAGAAGTAAATTTATTCGAGTCAAAACAATTAGATCGTATAAAACTAACATCTGACTTCGTCGATAAATATAAAAAGGATGCTAACTTTAAAGAACGTCCAAACGTAGGCGTACAATTTTTACGTATGAATCAACAAAACAAAGTACTTCAAAACGTTTCTGCACGCCAAGCAATTGATCAAACAATTGATAGAAAATCCTTTGTAAATACGTTATTAAATGATGGCTCTACACCAACATTTGGTCTCGTTCCAAAAAACTTTGCAAAAGGACCTGAAGGAAAAGACTTCCGTACTGCAAACGGCGATTTAACAAAAGTTGATACAAAATCTGCACAAGAGTTATGGAAAAAAGCTAAACAAGAGCTTGGTTCTGAAAAGATAACATTAGAATTATTAACGAGTGATGCTGACCTTGATAAGAAAACTGGTGAATTCTTAAAAGGACAACTAGAAAAGAATCTAGATGGATTAACAGTAAATATAAAACCTCAGCCGCGTAAGCAACAAGTTTCGCTTTTATTAAAAGGTGACTACGAAATCGGAATTGATGGCTGGAGCCCTGACTTTGCGGATCCAATTACATTCCTTGAGCTATTTACAACGAATAACCCTTATAACTTAGATCATTACTCTAATAAGGAATTCGATGAAACAATAGCAAAAGTGAAAACAACTTTAGCTGGTGATGAAAAAGCTCGCTGGGAAGCATTACTAGCATCCGAGAAAATATTATTTAAAGACTCTGTTATCGCTCCTCTTTACCAAAAAGGCGAATCTTATTTAGAACGTTCTTATGTGAAAGGAATTGTGCAAGTAGACTTTGCAGGTCAATTAAACTTCAAGTGGGCAAAAATTGAAAAATAAAGTGAAACTTTAATAAGTGGGGGTTTCTTCATCCCCACTTATTATTAGCCCACACCAATTGTTTTTTTAGCAAAATATATTAAAAATAGGTTCTCTCACACATGAGAATCTGCTTTTTTAATATATTATTCTGAGAAATTAGCAATCTATTTTTATTATTGACATATAGTTCTTTTCAGTGTTAATATTCTAAATAATCAAAGAAACAAAATATTTCACCATCAAAATATAATGTCTACTACGTTGAAACATATAACGATAGATTATAGTTCAACATGTATATACATATAGAACACCTGATTACCTATAAACAAATATTTATAATAGGTTTTATCTCCTTCTATAGCTACTTCAAGACACGGACATTATGACGTTACGAACAACACATTTAGGGAGGAACGAACAATGAAGAAAAAAGTTGTACCTGTTGTTGCATCTGTTTTAGGGGCAAGTCTATTACTAACTGCTTGCGGGGGAAATAAAGATAATGCAAGCGGAGCGAAAGCAAACGATAAAGCACCTGATAAACAGGCAATTAACTTATCATTCGCTTCAGAAATTCCAACAATGGATGTTGCAAAAGCAACGGATGGGGAATCCATGAACGTAATGCGTAATGTTTTTGAAGGGCTATATGCAATGGGAGAAGATAATAAACCGGTTCCTGGTGTCGCTGAGTCGGTTGACATTAGTCCCGATAAAACAAAATATACATTCCATCTCCGTGATTCAAAATGGTCAAACGGTACTCCTGTTACAGCAAAGGACTTTGCCTTCGCTTGGCAACGTGCCGTAAATCCTGATACAGCAGCTGAATACGCATTCTTATTCTTCGATATAAAGAATGCGAAACAAATAAACCAAAAACAATTGCCAATTGATCAACTAGGGGTCAAAGCTGTTGATGATAAAACGTTAGAAGTACAACTAGACCGTCCTGTTCCCTACTTCTTAAGCTTAACTACATTCTCAACATTCTTACCAATTAATGAAGAGTACTTAAAGTCTCAAGGCGATAAATATGGTTTAGAAACAAATCATTTAATTTATAACGGTGCTTTCACATTAGATAACTGGAAACATGAACAAAGCTTCCAATTGAAGAAAAATCCTAACTATTGGGATGCTAAAACTGTAAAATTAGAAGAAATCAACTTCAATGTCGTTAAAGATAAGTCTACAGAAGTGAACTTATATGATTCAGGACAAATTGATCGTGTTGCTTTAACTGCAGAGTTTGTTGATAAATATAAGAGCGATCCAAACTTCAAAGAACGCGCTGAAGTCGGTATTCAATTCTTACGATTAAATCAGAAAAATGAAACATTAAAAAATCAACATGCACGCCTTGCTATTAACGGCGCAATGAATAAAAAAGCTTACGTAGAAACAATCTTAAATAACGGCGCTGTTCCAGCTGAAGGAATGGTTCCTGCGAAATTTGCAAAGAGCCCAGAAGGCAATGACTTCCGTAAAGAAAATGGAAATCTAGTCAAGGATGATGTGAAAACAGCGAAAGAAAACTGGAAAAAAGCAAAACAAGAACTTGGTACTGACAAAGTAACAATCGAACTATTAACAAGTGACAATGCTTTAGCTAAAAAGACTGGTGAATATTTAAAAGGTGAATTAGAAAAGAACCTAGATGGATTAACAGTGAATTTAAAACCACAACCACGTAAACAACAGCTAAAACTACTATTAAGTGGTGACTATGAAATTGGTATTGACGGCTGGGGCCCTGACTTCGCTGATCCAATTACATTCTTAGATTTATTTACAACAGATAGTGCTTATAACTTCGATAAATACTCTAACAAAGAGTACGATGAGCTAATTCATAAAGTGAAAACAGATTTAGCTGGCGATGAAAAAGCACGCTTTGAAGCAATGAAGCAAGCTGAAAAAATTCTATTACAAGACGGCGCTGTCGCTCCTTTATACCAACAAGGCCGTTCTTACTTACAACGCTCTTTCATTAAAGGACTTGTAACAACTGACTTCGGTGGTGAGTTTAACTACAAGTGGACAGAAGTTACAAAATAATAAGTGCTAATAAAAAGGTATCCCACCGAGGATACCTTTTTATTTTATACTTCTTTAACTACAGAGCTTCTTCTTCCCTTTACCATTCCTTTTATAGCTAAAGTCATCACTGCTACTGATTGTGTAACCAATACAATAACTAATAATGAAATAATATTTCTCTCTAAACTAACTCCTCCAAATATTATTGTATAATAGCCATTCGCTGCATATGTTGCAGGAAATAATTCACTGATTGTTTGATATGTTTTAGAAAGCATTTCATGTGGCACAGTTACAACCATTTGTGTTAATGAAAGAAAGGCGAAAAAGACTATTGTCAATAATCCTCTTTTCCTTCTTTTTGCATTGAACCAAAACTCATCATAAATATAAACACAAACATCAAATATGTTCTCCACGTCAAAGAAGGTATATGCCCTGACCAAAGATAGCTAACTAAATAATTAATTCCCATAATACACGACGATATTACTAAACTAATACTTATTAGTTTTACATATTTGAGCATATCTTTTCTCCTTGTTTTTATTTTTCTACTTCTTCAAACTGTAGATTCACCGGATCTTCTAAAAGTGTTTCATAAAAGTTCTCTGCCAAATCTGTTGAAGGGATTTTTTCATCTACTTCATCAAATCGAATACTATCTAGCCACACACAACCTTCTCCTGATAATAAAACACCAAATGCAATACCAAGTGCTTCTTCTTTTATATCTAATACAACCGAGTACGATTGCCAGTTATTCGTATTTTTAATGGGGCGATTTTGCATATTATCCATAGCGAGCGGTTCTGTATCTTTTCCATCTACTCGCATCCACAATCCTGCCCAATCTCTTACATTTTCACTCTTAATAAATGCTGTAAAACGTAATCTCTTCCCTACATATTTATCCGCTCGGAACATTTGCATTAATGTTGAAAATCCTCCATGCGTAACATTCTCTTTTGCTTTTATGTATGCAGATACTTTTCCTTGATGGACAACTTCATAATCTAAACCCATCTCATATTCAGCAGGATGACTTCCACTTAAGATCCATCCTTTCGGTATACCTTTTTGCATTGAAACACCCTCTCTTTCTATATAAAATGACTGAAAGTACTTTCGATATTTCTTTGGTGGCAATTGAAACATTCTTTTAAAAGCTCTCGTAAATGCCTCTTGTGAGGAAAAACCGTATTGCACTGCAATATCAATAACAGCTCTCTCCGTTGACACTAAAACTTGCGCAGCATGAGTTAACCTTCTCTTTCGAATATAATCTGTTACACTCATCCCAACATATCTTTGAAAGATGCGATGAAAATGGTACATCGATACTGCACTGTGAGATGCCACTCTTTCTGTTGTAAGCTCCTCATGTAAGTGATTCTCTATATATTCAATTGATTTTTTTATTATCTCTTTATATTCTTCATGCATTTTAGCCCCTCCCTCACAACTTCAATTTACCATATACATACAAATCGTTTTTGATTTAAATTGCGGATTAGCCCTTGTGACTGCAGGATAATAATTTATTTTCAACACATACATAATTACATGTTTTTGGGAAAAACTTGTATAGAACGAATTTACATAAGGAGGAATTTATAATGAGAATTCTACTATCAGTTTTATTAGCTCTTATGCTAGTACCTGCATTAACAGGATGTAAAGCTCCTGCCAAAGAAGACACAACTTCTAATAAAAAGACGACTGAAGAAGCAAAAAATGAGGCTCCTGCAGATTTAAAACTAAACTTCAATGAATTCGATTTAAAGGCAGACTACCAAGATACAAAGAAAGACTACGAAGCAGACTATAAAAATGTAGCAGCTGACAAGAAAATGGAAGCAAAAATTGAAGATCATAAAGCAGATGTAAAATTAACAGGAGACGAGGCTATCACAAAATTAAGCCCACTTCTACAAGAATTAAAATTTGATAAAGATACTCCTGATCAAGAAGTAATCGATCAAGTAGTGAACGTGTTCAAACTTGATAAAGACTATCAAAAATTCGATTTAGAAGTTGTCTTCTCTGATGGAACGAAAAAAGAATATAAAAGAGAAATAAAATAAAGAAGTAGGCGGTAGTAAGAAGAAAAAATAACCTTGCATAGGCAAGGTTATTTTTTCGTTTCTGCTTGAAAACGTTTATAGTATGTCGATGCTGTTGCAAAATTAATTTCTATATCACGAATCAACGATGAATCTTCTTCTTTAGCTAACTTCTGTAATTTTTTCATTGCTTGTTCCGATTCATTCAAGAAACCGACATATACCTCATGTTCTTGCTCTTTCGACTTCGGAACACGAATTTCTTTTCGTATATGATCAATATCTTCTAACATGCTCGTTGTTACCTTTTGCACATCTTCTTTATATGTAGCAGTCGTTATTTCCTTACCGCCCTTTTCTTTTGCCACTTCAAATAACTGCAGTGCGTTATTAATTTCTTTATTCATTTTCAAATCGTATTTTTCATGTACTGCAAGGTATTCTTTCATTTCTTCTGTTTGTTCTGTAGATTGCTCTACCTTTTCTTTCGGTTCTTTCGTATCCTTATTTCCATTACATCCTGCTAGAAGGATCATACTTCCCATTACAGCAATACCCAAAACCTTCTTCATCTCTTCTTCTCCTTTTATCTACAGCTACTACTCATTATAGTTTCTTTTATCTCCACTTGTTATTATACCGAGAACATCCTACTTTTTACACTTAAGACGACATCGTAACATGTATACCAACATGTTTGTCACAGTATCGTCACTTTATACAAATAACTTTTGCACTGCTTTACTACTCACCTTACAAAACTGTAAGCACACATAAAGAACAAACCATGCTAGACTTACATATGCATAACGCAAACATATGTAAGGTTTTAAGGAGAATCATCTATGTACAACACAATACCTTTTATGGGAGAAGATATTCGTGTCCTTATTCGCGAAAAATCACTTCATATCGAAAATACAGAGAGCCTTCGCCGCGTATTAAAGAAGAAGCATGCTCCATTTAAGTTAGCTCAATATTTAAAACAACAACATACAAATCAATTTCATACCGTGCTAAATATATCGGATAAATCATTAACAATCGAAATCATCGGTCATGTCTACATTGGAAACTTTGCAGATACCTTAAAGGAAGTCCCACGTATACCGAAGATTGCTCCTATTATCGTTAAAAAAGCGTATAAAATTACTGACCATACCGATATTATCGACTGTGGGGAAAAAGAAGTCGATAGTAATCGCTGGGTGTGGGATAAACTTGCTGTTTTATATGATACGATCATGAATAATATGTATGAGGTATTTCAAAGAAATGAAAAAAAGAACTGATTCAAACATTCCCTTTGAATCAGTTCTTTTTTGTTAAGCCTCTAAATTTTGTTTTTGCTGCAGTTCAAACTGCTTCTCACTTCTTCTGGCCATAAATAGATAACATAACACTGCTCCTACTTCACAAAGCGCAATAACAACCCCCATCGGTAATGCTGTATTACTTCCACCGATACCTACTAGCGGCGCAACAAGAGCTCCTGAAATGAACTGTAATAAGCCTAATAAAGCTGATGCTGTTCCTGCAGCTTGTTTCTGATTTCTCATCGCTAATGAAAACCCAGTTGTTGATACAACCCCGACACTTGATACGACAAGGAATAACGAACATAAAACACCGATTAAACCTATTCCTAGTACGATTGTCAGTAGTAAAGATAGGCCAGCAACAGCTGCGATAATAATACCAGCAACAAATAATGTCTTCTCATTCACTTTCCCCGCTAAACGACCCGTTACCTGACTAGCAATAATAATACCGATGCCGTTAATCGCAAAGAATAAACTAAATTGCTGTGGTGATGCTCCGTATATGTTCTGCAACACAAATGGTGAGCCCGAAATGTATGCAAACATTGCCGCTGTTACTAATCCTTGTGACAATGCATATCCCATAAACAGACGGTCCTTTAACAATTTTCCGTACGTCGCCAAAGTCCCTGACAAACCACCCGTTTCTCTTTCTTCAGGAGGTAATGTTTCACGCAATACAAAAGTAGCTGAGATTAACATGAATACACTAATTGCTCCAAGAACGATGAAAACACCGCGCCACGTTGTAAACTGTAATAATTGCCCCCCAATAATCGGTGCCAAAATAGGTGCTGCTCCGTTTACTAACATAAGCAGTGAGAAAAACTTCGTCATTTCAGAACCTGAATACATATCACGTACCATCGCACGTGATATAACAATCCCGGCTGATCCTGAAGCTCCTTGTAGGAAGCGCAATAACACTAATGTCCAAATAGATGGCGCAACAGCACAAAGTAAAGAAGAAGCAACATAAATAATAAGAGCAATAATAAGAGGTTTGCGTCTTCCGTAAATATCACTAATTGAGCCAACAAATAATTGTCCTACTGACAGCCCAAGCAAACAAGCTGTTAATGTAAGCTGCGCGAGGGATGCACCTGTTTGCAAATCATCCGTTAACTTCGGTAATGAAGGCAAATACATATCAATAGATAATGGTCCAATCGCCGTAAGTGTTCCTAATACAAGAATCATCCATAACCTGTTTGCCTTTACAGGTTTATATATTTCGTGATTAACTTCATTCACTTTTTTAATTCACCCTTTCCTATACAAACTGAATCGTAACAATTATAGTTACATCATAAACATACGTCAAGTACAGCGCATTTTCCTCTTTCATAATGTAAAAAAAGCGATAGAAATTCTATCGCTTTACTTTTTCACATTGCTATTCGTAAATTTAGATACTGAGGACATCATCTCTCCCGTATCTAAATATGTAATTTGAATTGGGTCTCCTACTTCTGTAAACATAGCATATGGGAATTTCTTCACCGGTATCATAAATACCTTTTGTTCATTCTCTAAAAGTACGTACACGATTGTATTTTCACCTGATTTTTCTTTATATACACGTTGTACAATACCTTCTTTTTGCGCTTCTTTTCCTGTTGATGTTGGTCTAAATGTATCACCATTACCGCTCATTACGTTTTTATAATTCTCAAGCGCTTCTTTCTGCGAAGAACCTGTCGCAAATATTTTTGCATTAGCAGCATATACAACTGTATGTGCACGTACTAGGCCTCCGTCATCAACAACCGGAATAATCCAAGCTGGTTTACCGTATACGTTATAAATGACAGGCATTGTCCCATGCCATTTCTCTCTCTTAAAGGAATTATCTACTACTTCTGTAGCTGCTGAACCATCCATAATCCCCTTTACTTCTTTTCCATTATAGTAATATAGCTTGCCTGTGCGTGCATCTACTAATGAATAGCCTAGGGCTGAATCTACTCCTTCTTTTGGAGAAGTAAAGTCTGTAAAATAATACAATGTTCCATCTTTACCAAAGATCGGGGTCACGCCTTCTTTCGTTCCCCACTCAGTCGGAATTTTCATATCTGTTTGTGAGAATTTCGTATTCCAAAATCCGTGAATATATTTACCAAAGTACGTATTTAACGTAGATGCAGTCTCATGATTTAATACACCATCAACAAATTTAGGTGCCTTTCCTTTATCATATCTTTTCACTTCACCTGTTTGTGCATCTACTACGACAACACCTTCTACCTCAAATCCAGATCTTCCTGAAATAAATTCACCATACGTCATTGTATAATATGGTTTTCCTTTATCATCAACCTCAAATTTAGGTTTTCCTTTAAAGATTAAATTTGGTTCTTCTTGCCTTACCACACGCTCTAAATTATTACCAAAAAACATGCTTGGCACATATTTCATTTTATAACCGAGGTGCAGTTTCGCTTCCGCATCAGGATTCGTACCTGACATCGTTACGTACCCTGGAATTGTCTCAGCTTTACGCGCTTTAAAAAATCCTGAAACTTCAATCGGCGCTACATATAAAGCCTCGCCGTTTACCATTTGTGGCGTTAATTCTCCTAGCTCAAAATAAGCTACTTTTGGAATATCACCAAATACTTTTTTCATCTTATTCTCCGCTGTCTTTGGCGGCACTGTAAACGGCTGGTCATTTTCAGTAAATGGCTCTGAAATATCTTTCTCTACCTTAACAACAGAATCATATTTCTTTTGCGAGATTACTATATCATGCAAATAACCAAAGTAGCCGTAACTTGCGAGTAAAATAAACATTAGAAGTCCTTTTAATGTGCCTTCTAATTTCCCTATTTGATCTTGTGAAAATAAAACAAGCCCAATTAAAATTGCTACTGCAACAGAATAATGAGTAAGAATCGAGTCTACCCGATCATCAATTAGCCAAAAGTATTCATAGATTGCAATACCTATCCAAAATAAAACAGGAATAACTAAAATAGATGATTTCTTACCCTTTACAACCTTCTTATCTCCCTTCTTATCCACTGCTCGAAGCTTACTACTACTTCTTGTCCATGGAATCAAAAACAAAGTAAGAATAGCTAAAACTACAAATTTCATCAAAGGCACTGTCCCCTTTTCTTTTGTATTCCCTTTTAGTATAACAAATAAAGGGTATTAAGGTGAAAATAGGAATAGTTATATTTTTTTACTACTTAATACAATCCCGCTCACTACATATAGAATAGATGCAATATAAAAAATTGTACCAATCGTAAAGAAATCTACTAAATATCCCGTGGCAATAACCGCTACTGCTCCGCCAATGGATGTCCACACATGGTATTTTCCAATCTCATAACCAGCCTTTTCCTGCGCAACCTTTCGTGCTAACGAAGTCTTCTCAGTATTACGCTGCACAGCACCTAAAATGCCCATTACAATTTGAAGAATATATACATGCCATACTTCCGTGGCAATCGGAAAGCAAAGCATTAAGATTGCCATGGACCAAGCGTATATGATTAATAATTTTTTATCACCTACTTGATCAGATATCTTTCCCACTAGTGGATATACAAGTGCTGATGTTAAAGCAAATAAGCCATACGCCCAGCCAAATTGCGAGAAGCTATTTCCAACGTTTCGAAGCAATAATATATAAAAAGGAAATACCATACTTCCTGCCATCATGATGATACTTTGCGAAGCCACAAATCTTCTATATGTCATTTCGTATACTCCCTATAAAATAAATTCACAAATCTCTCTTCTGAATCTACTTCCTTCTTTTTCTTGAGAAATTCTTCAATACGAGGATATGCCCTCTTTAACTGCTCTTTCGTTGGATAAGAATAGTACGGCAAATAGTAACTACCGTTATGCTTTAAAGTAACATCAATCATCTTCCGAATGACATCCTCTGTTTTCTTTATCTCACTCTCTGAGCGTCCCTGGTTAATCAAAAGAACCAGCGCAAACATATCATCTTTCGCATAGGACAAAACTGCATTTTCATTCTTTTCCACGTAACGAATCGTAATGTTGAGTAAATTAAACTCTTCTTCATTTAATACGTTACGTAAATCATCTATATACTCCGTGAAAGCATCTATAGGCACAAAGTATTCTTGTAACACTTCGGTCCTATTTGGATTTTCATATTCCATAAAAGCACTATCTGATCTCATAACATTATTACGCGTCTCATACTTTCCATCTGTACGTTCAAAATAACCTCTTTGTATATCCCAAAATGTATTCTTTCCCCAATCACTATAACGTGATAACCCAAGTAAAAATTTCGGTACCGCTATAATATTTTCTTCCTTTAATTCACTGTACTCTTCTCTCATATTTTGATTTTGTGCCAAAGTATAATCTGTCACATACATCTCTTTTAAAAATGAATTTGGAGCAACAGAAATACGCGCTAAGTGCATACGAACATTTTCATCTCTTTTCACTTTCTCTTTGAAATAAGATACGTATTCTTTATAATCTATCATTCTCGTGTGCATTTCATATAATTCATCATCTGTTAACTTCAGCGTCACATCTAAAATAACTCCAAATAAACCGTAACCCCCAATGACATATGGAAATAACTCTGCATTTTCTTCTCTACTTACATTACGTACCGTACCATCTGCCATTAACAATCTAAATGAATCTACTGTATCAATTAGTGCCTCATGACGAATATCACGCCCGTGTACATTTACACTTAATGAACCACCAACAGTAAAAATATTTTGAGACTGCATGACCTGTACCGCAAGGCCATATGGATTTATTTTCTTCTGAATATCATTCCACGTGACACCACTTTGAACTGTAATCTGCTTCTTCTCTGGATCAAATTCTAATATTTTATTATATCCTTTCATATCGAGCATCGTGCCATTTTGATAATATGTCTGTCCTCCTTGGCTATGTTGCATGCCTGCAATGGAAATTTTCTCTCCTGAAACTTTTGCATCTCGCACTAATTTTATTAACGAGCGCTCTTCCGTAGCACTTTCAACACGTTTTATTTTTGTCGGAAGCAATTTACCTACATCACTCATAATAGGATGATCAATTTGTTTTTTATACGTATGTACAGACGTTGCAAGCAAAACCGTATATGCAACAATGACCGCCGCTATCTTTCCTTTTTTCAAATGACACTCTCCTCTTCTACATCTTTTCCTCTTTATATTGTACCTATTTTCCTATGAAGAAAGAATACAAAAAAGAGGGACCTTATTTTAGGTCCCTCCTTATCAAAACTGTTACTTTGCTGCTGGCAATTGTATTGGGTCAAACTTTTCATACGACGTATATTTTGCGTTCGTAATAATGTGTGCTTTATCCTTGCCATTGCTACTCATAATCATGTCTATCTTTGCTGATTCATATTTAAAATCTTTTGTAATGATATATTCTGCATCCACTTCTTCTATCTTCGCATTTTGTGCTTGTAACATTTTCTTCTGCGTTTCATCCATGCTAGTTAACATACTTTCTGTTTCTTGCCCTTTTAATGTAAATTTCAGTTTATATTTATCTCCGCTTTTCTCCAGCTTCATTTTATCTAAAACTACTTCCGGTACTTCTAATTTATCTATAATATCTTGAGTCGCTTTCATTCCACCAGCGTTTAATTGCTCCTCTGGTACGGTTACAACTTCTCCTGTATTAGGGTTTTTTACCTCACCAGCAACTTTACCATCCACAGTATACACTACAACATCTGTACCGGAAATATTCATTTCAGAACGAGAATTCTTTGTCTTTGGCTCTAATTGCATCTTAGCCTTTAATATATCCATCTCTGTTCCCTCAGCTTTTACCCCTACACCATATGTCATCGTTACATGTTCTTCATTTTTAAAAGCTTCATTCGTTTTCTTGAAAACATCTTTCGCCGTTAATTCCTTTTCTTTTTGAACGGATTCTTTTTTCGGCTCATCCGTCTTTGCTGTTTTCTCATTACTACACCCTACCCCTAGACTGATTGCAAGTACTAAACTTGAAACAAAAATAATTTTTTTCATACTGTTGCCCCCTTTCCCAAAATAATATCACCTCTTTTCCTATGAAATCTATATAATTTTTAATCTATACTCACTATATAGCGACATGTTTAATAAAGATCTTAAATATGATGTAAATAAAGACAACTCATTTCAGGAGGACATTATGAAGGCGATCATTTGCACACAGTATGGACCACCTAACGTTCTTCAGCTTCAAAATATAGAGAAACCTATACCTAAAAAGAACGAAGTATTAGTTAAAATTCACGCAACAAGTGTATCGACTGGAGATTGTAGAATACGCGGATTTAATAGCCCTCTATTATTTTGGATTCCTATGCGACTTATATTAGGACTTAGAAAACCGAGAAACCCTATACTTGGCGTAGAATTAGCAGGAGAGATAGAGGAGATCGGGACAGATGTAACTCAATTTAAAAAAGGAGATCAAATTTTTGCATTAACAGAACTAAATCTTGGTGGTTATGCCGAATACACATGCGTGCATGAAAGTGGATTAATAACATTAAAACCTACCAATGTGACATATGAAGAAGCTGCCGTTATTCCTTTTGGCGGAACTTCAGCATTGCACTTCCTTAGAAAAGGACAGATAAAAAAAGGGCAACGAGTACTTATATACGGTGCCTCTGGGTCAGTAGGGACAGCTGCCGTACAACTTGCGAAATACTTCGGGGCGACTGTCACAGCCATTTGTAGTAGTTCGAATTTCGATTTAGTAACAGCTTTAGGGGCAGACAACGTAATTGATTATATGAAAGAAGATTTTACTAAGCGGGGCGAGCACTATGATATTATATTTGATGCAGTTGGAAAATATAATAAGTCTCTTTGTACAGATGCATTAATGCCTAATGGAAAATATGTATCTGTGAACGGAATGATGGCAAAAGTCAGTAAAGAAGATATGAACCTACTAAAACAACTAGCTGAAACAGAAAAGCTAAAGCCTGTTATTGATAGAACTTACCGATTAGAAGAAATTGCTGAAGCTCATATATATGTAGAAAAAGGACATAAAAAGGGGAACGTTTCGATTACCTTAAAATAAAATATATTCTGAAAATATCGTTGACAATTCTTTTTGTACGATTTACTATTAGTACCATATTCAAAACTACATACACATACTCTTATCAAGAGTGGCGGAGGGACTGGCCCGATGATGCCCGGCAACCGAGCTTATGACGTATAAGCTAAGGTGCTAATTCCTGCAAAACGAGTTTTCGTTTTGGAAGATAAGAGAGGAACCTATTTCGTCTATTCGGCACCTCTCTTATTTTGAGAGGTGCTTTTTATTTTGGAACGTATATGAAGGGGGAATCATAGATGAAGAAAGTATTATTAAGCATTGTAAGCGGAGCGGTACTATTATTAGGCGCATGTAGCGCAGGTTCAGATAAACAAGTAAAAGCGTTAAATGAGAAAAAGATTACTGTCGGTGTAACAGGCGGGCCGCATGAGCAGATTTTTGAAAAGGTAAAAGAAGTGGCAGCAAAAGATGGTCTCGAAATTGATATAAAATTATTTAATGATTATGTAGCGCCAAACGTATCATTAGATGAAAAAAGCCTTGATGTAAATAGCTATCAAACGAAATCATATTTAGACGTATTTAAAGCTGAACGTAATATGAAATTAACCGAAGTATTTTCAACAGTAACATTCCCTATGGGCGTCTATTCTAAAGACATAAAAGATGTAAAAGAATTAAAAGAGGGCGACGCAATCGCTGTCCCAAATGACCCAACGAATGAACTTCGTGCTTTAAAGTTATTTGAAAAAGCAGGGGTTTTAAAAGTGGATCCAAAAGCGACAGAAAAAGCGACTGCGAAAGATGTAATTGAAAATCCAAAAAAATTAAAGATTGTTGAGTTAGAGGCATCTCAATTACCAACACAACTAAGTGAAGTAAAAGCAGCTGCAATTAATACAAACTTTGCATTAGGTGCAAAATTAAGCCCTGCGAAAGATTCCATTTTCCGTGAAGGCAAAGATTCGCCTTATGTGAACTGGGTCGTTGTTCGTACTGAAAATAAAGATGATGTTGTTGTAAATAAATTAAAGAAAGCTTATCAATCTAAAGAAGTAAAAGAATTTATCGAGAAAAAATTTGATGGTTCTGTTTTACCGTCTTGGTAGGAGCTGACGATAATGATTGAATTAAAAAATGTATCCAAAGTATTTACAACAAAAAAGGGGAATGTGGAAGCTCTTAAGTCCACTTCCCTCCAAGTAAAAAAGGGCGAAGTATTTGGAATCATTGGATATAGTGGCGCTGGCAAAAGTACATTAATTCGCTGTGTAAATTTATTAGAAAAACCAACGACAGGAAATATTATTGTAAACGAGCAAGATTTAACAACACTGTCTACAAAAGAACTAGCAAAAGCGAGACAAAAAATCGGGATGATTTTTCAAGGATTCAATTTGCTCAAAACTGTTACCGTTTATGAAAATATCGCATTACCGTTACGCCTTGCTGGCGTTCCAAAATTAGAAATTGAAAAAAGGGTAGAAAAGTATTTACGTATTGTCGATCTTTTTAATCGAAAAGATGCCTATCCGAGTGAACTTTCTGGTGGCCAGAAACAACGTGTTGCCATTGCACGTGCACTATCACATGAACCGGAAGTGTTATTAAGCGACGAAGCAACGAGTGCTTTAGATCCAGAAACAACTGATTCTATTCTTGACCTATTATTAAAGATTAATGAGGAAATCGGGATTACAATTTTATTAATTACACATGAAATGAATGTCATCCAACGTATATGCGACCGAGTTGCTGTTATGGAACATGGAGCAGTAATTGAAAGCGGGACTGTGAAGGAGATCTTCACAAACCCACAACATGTAACAACGAAGAAATTTGTAAATAGTGCATTTGCAGCAAAAATCCCAGCTGAAGTACAAAAAGAACTACAAAGAACCGGAGAAATCGTAACACTTTCATTTATAGGAAATTCTTCTGGTGAACCAGCGTTAGCTATCGCTACAAAACGTTTCCAAGTGTATCCAAATATTTTATCCGGTAATATTACACAGTTAAAACATGAGGCATACGGGAAACTTGTCATTCATATGCAAGGGGAACAAAATGAAATCAACCACGCTTTATCATTTTTACAAGAGCAAGGAATCATCGTAGAAGGGGGTAGAACAGATTATGGGAAACAAGTCCTTTTTGGATGAATGGGGTAAAGTCATATGGGAAGCAACCATTCAAACATTTCAAATGACATCTATTTCACTATTCATCTCTATCCTTATTGCACTACCACTTGGTGTCACACTTGTTTTAACAAGACCTGGTGGGCAGCACGAAAATAAAATCATTTACCCAATTCTTAATACAATTATTAATATCATTCGCTCTCTTCCATTTATCATTCTATTATTCTTCATTTTACCTTTTACAAAGTTTCTAATGGGAACCTCCATTGGTGTACAAGGCGTAATCGTACCGCTTGTCGTATTCACGGCCCCTTATATTGCACGATTAATGGAAACTGCTTTATTAGAAGTAGATCGCGGCGTTATTGAAGCCTATCAAGCGATGGGCGTTTCTACTATAAAAATTATTTGGCACGTTATGGTGAAAGAAGCTCGTCCCTCCCTTGTACTTGGATTAACAATTGCAACGATTGGCTTAATCGGCGCAACAGCAATGGCTGGTCTTGTAGGCGCTGGTGGGCTAGGGGACTTAGCATATCGCTTCGGACATTTACGCTACGAGCCTGAAGTAATGTATGCAACTGTCTTTATTTTAATTATCCTCGTTCAAGGATTACAGTCTTTAGGGAATGGTGTTGCACGAAGATTGAAGAAAGATTAAAAAAGAAGGTATCTCACCAAGGTGAGATACCTTCTTTTTTATCTTTTAAATCCACCTTCTGAATGAATAACTTGCCCAGTAATCCACTCAGCTTCTTCACTTACTAGAAATTTAATGAGTCTAGCTGCATCCTTTGGCTCACCAATTCTGCCAAAAGGAAACATCGGCTTTAACCCTTGTTTTATCTCTTCAGTCATCCATCCTGTATCAGTTGGTCCTGGATTAATTGCATTCACTGTTATTCCTAAATGAGCTACCTCTGCTGACAACGTACTAGTAAGAGCATCAATAGCTCCCTTCGTTGTTACATACGCTAGTTCTCCTACCATAGGACCTTGAAATTGCCCCGAAGTCATATTCACAATTCTACCACCAGATTTTTTATCAAATCCACGGGCAAATTGACTACTGAGCAATGTAGTCGCACGAATATTCACCATATAATGCTTATCTAATTCTTCAGCAGTCAACGTAGAGAAATCATTATTCGTAGAATATGCTGCATTATTAATTAATATATGAGGGTACCCTAATTGTTCAGTAACTTTATTTATAAGCTCTTTCGGTGCATCATTCCGAGTTAAATCTAACTCCATGCTTGATACTCTAACACCGTTTTGTAATAGCTCTTCTTCTAATTGTATTTGTTCATTTTTCTCAACGCCCCATGGCATCTCTTTATCATAATCCGTCCAATACGTAAAAAATATATCGTATCCTGATTCAGCCAATTCTTTGCAAATTGCTGCGCCTATACCGTCTAGACGACTTACCCCTGTAATAACTGCTACTTTATTTTTTAATTGGTTCATCATATACTCCTCCAAGTTTAAAGGACGCATATTTTATATAAGAGATATAAACTTTCCCACAAAAAAGACAGATACATAAAATAGGCACCTATCCTTATAAAAGGGATGTACAAGCCAAATATGCATTCCTTGAATGATTTACAGATAACTAAATAAACCCTCGCTTATGAGAGAAAAATTCATCTATCTAGTTTCTAATCATTACAAGTTCATCCACATATCTAGTCTTTGCCTCCTTTTGATATATCTCTATTATTAGTCTATCAAAAAAGATGAAATGTTACAAAAAATAAAACAATTACTCAAAACATATATTCGTTCACATTTCCTCTATTGTGAATTTATTCACAATATATATATAATAAACATGTAAATACAATATTGGAGGGATTTCAATGGTTATCAATTTTTTAAGAACTGATAAACGTGCTACTTTCATATTATTACTTTTACGGCTTTACATAGGGTATACATGGCTCGCTGCTGGGATAGGCAAAGTCTTCGGACAATCTTTTGACGCAAGTGGCTTTTTAAAGGGTGCTATTGCTCAAGCATCAGGTGACCACCCTGCAGTACAAAGTTGGTGGGCAGATTTTCTTCAACATTTTGTCCTTCCAAACGCAGACCTATTTAGCTTTTTAGTTCAATGGGGAGAAATTTTAGTAGGTCTAGGTTTAATTTTAGGCGGATTAACAAAAACAGCTGCATTTTTCGGAATCATAATGAATCTTTCATTTTTATTAAGTGGAACCGTTAGTGTAAACCCAAACCTGCTTATTTTGACTATGTTCATTTTAGTTGCAGGGCAGAACGCTGGACGTATTGGATTAGATGGCTATGTTTTCCCTAAACTTTTCCGTAAAAACAACCACGGAACATATAAATTAAGTAAAACTGCATAGTAACAGTTTACTTTTAAAATATAAATAAGAAAAAGAGCCTGAATATAGGCTCTTTTTCTTATTTCTCCTAATTTAAACTTTTAACGAGCCACGAAAACCTCTGGCAGCATAGTAAGAGTCTGCTCCATTATGGTACACGAACACATGTCCAAAGCGATAATCGCAAAATAAAGCACCACCGAGTTCTCGAATATCTGAAGGTGTTTGTACCCAACTTGATGATTTCATGTCAAAATCGCCAAGTTGTTGCAATTCCCGATACTGTTCTTCCGTTAATAATTCAATGCCCATAGCATTGGCAACATCAATAACGTTATTTTCTGGTTTATGTTTTTTTCTTGATTCTAACGCTTCAAGATCATAACAAAGACTTCTGCGGCCTTTAGGACTCTCCTTTGAACAATCATAGAAAGTATATTCGTCCTTTTCTTCATCATAACCAACAACATCCGGTTCACCACCAGTTACTTCCATTTCGTTAAGTGACCACATTTTTTCATTATTAGTAGTCAGCTTCGCTTCAACTTTAGCCCATTCAAGACCTTCATGGCGGTTCATGTTTTTCTCAAAACGAGCTTGCAATACTTTCAATAACTCTTCACGTTTTTCTACTAGTAAGTCATTTTTATTTCCTGTCATATTAGTCCTCCCTGATTTATGTACTGATAGTAGTTTAAGTATATATTTTATAATAAATCATCTCAATATGAAGACCGTTTCAACCTTATGTCTTGTACAAACATCCCTTACAAAGTCCTAAAACCCTCCATACTCTCTCCAAGAATATAGTGTGAAAACCACATCAAGTTCTGCTTCATAATAGCCACATGAACTCCTGGTTGGTCAGAACTATATGCCATTCCTTTAAATATAATTAATTCTGTATCAACTTCCATATCCATTAATCCTTGATATAGATCATATGCATTTGTAATTGGAATTCTTGCATCCTTTTCCCCATGTTGAATTAAGGTAGGCGTACAAGCTGATTTAATATACGTCATAGGTGATGTCTTCGTATATATCTCTGGATCATTCCATGGAGTATTTCCTAAATACATTCTAATAAAGTAAGGTATATCTGTATTTACATAATGGGTACTCCAGTTAGTTATTCCACCGCCAACTGAAATAGCTTTAAACCGACTACTAAACGTAGAACAGAAAGCTGATACATATCCACCGTTGCTCCATCCCATAACTCCTACTCTATCCTTGTCTACCATCCCTTTTTCTACTAGTTCATCCACTCCAGATATAACATCATCGTAGTCAGCAATCCCCTGTTTTCTATAGTTAGCTTTTAAAAATTCATTACCATAACCTGAACTTCCTCTGTAATTTGGTTCTAAAACGATAAAGCCCTTTTCAACAAACTGTTCAATCGGATATTTCTCATTGAAGCAGTCTGAAAATATCGGAAAAGATGCCCAAGCCGGACCGCCGTGAATTACTACTAATAAAGGATATTTTTTATTATTGTCCAACTCTACTGGCGTTGATAAAACACCTTCTATTTCAAGACCATCGCTACTTTTCCATGAGATGATTTCCCTGTTACTTCTAAGTTTCCCTTTGAAAAAGCTATTTTCATCCGTTATTTTTTTATCGTCTAAATAGATTTCAAAGGTTTCATTTGTTATAGCCTTATTGTAGGATATATGTTTGCCATCCTTTGTTATAGAAGCATCCATTATAAAGCCATCTACTTTTTCGCTTAATATTTCCACAGTGCCATCTTCGGCTAGCAATCCAATAAGATAATTCGTTTTATTCTGCCACCTAATTAAAACCCCTTTAGCTGTCCACTGTAATGGCATAACCGTACTATCAAAATCTGTTAAAGGTTGAATTAGCTCTCCGGTATTTATATCATATATCTCTAACGTACTATCTTGTATATGGTTTCTATAGTAACCCTTCTCTCTTATGCTTGCTGTGTAACATATTTCACTGCCGTCAGGAGAAAAGCAAACACTCCCTCCCAACAACTTATCCACATTCAGCTTTTGTAGCTCTCCAGCTTTAATATGGAGTATGTATAAATCTCCATTTATATAATCTGCCATATTCGAGCTTGGTGTCGCCATAAATACAACCTTTTTACCATCATTTGAAATATCAAATTCATGGATATGAAAATCCTTACCATCCGTTAATTGATAAACAACTCTGTTCTCGTGTTCATCTGTATCACTTTGTATCACCTTCTCTATTTCAATGTAATATAAACAATTATTCTGGTGTTCCTTACCTATATGTTGAAAATCTCCATATAGATCCTTACGTTTCTTTATCTCCTCACATTCTTTTGACTGCGTAACATAATAAAGACCCTTGCCAGTAGGACCCCATTTGAATGTACTGACTCCTTCTTTCTCATCGGTAATTTGAACCTCTCTATAACCATCTAGTGACTTAACAAATATCTGATTTTTCCCATCACCAACTGGACTAAGATATGCGATACACCTAGCATCTGGAGACCATAATGGGTGTGTACTATCTATATCACCATTTGATAATGGGTAACTCTGCTTCTTATCTTTTTCATATATCCATACATGATTCCTATATGTATTGTCTTTCCAATCAGCCGTCTTCTTAACAAATGCTACGTTTTTACCATCATCACTTATGTTTGTACTTGATACGGTTGGCAATGAAATAATCTCTTCTATACTTAGATATGTTTTTTCATTCACTTTCATCAATATCCCCCCTTGAAATGTCCATAAATCTCTCGTCTCTTTTTGCCGTAATAAAGGAAATTGTTCACGAATACTTAAAATGATAACGGAAAATTCAGATAAATAAAAGTGAAGTCGATAAAGTAAAACTTTAATTTATGGAGTTCTATCCACTTACCAATTCTAGATGTTCTTTTTCGACACAAAAACACCCCTTTTAGATACAAATTTGTAAATTTATTTTAAAGCTATAACTATATATTGGTTTGGAATAAAATTTGATAAAAATGAAGTCACAAATCTTTATTTAACAACAAAAAAATTCATTTTGAAAAAACGATTGATCAAAATAGAATCACTCTTTTTAACTAAGTATGAGATTTTTATAAAAAAATTTTAATCAAAACTCACTTAGAATCTTTACTTGAAGGAATAAAGCTTCGCATCTTTTTTGTGAACATCGTTAAACTAAGATAAATTTTGACCGTATCTGTAATTAATTGTAAAATATTATACATAGAAAGGTATTATAAAATAAATATAGAAGGGGTATGTTTTTTAGTTTTAAAGGGGCTAAAGCACATCTATTTTATGTTTTGAAAGGGAGAATTGAAAAATCATATGAAGAATTTCAAAAAGAGTACAGGTAAAATTTTACTAGCATCTGGATTAGTAGTTTCTATGTCAGCTTGTAGTGTAACAAATTTATTTGGAGAAAAAGAAAAAACAAATGCTGAATCTGGTAAACAAGAAAGTAAAGAAACTAAGACAGAAGGTAAATCATCTGAAACAAAGGAAAAATCAACTAACTCAAAAGAAGAAAGTAAAGATGTTAAGATGATTATGGTTTTGCCTGAGGATTACCCACAACTTATGGTAGACATTGAAGAAGACTTATTAAGACGTCTAGATTACTATGATGCTTCTGTGAGGGATAATAAAAAGGGAAGTAAGTCAAATGAAGAGGTACGAGATAGTATTAAAGACTTAGATAAAGTATTTAATAAAATAGAGCGTATAGATGCACCAGGAAAATACAAGGAAGATCATAAGGAAATTGTAAAAGCTGTTCAAAAGTTAAAAGAATCTTTCAAAGAAGTATCGAAGTTATTTGATTACTCTAAAACACTTAAAGATACGGATGATGCAATCATAGATAAAGCAAACAATAAATTAGATGAAGCAAAACGCATTTGGAAACCTGTATTTAATAAGTTAAAAGCGGAAGCTAAGGGTGGTTCAACAACTACTTCTACAACAAGTGGTACTAGTTCTTCTAACTCACCGAGTTTATCTAGTGGTAATACAGTTAAAACATACAGTACCCAAGATAAAACTGGTATATTCAAAGGAAAAATTGATACACCAGACGAGGATTCCGCTAAGTTTAAGAATGTACAGAACAACTATAAAGACGGTACAGAGCTTGTAGGTAATTGGGGTATTGATTACGGAGACGGAGTCAAAACTACGTTAGTCCTAAAAGCAGATAAGACATTTGAAACATATGCAAATGGTTCTTATCCAAATAAAGATAATTACTTAACAGGAACATACCAAGCAGACGTTTCTTCCCATCAGTTAACGCTAATGGTGGAAAAAGGAACTCAAAATGGTCAAGAAGTGAAATTGGAAAGACCTATTTATTCATCATATGAGGTTAAAAATTTAGATGGTAAAGCGTTACAGATTTTCCACATAGACGAACAAGTAACAATTTGTTATGTAAAACAATAAATAACTAAAAAAACTCTGTAAAATGATTTTTACAGAGTTTTTTCTTAGTTTTAATTTATTTCAAACGTATAACTATACTTATTAACCTACCAATCTCCTACTCAACAGTAACAGACTTAGCTAAGTTACGTGGCTTATCAACGTCACACTCGCGGTGAAGTGCTGCGTAGTATGAGATAAGTTGTAATGGAATAACTGCTACTAGCGGTGCTAGCGCTTCGTGTACAGCTGGTAATACGAAGCTGTCTCCTTCCATTTCTAAGCCTTTCATTGAGATGATACATGGGTTAGCTCCGCGTGCTACTACCTCTTTCACGTTGCCGCGAATTCCAAGGTTTACGTGCTCTTGTGTAGCAAGTGCGATAACTGGTGTACCATTTTCGATTAAAGCGATTGTACCGTGTTTTAACTCTCCTCCAGCGAATCCTTCTGCTTGGATGTAAGAGATTTCTTTTAGTTTTAACGCACCTTCTAATCCTACGTAGAAGTCTACGCTACGTCCGATGAAGAAACAGTTACGCGTTGTCGCTAAAAATTGTTTTGCTAATGCGTCCATTTCTTCTTTTTGATCACAAAGTTCTATCATTGCATTTGCTACAAGTCCTAGTTCGTGTGTTAAATCGAAATCAAGAACTTCACCTTTTGCTTTAGCAATATCAGCCGCTAAAATTGAAAGTACTGCAAGCTGTGCTGTGTAAGCTTTCGTTGATGCAACTGCAATTTCTGGTCCAGCGTATAACGGAAGTGTATAATCAGCTTCACGAGAAAGCGTAGAACCAGGCACGTTTGTAATTGTTAATGCTTTATGGCCCATTTCATTTGTTTGCACAAGTACTGCACGGCTATCAGCTGTTTCACCACTTTGTGAAATGTAAATGAAGAATGGTCTTTCTGTTAATAATGGCATGTTGTAAGAGAATTCACTTGCCACGTGTACTTCAACTGGCATTTTTGCAAACTTCTCGATAAATTGTTTTCCAACAAGACCTGCATGATAACTCGTTCCACATGCAATGATGTAAATACGATCGCTATCTAAGATCGCATTGCGGATGTCTTGATTTAATTCAATTTCGCCATTTTCATCTTGATACTTTTGAATTATATTACGGATTACAAGTGGTTGCTCATCGATTTCTTTAAGCATGAAATGAGGATATGTTCCCTTTTCAATATCACTTGCGTCTAATTCCGCTGTAAACGGTGCACGTTCAATCGTTTCACCTTGTAAGTTTTTAATTGTAATACTTTCTTTCGTTACGATTACGATTTCTTTATCCATTAACTCAATAAATTGATCTGTAACTTGTAACATCGCCATAGCGTCGCTTGCCACAACATTAAAGTTGTCACCAACACCTACTAATAGCGGGCTTTTGTTTTTAGCAACATAAATCATGTTTGGATTTTCAGCATCAAGTAATCCGATTGCATAAGAGCCATGTAAAAGAGATAGCGTATTACGGAACGCTTCTTCTACACTTAATCCTGTGCTCACTTGTTGTTCCATAAGCTGTACGATAACCTCTGTATCTGTTTCACTTACGAACGTTACATCTTGTAAATATTCCTTTTTCACTAATTCATAGTTTTCAATTACACCGTTATGAACTAATGTAAAGCGTTTTGATGTACTTTGATGCGGATGCGCGTTTACTTTACTTGGAACACCGTGTGTAGCCCAGCGTGTGTGTCCGATACCCACGCTTGCTGCTACGTTCTCATCTACGATTTCACGAAGTTTTGCGATACGGCCTTTTTCTTTGTATACAACAACACCGTTCTCTGCTTGTACTGCAATACCTGCTGAATCATATCCACGATATTCTAGCTTTTCTAAACCTTTTAATAAAATTTCCTTTGCATCTTGCTCTCCAATAAATCCTACGATTCCACACATGTTTAGTCGCCGTTACAAATGCTTACACTGCTCTGCGAACATGTAACGACATAGTCCGATACCATTTTTATTTATACTAAAAAACGGATTACATATTGCTAGCCCTGTAAGCTTGTAACGGCTTTCACCTTCCTCTCGATTGGGTTTAAGTCCGTATATACTTATACAGCTAGTTTTCATCCGTTCCTCTTCTCTCATCACACTTTCACCTTTGTCCACTAAGTCACCTTAATGATTTAAGTAAAAGCTTGCGGTTGTGATGAACAACCGGGAGTCATCCGCCGAAATCTCGATAAACCCCACCTCGTCAACTACACTATTTGTAGTTCTGGCGCTTTTATAATTTACAATATTTCCTTTGAGAAAAAGAACAAGACCATCTTATAACAAACATGGATAAACCGTCAATGAAATTTTTTTCATCGTCTATAAAACATATGAAAAAGGAGCACTTTTTGTGCTCCTTTTTCATATAAATTCAGCTAATTATTCAGCGCCAACTTCAGCTTTCACAACTTCTACAATGCGATGTACATATGCATCACAAACTTCTTGTGTTGGTGCTTCTGCCATTACACGAATAAGTGGCTCTGTTCCAGATGGACGAACAAGAATACGGCCATCACCGTTCATTTCTTCCTCTACAACACGAATAATTTCTTTAATTTTTTCATTTTCTAATGCTAATTTTTTATCTGTTACACGAACGTTTACTAACAATTGTGGGAATTTCGTCATTTCTCCTGCAAGCTCAGATAATGGCTTTTTCGTCATTTTCATGATGTTTACAAGTTGAAGTGCACTTAACATTCCATCACCAGTTGTAATGTAATCAAGTAAGATAATATGGCCTGATTGTTCTCCACCTAGGTTGTAACCTCCACGCTTCATTTCTTCCATTACGTAGCGGTCACCAACTGCTGTTTTATCACTTGTAATATTATTTGCTTCAAGTGCCTTGTAGAAACCTAAGTTACTCATAACAGTTGAAACAACTGTATTATGTTTTAATTGACCAGTTTCTTTCATATATTTCGCACAAATGAACATAATTTGATCACCGTCAACGATGTTTCCTTTTTCGTCTACAGCAATTAAACGGTCGCCATCGCCATCAAAAGCAAGTCCGATATCCGCACCTTTTTCTTTTACCAATTCAGCTAAGCCTTCTGGATGTGTAGATCCTACACCCTCATTAATATTCATACCGTTTGGAGAAGTTCCCATTGTTGAAATATCAGCTTCTAGGTCTGCAAATAAGTATGGAGCTAGAGAAGAAGTTGCACCATGTGCACAATCTAAAGCGATATGTAGGCCAGAGAAATCTTCTTCAACAGTTTGTTTAATGTACTGTAAATATTTTTGTCCACCTTCAAAGTAATCGCTCACTTGTCCAAGATTAGTACCTGTCGGACGTGGTAGTTCATCAACTTCTTTGTCTAATAAAGCTTCAATCTCAGCTTCTTGCTCATCTGTTAATTTAAAGCCGTCTGAACCAAAGAATTTAATACCGTTATCTTGTACTGGATTATGAGATGCAGAAATCATAACACCCGCTTGTGCATCTAGTGCTTTTGTTAAATAAGCAACGCCCGGTGTAGAAATAACGCCAAGGCGCATTACTTCTGCTCCAGTTGATAATAGACCTGCTACTAAAGCTCCTTCTAACATATGACCAGATACACGTGTATCACGACCGATAATTACTTTTGGACGATCTGTATCTTTTGTTAATACATAACCACCAAAACGTCCAATTTTGAAAGCTAATTCAGGTGTTAACTCCTTATTTGCAACTCCGCGTACTCCATCTGTACCAAAATATTTACCCATTATGATTCGCTCCTTTTTCTTGCTCTTTTTGATTATCTACTGTTGGTTCTTGACTCGTTTCTTTATCTTTATCTTGATTTTGATTTTGGTTTTGGTTTTGATTCTTTTCCTGTTCTTTTTCTGAATCAGGTTCAGGATTTTTTGGTTTCTCATTTTGATTTTCTTGATCCGTATTTGAATCCGGTTGTTGACCGTTACCCTGTACTTCTTTATCTGGTTTTTCTTTCTTCACAATAGTAACTTTAGCACTTTTTTGTTTTGGCTCTATTGAAATATTACCAGGACCGCTCACTTGAATGGAAATATCTTTCGTCCCTGAGGATACATTTTGCAGATTAATTACCGCTGTTATTTGAGCAGCTGTTATTTTATCTACTATACTTGCTTCTCCTGAAATATCAACACTTATCTTTCCATCTTGCGGCGAAAGTAGCTGAGCAGTAACATCTTTAGACAGTCCATTTTTCTGGATTGGGATACCATCAATCGTTTTTGTTTTCGTTTGTTTTGTTTTTTGCACTCCCACCGAAACCTTCACTTGATTCGGTTTTGCACTTGTTACACCCTTGGGTAATAAAACAGAGGCATCGAATGTTGTAGACTCTGTCAATTGACTAAGATCTACTTCGACCCCCTCTAGCGATTGTATATTATCCAAAATATCTTTTGGACCAGCTATCGTTACTTCTCTCGGTTCAACACTGATATTTGTAACCGCCAATCCTTCTGCTAAACTCCCCTTCTTCGTATACGTTACAGGAACAGTTTTTTCAGTATTATTGGCTGTAGTTTGCGTTGCCACATTCAACGTTACACTAATCTTAGATGGACTTGTTCTTACATTTAAACGTTTTCCTTCTTTATTGTATAATGTAACTTCGGGCGTTTTTGTAACAGTTTTATTAACACCTTTTAAATCAACATACGCTTTGGCAGAGGAAATGCTTTCAATTTCTTCTTTCGTCCCAACTACCTCAACAGTATCCGGTTTAAGGCTTGATTTTTCTAGAGTAGCCCCCGCTGGCATCTGATCCTCATTTGATAATTTCAGATCTACATGAACATATTTTCTCGCCTTTTCATGAAGAGTAACTTTAATTGTTGATGGCTGAACTGTTCCTTTCACATCATCTGGAAGCCCGTTCGTTTTTAAAGAAATCTCATAAGTTCCTTTTGGACTATCTCGCAAATCAACCGGTATGTCAAATTGTTTTTTTGCTTTTGCTGTAGCAACTGATGCTTTTGGGCCTTCTAATTTTACTTTAACGCCCTCTGCCGGAATACCACTTACAATATATTTCTCCTCATCATACTTAAGATTAATAGCATAATTAGTTAATGTTTCTTTCGTATCATTTGCAAAAGGTAATATACCTGATGTCGTATTTTTTTCAGTTAACGTCGCTGACATAAAAAGCATACACGCCAATAGTAATGAGATCCCTTTTAAAAACCAATGATTCTCCATTAACTTATCCATGACGCTTTCTCCTCCAATTCCATAAAGACGAAGAAGTCGTTTTTTCGTTTCCACTAAATTCAGCTAATAACATATCTTTCAGCTGTTCTGTCTTCAAATCACGATGCAACTTACCATTTTTCGTTAAAGAAATTTGACCAGTTTCTTCAGACACAACTACTGTAATACTATCAGTAACTTCACTAACTCCCATTGCAGCACGATGTCTAGTTCCTAATTCTTTAGAAATAAACGGACTTTCTGATAATGGAAGATAGCATGCTGCTGCTTTAATTGTACTTCCTTGCATAATTACCGCTCCGTCATGAAGAGGTGTATTTGGAATAAAAATATTAATAAGTAATTCCGATGATACGTTTGCATTAAGCGGAATACCCGTTTCCACATAATCACCCATACCGGTCTCTTTTGACAAAGTAATTAATGCACCAATTCTACGTTTCCCCATATATTCGGTTGCTTTTGCTATCGCTGTTGCAACCATTTCAGGTTCATCATCCTCATGCGTTCCAACACGCGAAAATAAACTCCCGCGCCCTAGCTGCTCAAGTGCTCTTCGCAATTCTGGCTGAAAAATAATAATAACGGCTAAAAATCCCCACGTTAATACTTGTTC
This sequence comes from Bacillus cereus group sp. Bce041, assembly GCF_052646455.1. Taxonomy (NCBI): domain Bacteria; kingdom Bacillati; phylum Bacillota; class Bacilli; order Caryophanales; family Bacillaceae; genus Bacillus; species Bacillus cereus group sp. Bce041. Next base: position 58,015 of record NZ_JBQXON010000018.1, read on the forward strand.
AGTTAGCCAAGATAGCGTACGCAATTCAAGGAAAATACTGATCATCTTAACGACGATAATAACTGTAATCCCTTTTAAAAGTTGAACAGCTTTCGTCCCTCGGATTATAAGAATTAGCTTATATATAATAAACCATACAATGGCAATATCTAATGCCGTACTAAGATATTTCAAAATGGTCGTATCTTCAAAAGGCATGCTATCCCTTCCTCCTACTTACGAGCAATTCTATCCATATATTGAAATATTGTTTTATGCTCTATCTGTATGTATTTCCAACAACTAGTTAATTATACCATACATGAAACAAACGACAATTACAAACAACCCCCTTTAGCTCAAATTGGTAAGATGTCAAACATTTTTATTGTACAGTATAATATAAATCATTATTATACGCTTATTTTCAAATAAAAAAAGCAACTTCTCAGTTGCTTTTCTTACATTTATTTTAGTTTTTCACCGAATAAAGAACCCATTAAAGCAACTGCTGTTGTTGCCGTTCTATTTCTCTCATCTAAAATCGTATTTACCTCAACAAATTCAGCAGATGTGATAATATCAGCTTCTGCTAACATTTCCATCGCCAAATGACTTTCACGATAAGATAGACCGCCAATTACAGGCGTTCCAACACCTGGTGCATCATGAGGATCAAGACCATCTAAATCTAATGATAAGTGTACACCATCGGTATGAGATAAATATGCGATTGTTTCTTCCATCACAGCCGTCATCCCCATACGATCAATTTCATGCATTGAGAACACTTTAATACCTTCATTGCGAATGAAATCTTTTTCTCCTTCATCCAATGCACGCGCACCGATAATTACGACATTCTCTTTTTTCACCTTTGGATATGCTCCGTATAAATCTACAAGTGAAGAATGTCCATAACCTACACTTGCTGCAAGTGACATACCATGAATATTTCCAGATGGTGAAGTTTCCTCTGTATTTAAATCACCGTGTGCATCATACCAAATAACGCCTAAGTTTTTATAATGTTTTGCTACACCAGCTAATGTACCGATAGCAATACTATGGTCACCACCTAATACAAGTGGAAAACGACCTTCTTCTATAATATGATCCACCTTACTTGCTAATTCATTACATACAGTTGCAACTTGTGTAAGGTTTCTTAATTTTGTATTTTCATCTATCTCTTTTTCTCTCTCTATACATATATCTCCCATATCTTTAACGTCATATCCAATTTCTTCAATTCTTTCAATTACCCCTGCATAACGGATCGCGCTCGGTCCCATATCAACTCCACGACGCATCTGTCCTAAATCCATTGGAACTCCAATAACTGAGATTTCTTTTTTCATAGATAGTATCCCCCTTTTATGCCTTCACTAAATATTTTAAATCTTTTATATAGTCTGACTCAACTCGACATTTTTCTGTATGGATATACAATTTATTCACTTATATTCACGTTGAAAACCAAATTTTAAGACTATTCTATGTATAAAGTTAACTTAATGAAACAATCGCAATCACTATTATTAAATAATAATAATAAAACACTCCTATATTTAGAAGTGTTTTTCTGATGCTATTTTCCATACTGTTGCAATATTCTTCGTTGTCATTTCAATATTTTCTTCTGCTACTTTATATGCTTCTTCTAGTGTCATCGGTCTCGTTGTGATACTAAATACCGCATCTATTCCTTTCTCGTACACAGCTGAATAATCAGATGATACAGACCCTCCAATAGCAATTACAGGCACAGAAAAATGTTTTGCACGCCCCGCAACACCCACAGGAGCCTTTCCATATGCAGTTTGTTTATCTATTCTACCTTCACCAGTTATAATAAGATGTGCATCTTCTATATGTTTATCGAAATTTGTATAATCTAATACAATTTCAATGCCCCTACGCAAGTCTCCCTTTAACACTGAAATAACAGCCGCTCCCATTCCTCCCGCTGCCCCTGCACCAGGTATTTCAGATACATCAAAAGATACATATCGTTTAAGCATATTCGCATAATGTTGTAAATTCTCATCTAGCTCTTTCATCATCTCTATATTTGCACCCTTTTGTCTCCCAAATACGAAAGATGCTCCCTGCATTCCGACTAATGGATTATCCACATCACATGCCGCTTCTATCTTTACCCCCTTTAAGCGTGGGTCCATTCGTGAAAAATCAATAGTAACAATCGAGTGTAATGTGCCTCCAGATGGATCTATTACTTCACCCTTACCATTTATAAACCTTACTCCTAAAGCCGCTAACATACCTGCCCCGCCATCATTTGTAGCACTTCCTCCAAGTCCTAAAATTATGTACTCCACTCCTTGATCTAGCGCATGTAATATAAGTTCTCCTGTTCCTTTTGTCGTTGTAATAAGTGGGTTGCGCTTTTCAACTGGAACGTGCTGTAATCCTGATGCTGCTGCCATTTCAATAAACGCTGTCTTTTTATCTTTAGAAATGCCATAAAAAGCTTGTATACCTTCTCTAAGCGGTCCTGTCACACTAATTGATATAATTCTCCCCCCTGTAGCATCAACAAGTGATTCAACCGTCCCTTCTCCTCCATCTCCAATTGGTATTTTCACATACTCTGCATTAGGAAAAATTGCTCTAAAACCTCTTTCAATAGCTCCACATACTTCTATAGCTTTTAGGCTTTCTTTATATGAATCAGATGCAATAACAACTTTCACAATTATCTCCCCATCCCTTATTTTTACGTTTTCTTCATTTTAAACGACAAGTATAAAAGTTGTCTTTTTAAACACAAAAAAAGCTTACATCGTATGATGTAAGCTTTTTTATTTAGATGGAGCCTAGCGGGATCGAACCGCTGACCTCCTGCGTGCAAGGCAGGCGCTCTCCCAGCTGAGCTAAGGCCCCTTATTAATTAAGCGGAAGACGGGATTCGAACCCGCGACCCCAACCTTGGCAAGGTTGTATTCTACCACTGAACTACTTCCGCAAAAATGATGAGCCATGAAGGACTCGAACCTTCGACCCTCTGATTAAAAGTCAGATGCTCTACCAACTGAGCTAATGGCTCGTAAATGGCTGGGCTAGCTGGATTCGAACCAGCGCATGACGGAGTCAAAGTCCGTTGCCTTACCGCTTGGCTATAGCCCATTAATATTTACTAGTATGGTTATCTTTTCAAAAAAATAAACCCTCTCAGGTTATTTTAAAGAAAATGGTGGAGGGGGGCAGATTCGAACTGCCGAACCCGAAGGAGCGGATTTACAGTCCGCCGCGTTTAGCCACTTCGCTACCCCTCCGACATTTTAAATATATATGGTGGAGGATGACGGGATCGAACCGCCGACCCCCTGCTTGTAAGGCAGGTGCTCTCCCAGCTGAGCTAATCCTCCAAAAGTGGTGACCCGTACGGGATTCGAACCCGTGTTACCGCCGTGAAAGGGCGGTGTCTTAACCACTTGACCAACGGGCCAAAAAAGTTTTAAACCTATTCCCAAGCTTCCAACCGGGCTTGAACCGGTGACCTCTTCCTTACCATGGAAGTGCTCTACCAGCTGAGCTATGGAAGCATAATGGCTCCGCAGGTAGGACTCGAACCTACGACCGATCGGTTAACAGCCGATAGCTCTACCACTGAGCTACTGCGGAATAATATTAGCCTGGCAACGTCCTACTCTCACAGGGACAAGGTCCCAACTACCATCGGCGCTAGAGAGCTTAACTTCCGTGTTCGGTATGGGAACGGGTGTGACCTCTCTGCCATCATTA